>OY969419.1:5895000-6568462 GCA_963699185.1 uncultured Acidobacteriaceae bacterium | reverse complement strand
ATTGCCCTCCAGCAGCGACGGTGAGCCTCGCTGCTCTGTTTTGGCTCACCGTAGCGAGATCTGCTGCCCGCGTCCAATGACTTTTCGAAAGGAGACTATTCCGCTGGGTTATAGCGACGGGCGATCTGCCATAATCTCCCTATGTGCGGGCGATACCGTCTGTCGCGGCGAAAGCAGATTCTTGAGGAACGCTTCGATAGTGTCTCGGGAATGGAAGACTGGAGTCCGCGGTACAACATAGCCCCCACCCAATCTGTCCCGGTCATTCGTCAGAACCCGAAGGAACCTGACCGCGAATTGTCGCTTTTTCGATGGGGACTCGTACCAAGTTGGGCGAAAGACCCGTCTGTCGCGGCAAGAATGGTCAATGCGAGGTCGGAGACGGCAAGCACGAAACCTGCTTTCTCAGAGGCCTTGAAGTTCCGCAGGTGCCTGGTTCCTGCGGATGGATTTTACGAATGGCAGAACTCAGGGAAAGTTAAGCAACCGTACTGCTTTGAAATCAATGACGGGGAGTTGTTTGCGTTTGCGGGAATATGGGAGCGGTGGAACGACCCGAGCGGTAAACCTTTGGAAACTTGCTCGATCTTGACCACGACTCCAAATGCGGTTACATCGGCGATTCATGACCGAATGCCAGTCATCCTTAATCCGGACAACTACGATCTCTGGCTTGATCCGGGATTGAAGGACGCAGCGCTGGTATCCGCTTTATTGCGGCCCTGCGATGCTCGGCTGATGCGGTGTTATCCCGTAAGTAGTCGCGTCAACAGTGTCATTAACGATGACGAAGAATGCTCTCGACAAGTGCAACACTCCGTTATTCAAGATCATCTCTTCTCGTAGCGTTCCGTTGTTGTTTGCCGACGCTTAGGCGAACATCGGCGCTGGTCACAGAGTGGTCACAAAACTGTGGCCACCTCGACAGATTAAGTTGTTGATTGAAAAAGGGTTTAGGCCGAGAGAATCCAGCCCTGAAAAGGCTGGCGTCGGCGGTTCAACTCCGTCCCTGGCCACCATATTTAAGTCTACACAAAATCAATAACTTAGCTGTAATCTTGACAAGCCTGTCCTAGCTTTGTAGGCTCGATTACATGAGAGTCCTACTCTACAAGCGCCACAAAGAGAGCTGCCCACACAAGAATAATCCGGCCTATCGGCGCTGCGGGTGCGCCATTTGGCTGCAATGGAACTACAACGGAGAGCAGACGCGCAAGAGCGCCAAAACGCTAAACTGGGAGACGGCGGAACAGAAAGCACGGCACAAAGAGCAAGAATTTTTAGACGCAGAGCTAGGCCGGGGACCGGCTCCGGCCAAAGCCAAGACGGTAGAACAAGCCATTGCGCTGTTCATGGACAGCAAGCGCGGTGAGGACCTAGCCGCGAACACCCTTTACAAGCACACACTCACGCTCAACCGGCTCCAGACGTTCTGTGACACTGAGGGCGTCTTCTTTGTGAAGGACATCACGCTTTCCCACCTGACCACGTGGCGGGCAAGCTGGCCGTTCAATTCCCCTCTTGTGAAACGGAGCTGGCAAGAGCGTATCAAAGCATTCTTCAAATTTTGCACTGCCTCCGGGATGACGCCTGTTAATCCCACTCAACAGCTTGCCGCCATTCAAGTGAAGGCGGATGAAGCCAACCCGAACATCAGACCCTTTGAGCCTCAAGAATACGAAACCATCCTAGCCACAGTAGACAGAGCGGAATTGCGGCCGGAGGTCGCGGCCCGCGTGAAAGCGTGCATGCAACTGCAGCGGTGGTCCGGGCTGTCACTGATAGACGCGGTTTGGTTGGCCAAGGATGAGCTGATCCGGGACGGCGATACCTTCAGAGTCTGCACGCATCGGCGTAAAACCGGCTCACACATTAACAACGTAATTCCCGCGTGGCTTGGTGAAGAGCTATTGAAGGTTATGAACGGCACCCCCCGGTATTTTTTTACCAGCGGTGAGGCCAAGCCAAGCGGTGCTCTTAGCACCTTTCACAAGCGATACCGAAAGGTTTTCAAGCTGGCAGGCATTGAGGGCACCTCGCACATGTTCCGGCACACGTTCTCCGTGGAATTGCTCAAGGCTGGAGTGGACATCCGCAAGGTGAGCCGTGCGCTCGGGCACAGCTCCGTGGTCATCACAGAGCGGTATTACGCGAAGTGGAATAAAGCACAGCAGGACATCTTGGACGGCGATCTAGCTCGGGCGTGGAAGGCATAAGGGTACACCGGCTCCGCGCCTTCCGCTGGAGCACGTGTCGAAGCTGCTCAGGTCAGGCATCGAAGTGTCACCACAACCGAGCGGCATTGTGCAAAGTGGGTCAAAGGACGGCAGGACCGGCTGGACATGCTCGTAAGCGCCACGTGGGCGAAATAGCGCGGAAGGAATCGAATCTGCGCTTAAACGTAAATTCAACGACATGCAGGTCAGCGGATGACACCTAAGACCATGAAAAGCTGGTATTCCAACAAACAGAGCACAGATAGAGCGCGGCTTAAGTGGCCTGAGGCTGTAGGTTTTGTGCCTTCAACCACCTGGAATCCTCCCATTTCACGCGGGCGCCGACTGCCCCACCGTTGGGTTTCGGACCCAACTGTCGGGACGAGACGACTGTCGGTTTTTGGGCAACATCGGAAGTGTCGATCCGACACGTCGACCATCAGTTCGGAAGTCCTATCATCTTGAGGACAATTCAAATTCACGCAGAGTCCTGTCCCGGATAAGCGACACTCCAACGAGACCTAACAACGTGGGGAGCGGACAGCCGTAATTAAAAGTGCCCGGTCCGGTCAGCGTTTGGTAACATCCTGCCGCCACTGCTTGGAAGGAAAGAATGCCAGACAACATGATTCGCGAACGAGAGCCTGCAAACGCCTTGCAAAGGGAACTACGCCCTAGGGTCTTGGGTATCGTACTGGCGGGCGGCAAAGGAACTCGGCTCTTCCCCCTCACGCGGGAACGCGCCAAGCCTGCGGTCCCGTTCGGAGGCAAATACCGAATCATCGACTTCGTCCTCAGCAATTTCGTTAATTCCGGAATCAACTCGATCTACGTGCTGACCCAGTTCCGCAGCCAGTCATTGCTGCAGCATCTGAGCGAGGGATGGCAGTTCGGTGGAATGCTGAAGAGCCACTTCATCATCAATGTGCCGGCGCAAATGCGTTCGGAGAACGAATCCTGGTATCTGGGAACTGCCGACGCCATCTTTCAGAACATTAACCTCATTGAACAGTCGGATCCGCACTTGGTGGCCATCTTCGGGGGCGACCATATCTACCGTATGAATGTCGCCAGCATGATCGACTTCCACATGGCGAAACAGGCGGAAGTGACCGTCGCGGCCATCCCGGTTCCGCGGGATCAGGCGCGCGAATTCGGCGTAATTGAGGTCAACGAGCAGGGACGCATTATGGCTTTTCATGAGAAGAACCCGAATGCCCCAACCATGCCCGGAGACTCCGGGCGGGTGTATGCCTCGATGGGAAACTACATTTTTTCCACGAGGACGCTCTTGGAGCTGCTCAAGGCCGACGCGAATACTCCCGGCAGTCATCACGATTTCGGCATGGACATCTTGCCCAAGCTCGCCGGGAGCGCCCCCATCTATGCTTACAACTTCGAGGCCAATCGGATACCGGGCGAGCCAGAGGACTCTGTTCCTTACTGGCGCGATGTCGGCACCATCGACGCTTACTACGAAGCCAACATGGACCTGAACCACGTTAAGCCAGAACTGAATCTTTACAACCGCGAGTGGCCTGTGCGGAGTACGAGCTTCTCAAATCCCCCGGCAAAGTTCGTCTTCGATGAAGATAATCGCCGCGGCCAGGCCATTGACAGCATCGTGTCCGACGGATGCATCGTTTCTGGAGGTATCGTCCGCAAGTCTGTTCTTGGACGCGGTGTCCATATCCACACCGGCGCCCTTGTTGAAGGCTGCGTCATCATGGACAACTGCGACATCGGCCGCCATGCCAAGCTGCGACGCGCCGTCCTGGATAAGAATGTTCGTATTCCGCAAGACGCCACAGTTGGCTACGATCTCGATGCCGACCGTGCGCGCGGATGGCACGTGAGCGAGTCCGGCATAGTCGTCATCGGCCGGGAATTCAGCGCCGTGCCCGTGGCGGCTATGCATGCGTGAGCCTGGTCCGGCGCCCGCATGATTAGCTTCTTGACGATTATTCGGTAGCAATTGCCGAAACTGGCGACAGACAGTCAGGCGTGCTTTCCAGGTGCAATCCCTTGGGTAGCGGTTCGCCAAAGGTCTGAGATGCGTCGGATCGATCAGGCATGACGAATTCCGCCACCGCCCGCGCCATTCGTTTGTCGATCACTCCTGCCGCTTTGAGTCGCTCGACGGCGCGCTTGCCCAAATCCCGGCTGATGTCGCGTGATCGGTCTCCTGTTAGCCTGCCGAGTTGAACGATAGCCTTGGCCGTTTCCGATTTCACTTCGCGCAAATCGAGCAGTGCCGAGATCCACTCTTCTGCGGTCTCGGTGGGAACAACACAAGCAACTGAGCCGTACAGCGGAATGCGCGCGCCAAATCGTCCGAGGGACCACAACCACGCGCTGTCGGCTGGCTCCTTTTTGAGCTTGCGCAACAGTTCACCCCCCAATGCAGCACGAGTGGCGCCTGAAAAATGTTCCAAGCTGGCCAGCAGCCGCCAGCCGTCACGCTCGAGTTGAGCATTAAGCCGCGTGCCGGACTTCTTTCGTCCGATCCCGATGCCGGCAAGGTAGTTGCGAATCTCGTGCTGGTGCGCAGCACTCAAGCCGGCGCCAGTTCGCCGCCAAAGCACCAGCCAGTTGACTTGGTTCTGCAAGTCATTCGGAAATACCAGTCCTGATTGATACAGTTTGCGTGTTGAAGCGATGCGCTCGCTGTCCAAGGCTTCTCCAAACCCGGGACGCAAGCAGAAGCCGAGCAGGTTCAGCCATCGCGCTTCATGCGGCGCACTCAACCTTCGGCCGTCGGCGACTTCGAGCAATACGTCGGACAGCGCCCGCAGCAAATCCAACGGCCACGACTCTTTCTTGAGGTCGGTTTCCGATTCCAAGTCGCTCACCAACGATGCCTGAGCGGCGGCGTCTCCTTCCCGACCGAACGCCACTCGAATTGCCGCTTTCGCCGCTCGCAGCGAGTCGTCGGAAATCTCCGGGGAGGAGGATGCAGCGCTTGCATGTGGAGTGGACTTGTTCGCATCGTTGGCGGGCGCATTGCCTCGCAATTCGAACTGCAATCGCCATCGATGAGGCGATGTGACCGATTGGCACCACAGTTCTAGCGTCCCGACCTCGGTGAAACTTACGGACAACCGCACCGCCAGTTCCATCTGTTGCAGCTTCTTTCCGTAGCGCAACAGCGTCACCAGGGGCGCATGGCGATGCACTTCTGCCGGGTCAAGCTCGGCCAGCGCTCCGTGCAGATCGTGCCGCACCGTGGAACTGAAAAGGTTGAACGATACGGGCCGGTTCGCCAGCACCGAGAATTCGCGATTCAACTCCAGGGTTGTCCCCTCGTCCGTTCCAGCCGGCAACACACAAACGGCAGCGCCCTCCGCTCGCGTTCCTATGTAGTACGTCCGCGCACTGCCCGCCTTCACTCTTAAGCCTTCGCCGCGTCGCACGCGCCCGTAGTAGGCCGCGCCAACCGCGACGGCGCTCCCCATAGCTTCACTGCCGAGAACCTGAGGACGCCAGCCGCTTTCGTTTTCGCCAAGCCAATTGGCTATGGCCTCAACGATTCGCTCGCGCGCCACCGCCGGAATGCAGAAGCCCCCATTGAACAGAATTGCATCCGGCCTCGCCATCGATGACCGAACTGCCTTGCCCGAAGCCGCAACTGGTTGCTCGTGCATCACAGCCCCGGCTTGTCGCAGGAAGGCCGCGAGATGCTTTGTAATCGCCGGATCGCTCGCATAGGGGAGCCCAACTTCGCGGAGGCCCGATGACCGACTGCGCTTCGGCATTTCTTCTGGAGTAGTTAACGGAAGAAATCCGTTCATCAGCACATCCAGCACTTCGTCGCGAGTCAGTTCGCTCTTGAGCATCTGTCCGACTACGGCGCGGCCTGAACCCAAAATGCTAATCGGTAGCTGCTCGATATCAGCATCACCAAGCAGAGCTTCCTTGGCCGCACGGCAGGCGCCTCCCAGCGCGTTCCGCTGCCGCAGGCTGAGCCGGGCACCAAGCTTTTGCTCCACACGGCGGGCTAGAGCCAAGTCGAGATTTTCTCCACCAAGCAGCAGGTGATTGCCGATGGCCGTCCTCTCGAATTGCACGCCATTTTCACCGCCGTGCGCTCGCACCAGGCTGAAGTCCGATGTACCGCCGCCGATGTCACAAATCAGCGCGAGATGGCCATCCCGCACCTGCTCGGCAATGGTCTGCCGGTGGGTGGCGACCCAGGCGTAGAAGGCGGCCAGCGGTTCTTCGAGCAACGTCATGTGCTCGAGGCCGGCCCTCCGCGCCGCCTCCACCGTCAACTCTCGCGCCTCCTCATCGAAAGACGCGGGCACCGTCAGAACGATCTGTTGGTTTTCGAAGAGCTGTTCGGAACTGTTTCCCTCTGCCGCAGGCATCGCATGGTTCCATGCGCTGCGCAGATGCAGGAGGTAGCGAGCCGCAGCATCGATGGGAGAGATCATCGGCTCCGGCGGCTCAGCTTCGCGGGGCAGAATCGCAGCAGTGCGATCGACTGCTTCCTGGCATAACCACGATTTTGCCGACGAAACCAACCGCCCGGGCACCACCATGCCGTGGTCACGAGCAGCCACTCCCACGATCGCGGACGGCCGCGCCTCCCATGGCAAGTCAAACGCGCCCGATTCGCTTTCGCTCTCTGTGGGGAAGTAGAGGAACGAAGGAAGTGCCGGCTCTGTGCGGACTTCACCCGGCCCAACGACCTGGGTAACGTCGAACACGCGAACTTCCGGAGAGGCGTCGATCGGCGTCTCTGCCGTATCGATGTAGGCCACCACGGAGTTCGTAGTGCCAAGATCGATGCCAATCAGGTAACGGGAAGGCTGGCTCATAACGGCCAATCTAGCGGTCGCCCTGCTCCCTGACGTTCAGCTCCAGTTTCCAGCGCTGCGCGCCGTCGCGGGAAACACACCACACCTCGAGCGTGCCAATCTCCGTCATCCGCGATTCCAGCCGCACCGGCAGAACAGTTCCCTGTTGACCGTCGATGTTCAGCGTCACTTCGAGCGGGTTTAGTTCTTCTACGTCCTCTCCCCAGTTCTCGACCAGGTCGCCAACCTGATCCTGTTTGCGTATCGCGGAACTGAGGAAGCGGAACTCCGCGGGCTCGCCGACAACCAGTCCGAACTCGCGTCCAGGAATCTGCGCCTCCGTTCCCTCTTCCATCCCGAACGGTACAACGCACAGAGCTTTCATGGGCGCTTCCATCCCCGGCACCGCTGGCATCGCGCTCTCGATTCCTATGTAGTACGTCCGCGAGGCGCCGCTGCGGATGCGGACCCCGTGTCCATGCCGCACCCTCCCGTAGTAGGCTGCGCCACGCGCCACCGCATGCTCAAGGTCAGGGGCATCCAGCACCTGCGCCGGTCCAAGGACCTCGAAACCCTCCTCCGTGAGCCAGCGGTTCAACAAGCTCACCAGTCGGTCACGCAGCACCGCCGCCTTCATCACTCCACCATTGAAGAGAACATGCGTGGGACATGCCAGCCCGTTTTTTCCGCGCCTAGCTATACCGGCCTCGGGACCATTCTGTATTGCTTGCGACAGAAAACGGGCGAGGTGTTTGGTGATCGCGGCATCGGCAGCGTACGGCAAACCTAATTCCTGAAATCCGCTACGGCGTTGGCGCATCGGCATCTCGTCGCTGGTTATCTGCGGAAAGAAGCCTTCGACCAGCACGCGGTCCAGATCTTCACGCAGCAATTCCGTCTTGATCGTGCCGCCGACCAATTTGCGTCCCTTGCCCAGCAACGTCACGTCCTGCTTTTGGGATTTGGGATGCTCGAACAAATACTCCTTCGCTGCCCGGCATTGGTACCAGAGCCCTTGGAGCTGATAGGTGTCGATGCGATGGCCCTCAGCCTCCAACTTCTGCTGCAGCAACCGCGCCAGAGCGAGATCCATGTTGTCGCCGCCGAGCAGGATGTGCTCTCCCACCGCAACCCGTTTCAGCGCCAGGTCGCCACTTTCTTCCGTTACCGTGATGAGGCTGAAATCTGTGGTGCCCCCTCCCACGTCGCACACGAGTACCAGGTCGCCGACCTTGATGCTTTTGCGCCAGTTATCTCCCTGGCTGTGCAGCCACGCGTAGAACGCCGCCTGCGGTTCTTCAAGAAGGGTCACACGCTCGAGGCCCGCTTGCTTGGCCGACCGCAGCGTCAACTCGCGGGCCTCTTCGTCAAACGACGCCGGTACCGTAAGCAACACGTCCTGCTGCCCCAGGCGGGAACCGGAGCCATCGCTTCCGTGCTGGAAATCCCACGCTGAGCGCATGTGCCGCAGGTATTGCGCGGAGGCTTCCACGGGCGAGACCTTAATAACTTCGTCCGGAGCCTGCCACGGCAAGATCGAAGCGGTTCGATCCACGGCAGCGTGCGAGAGCCATGACTTCGCGGACGCAACCAGTCGCACAGGATTTTCAGCGCCGCGTTTACGGGCCAGCTCTCCAATTACGAACTTCGGCGCCTCGTCCCACGGCAAGCCGAGGCTTCCCGCAGGAAAATCGACTTCGCCCGGAACATAGAGAAACGAAGGCAGAAGAGTACGGTCGGCAACCTCATGCGGATTGGCAAGCTGCGGGATCTTCTCGCCTATGATCTGCCCACCTTCATCCGCAACCACACAGTACGATAGTGCGGAATTCGTCGTGCCTAAATCGATGCCTACGATAAATTCTGAATCCAATCCAACCTCCGTCAAACAATCGTGTCATCCAAAGCAGAATGTGATGAAAAGTGTGGGGATAATGCCTAAGGAATCTCGACTTCTGCCGGAGCTACAATCTCACGCCCCGCGCCCTGTGGCAGGGACGGCAACTTCACTTCCGTGACCCGCCAGCCTCGATGACGCAGCAACCCCTTGACCGGAGGCGGACCGACTACGTTCCCCAGCAGCTTCACCGTGGCGGGATCGAAGCCAGCGGGCACAGTCACGGGCTGGTCTTCCTCGGAGGAAATGACCGGCTCGAGCTTCAGATAGCGATCAAGCACTTGCCGGCAAGAAGCGTGAATGGTCCGCACCGCCGCCCCAAGCTGGCTGTCCGGATACGGTGAGACATCTTCGGTAAGGAAATCGATCAACCGGCCGTCCCGCTGCAACAAGGCGAGCATCTGCACCGCCCGGTCGAAAGACTCGACCGGAGGATTTTCGCTGGGCTTGGGCTTTGCGGACGCTAGCTCGTTAGGTGCACTGGAGCCACTCGCGCTGGCCATCGCGCGCTCGATGTCCGGTGGGATAGTTCCGCTGAATAAGAGCGAGAAGAAGCAACGAAATGCGTAAGAGAAACGGGCTGCGAATGCCATCATAGGTTTTTGGCTCCATACGGGATGTCTTGAGAGGAGGCTGCGGTCACCCAGCCTTTGGTTTAACGCGGAAGCCCTCGTTCGCATTGCTGTTGGCGGACTCTGTTATCACGCCTGCGAGGCAGATTTCCCAGATCTGCAAACACGGGGCTGGACCGTAAGAATTTACGAATCGATTTAATTTTATATGAGATATCGACTCTGATGCGAAGCCGATGTCTGGTCGAATCGACCATCTGGAATTGAGTGTGTAGTCAAGCCTAATTGTTGAAAATCGTCTTCTCATGAACTCGCCTACTTGAGGCTGGTTCAGCCTGCAAAGGCGCCTCGGGCGTTCTTAGAGTTATGTGCGTAACATGGGCGACCATAAACGTCGGGCCCGGGACGGACTACGTCTACGCGAGCCCGAAGTCTTCTTGTAGGAAGTTCGCGACGCACGAGCCGATTTCGGGCGGGTCACCGTCCGCGGAGAGGTTGGGAACAATTGGGAGCTGGTTCGGAGGCCAGATTGTCTTGGGTTATGACTTTGAGCCTGGAATCTTAGGGGTGTGACCTGAAGGGTCATGCTGAGCACCCACCCATGGGTCTCAGGCCGACATCGTAAACAGTTAGTTGGCGGCGCCAGCTTCTGGATCGATAATGGCCTGTCGCCTCATGCCACCGTCTGAACCATCGCGCGTCTTCATCTCCTACGCCCGCAAAGACGGAGCCGCGCTCGCCCTCCATAAACGGTGACTTCTCCATAAACGACCACTGCTACGAATCGGTTTATTCCGCTGTCCTTAAATTGCACGACCTGACGCCCTTCTCGTGCCAGTTGGCCCCATCGGCTCGGCTTCTCGACATTCTGCTCGATGGCCTGATATTCCCGCCCACCCATAGTGAAAGCGAGCGTCCTAAGTCGGTTCTTACTCGTGCGACTGACGGGCACGGGCTTCCCGTTCACGTCAACTGTGCTACTGGTCATCATCTGGTGGGCGATGGATGACAACAGCGCGGTATACAGCATGATCCCTCCCGTCAATACTTCTGACCGAGAGCCCTCGTGGTGAACTCGATCAGCGGCGACATTTTGCGACAGGCAGTAGCGAAATCGCGCAGAAATCTCTGACCGCACACCTGTTCTTCGGTGAACGCAATCGAGGTCACGAAATCCTTCATCTTGAGGTCATCGATGAAGCGATGGTCGCAATCGAATCCGCGAGGTTGTCTCGCCAGACTGTCACCTTCCAGGACCAGCTTTTTACGGATCGCTGCCCATCGCTCGGGTTCACGCACGATGGCGGTTCGTACTCGGGTCAGGGTCGGGTTATCTGAGTGCCAGATTCCTGCTGCAGCGAAGCAATTGTCTGGTTCGAAGTGCAGGTAAAACACGGGCGCGTGGGCATCCTTGCCGCTGGCGTGATGGAAATGAATGCCGACGTGTGTCTTGAAGGGGCGCTTATCTGAGGAGAACCGAATGTCGCGGTATATGCGAAACAGCGAACCGCGTGTAGGTCGGGCGTCGGCGAGAAAGAACGGACTCAGTTTGTAAAGGTGCGGTGCAAAATTGTTGATGAAAAGCAGAGCGGGTTCGACCACCAACTCGTGATATCGCCCCTTGTTCTTGGCAAACCATTCGCGGTTGTTGTGGCGCTTGAGTTGACGCAGGAACTCGAACAGTTCTGGGCGGAAAATGGCGGTATCAGGCATTGGGGTCTCCCTGCGGACTCATCAATTCTTCGGCAACGAACTTCGCGACTGCAACTCCCTCCAGACCAGCATCGCAAGTTGTACTGAATCGTAGATCGTGGCTTTCAGCTTGGGGCTGGGCTGGATCGGCTCACCACGCAGTCGAATGGCGGCAATCAGACAAGCAGCAATCAGCAGCGCACCACGTTGCTTCTCGTCGTCGGGCATGGTAATATCATAGGCGAACAAAAAGCGAATATCAAGAGGCGCGGCCACTTGACGGGCACGATCGCCACTGAGACCAAAAAGAGCAGGTGTACTGCGAACGCATCTTTCTCCAATCGGCCGCTTACTAACGTTGCACCACCTCGTCACTGATAAAGGAGGGCTGACATGCCACATCCAACCGCGAAACCCGACGAAGGCTCCCTTGAATTGACCGAGGAAATAATGCGAGCACGTGCGTATCGGTTTTTTGAGGAGCGGGGCTATGAACATGGCCGCGACCTCGAAGATTGGGTTCGTGCAGAGGCCGAAGTATTTGGAAAGAAAACCGCTGTTGCCGAACCAGCGGAGATTGTGGGCGGGATCAGGCCGGACGTAGCTTAGAAGCGAAGACGAAGTGTTGACGTAAACAATCCGACGTTTGTGATTGTACTTGATGTCATCGTGGTTCACGGACTCGGGCGATGGCGCTGCATTTTGATTCAAGACTGTTCAACTTTGATCAGACCTAACTTCCTGCCGCATCGACAAAATTGGCATGATGACTGGCAATCTAATTGAAACCGAAGCCCTGAAAGTGCGCTGTCCAAAATGTGGTGCGGCTCCCCCCACAGAAGGTGCGAGCTTGCGATTGGTGGCATCCGTCCGCAATTCTCACTTGGAGCGTAGGCTAATCGCGTCGGACGAGGTCGTGAAGATGAGGCATGCGGGGCTGGCGAAGTCACTGATGTCGAGATGACGTGTTTTCGGGTCGCCTCGGTGGCGGATTCATGCGGTGGGGCAATTGGGGGTGTGTTGTGACAACGAATGAACTCAAGCACGTTCTTCTTTGGTGTGTCGGTCTGAACTATCTGTTCCTGATCATCTGGGTCGGCATGATCGTTTTTGCCCATGACTGGGGGTATCGACTACATAGCCGCTGGTTCAAGCTCTCGGTTGAGACCTTTGATGCGATCAATTACGGCGGTATTGCCGCCTACAAGATCGGTATATTTTTGCTTAATTTGGTGCCTTTGGCCGCACTCTATTTAGTTTCGTGACGGCCTCAGGCTTCCAATGCTCGGGTTGTGGACAGTGGAACAAGACACTGGTGGATGCCTCGGTGGGGACCCGGCAGAGCTACGTGGAAGATTGTCAGGTCTGCTGTAAACCGAATGTGCTTCGCATTCACTGGGATAGGGATTTAGGGGAGTACGTAATTTCCGCTGAGTTGGAGTGATCCGCCGCCGCTCGTCGTGGATCAGAGTTCGGTCTTATCAGACTCGTTGTTTCCGCGCCCCGTGCCCAGCCCCATAGATCGTCACTTCCCCATCCACCGACACCGCCGCGAATCGGTTGGTTCCGCTGTCCTTGAACTGGACAACTTGATGCCCCGCTCGTGCCAGTTGCCCCCAGCGGCTCGGCATCTCGGCATAAGCAATTTTGATATCCACATGCGTCGAATTCCCTGTGGATATGTCGGCCTGACTCGGCGGAGGTTGAGGTGTGTGCAATCGAGCCCAACAGTGCGGTATCCAGCATGATGTCTCCTCCCGTCAAGATGTCTGGCTACACGCCGAAGTTTGTGCCCTGTTGGATCACGGAGTCTGGCGATGGCGCTGCATTCTGTTTCGAGATTGTGCAACTTTGACCAGACCTGACGCCCCGCCACCCCAATAATATTTGCATGATGTCTGGCAATCTCATTGAAACAGAGGCCCTGAAGGTGCGCTGTCCAACATGCAGTGCTGCTCCCCATATGCGGTGCGAACTTGCGATTGGTGGCGCTCGTCCCCAATCTCACTTGGAGCGTAGGCTAATCGCATCGGACAGGGTCGCGAAGATGACCCGTGATGGGCTGGAGGCATCGCACCTCTAGTTTGAAGTCAGGCCGCAACTTCCGCGACTGGTTACTTGCTTTCGAGAGGGCACGGTGCAGCATGATCCAAGATCGTACCTCAGCAGAATTCTCAGACGATCACGCCGATCATCGGCGTTGAACAGATGCACCAAAGAGTAGTATCAAGTTAGGGTGAAACATCGTGGAAGATCAGCCGTACACAAACTCATTCGCCGACGTACATAAGAAAATCAAGGCTCTCAAGGATCGCATTGCTGCAGCGAACAAGGATGATCGTGAGCTTCGCGAGAGCAGATTGGTGCAGGAAGCCACGAACATCCTCGACCCAGAGCTCAAATAGCCGCCTCACCCGTGGTGCTGCTCATCATCTGCTGAGCGATTGATGCCAACAGTGTGGTGTCCAGCATGCCCTTCTCCCTTCACTATTTCCATCGAGGTCACGAATCGCGATTCGTGCGCGGCCAGTCGATCCGCCATCGGCCACCCGCTACAGCCACCCAGAACAGTCGCTTTGGCGGTGTTCCACGGACATGGTGGTACAACGCAGCGGTACGCTCGTAAAAACCTCTTGTATGCCACGAGTCACGGAATCCGAACCGCTGAAAATCAAGATGGTGGCAGAATTCGTGGCAGAGGGTGCTAAGGAACGTTCCGAAAGAGGTGATCTCTTTCCGCACCGCCGTGCGAGTCCACACCCTGATCAGCATGCTCTCGGGAGCGTAGTCGCCAAAAAGCTCTGTAACCGAGTGTTCCCGAACTCGCAGCGGTCTGGACGCAAGTACGCGGACACCGCAGGGTTCGACGTTGTAGAACTCTGATGTGGCTGACAAAAAGTCAACGCAAGCGCGTCGGACAGCCGCCGTTGTCCCGTCTGTCATAGCCGATTCGATGGCTTTTGCTAACGGGAGCAAACGCCCGTCCTGCGGCAGGTCGAGTGTCCTGATGCGGTCACTTTCCAGAAACCCATCACGGTTCGCATTGCGTGGAGGAACGTCTGTCAGCATTGCATTCAATTAAGCGGCGGGAACGTCCGCGATTGCAAATGCGGTATCTAGATATTGCTGGTCTTCGGCTAATCCCAAAAGGGGAAAAGAACTGCGGCTAGGCTCTTGGGGGGTCGCAGCGTGAGTGCGTGGTGCAACAATTTACTTGTAGCTGTACGGACGCAAGTCTGTGCATCGGGCACCTCTCAAAAGTCGTTCTCCCATTTCTCAACCTTGCATTGCGTCGTCACCGATGCAGGAGGTCTACCACGCGACGTAAAACAGCGAATGTCTCAACCACGAAGCCCAACGAAGGCTCGCTCGAATTGACCGAGGAATTAATTCGTGTACGTGCATATCAGTTTTTCGAGGAACGAGGCTGCGAACACGGCCATGACCTCGAAGATTGGCTCCGAGCGGAGGCCGAAGTATTTGCAAAGAAGCCCGCTGCTGGTGAGCAAAGGATGAGGAAGGCTGGAGCAGGGCGGCGGTAGCGTAAAGGTACCTGTTTCTCTAAATCTCTGCGGGAGGCGCTTATGCCCATTTACGATTACGTTTGCAAGGACTGTCAGAAATCATTTGAGTTAGTCCTCACCCTCGGGGAACACGACAAAAGTGACATCACCTGCCCGAAGTGCGGAAGCAAGAACATTGAGCAGGACGCTGTTGCCTTTTACGCAGTGACCTCGAAGAAAAGCTAAGGGCTGGAAGACACGTCAAGCTGGATTTTTAGCGGGATTGGTCTGGCAATTGTGACGAGCAAGATCACCGATCTCGAAGCCGAAGACGCCAAACCGGAACGTTGGAAGGAGCGAAGGAAGAGTACCCAGTAAAAGGACAGCCAAATGAGTTGGGTGAAAGATTGCTTACAGCAGGAAAGAGCCTCCGTATCGAACGCCGAACCGCCAAGAGAAGTCTTAGCTCAGAGCATTCCTGAGTGGAACGACGTGTGGCACAGAATCCATGAAGTGATCATGGCGGACGTGCTGGAATTCAACAATAATAGCCGTCGTCAATTTGATTTCTCTAGCGACCCCGGATTTATTCAGGTGATACCGAAGCAGCCGCCGTTGGACACAGTAGTCTTACAAATTGATCCCCATAGGCGTCATGCAGTTGACCTGTCCCATCTCTCATCCGGGGGTGCCGCGAAGGGGACATTTCAAGCTCGAGCGGGGCTGCATCGTGTCCTTGCGCAATTTCCTCGGACAACCTCAGCCGCCAGATGAGCCAATGACACCAGAACAATTTTCCGAGTTCGTTCTAAAACCACTGCTTTTCCCTCCGTGGAGTAGGTAAGTCTATTGTTTCCCAGATCAGCGGCCCAAAACGCATATCGTTTGGTGATCTCATCTGAAGATTTAGCCGCGCTGCGCTGCCGTAACGACCTAACGGAAGTGAGCCAACTCAGAAGTTCGATGGACCGATGGACCAACAAAAACGCGGATCAGGTATACTACAGTTGAGTGGTCCATCTTCTCCCCTCTTTCAGGTTCCCTGGACTAAGTCAGCCCATCTGAAGTGTTTTCTCTTAGATAACCAGAAGGAGAACTCCGTTATGTCGCAACTAACCCGTTGGGGACCTTTCCGTGAGTTTTCGCCGATGGAAGACCGCCTGACCCGTCTCTTCCGTGAATCATTTAACCCCGTACGCCCAGAAGAGGCTTTGACGACCACCAGCCTCGCGCCACCGGTGGACATCTACGAAGACGAGCACAAAATTGCTCTGAAGATTGAAGTCCCGGGCATCGATGAGAAGGACATTGACGTCCACATCGAGGGCAACACCCTGACCGTACACGGCGAGCGTAAGTTAGAGAAGGAAGAAAAAGAGGAAAACTTCCGTCGCGTCGAGCGGCACTACGGAAGCTTTACGCGATCGTTCACGCTGCCCGGTTCCGTCGATTCGGGACAAGTGAGCGCCGACTATGACAAAGGCGTGCTGAAGATCAGCCTCCCCAAGAAGGCTGAAGCCAAGCCCAAACAGATCAAGGTTAATATTCGGGGCGAGAAGGCTCTCGAAGCCAAAGCTCCCGTCAAGGTCGCATAAGACTGGTAGCTCCGTGAAAGACTTCGGGGCTGGGCTGCAGCCAAGGCGAAGCTCAATCGCCCACCTGCTGCAGCCTTCAATTCTCGGTCGCTCAGACCTTTCCGCCAGCGGCGAGTTTCAGTTCGCGAAGGGTAATTGCTAGGCCGGACGCTCTCGCCGCCAGAATGTCGCCTATCCGAAACACAGTTCTCGTGCCGGTGCAACTGACAGATTGCGAGCGTGAGATGCAGCTATCCTCTTTTGAGAAGCGAAGGATTACGATCTGGGAGAAGATGCGAGAAATCGAAGGTGAACTCTGTCGTCTGTCCGCGAGATCGGGCGAGTTAGACTTCGAGAACGGCCACTGGTTCAACCGACTGTGTGGAGAACGCACCAAGCTAGCAAGCGAGTTGCTGCTTAACGAGCATCGTTTGCCGTAACTGCAGCCGATCTCGTGCCTCAGATGGACGACATAATGTCGCTCATCTGTAAGGTCGAGTAGTCGAACCCGGTGTTTCGATTTGCGCCAGTGCGCGACAACTCCAGTATCGTCGGCAACTTGGAAGTTGGAATTGGGATCTTCGTTCGGATTGCTGTTGGCACTGTCCCATATCCGCAGACGTCACTGACAAATCATAGTTGCTGGCGTAAACATTGGATCTATTCGGTTAGTTGAAAGCTCAACGCAAAATGTTCGTCAGGAGGCTCACGTGAGCATGAAAGTGGTTACCCGGCAAGTGAATGACGTCGTCATCGTTGACTTAAGCGGACAGATCAAACTGGGCGAAGGCAGCTCGGTTTTGCGGGACACTGTAAAGGACCTGCTCGGCAAGGGACAGAAGAAAATCCTCCTCAATCTCGGAAACATCAACTACATCGACAGCTCGGGAATCGGTGAACTGGTCAGCGCCTTTACTTCGGTTCGCAACCAGGGCGGAGAGTTGAAGCTCCTGCACCTCACCAAGAAGGTTCACGACCTGCTCCAGATTACGAAGCTGTACACGGTGTTCCACGTAATGGACGACGAGGATGGGGCTGTCGCTGCATTCAGCAGCTAGTTTTCCACGTCAGCAGCAATTACCGACCCCACTTTGCCTTGATTTGGCCTCTGACCGCTAGCGAATGCAGCCGCCTAGGCTCCACTTGGAAAGTCGCCGGCCATCGGAAGTTGTCAGCTTCCCGATCTCGGTTAGCGAGAAACCGCCATGCCATAAGTAATCCTGAGCAACAGCCGATCGGCGAGTCCGCCTCCCCGAAGATTGGCCAGAAGTTGGCTTGGAGGAAGTGTGGTGTAACGAGCGTCGTTTTGTAGCCTGATGTCCTCCAAGCCGGTCTCTGGACAGCTTCCTCTTGGTCGATCACACATCCGCCTTTGTGTGTCGGCGCCTTCTCGTAGCTGCAACCCCAAGCTGGCGTGCCCGGATTCTGTTTCCAGCCTGAACGAATTCCATTTAGGAGCATGCTTCGCTATGCGCTACTGTTTCCGCCATTTCCTTCGCAGCAGGGCTGACGCACCGGCAAGTCCTGAGCCGAGCATCAGGAACGTTCCCGGCTCCGGTGTGGGCGTTGCGCCGAAGATCATTCCGGCGGACGGATCGATGTCCCTGAGGAACGTGGTGTCGCCGTTAGCCAGGTCCAGCGCGACCAACTGACTCGGAAAGTTGCCCAAATTAAAGGCATAGAACTCGCCGTTCACCTTCACACCGCCGTCGAGATTCAGGTCGGTTGGTCCGATGAGCGTCGCCAACCCGGTGGTGGGATCAACCCGCCAAAGATTCGGAGGGACGACTACCGAAGCCACGGTTCCGGTAACGGGGTTGAGCGTGAAGGCATCGAATGTTGCGAACAACTTTCCTCCCACGCCGTAGAGGATTTCATCGCAAAGGTTAATGGTTCCGTCGGCGTTAACGGTGAACGGTACGTTGGGGTCCGACGGCATTCCGGTGGCGCCGATCAGCGTGGCCGCGCCGGTATGGGCATTCACCGAGTACAAGTTGTTGCTGAAATCGGTGACATACAGGTTTCCGTTTACCCCGGCAAGATCGAACGCGGTGGTCATGCCAGTCCAAAAGAAGGGCAGGCCAGTAGGGCCGATGGTGGTAGTCGCACCGGTTGCAGGATTGATGGATTCGAGGTTTCCAGAAAGCGTTCCGAGGGTATAAAGTGACCCGCTCGGCCCCCACACGAGGTTCGCCTGTGGCTCCGGTGCCGGGCCCCCAATGGTGTGGAAGCCGCCGGAGGTGAGATCGACTACGCCGAACTGACTGTTGCCGTTGACTACATAAACAGAGGGCGTTGCGCTCGCGGGAGCCGTCAACAAGACCAGCGCCAGTCCAAAGGCGATCAGATTAAGCGATTTTGCGATGGAACCACTGAGTTTCATTTCCTTATCTCCTTCATCGATACGGTGGTTGTCTGGGAAGAAATTCCGTCTTCCCGTTACACGGAGCTTTGTAGCAGTGAGGTCACGCAAATCTGAACCACGCCCTCGGCGGTGTGCCAAAGATGCAGCTTGCCGGTGGCGAGCCACTGCTCTACCTGCGCGGAGGTAGCTGGTTCCTCGAAGCTGTCCGGGGTAAGGGTAATGACGTCGACCTCGGCACAACAATCGGGGCACCGGGCGAGAGCGGCTGTGGCGCGGCGAATGACCAGGAAGGTGTCAGTTTCGACGGTGATTCTGGTTGTTCTCTGCACCACGGCCGCTCCTTTTGCACATTGCTGCTGCGTACCGCTTGCAACGGGGGCATCCTGCGCGAGAACGGGTTCAGAAGTCTTCAAAGCGGGCTTCAGAGATTCTCAAAAGATCTCAAACTGGGACGATTTTGTTGAATCAAGATAACTTGCGTGGAGGGGTCGCGCGGAACAGGGAAAGGGTAGAAGCACAATAGAGTCATTGCCGGGAGCAAAACTCGCGTGATAGATTGCCGAGAAATCGTCCATTCCCCAGCCTGACGGCGGCTACCCTCAGGTTCAGATCAAGCATGGCTGTAAGTTCGAAAGTTGCGTACGAGTTCGGGCCGTTCCGAGTCGATCCTGACAAACAGGCCCTTTTTCGTGGAAACGAACCTGTACCCATCACACCGAAGACCTTCGAAACCCTGCTGATCCTCGTCCGTCACAGCCGAGAGGTGGTCTCCAAGGACGACCTGATGAAGGAGCTGTGGCCGGATTCCTTCGTGGAAGAGTCCAACCTCAGCCAGAACATATTCATGCTCCGCAAGGCGCTGGGGGATACGCCGGAAGACAAGCGATACATCGTGACCCTGCCGGGTAAGGGATACCGCTTCGTGGCCGAAGTTCGTACGGTCGCACAAGAAGGCGAGGATGTGGTCATTGCGAGCCGTTCGCGGACGCAGATGGTGCTGGGGCAGCCGGAGAGTCCGCCGGTGGTGAGTGTGCCAGCACTGCCGGAGCGGATAGAAGGCGGGTCAAAAAAGAAATACGCGGTTGGGGTCGGCGCCGTGCTTCTCACATTGGCGGTCAGCGCCGCAGTATTTCTCTACCGCCGCCAGTCACTGAAACCGGTTGAGAGACGTTCGGTGCTGATCGCTGATTTCACGAACAGCACGGGCGATCCGGTTTTCGATGAAACCCTGCGACAGGGGCTGGCGGTCCAGCTTTCACAGTCGCCGTCGCTGGTGCTGGTCTCAGAAGAGCGGATACAGCACGCGCTGCGCCTGATGGGACAGTCTCCGGATGCGCGGTTGACGCCGCAGCTGGCGCGGGAGATCTGTGAGCGCACGGGACACGAAGCGGCCGTGCTCGAGGGCTCTATCGCCCTGATGGGAAGCCGATACGTGTTGGGACTGCGGGCGAAGGACTGCCTCACCGGGGACGTTATCGCGGAAGAACAGACACAGGTCGCGCGCAAAGAGGATATGTTGAACGCGCTGGGGCAGGTGGCCAGCGCGGTTCGGACGAAGCTTGGCGAATCGCTGACGACGGTACAGCAATACTCGACTCCGCTGGCCGAGGCTACAACGCCCTCGCTCGAGGCACTGAAAGCGTACAGCCTGGGTTGGAAGACGCTGTATACGCAAGGGGAGTCTCGCGCCATCCCGTTTTTCCAACAGGCGGTGGGCGACGATCCACAATTCGCCATGGCGTATGCGGCGCTAGGACTCATGTATGGCGTGACCGGCCAATCGGCATTGGCTGCGGAGAATACCAGCAAAGCCTACGAATTTCGTGATCGAGCCAGTGAACGGGAAAGGTTCTTCATCAGCGCGAGCTATGAGTCGTGGGTGACGGGAAACCTGGAGAAGGCGGAGCAGATCTGTGAAGCCTGGGCGCAAGTTTATCCTGAGGAAATAGCACCTCACACTTACCTGTCAGGATTCATCTACCCCGCCTTCGGCAAATATGAACAGGCGATAGTAGAGGGGCGTAGGGCCGTTGAGCTCGATATGGATTCCGGGGTTGGATACATTAATCTGGCGTACAGCGATCTGGCAATCGGGCGCGTTGCCGAAGCCGAGAGTGTTGTTCAAACGGCCAGCAAGCGCAATCTGGGCACTCCTTATTTTTCGGTCTTGCGGTTTGACATTGCCTTCCTTAAGGGCGATAAGGCGGCCATGGAACACGAGGCGATGGTGGCGCGTGAAAAGTCGGTGTTTGAAGACTGGATCACCGACCATGAGGCCTTCGCTGCGGCGTATGCAGGCCGTTTGCAACAAGCAGGTGTCCTGCGGGAGCGAGCTGTGGATCTGTCTGAGCAGGGCGGCCAGACTGAACGAGCGGCGACTTTTCAGGCAGGACGAGCTATCTGGGAGGGCTTCTTCGGAAACGCTGCGGTTGCTAAGACGAGTGCGCAGGCGGCAGTGAAGACCTCCGACGACAAGGAGGCGCAGTACGGGGCGGCTTTTGCGCTGTCCCTTGCAGGCGACTCCGAGCGCGCGAAGGCTCTGGCAGACGATCTCGAAAAGCGCTTTCCCGCGGACACGTCCGTGCGCTTCAGCTACGTGCCGTCGGTGCGCGCGCTGGCGGCGGTGCAGAACGGACAGCCTGAACAGGCGATTGAATTGCTGCAGACGACGGTCCCGTATGAACTGGGGACGCAGCGAAGCTGGATTCACGGCAACTTTGGGGCACTGTACCCGGTGTACGTGCGGGGCCTGGCGTATATGGCGTTGCATAAGGGGACGGAAGCCACGGCGGAGTTTCAGACGATTCTCGACCACCCGGGGATTACTATCAGCGATCCCGTGAGCGCATCGGCGCGACTGCAACTGGCACGCGCGTATGCGATGCAGGGAGACTCGGCCAAGGCTCGTGAGTACTACGAGCAATTCTTCACGCTCTGGAAGGATGCCGACCAGGACATTCCCATCTATCAGCAGGCCAAGGCAGAGTACGCAAAGCTACCGTAACGAGGAGTTGCCGAATAACGCATAAACCGGAGCCAGACAGCCTAAAGAGAGAGGTGTTCGACTCGTTGGCAGGTAACAGCAGAAACTCTAGTACCCCCTCATTGTCCATAATGTATGGTCCGCCGCTTTACTGCAAGAGGTTTGAAGTTGGGCAAGGGACAGTCTGCGTAAATGTATCCGGCCTCTTTGTGGAGAATTGCTCTCCGGGCACTTGATGATGATGCGCGCGTGTCGGTCCTGCCAAGTCTTGCGGTCACATGGGACGCATTCTGGACACCAGGTTTTCCGGCACGCCGTTGGACTGTTCTCTCGTCTTCCTTCTCTCCTCAGCAGACCGTGGTGGAACTTCTTTTAACCTTCGTCGTCGTGGCGGTGGAAAAGTGGAAAGCGTTTTGTGCTTTCCAAGCGTAGCGTCTTTTCCACGGCCTTATCAGGCTGCCGTGTGCAGCGGTTGATGTCTATATTCGTTGCCGCTGGACAGCACGGCCCAGGCGATGCGAGCCAGCTTGTTGGCGATGGCGACGATCACCTTGTTGCGAGGTGCTCGCGCCTCCAACCTGTGTACCCACTGCCCGAATCCTCCGGTATCGTACTTGATGCGAAGCAGCACTGCGCGGGCACCGTGGATCAGCATGCGACGTAGATAGACGTTGCCGCGTTTGCTGATGCCTGTGGTTCAAGGCCCTGAGCGACGCAATGTTCGCGACCACGCGATGATAGATAATTTGGAAACAACTCTCGCGGTCGGTCGGCGCGAGGATGCCGTTAATAACGCCTCGCACCTCCATTTCGTCGAATTTGCCGAGGCTCTTCAGGATCGCGAACATCTGATCAGCGATCTGATGGACATCAAGTTGAGGCGTAGAAGTCGCCATAGATTTTGGGCAGGTATTGGGCATAGCAAGTTCGCTGCCCACGGATGTTTCATTCTACGCGAGTTAAATGGCGGAGGAAGAACGATTGGCTCCCCCTCCACCGCGACCTTGCCACTTGTGGAGGCTTCGGAAGTGTAGACGGATGTTCCCCGGTGTGCACTACGAGGGTCGGACGCTCTGCAGAAACCCCGCCAGCTTCGCCGTGGCTTTGTACTGAGGGATCGGCTCCAGTTCCTTGAACGCACTGGTGAAAGCGTTCGACAGGCTCCACATGGTTCGCGCCTGGAACTCCTCATGCACGGGCTGAAAGTACAGCTCGTGCACCCGCCGCGCCAGGTGCTTCGGAAACCCCAGTTCGTCCTCGATGAACGCCTGGTAGATCAGCAGTTTTGCCGAAGCCGCTGACAACTGCAGCGCCTGCCACTCCTCGACTTGTTGCTTCAGAGGTCCAAAGTTCCTCTGCATCCGGTCGACGCCGATGGCCAAGCTGTCTTCGAGTGAGAAGTGCTTCGAATGCTTCGCCAAGACGGGCGTGTATTCCCCGTGGAACGCCAAGGTTCTCGCAAACGAAGACTCTCAGGCCGACGGTGCAGCTAAGCCGGAAAGCTCTTGTCATGGCTGTTCCGCAAGCCGATGGCGAAACGGCAACCTTCGAAAGCCGGAGCTCAGGTCCATCACGCCGAACATCCGCATCCCGTCGGATGAAACGGCGTATTCCTCCCGCACCACGCCGATCTGGCGAAAGCCGAGGGCTTCGATCAGCTTTTCCACCACGGCGATATGCGGAATGGGTTTGTGGGTTGCTGTGGCCGCCGGCGTCGCCACTCGGGCAAGTTCCTCCCGGGTCAGCTTTGTGCCGTAGGAGCACAGCGTCATGGTCGGAGCTGGGGCCGGTACGGGGCTGAGAATTGCCCCAACTGGCTGCTCCTGCTCGATAAGGTTTGTCTCTTGCATCGTATTTCCTCCAATAATGGAAATCGGGAAAGCCAGCAGACAACGAGGTCTGCGCTTTCCCCGAGTGGGTTGTGCCGCTTCCGGCGGCTCGGCGCCCGACCGCAACAGACGGGTTTGTCTTCGCGGTCAAGCAGTTATACGAGCTGAGGATCTCAGGCTGCGCGGACTAAGCCGTTGGTGATCAGATCGAGGAACCAGAGTTGGTCCACTTTGCGCAGGTCAATGTCGGTGGGGTGTTCGAGGATGAAGCGGCGTACATCCTTCTCATGGATCAGGTAGCTGTCGCCGTTCTGCTGTGGGCCTCGTGCTGTGCCTCGGAATTTGGCCTTCAAATGGCCGCTCTTGATCCAGCGTGTCACTGCATGGGGATCGATCCCCAGCGCTTGCGCAAGACTGTAGGCGGAGTAGAAGCTCCCGTCATGCTTGAACCGCATCCGCTTCAGCTTAAGGTGGATTCCGGTTACCGTACGAGAGTATCCGGCAGCCTTAAGCTTCAGCCGGATGCGCTCGTCGCTCATCCACGCATACCGCGCCAGAATCCCCAGCTCCGCCTCGCTCCATGGCAGCTCCTTTGTTCGCGCCAAGTCCCAACTCACGAGCGCGCTTCTTCAAAGCCCAATGCGGCATACCGACCTTCTTGGCCAGTGGCCGGATACCAGGGCGTGTCTTTCGCGTCTCGATGGTTGAGATAAATCTCTCGGATGAGCTGATCGATTTGGTCGGTGAAGACGTACTTGCGTCGGCTCGGGACTCTGACGTGATGAGGCGCGACGCAGAGAGTTGGGTTACAAACCGGCTGAGACAGGCTCGGGTATAACTGTTCCATAGCAATTCCTGATGTGCAGGTTCTGAGTTCTTCGGCCTCGGTGAACAAGGGATGACCGACTGGAAGACCACAACGTTGGGTAAGACACGCTGGAAAGTAGGCCGTCTCGGCCTGGCATCCAGTTATGGCGCGGACGAGCGTTGCGTACAGATGGCGTTCGAGCGGGGCGTCAACTACCTGTATTGGGGCTCAAAGCGTACTGCCAAGTTCGGCGCCGGACTGCGCAGCCTGAGATCACGTCGCGATCAGTTCCGCCTGGTTATCCAGTCCTATTCGCGTGTCGCCAGCATGGTCCCGTGGAGTCTGGAGCGCGCCCTGAAGTCGCTTGGCATGGATCATGCTGACATTCTTCTGCTGGGACTCTGGAACAAGGACGTCACGCCGGCAATCTTCGAGCAGGCGCTGCGCCTTCGGGAACGCGGTCTGGTACGCGCTATTGCCGTCTCGACCCACAATCGGTCACAGGCAGCGGCAATGGCCAACCATAATGGTGATGTCGATGTCCTTCATGTGCGCTACAACGCGGTGCATCCGGGCGCAGAGCGAGACATCTTCGCAAAACTGCCGGCGCCTGAGGTCAGACCCGGAATCGTGTCGTTCACAGCCACCTGTTGGGGTGACCTGATGAATCCCGAGAAGGTGCCCGCCGGAGATAAGGTTCCCTCGGCGAGTGATTGTTATCGGTTCAATTTGACGAACCCGGCGGTTGACCTCTGCTTGACGGGACCCAGATCAGTCTCCGACCTGACCCAGCGCTTGACGCCTTGGACAAGGGTCCAATGACTCCAGAGGAAATGGACTGGATGCGGCGGGTCGGCCAAGCCAAATATTTCAAGCCCAAACTGTTCTCCATCAAAGGGTAGGGATATGAATGTCGCGGCATCAGAGAAAGGCGATCCTGATGGACTTCGTCAATTGCTACCAGAGCACCACGCGCGCAGAAGCCTACTCGAAACTCGAGTTCTCCAACACATACCATTTGGCGTTCCGCGACTTGCCGGAGATCGTCCGTGTCCACGTGAACGGGACCTCAGCACTCGATTTCGGCTGTGGGGCGGGCCGCTCGACCCGGTTCCTCCGGGAGCTTGGATTTGAGAGTATCGGCGTAGACATTTCGCCAGAGATGATTTCGAAGGCCCGCGAGATCGATCCGCAGGGCGACTACTGCCTTATACCTAGCGACGACATGAGCGGGTTGGCGCACGTAAGTTTTTGTCTCATACAATCCGCATTCACATTCGACAACATTCCCGGCATGGACGCGAAGGTGCATCTGTTTCGGGACCTGCGCGGCCTGCTCAAACCCGACGGCGTCATCGTTAACATCGTTTCCACGCCGGAGATTTACTGGAATGAATGGGCGTCGTTCACGACGAAAGACTTCCCCGAGAACCGCAACGCCAAGCCGGGTGATCACGTGAAAATCATCACCACGGATTTCGAGGACCGGTCCCCTGCCGTGGACATTCTCTGGCCCCACGAGTCTTACCTCGAAGTCTACGGTCGTGCCAATCTTGAAATAGTCGAAATGCGCAAGCCCTTGGCGAACGGTGACGAGCCATACCGCTGGGTGAGCGAGACGCGCATCGCTCCATGGGCGATTTACGTTTTGCGACCCTCAAGTTGAAAGAATCGCTCGAAGCCGATTTGGCACCTCGACACGCAGGGTTGACAATTTCTAAGGATGCTTACCGACCGACCGCCGAGCACCGCAGCGTTAAGGGTAAGGTTTCTGGAGAGCGACCGGCTCACAGCATTGGAAGTCCCCGCGGACGACCGGTTGCAAGCGTCGGCAAAGTCTATCCAATCGGCCATGCAGGGCAGCACTGCCTCTTCGGTTCGGCAGGCATGTGCGGAGTTTCTATCGGTTGCATCTGATTTCTACGAGGTTCGTCGGCCCGGGATCCGAGTACTTGCTGCCCGCCCGCTTCGAGTTCGCGAAGGCGGCTCGATCGAGTTGTTCGGCGACTACGATCCCGAAACGATGGTCATCCGCCTGTGGATGCGCACCGCCATCCGGAAGCAAGTCACCTCGTACGGTACGTTCCTCAGCACCCTCTGCCACGAGTTTTGCCATCACCTTGACTGCCAGCGCTTCGGGTGGCGCGAGTCGTGGCATACTCGCGGATTTTACGAGCGTACTGCTGCGCTGTACCACCACGCACGCGGCACTCCGGTGAAACCCCTCTTCTGGGTGCGAGCGCCCGGCGAGCGTTGGCGGATCGACTGGCCCCGAACCAATCGTGGGGCGTGACGCCTTAGCGCATCTCCGCTTCCATGTCCTCTGCCGAATATTGGACTGCCGGTGTGGAATCCCCGGCTCCCTGGTGGCCAGTGTATTGACCACAGATTTCGCAGAAATTCGGCGTTGTTATTGCGTTTTTTCGGCACCGCACGCTACGCTGTAGGCTCCGGTCCGCCTCGGACGGCGGAATAATTCAGTGTTAGCGAGGATGCTCGGATGGGTATCATCTCACGTGGCTTTTCCGGCCGGCGCCAGTCGACAGATGTAAAGCTGCCACCGGGCCAGTTCCTCACAACCGACTTCCCTGTCTTGTCCGCGGGGCCGACGCCGCACGTGCCACTCGACCGGTGGGAGTTTACGATCGGCGACGGCACCAACGTCTTGCAGCGGTGGGACTGGAAGTCGTTTCGCGACTTGCCCACCGAAACGTTTACCGCCGATTTGCATTGCGTTACGCGTTGGTCGAAGCTTGGCACAACGTGGGAAGGTGTCTCGCTCGATACGATTCTTGCAGACGTGAAGACAGATGCCTCTTATGTGTACGCGCATTCCTACGGTGACTACACCACCAATCTGCCGTTGAAGGATCTGAAGAACAAGCAGGCGTGGATTGCGTTCCGATTTGACGGCAAAGATCTTGCGCCCGAACACGGCGGTCCTGCGCGACTTCTTGTTCCGCATCTCTATTTGTGGAAGAGCGCCAAGTGGGTGCGAGGCATCACCCTGTTGCAACAGGACAAGCCGGGCTTTTGGGAAAGCCTCGGCTACCATAATTATGGTGACCCATGGCGGGAGCAGCGTTATCAGGGCGAGTAACTTGGCGCGTTGGAACGGTCGTTGTTCTTCACGACGAAACGACGACGGCGCGGACGATCGCACTCGACGTCCCAGATTGGCCAGGTCACGTTGCGGGCCAGCACGTTGACGTGCGTTTAACCGCCCCGGATGGATACTCTGCGGTCAGGTCGTATTCAATCGCTTCTGCGCCGAACGCTGAAAAACGGGTTGCGCTAACCGTCGAACGACTGCCTGATGGGGAAGTCTCACCCTATCTCACCCAGGACGTGGCTGTCGGCGATCGTTTGGAGTTGCGAGGCCCGATTGGCGGATGGTTCGTATGGCGCCCCCAGCAAACCGAGCCGATCCAACTGGTGGCAGGAGGTTCCGGCCTCGTGCCGCTCATGGCGATGCTTCGCTCGCGTGCGGCGTCGGGCAGTACTGCCCCATTTCGATTGTTGTATTCCGTGCGCAAACCGGAAGCAGTCTTGTACCGCGATGAACTGCGGACGCTATCAGATTACGATGGTAGCCCGGCCCTTACCTACGCGTATACACGAGTTGTTCCGAAAGATTGGCCCCGGCCCGCTGGCCGGATCGACGCCGATCTGATCGCGCACACGACCTGGCAGTCAAGTCTGTTCCCAACTTGCTACGTGTGCGGCCCTACATCGTTCGTAGAGAGCGCTGCTAGTCTTCTTATCGCCGCAGGCAACGATCCTAATAGAATCCGGACTGAGCGTTTTGGTGCTACGGGAGAAACGCAATGAGCTCACATATTGACGACTACCTTGACGGCAACGCTGCCGCAGGTGAATTGAGCAACATATTCGCCATGGATATCACCGCTGCAGAGGGACAATGTGCGCATTGTGGAGCGACAAAGCACTTTGCCGAGGCCCATCTGTACACGCAAGCTCCCGGTTTCGTCGCGCGGTGCGCCGCCTGTCAACACGTACTCCTTCGTGTTGTAACTGTTAACCAGCGGGTTTTTCTTGACCTACGCGGCATGACGTATTTGATGTTTGACACATCGCGACTCCACGATTCCAGCCAATAACTCGCATCTTCAGGGTGGCGTTGCTCAGTGAACTTGGCTTAGTTCATCAGGAACCCGATCAGAGAGGGCAGGCGGGGTTTCTGTGAAGGGCTACCAAATGTAGCAGACGGTTTCGAGGCTGCTGTGAACTGCTTCGGCGTGAGGTCATGCGGACGCCTGCCTTTTGGAAATGCCCCCGAACGGTTTCCAATCGCTGGGGGGCCTTGAGTGTATGGACTTTGAAGATGCCAGCTTATGTCATGGCTGGATGGAGCGCAAGCGACATCTTAGCTATCTCGCAGCAACCATCAAGCCCGCCGAATCGTGGGCGGAGTACGAAAATCAGCGAAGACAAACGTAAATCTCTCACCCTTTTGAACGTTCGTCACTAAAACCGGCCGAAAACATGCGATGCAGGTCCCACCTGTGCGGCGAACGCTGGGATACACAAATCCCCACGGAGCCGGCCGCCAAGATTGTCGAGTTCAGAGATGCCGTCCAAGAGGTCTCCGTCATCGGTCAGTCGGGTCAACACAGACGCCCCGCCGTCCGCATATTGAGCCGGAATCAGTCGGTGCGTGTCTCTTTGATCAATTTCAACTGTGGCGGGCAAGGCTTATCGACCGCCGCGACGGCTATCCAGTAATCGACGGACCGCCAACATGCCGGGCATTCCACCCTGGATCAGGAACACAAGAGGAGGTTGGTTCTTGAACATTGGGTTGCTGTTCGGCCGCGAGATCCACTGGTTGGCAAGTTGCTCACTGAACAAAGTGTTGAGCGCTTGGAAGATTCCGATCAGGAGCGAGAGTCGAGTCAGTTCGTCCTGCGTCAAAAGGCCTCTGCGGTTTTTCTTCAGCGCGTAATACCTTCCGCTTGAAATGCCTCCCAACAGTAATCTGGCATCGCGGCTCCCCAGGCCCCATTTGCCGGAGATATCGAGAAAAGCTTCGATGGCCGCTACACTCAGTCGCTTGCGGGTGGCAGAGTCAATCAGGTCCGGCAGGCTTCGAAATTCAGAGCCTAAGTCGCGAAGAGTTGTTGTTCGGAGTGCCACGGCAGAATTCTCCGCCTGTTTAGTATTTCTTCTCAATCCAGGATGGCTGTCAGCCGTGTGCGTTCGCTCAAATCCAGATGCTGCGGCTTCCTTACAGCTTTCGTATCGGGCCGGGGTACTGCGCCACGACAGGATCGTTGGTAAGCAGCGTAATGCCCTCGACCGCCGCCTGGGCCACCAGAATACGATCGAAGGGGTCTTTATGAATGGATGGAAGGCTTTCGATGTCAACGACGTGGTCGCTGACAATCGGCAATTCGCTGTAACCGTTATCCAGCAGGCCGCGGCGCAGCAGGCGGGCCTCTACCCGAAAGTCCTTTCGCCCTAATCCACTCTTGATCGCTACCTCCCACAAGCTGGCAACACTGAACAGCAACTCATTGTCCATGTCCTCCAGCAAGGTGCGGATGTTTTTAGGCAAGCGCTTGGGTTCGCCGGCCGCCCATAGTAGCAGGTGCGTGTCCAGTAAGAGCTTCATTCTCTGCCGACGAAGAGCTTCTCGATCTCGTCGCTGCCCATCTGGTCGAAGTCGTCCGGTACGGTGATTTGTCCCGCCATGAACCCCAGACGCTTTACTTTGTCGCCAGTGGGGGCCGTCAGCGCGGTAACCTTGACGATCGGTTTGCCCGCCTTAGCAATGATGAAAGGCTCGCCCTTGGACGCCGCTTCCACCAGTTTCGAGAGCTGCGTTTTGGCTTCGTGAATGTTTACAGTTTTCATGACAGTGAATAGACTTAGCTAAGTTGGTCTAGTTTATCTTAAATTGGCCGCCGTAGCAATGTCAGGGCCGGACGGCTGCGCATCCCGCTAGAACAATGAGAGCTGCTCGACCTCTCGGTGTTCGGCTCCGCATCGCCCAGGGATATCGCCGTCCTTCCTCAGTCCGAAATCCGGCAGTGAGGTCTCCGGAACTCCGGAAGCCTCACTGTCTGTTTCCGCAATCAGCGCTCCGTCCTCTGCGGTTGGAAACGCGGACGGTCGTAGCTGCTGGACGCTCTTCCACACCGAGTTCGCCGATTCCCCAATTCCCTTGTTCTCCACCAGCTCACGCGCCATCGCAGTGAGCATGTCGTCATCTACATCGATCGCCTGAAGACCTTCGGAAGCAAACTTCCCTTCCATCGCCAAGGCTACGAGGAGCTTCTTCCCCATCAGCCGGAGACAGACCTCCTGCATCGTTCCCTTGTAGGCAAAAAACTTTACCTCCACAGGACGTCTTTGTCCGATTCGCCATGACCGACGGCTAGACTGCCGTAATGTGTGCAGTGAATAGCCAGTTTCATGAAACAGGATCGTAGGAAAGTCCAGGAGGTCTAACCCTGTTTCAACGATCTTGGGGTGGCAGATCGCGACATCGATCCCACGGCGTAACTGCTCGCGGTACCAGGCTTCCCGCCTGTGCGTGGGAACACTGGCGCGCAGGATTGCGGCTCGAATGCCTTCCTTGCGAAACAGCTGTTCCAGCCGTTCGATGACGTCGTGCTTGTTGGTATAGACGGCGAAGACCTGGCACTTCCGGCCGCGTGCCAGCTGTGCTTTTACCTCTTCGATCAGTGCCCGCTCTTTGGCGTAGATTTCGTTCTTGTCCAGGTCAACCGTTTCGGCGATGACAAACGATTCGCGGCATTTGGTTTCTGGGTCGAATTCAGAGCCGTACAGAGTGCCGAATCCATACGGATGGTCTGGCCATGCGAGCAGTGCGTTCAACATAGTGCTGGCCACACTGCTGTTTCCCCGATGCTCCTTCAGGCAAGCAGTGATCTCCTCTTCGAGCTTCTCGTAAGCCGTCTTCAGAGGTTCTTCCATCGCCACCGGCACGACTTCCTCTCGGTAACTTGGCAAACTGTCCGAGATGTCCTCCAGGCCAATGAACCCGCAGTGGTCCATCAGATACTTGCCGAACAGCAGCGGCGAGGCGCCGGGTCTACGCTTGATCGTGACCGTCTTCTTGGTTTTCTTTGAGCAGGCGTTGTCTTCGACTGTGATGCGCTCGATGGTCTCGATCACGCCGAAGTCGCGGGTGAAGCGTTCCCGGCCCGCGGAGCCCCATTCGTAGCCGTCCTCGGTCATGCGCCTGGCATCCGTGCGGAACAAGGTGTTGAACAGATCGTCGGCATAGCCGGATAGAAGGGTCCCGGTCAGTCCCAGAAACCGTCGTGCCGTACGGTTGAGTACGCCAAGAGCGTTCCCCTGAGCCGTGTCTCCGGCAAGTTGGTGGATTTCATCCGCGATGGCGTAATCAAACCATTCCGGCATGAAGCGTCCCATGTATTCCGTCGGCGCCATGCGAACGATCTTGTTGCCGTCCGCCTGCCAGAGCGCCGAGTACTTGGTCTTCCCTGCCTTCGAGTCCTCCACGATCTGGTGCAGGCGCTTTTTCTCGAAGTCGAGCGCGCTCAACCGCACCCCATCCGTCTCGATAGGACAGCCGGTGTCCGGGTTCGTAAGCGACCCGAGGTACCTTCCTGAGCGGCTTTTGCCGTAGCAGTGCTTCCAGAAATACGAGAGTTTCGCCTTCTCTCGGCCAATGCAGAAGATTGTGGTTCCGGGACAAAGCTTGCGCCATCCTTTCCGCCCCAGACGCCGCAATTCAGCCAACGATGTGTGCAGACCCTCACGCACAATCTCACCTCGGCGCAGCCGGACCTCGTTGATGCCATGAGGCTGCGTCGGATCGCCAACGTTACGCATGTCGTCGATGAGAAACACCCGCACCTGAGGCAGCGTTAAGAAGGTTTCCCGCGCCCACTTCTCCACCAAGTGCGGTGGCGCCATGACCAAACCCGAATACGGTCTGTCGGCGCTGTGAACCAGCATGCTCCCAAGTGCGATCAGTGTCTTGCCAGAGCCGCACTCCGCTACGACATTGGCGTTGCGAGCCAACTGCCACCGCTTGCTCACACCCATGATTGCCAGGGATTGCGCCGGATATGGAACGCGCACCATTTGGGAAAGCAGCGGAGACGGGGCTTCGTCGGCGCGATGCAGGGCGGGGTAAGATGCCAAAATTCTTTTTCCGATTTCTTCAGAGTGAGTCCTCAAGTAGTCGTGAATCGTTTCTAGGCTCTGCATGGGTTTCTCCGGACAGGAGCTGTGAATGCGTGGTGGCAGGTCTATCGCCGATGCGTCAGAATGGAAGAGATGAAGCTGGAAGTGGACTGCTACTCCGGGCGGATGGCGGACGAAAGGCCGGTTCGCTTTCGGCTGGACGGGCACGAGTACATGGTCGAGGAAGTACTGGACCAGTGGTGCGGCCCCCAGGATACCTTTTATAAAGTCCGTGCAGATGACGGCAATCTCTACATCCTGCGCCGGGAGACAACCACACCAGATGGTCTTTGGCATCTGGAATCATTCCGGCAACTGCCGCGCAGCTGAACAACGCCGATAATCCCCTCGCGCCCTTCGTTCTCTGCCATCCGTTGAAAAGTAACGCTCAGGAATGAAAACAGGCCTCAACCCAGAGCCTCAGCGTAAGATCATGCCGCTTTTCATTGGCGAGGTAGGGCCGTAGTTCCTTCTCATATCGCTGCTTGAGAGTGGTTTCGTTCAGCCGTCCTGTCCTGGCGAGAAACTTGGCATCTTCCAGGTCAACTGGGCTGTTGCGGACCAGCTTGGCGAGAATGAGATCGTTCGCTTCCAGTGCAAAGAGGCGGAGCCGGATGAACTCGCCCGGGAACAACTCCTCCAACCGCTCTGCGTAGTTTTCTGGAACGTCAGCTACCGTAACGTATTGCAGATACAGACCGTGCTTCCTGCTGAGGGCAGAGCCGTGGCCGGCAATACTCTCCAGCTCGGTGATACTGCTGGATGGCATCGCCGCAATATAGTCCACATCCCCTGTGGGTCGAGGCAAATCGTAGAGAGCAGAAAGCACGAAGCCGCCAAGGCAGTGCATTTCAACAGCAGCACCAAGAAGCTGATCAACCTCGCTCAGGAAGTCTTCCCACTCGGACGGCAGGACGTGCGCGGTATCAGGCGACATATCGAAGCGCCTCGGGCCGCCAGTTGCTTAGGACATTCCAATCGCGTGCTTCTTTCGAGCGATGCTTTTTCAGCCATCGGCGTTCACTCTCGCTCACTCCGGCTAATAGTTCCTCACGCGCAAGTAAGCTGCCCCTTAGCCTGGTTTCCAAATGCTCAAGTGCTGCTTCGCGCCTTGAATCCCGCAACGCTGATCGCTGACCTGCCTTTCTCGCCAGCGCCACAACAAATCCCAGGCGATTCTGCAAGTCATGGAGCTTGGCCTGCTGCACCAGCCACTCAAGGTCCATCTCCCAGTACTTCAGCACGAGCCACGGCAGCGCCTCGAATAGCCGCGCCTCCAACTGATCCTGCGCCAGAGCACTCAGCAGGAGTTCGCTTGGGTTTCTGGGGGTTCGTCGCGACCGCAGATAGGCGAAACCTGGGTATCCAAGCCCGGCCAGGTCAGTCGCAAGCTGCTCGACATCGGTCGTCTTTGGCTGCCAGGATAGTTGCGACGGCGGCAAGGTAGCTGGCGATAGCCTGTAAACCTGAACCATCCTCCGCGCCAGTTCCCGCGACAAAGGCCGTTGGCTCTTCTCCAGCATCGAGAGATAGCTTTGCGAGACGCCGAGCTCGGCCGCAGCCTTTTGCTGGCTCAATCCGGCCTGGTTTCTTGCCTGTCTGAACTGTCGCGCGTCCATTGACTCTTGTCCTCACATGCCGTCTTAAGATTATCACAGATTTGTGATAACTTAGGGTCGGCTCTGGCGTCTGACCTGATCATGGTCAGGCTGCTTTCTTGACGAGACGGATCTCAGGCCATTCCACCGCGCCGTTCGATGGCGGAAATGCAAGCTGATGGTTCCGCAGTCCCCTCCGCAGCAGAGCCAGTAATTCCTTCCGCTTCGCCCTGATGGCGACACCGGAGTATCCAAAGCCTGGGAGTTGCTGGATGCGCTTCTGTTGCTTTAATTGTGAAATCAGCCACGGCCCCCATGCCGGAATTGCCGGCAGGCCGTAGTGACATACCAGTGAGGACCAAATGAAGAGGTGATCGTCGCTGACCAAGAGCAGCTTTCCGTCCGACGTGTTGTCTGCCAACTCCTGCGAGCAACTCACAATATGCCGCAGCGGCCGTTTCCGTCCGGGAACCACAATGGAGCCGCGGAAGCATAACGGCTTCTCGCCCAGCGAGACGATGCTCTCTTCACCGTAAGGATCGACCACGGTAAATGAGTCACCGTTGGCAAAAGCAGCAGCCAGGGCGCCGATCTCCACGTCGCCGCCAACCACGGAGACCAAGTGGGCTTTGCCTCGGTCCTCACCTACAAAGGCATCCAGGAACACACGAAGGTTGGTTGCCGTCTTTTCTGTGCGCCGCCGATAAACGAGTTTGCCGAAACGTTCATGAGCGTTCTTCATCGCCGCTCTCCTTCGTTGTACTTCTGGTTGACGATTCAACGATTTGTAAACGGAGTGTCAAGGCCGGAGATTTTCACGAAGGCTCTGAAAGCGGGGGGGCCAAGGGGAACGAGCTTGAATACTTGTCAGCTTTCGCCGGGGTTCAGAGTTCTCGAAAAAATAACTCGACCCGGTCGGTCGTCCAGGTCGCGATGCCACTGCCAAAGAAATCTTGATCCTCGGTCCAAATCGGAAGGCCGAGCAGCAGCGCCACCGCTGCAACCGGCCAATCGTCCGGATCTCGAGGAAGGACTCGAGCGCGAGCGATTTCTTGGTAATCCTCGTATAGGCTTCTGTCTACGGGTTCAACGATGAGACTGATTTGGTCAAGCACCGAGAGGGCTAGATCAACATCGAACCGGCGGCGCGTGGAGAGGTCGGGTATGTATTTCCGCGCGTCCTGAAAACATACGTCCGGTGCGTAAAAGTTGGCTTGGTCCTCGTAAGCTTCCAGAATCTGTCGGACTCGTTGGCCGAAGACCGCACGCAAGAGGATGTTGGCGTCCAACACCAGGCCCTTGTGCGCAGTCATTTCTTCTTACCCGCGCGCCAGACCTTGAAGTCGGCCAGAATCTCGTCCTCGGAAATCCCTTCGGCGGCAAGCACTTGCTGCAAGCGAGAGGCGGCTTCTTTAAGAGCTGCTCGCTCGGTCTCCGCCCGTTTATGTCGGGCAGGAATGTAGTAGCCAACGGTATCGCCGTGCCGCGTGATCGCGACAGGCACGTCGCTTTCCAAGAGGTAGCTAGCCAGCTTCTCTCGAAATTCGCGAATCCCAACCTTCAACGCTTCCATGCCTCAGCCTCGTTGCGTACATATGTGTACACAAATACAATACCACTTATTTGACCTGCCATTCAAGGAATACCGGGTAACCGAGAATTCGGCTCGGCGGTCTGTCCCTACACGTTCATTCGTGGGAGGACTTGCTGGGAACCTCCTCCTTGGTCTCCTTCAGTTCGATGATCTGGCCACTCTCGTAGGCGAGGGTCAGTTCATGGCTGAACCGTTCCCGCTTGCGAATGATGGTCTCGCCCTCGGTTTCACCCTCCTCGTTGAACTCATCGACGTACTTCACCGATCGCCAGTGGGCGATGTGGCGCGTCTCGCCTTCCCCGAAGAAGCCGTTGAGCATGCCGCTGCAAGCCAGCAAACCAACGTGGCCTTTATGAAGAGGCGTGACCGGCCGGCCCGTCATTTTCTGGTGCTTGCGCACGAGAATGCCGCGGGCATTCTGCATCGCCACAGAGCGCTGCAGCGCATCCTCAATCTCATCCAGCGGTATTCCTGTATAGGTGATGGTTGCCGGAGATGATGGTGGAATCGCGTGACGCTCACTCACTTCTTGGTTAAGTACCGGCAGCAACTGCGGCTTATACGCAATCCGCAGCAACTCCTCGGCTCCCTTAGGCTCCCCGCGTAGATGGGCTTTCTTTCGTCTCCCAAACACTACGACTTGGTTGAACCGGACAGACTCCGGATGCTCCAGTCGGAAGACGCTGATACGGTCGAACTGACTGGTCAAAAGCCGCGCACATGTTCCGACTGCGGGAGCCGGAACCACAAACACCAGCACACCCTCGCTAGTCACCCAGCGATAACAGTGCTCCAGGAAGATCAGTTCCATCCTTTTATTGCTGTGCGGCCCAAACTCGCTGTCGTAGGGCGGATTCAGATACAGAAGCGAGCAGGTTTCTGCCAACACTCGGCACTCGAATGCGCTGCCGTGCACGGTCGCAACTCCTTTTGCTCCCGCCGCCGCAGCTCGGTCCGCATCGAGTTCAATGCCCGCGAGGTATGCGCCGGTGTCTTTGGTGATTTCGACCAACGCCGTACCGTCCCCGACACAGGGATCGATGGCTGCATACGGCGCTGACGAAACCAGTAGTCCCCGAATATTGTGGGCTTCTTCGATTGGCAGGGGATAATAGCCGAGCTTGAGGCGGCCAGCATTGCGCATCGTTCCTCCCAGAAGTTGACGTGTGTTTCTTTAGGCTGCGTGTGGCTGGGTTGGACCAGCGAGTTCTTCGAGTCCAAGGACAACGTTTTGCAGGGTCTTGATGTCCGCGATTTTGTTCAGCGGTGGGACTTGCAGCTTATCGAGCAGCCCCATCACCGTATTCGGGTCGAGCCGTTTGGTAACAGCTTCCAAACGGTCCAGGCCGCGCGTTGCGGACTCCAGCATCTGGAGGACCTTCCGTTTGATGGCTGCGTCGCGGATCAGCTTAGGCTGATTGACGCGCCCGTACTCCCGCAGGATGCCTCTGAATAGCGCCGTACCGACGGCCTTCTCCAATCCCAGAATGCGCGCGTCCAGATCGTCGCCGGACCCAGACGCCGCCGAGCCGTTAGACTTTGCGGTTTGGGCGTGACCGTTCCCGCCGCCATCGGTTGGCCGAGTTTGGCTTTTCGTCGCTTGGCCATGGTTCCCGTTGCTGCCTCCGTTCGAACCGATGCCCTGGTTCGATGGATTGCCTCTTCCGTTCTCGTTCCTGCCAGGCGGCCGCATCCCTTTGCGCCAGTTCTCCGGCAGCGCCCAAGCCGATAGCACCGGTGTTCTGACAGGCTGGCGGTTCTGGTCCAAGTCGACCCAGATCGCGGGGATATCGTAGAAGTACCGCCCAAGGCCGAGGCACGAGCACGCCCGCTTGAATGCCTGGGCGTCGGCTGAGGTCATCCCGTTGTCATCGTCGGCCCATTCTTCTCCCGTGCCTGAATGCGAGCCAATGCCAAGGATGGTGACCGTGCACGCGACCAGCACCTTGCCCGAGACGATGCTCTCGCCCTTCTTGACGCGGGTGATATTGGTCATCGTCTCGACCTTGTACTCACGGGTCCAGCCCTGTGGCGTGAAGAGCGCGTTCAGCCGGTCAGTGTAGGCGCGGGAATCGGCGTACGGCACGATCTTGCCGCGCTTCTTGTCGTTGGTTGTGTTGGTAACCCGCCACCGAACTTGGTCAGGTGAAAACGGGACTTCAAGCTCCGCAAGGAGCTTGGTCACATCCAGCCCCGAGGGAGATGTCGTTGTGTCTTCAGTTGGCATGGCGAGGCACCCTCCTTCAGGTACCAGAAGTCTTGCTGAGGTTCAGTTGTGATGCCGGGAAAATGCGAGTCGGCTGTTGGATGGGGTTGGGTTGGATACAACCGGCCGCCGCTGGACGATTTAGAACGGAAGTGAATGGCTTTTGCTGTGGCTAGTTATCGCGGTCGCCGGCGCCAGCTCGAGCCCGATTTCTCAATGCCCACGGAGTGAGTCATTGGGATAGACGGGCAAAAGCCGTGGCTGACGGAAAAGCCGGATTACCTACGGTATGGGAATTTCGCGCCCGTAATCGCGTCGGGGCGCACTCTCACTCGCACAGGCATATCGAGTCTAGCGAAAGATCACGGCCTCGCAGCCGAGATGCCCTAACCCACGGCCGCCACTAATTCCACCGGCTCCAGCGAACCGGCCGCGATCGCGGCATTGACGTTCTTAAGCATCACAGGCGCATCTTCACCCATCAGCAGCTGAACCCCCAGGGTGGGGGTTGACGCAGCCTGCGCCCTCATTCTCTCGAAGAACTCCATGGCAAATTGGCGACGCTCCCGCTGGTGCTTAATCTGAAAACCCGCCGCCTCCAGCCCCTGACGATAGTCCTCTATGCTGGCCACAAAGCTCGTCTCTGGATGCTGCGCCCAAGGCACTGGGAACTCGAACGCCCCTCCGTTGCTGCGCATAATGTCGAAGATCGCGAACCGGGCTCCCGGCTTGAGCACGCGCGCCACCTCGCGGAAAACCGCTGCCTTGTCGGCTATGTTCATACCCGAGTGGATCTCGTACGCCCCGTCGAACGTGCCGGGATTGAAGGGTAGCTCCAGCGCACTGGCCTGTCGAAAGCTTACGTTGTGATCGAGTTTCACCATGCGGGTCAGGCTTTCCGCCACGCGAACAAACTCCTCAGTCAAGTCGATTCCCGTAACCTGGCAGCCGCGCTCGGCAAAGTAGCGGGCCGGACCTCCGATGCCGCACCCAACGTCCAGCAGATGCATGCCGGCCCGCAATTCCATGAAATCCGCTAGGGCTTTTGTCGCCTCGCGCCCGCCCACGTGAAACTCGTCCACCGCGGCAAAATCTTCGGTGCTCAACTGATCGAGATTCTTGCCTGCAGTACGAAGCATACCCAGAATTCTCTCTTCCAGCGTTCCTCGCGTGTAGTATGCGGCTACTTGCTCCTCAACATCCATGATTCACCTCTTGTTAATCGGTAAGGTGGCGACAGGTGGTGCTTGACCCCACACGGAATGTCGATAGAATAGCCCAAATTTGAGGATGTCCCTCCGAGAGTTCTTAATGCTCGCCAGTATTTCAGGTGCGTTAGTATCACGCTGGATGACGGGCAAACGGGAGGTTGACCGGCTTGGGGAGGATTGCCGACTGCCCCTACAGCAAGCTGTTCGCTGCTGCGATTGTGAATGACATGGGGATTTCTCGCCAACTATGTACAACCCTGATTTAGTTGACGAACTGAAAGCTATGAAGGAGGCAAGTTGGCTGAGCTACATGTTCGATTCCTGACGTGAGAACCCACCAGAGATGTAAGAACTGATTGGTGTACGCACGAATTCCCCCGATCCGAAAACTCATAGTTCAGGCAGATCAACGCCGCCCTAAGCCACTGCAAATGCAGAGTTTGAGTTTGGACCTTCAGTTGCAATGCGTCTTATGGGCAGTAGACTCCGCGGAGTGTCCCATGCTTCAGACCATGTGGACGTGCCGATTTATTCAGAACCATGGAGCTCTTTCAGATGCTTAGAACAATTAGAACGGGAGCCATAGGGACAATCGTAGCGGGGGCGCTTGCGCTGGTGAGTTTGTTGAGTATGACTGTGAGCACGCGGGCACAGAAAGAAGAGAGGCCCTATCCGAAGATGCTGCCGCTCTCGGAGTATTTAATGGGCCGAAATGCGGCAATCGCGCTGGCACGAAGCGCCGCTCCGGAGAGCATTTCAAAGGATGCGTCTGTTTTGGTGCTCACGCCCAAAGGCTGGGAAACTGCGGTCAAAGGTACCAACGGTTTTGTGTGCATGGCGGGGCCGTCATGGACGGCCAGCATTGATTTTTATGACGTTTGGAGTCCGAAGCAGAGAGGGGCGATTTGCCTCAATCCAGCGGCTGTGCGGTCAATCCTGCCGATTTATTACAAGATGACGGAAATGACGCTGGCTGGAGTGGTCTCTGTTAAAGAACGCATCGCGGGCATTCAAGAAGCGTATGCGAAGAAGGAGATCCCGCCGCTGGAGCCGGGGGCAATGAGCTATATGATGTCCAAGGATGCATACCTTACCCATTTGGGCCATTCACACAATTTATGCCACGTGATGTTTTTCTTGCCGATGACAGCTTCTGGTGAATTGGGCGACAATGATCCGAACTCGCCCATTTCGTCCACGTCTATGTGGTTCCCGGACCCTGACAAACCGGATAGTCCACTGAACAAAGAGCTGCCGCCGCTGCGGACCGTCCCAATCGCTGTGCCGTATTGGTCCAATGGGACTGTTGCGTTCAAATAGAGCCGTACAGCCACAGCAACGATCAAAGCACCGTCCGCGGCACTCATTGTCCCCGAAGCTGGTCGGGGGCCAATGAGTGTAATGGCGATATCTCAACAACTATCCGACGATTAGCAGAACCAGGGCAGTTTCCGCATAGCTGACGATCCGGGCGTCACGGTCCGTCGCATAATTTCTATTTCGGATTTAGGCAACTTTGCTCCAGCTTCCAACATCTCTATTAAATGGAGAGCATATGCCGGGCCCTTGCCGGTGCACGTCTGGTTCTTGCAACCACCATCCAATCGGCGGCCCATGCCCCAATGAGCCGCTAGGATTACCGGACACGCTCAAAGAGAGTGGGGGCGAAACCGCTGAACCCGAAGAAGATGATTATGGCTTGTGCGCATCCTGTTGGATGGCACGAGAGGGCAAATACTAGGCATTTGTTAGGACTGATTTGCTTAGGTTGGCCGCGGCAGTCAGCAACTCGGGTTTGTAAGCCAGTCGCTCGAGGTCCGGGATAACTCCAGATTGCCGACCGCTTCGCCGGCGACTGGCTCACTGCTGAGATTTCGAGTGAGTTGGCGATTAATGAGATGGTCCGCCGCTTTGATCATCCTTTGGTGGGATGATCTTGAGCAGCATAGAGGAGGATCATCGCATGCACATCACATCCGTTGGCATCGATCTGGGAAAGACCACCTTTCATCTGGTCGCAATGGGAGAGCGGAACAAGATTCTGGTTCGCAAGAAGTTCTCCCGAGCGCAGCTTTTAGCGTATACCGCGAATCTGCCCGCATCGCTCGTTGGGCTGGAGGCCTGTGCCGGAGCGCACTTCCTGGGTACAGCATTGAGGGGGCAAGGACACCAGGTGCGGCTCATCCCGGCGCAGTTTGTTAAACCCTATCGGAAGTCGAACAAGAACGACTTTCTCGATGCGGAAGCAATCGCCGAAGCCGTGACCAAACAGAACATGCGTTTTGCCCAGATCAAGACGCAGGAGCAACTCGATATACAAGCCATGCACCGCGTCCGCGACCGACTGGTGCAACGACGTACCGCGCTGATCAACGAGATACGCGGATTTCTACTGGAGCGCGGCATCACGTTCGCGGCCAGGCCCATTCACCTCTACAAGAATCTGCTCGCCGTCATCGAAGATGCCGAACAGAACCTGAGCCCACGCATGCGCTGGCTGCTGCAGCGCCTGTGGCAGGAGTGGAAGCAACTTGACGCTGACATCAAGACAATCACGGACGAGATCGAGCGCCTCAGCAAGGAGGATCCGCTTTGTCGGCGGCTGCGACAGATCCCCGGTTTCGGCCCGCTGGTTTCCACTGCGACCGTGGCCGCGATCGGCAACGGGGCAGCCTTTCGCCGAGGACGTGACTTCGCGGCCTGGGTGGGCGTCGTACCCCGGCAGTACTCCACCGGGGGCAAGCAAAAGCTGTTCGGCATCAGCAAACGCGGCAACGTCTATCTACGTCGAATGCTGATTCACGGTGCCCGTGCAGTGCTGCTTCGCATCAAGTACGACACTGCAGGATTCGGGCAGTGGGTACATAGACTGGAGGCGCGAGCCCCTCGCAACAAGGTGATTGTCGCAATCGCCAACAAGCTGGCACGCATCGCCTGGGCCGTGCTGTCCAGCGGCAACGACTATAGACATCAACCGCTGCACTCCGCAGCCTAAGGATGGCCGTGGAAAAGACGCTGCGCTTGGAAAGCACAAAACGCTTTCCACTTTTCCACCGCCACGACGACGAAGCTTAGAAATGAAGTTTCACCACGGTCTGCTGAGCAGAGAACAACGACGAGAGAACAGTCAAACGGCGTGCCGGAAAACCTGGTGTTGTGAATGTGTCCTGAGTGACCGAGCGATTTGTCAGGACCGGCACGTGCGGATCATCATCGAGTGCCCGGAGAACGGATTCTCCACTAAGAGGCCGGATACATTTACGCAGACTATCCCGTCGTCAAACTTCAACGCTCTTGCAGTACAGCGGCGGACCATACATTCACAACACCTATCCGCGTTCACCCTCCATCACGGTAAGCTCCGAGTAGCCCACCACCTGAGAATGATGGGAGCCACCGAACCAGGCCTTTCGATTACATTATGAGTTAAGTCCAGATCATGACGACAAGCTTGCAAAGCCCATTTCAGCGCGTTGCGCTGGTTACTGGTGTTGGCCGACAGCGCGGAATAGGTGCCGGGGTAGCCAGAGCGCTAGCTTCGCGTGGCTGGGACCTCGCGCTCAACCATTGGGCGGCTTACGACCGACGTATGCCTTGGGGGCGCACCGTCGATGAAACCGCAGAGATCGCTGCAGAACTCAGGACGCATGGCGTGCGCATAGTGTCGATCGAAGCCGATCTCGAATCTGCATCCTCGGCGTCGCAGATTTTTCAGGTTGCTTCTTCGAATCTCGGTTCTCTCACAGCACTTGTCTTATGTCATTGCGAGTCGGTTGCTTCCGGAATTCTGGAAACTTCGCTGGAGAGCTTTGATCGGCACTTTGCAGTGAATGCCAGAGCGAGCTGGCAGCTCATTCGTGAGTTCGCGTTACAAATTCCACCGTCCGGCGGGAAGATTATCGGCCTCACGAGCGATAGCACGGCTGGTAGTCTTCCGTACGGCTCTAGCAAAGGCGCGCTGGACCGCATCGTGCTTGCCGCTGCGCGCGAGCTTTCCCACCTAGGAATCACGGCAAACGTGGTCAATCCCGGGCCGGTGGATACAGGGTGGATGGATGAAGCCATCCGGTCAGAGGTGCTTCAGCGGCAGCCAGGTACGAGCTTGGGCACGCCGGAGCGCGTTGCCGACGTCATCGCTTTTTTGCTGTCCCCCGCCGGCGCTTGGATAAATGGGCAATTAATAAAAGCGGACGGCGGATTCTCTGCCTAGACAGACTGTCGGAATTCGCGCGACTCGCAAGTTTGCTTTCCGCGGTAGATGTTGATATCAGGCCATTCCGTACGTTATCTCGACTGGCGGGCGCTCAGCGCGGATTACCTACGAGATGGGGATTTATCGACACCAATCCTTCGGGTTGTGCAGATTGTGAGAGTTTTTCGAATGACCTGCGCTTGACTCGAATACCCTGGGCGGCTAACGTAAACGAACATGCAGTTGGTTAGGACAATTTTTCTGGCATTACTCGTCGTCGGGCTCGCTACGTTTGCGTATGACTGCGGAGCCACCATGACGCCAGAACAAGCGATGCAGTGCTGCAATTCCATGCCTTGCTCGTCGCATGGTCATGATGGTCAGGATTGCTGCAAGACGATGCCATCGATGCACGCTCCTTTCGTGCAGTCGTTGTCAGTGCGTGGCCCGTCCTTCTCCCCGATCCTGTTTGCGGTGACGCCGCCAGTCGGCCAATCTCCTGATTTAGCACTCGCGGAGATCAGTACTTCGGCTGACTTTCACGCTCCGCCCATTCTGTACTCGTCAGCGCCAAGACCTCTTCGCATCTAGTTAAACCTCCAGCCGCTTCCCAACTTCTCGTATTCGTGTGTCTTGGGAACCGCCATCTTTGCTGGAGGAAGAATTCGTGGAATTTCGCAAAACCATTGCGCGCACATGGTTGCCGCTCACTTTATTGGCTTGTGCCACAGTAGCCAACGGGCAAGGGCCTGCTCCTGAAACTGCTCCCCCGTTGTTTCCGGGAGGCGGACTCGTGTCCTACAACTCGATATTCACCACGCGAACCCTTATGCCGCAAACATCGGGTGGAATCCCACCAACAGCGCTCCCAACTTTCTCGCACGAAGGCGATATCAATTTCACATGGGGTTTCTACCACGACTTTGATTTGACCGTTCTCCTTCCCATCGTCACAAACCACTATGCGATGGCGGGCACACCCACAGTTGGAGGGACCGGCCTTGGCGACGCGATGATACTCGTCAAGTACCGCTTCTACCGACGAGATTCACCCCGGGGAACCACACAGGCATCGGTCACAGTCGGCCCTAAGACTCCAACTGGACTCACGGGTCTGACCGGAACAAACGGAAGTCTGTTGCCTGCCGGTTTGCAGCCGGGATCGGGATCGACCGATTTCTTTGTCGCGGCGAATTGGACTTACACCGGCCTTTTCAATTTCAAGCGACTTGTGGCTGATGAGGATTTTCATTCGCTTATCCGCACCACGGGGACGCAGGCGACACGTCTTGGCAGCAACGTCGAATCGCGCTTCTGGTTATCGTACCGCCCATACGAATCCAAGGACGTGGTCCGCGAATGGTTTATTGGCCCCGTGCTGACCTGGTTCTACTCACAAGACGAAAGCATTGCAGGTACTCAGCAAGGCAGCGGCGGCAACGCTCTGTTGGCGGGAGTCACGACCTACGTCGGCGTGCGTCCGGGAATGCATGTTTGGCTCGGAATGGATTGGGATGTTGTGCATTCCACAAGCGCGATGTTCATGCCGGTGCGCAGTCATATCAGTTTCGGTATAACGCAGCAGTTTCGCATGCACCGTTGAGAAAGGAGGAACGATGAACAGGAAGAGCTTCGCGCTTCTCATTCTGTTTGGAATGATGGTTGGCCCGATGGCCCAAGCACAAATCAAACACATCGAGATGCGCGTCGAAGGCATGACTTGAAACTTTTGAGCATACGGGGTGAAACAACACCTCGGGCGCCAGTCTGGCGTTCAAACGGTAGAAGTTAGTTTGCTGGATGGGAAGGTCGACGTCACCCCTAAAGAAGATGGGCATATTGACCCCGCTCAACTTCTCAAGGCGACGTACGACAGTGGTGTGAGCGCTGCAGAGATGGACATGACCGCACGCGGAACAATTGTGAAGGACTCTTCGAGCGGTCTGGCCCTGCAGGTCGCGCCAAATCAGTCATTCGCGATTGTGCCGAATGAGTTGTCGAAGGGGCTGGAATCCCTGGCGGGCACCTCAAACATGGTCACAGTACGTGGGATGTTGTACAAGAAGTCAGCGGGAAAGAAGAAACCAGACCCATCGACTCCCCTGACGCTTCTGATTCTGGAAGTACAGAAGAAGGAATAGATGCTGAGAAAGCGTTGGTTGATTTTGAGCCTCGCTGTGCTTGGACTTGCCGGATGCAACCAGCATCCGGCGGGCCCGACGCAGCCGAAAGAAGAAACAATCGCAGCAGGCGGGATTGGTTCACGCCTGCCTGACTTTTCTGTGAAAGACCTGCAAGGACGCGCGGTCTCTTCCGCCGATCTTCGTGGCAAAGTGGTGCTGATTGATTTCTGGGCTACATGGTGCAAGCCGTGCAAGCAAGAGATGCCGGGCTATCAAAAGCTCGTCGACCTTTACGACCGACGCGGATTGGCGGTTGTCGGACTCAAATTCAACGACATGCCGGATACGGAAGATCCAATCCTGTTTGCAAAGAAGCTCGGCATCCGGTATCCGCTAGCGGTCGCTCCCGACGATCTGAGGCAAAAGTTCGGCGGCATCGAAGGACTACCCGCGACGATGCTCTATGACCGCCAGGGGACACTTCGCTACAAGGTCATCGGCTTCGAATACACGAGTACCGTTGAATCTCAGATCAAGCCGCTTCTGTGACCTGAACGCCTACACCGACAGATCACCTGCTCTTCACATCTTGGGCACCATCTCTCAGGGTTGCTCCCAGATGTGACTGTTGTTGATATCAGGCCAAGTCGTAGCCTATCCGCAGGAGCGACGAGCCGTCGGGATTACCTACGGATGGAGATTTGTCGACAGTGATCCGGCGGAAGCCCTGGCCATTCTGCGAACGGCTGGTGATTCGTTACTTTGTCCTTCTGGTCAGGGCTGCGTCGTATGCCGCCTGAAGCTTCGGCGTAGCAAAAATACGCGTAGATTTCGTCGGGCGGCGGGCCTTTTTCCTGGCGCTAGATTTTTTGGCGCTTGACTTCGGAAGATGCGTTTCGCGAAGTTCAGACATAAATTCTGCCCTCAGCTTCGGGCCTCCTTCGTCCAGGATCTTAGCCAGACCCCTCAGCTTGGAGGCCGGCAAATATTTGTGCCCCCAGGTAACCATCTCCATCAGAAGGGGAAGCAAATCGATGCCTCTTTCGGTAAGGCTATAAATGGCTTTTTGCTTATGGCTGGCGTCCTGAGACCTAACCAGGATTCCCTGTTCGACAAGCCTTTGAAGGCGATCGGCCAGGATATTCGACGCAATCCCTTCCAGAGAGTTGGTGAGGAGCTCACGAAAATGCCTGCGGTCCATCAAAATGATGTCGCGGAGGATGAGGAGGCTCCATTGATCGCCGAAAATTTCGACCGTTCGATTGATAAGGCACTCTGATCTGTGATCCTTGCGCACTCTTTCTCCACTCCAGCCTGGCATTCCTTCCTCAAAAGATTGTACGACTAGTTGCATATAAGAACTAGTTGTCTTGCGAGCATTTTAGCAACTACCCTGTCAGTAACGTCAGTCATAACACAACTAGTTGCGATATACAACCAGTTGTATTATGCAACCTTAACAAGAGTTTCTCCTTTTTCTCATAGGATTGGAACTGGTAAAGTCCCGTTTCTTGTAGATGGGCGACGGCTTGGCGCAATCACAACTGCGAGCGGATGGATGTCAAATACCTGATTTCGTTCGTTCCTTAACTACAGATCAGGTCGGGCGGCCTGTCGCGGAAGTTGATGGCAGCTCAAATGCAGTCGTAACCGCCGTGCAGGGGGCAGCACACGCTTCTGCCCTGAGTTTCACATTCACAATCAGACCGCGCCGAGTGGGCGCGTGGCGTGAATCGCCACCCATCGCGGCACGGAAACTTTTACTCGGACGAAAAGGAGAAGATATGAGCACAGTAAGACGGTTGCGGAATTCCTGGATACTGTGGGTTACGACGATTGTTCTGGCGTGCTTCAGCAGTGCATTCGCTCAAACGAGCTACCAAGTTACCGATTTGGGCACTCTGGGGAACGACAATCTGAGTTGTGCTATGTCCCTCAATAATCAAGGCTTGGTACTGTTCCAGGATGCGAGCATGGTACCGGGGGAGCAGGATAACGCGGGTGGGAAAATTCTAAAGGCACGCGATGCGATAGGCATCAGCGGATCCCAAATCGACCTCGGCACGCTCGGAGGACAGAACAGTTGGATGAACTGGGGCGAGATCAACGACCGAGGGCAGATAGTGGGTTATTCCGAAACGGCTGTCCTGGACCCGAACGGCGAAGACGTTTGCACCTTCGGCACACACCTTACTTGTCGCCCGTTTCTTTGGCAAGACTTCCACATGAGCGCTCTCCCGACACTGGGTGGAAATAACGGGCAGGCGAGCGCGATCAACAACCGTGGACAAATCGCAGGATTTGCAGAAGACGGTACCGTGGACTCCTCATGCACTACGAACCAAACTAATAATCGGACTCAGCTGCCGGTGTTGTGGGAAAACGGCAAAGCCAAAGCTCTTCCTACAGGTAACGATCCAAGCGGGAATGCACTTTGGATTAATGATAAAGGCCAAATCGTAGGCTTCACGGGACCCTGCGGTGCAACGAATCACGCAGTTGTGTGGGACAACGACAATCTGAACACGCTTCCTGACAACGGCACTGGCGCGGAGGCTTTCGGCAATAACAACCGGGGCCAAATTGTTGGATTCGTCGGCGCCCCCGACAGCGGAATCCCGAATGCCGCGCTTTGGCAGAATGACGCGCTCACAAACCTCGGCCTTCTGCCGGAAGATTTTGGCGGCATAGCCAGCGGCATCAATGACAAGGGCCAAGTCGTGGGAAGCAACTTCGACTCGCAGTTCAACTGGGCCCATGCCTTTATCTGGCAGAACAACGTCATGACCGACCTCAACGCGCTGATTCCCGCCAATTCCAACCTCCGCGCCGTGATGGCGAATAAGATCAACGAACGCGGACAAATCTCGGGCATGGCAATCGTGCGCAGCGGGCCGGATGAGGGCAACATCCACGCCTTTATCGCAACCCCTGTAAGGCAAAGCATAGGCAGGTCGGTTGCAGATGACGAGCCCACACGTCCGAAATCCAACGTACCCGCGAACGTCAGCAACCAGATGATGCAGAGGTTCCGGCTCGGCCGACCCGGCCAATGACAGGATGCGTTCTCCCGAGGGTTCGCATGGGCCAACCCAACGCAGCGAGCTCGTCCCGAGAGCCTGACACACCATACTGGCCTCGGGACCGGTTTATTCGGTCTGGGTTCAACGCGAGTGATGGAATTGGGTCTGCGGGTGACCTTCTAACACTCGATAACGCTGTTGCAAACGTGAGCCGTCGGGTCAAACCGGCGGCTCTGTTCGGATCCTCGGGCGCTTCGGGGTGAAGGTCCTACCAGATTGTTGGCGATAACAGATGGGATGAGAAGGCCGGTCTCCCGGCGGGATGCTGTAGGCTCCCAAGTTATCAACGCGCTCGAAGCGCGAGAGATAAAGGAGACCGGCAATGAAAAAGAGTAGCACCGTGGCGGCGACAAGCAAGAGGGATTTAGGTCAGAAGCTAACCATCGGCCTGGACCTTGGTGATCGCTCCAGTTGGTACTGCATGCTGGATGAAGCTGGCGAAGTCGTGGGCGAGAAGAAGTTGGGCACGACTCCGAAAGCAATGAAGGAAGTCTTCGCGGCGATGCCACGCAGCCGGATAGCCCTAGAGACGGGCATGCACTCGCCGTGGGTGAGCCGATTGTTGAGCGAACTGGGCCACGAAGTGATCGTGGCGCACGCTCGCAACGTCCGTCTGATCGGAGAGAGCCGCCGGAAAGATGATCGGCTGGATGCCAAGATGCTGGCGCGGCTGGCCCGGATCGACCCGCAGTTGCTGTCTCCGGTGAAACATCGTAGCGCTCAGGCTCAGGCCGATCTGACGGTGATTCGAGCGCGAGCCAGCCTGGTGCGGGCGCGGACGGCGCTGGTGAATGCAGCGCGTGGGTTACCAGAGACTGTTCGTGAACCGTCGCGCATACACGATGCAGTCTGTGCGTCCGCACCCGGAAACCGGGCGGCACTACTATTTCCGGCCAAGCAAGAAAGGAACAGACATACCACTGATGCTGACCGAGGGAACCATCCGCCAACACCTGGAAGGCAAGATCACGGTCGGGCTGTATGCCATCAACCCCTCAACCCAGCGCTGTAAATGGGTCGCCATCGACGCCGACTACAAGAACTCGATGGAGGACCTGCTCAAGCTGCAGTATCACCTGACACAGGACCGGGTGGAGCCGGCGCTGGAGATGAGCAAGCGCGGCGGGCATCTTTGGATCTTTCTGGCGACATCCCTGCTAGCCAAGGAGTGCCGAATCTACATCCATGATCTTGCCCTGAGGTTGGGAGTACCGGTAAAAGGCTCGGGCCTGGCGGACGGCATCGAGGTGTTTCCCAAGCACGACGCCATCGGCGCCGGAGAGTTTGGCAACGCTATTCGTGGTCCGCTGGGAATTCACCGTGGCGCCAACCGCCGATTCTGGTTCTACGGCGCTGATTACACACTGGAGGACCAGATCGCATATCTCAACCGGCTACGAAAAGTCACCGAGGAAGAACTGCGGAGGTTCATCGCCGGCAAGGAAACGCCTGAGCAGGATATGTCGCCGCGTCCGGAGAGGGTCACTTCAACGGAGCGAAGAACCGGGAACGGACGATCAGAATTCCGCATTTTGGAGCACCTGAAGACGGTACGGAAGGTTGGCCGGAACTACATCGCGCGGTGTCCCTCCTGCGCTGACAGTGGCCGCGACAGGTGCGGCGACAACCTGGCCATCCTGATCGACGATCCCCGTTTTTACAAATGCTGGGCTGGCTGCACCAAGGAGATGATTCGGGCTGCCCTCGGCTGCCCGATTCGCGTACGGCATTCCGCCTGAGACTAGGAGAGTGTTGTTGTCATGAAGCAGAACCGATTGCCAGATGTACTGGGCCTGAGGCTAACGCCGCAAGCGTTGCGCGTGTTGAGGGAACGAGGCATCTTCGCCCATTCGCTGGTCAGTCTGGAACACCAGCACCTGGCGAGACGTTATGTGGTGCGCGGGTTGGAGTCGGGCGGTGCGGTCGGAGATGTGGGACGGTACGTCACGTTCTCCCAAGAAGATGGTCAGCCGGTCGAGTGGCTGCACCCGGTGGAGGCCATTGGAGTAAATGGCTTGCATGCCGTCGTGGTGGCACCGGCACTGGTGCGAGTTGAGATGCTGCGCAAGGGACAGACCTACGAACTATTGATTTCGCAGCATCGGCCGGGAATGATCGGCGACGGCAAGCGACCTGCACTGGAGACGAAAGTTCTGTTTCGCGGCATTCACGGTCGCGTGGATCTGGATTTGTCCGGCAAGGACAAGGACAAAGCTGGCACGGTACTCCCGATGTTCTATTCGCGCGCCGGGGAGGAAGTCCGTATACCGAAGCGGTTTCGCCAATCGGTGCGCGCGATAACCGGGGCGGTTCATTGCGACGGCTGTTTCCATTGCCACTATGTCAATCCGCCGCAGAAGGAAGAGGAACGGGTGTTCGTCGCAGAACGTGTGACAGCCTGATATGGCTGAACGGAAGGAGTGAATTGCGATGCATAGAAAGGTCAAGAACTACTCTCTGGTTTTCTGTCTGTTTGTGTTCATGTTCATCGTCCTCGGAGGCGGCCTGCACATGAACCCGGGCGGTGCATTCCTTGCCGCAGCGACCGGCACTCCACTGATGATCTATGCCTTCAATCGCAGACCCAGTGGGGACTGCCGACCAGAGCATGTTCCACCCCGGCTTGCGGGAAATGAGGTTCGATATGGCAGCGACAAGTCAAATAACGCCGATTGAGGAAAGTGAAGTCGCGGTGAACCAGAGCACAGGTTCAGAATGTTCCGAACCCATACGCGCGGTTCGTCGGCGTTTGCCGGATGAGCGTCCGGCGCTTACACATCACTTTTCCATCGCCGGGCAGGAGGGATATCTCACGGTCGGAGTTTACGAGGACGGGCTCCCAGGAGAAATCTTCATCACCATGGCAAAGCAAGGCTCGACCATCTCCGGGCTGATGGATTCGTTTGCAACTGCCGTATCGCTGGCTCTGCAGTATGGGGTGCCACTCGACGTGTTGTGTAGCAAATTCACGCATGTGCGCTTTGAGCCCAGCGGTTGGTCCGGAAACCCCAAGATCGGCTACGCCAAGTCCATCGTTGATTACATCTTCCGGTGGCTTGAATTGAAATTCATCACGGGCGAGCAGGGCGAATTATTTAGAGGCCTTCCGACGCCCATTCAACCAGCGACGGATGCCGATGGTACGGACCCGGTTGGAGCGCTCGGAGAACTTATCCAGATGGGAGACGCGCCCGCCTGCAACATCTGCGGTTCACTGATGGTACGTAGCGGAACCTGCTACCGCTGCGGAACGTGTGGAAGCACAAGCGGCTGCTCGTAGCGGCCAGACGAAACAACAAGACGGAGGAAATGTGGGTGGACCCATGAGATGAGAATGGGACCCCATAAGGTGAGAACGAGGACCCCATGAGATGAGAATAGGACCTCATGAGATGAGAATAGGACCTCATAAGGTGAGAATGGGACATGATGAAGATGGTGCCGTGAGTATAGTTCGTTGAGTATCACGAGCTTTGGGTACTGCGTGAAAGCGTCGCTTCAAGTTTGGGAAACTGAGAGAACAGTCGAAATCCGTGATTGCCGTCTCCTAAGAACCTAGTCAGACGGCGCTCGGAACAGAACTCGAATCAAGCGCGCATCCGAGCGCGCCCCGGAAGTTTACTACCCATTGGCGCAGCTGTCCTGAGACAACCAATCCCCTTGGTAAGCCCCCGGCCAACCTCATTAGCGGATGTGCTGTCATGCTGGTTCCTTTCTTCTCACGTCGTTTTCAACCCCAGGTTGACCAATCGTTGAAAGTACTACCGCGCCGCTACGCCCGGGGCCGCCGAACTGCTGAGCGAAATCGCTGTGACCGCATCGGGTGGCCCCAGCTGCGTCTGGCAGTACTTCACCTGCTTAAGGCAAGGAAAGCCGCCAAAACCGACATGATCTTAGAGTCGCTATGTGGATGGGCAAAGGTATGAATGCGCTTAGACACTTGTACGGCCAGGTCATGTCTATCCATGATCTGGCCGACGTTTCGTCCGATTGCCGGATTCTGCGAATCGTCTTCTCGTCGGCAGAGCAAGTTCGCTCGCGACGAGTCGTGACCCGCTCGCGCTTTCGCCCAACCGGAAAATACCCCAGCTGGAAGATGGAGCGCATGCTGCAGTGGGAATCGATTAATGAGCTGAATGCTTTCCGTCTGCTGGATTGTGATCCGAGGGTAACGGTCTTCACTGAGCAACCCTGCGAGATCGTTTATGTCGATGGGACCAAGACCAGACGCCACTATCCAGACATTTACGCCGAGGTAGACAGTAACCAGGAGCTTTGGGAAGTAAAAGCAGAGTGCGAAGCTTCGCAGAGTGAGATCTCAACCCGGACCGAGCTGTTGACAAGCGGCTTACAACAGTACGGCTTCACCTATCGAGTCGTGCTGGACGACGAACTGGCTAAGCAGCCAAGACTAGAAAACGCGAAGACTCTTCTGCGTTACGGCCCGACTTACGGCAAGCGATGACGAACGTGAATACGTGCGCCTGACCTTGAAGAGTAAGGGCCACCTCAGCTGGTCCGAGGTTTGCGACGGCGCCTTGGGCACTCACAGCCGGGAGATCGTTTGCCGTCTCGTACTCGAGGGTGGGCTGAGCTTCGATGTGGATTCACCTTTAGGCTCCGATACACAGTTCCTTGAAAAGAGGAACCACTGATATGGGAACCACTGCTTTCGAACGAGACGCCATCGTCGAAATCGACGGTGAGAAATACCGCATGCTACGAAAAGTGTCGAACACCTGCTGGCAGCTTAAGCACAGCAAGACAGCGCGCATCTCCGAGTTGGAGCAGGAGGAACTGCTCAGAATGTATGCCGATCGCAAGCTCAGATTCGCGAACGGCGTTGCAGGAATTGGGCGCGGAAAAGCTCACATCGAAATATCAGAAACGGCGAAACTGCGCCGCCTGTACGTCCTCGCCGCCCTGAAAACGGATACGCTCACCGATCTCCAGCAGGCCATCTCGAAGGTGCCCCGTCCACAGGAGGTCACTGCTTTCCCGGTGCGCCGAGTGCATGAAAGCTTTGCGCTGGTTCCGGCCCGGGTTGCTGGAATGTCACTGTGGCGCGAGTCTGCGGAACGCGGATCTGCCCGCAATCTCGTTAGCCGAGTCCGATCTGCTCGACATCATTAGACGAAAAACACTCGGCCTCGCCGCGGGCCGGGACTATGCTTCGGGACTCCCTGGTTCCTATCTCGAAGTCATGAGTCTCCAGCCACTGCTGTCCTTGGTCGGAATGCTGGGACGGCGCCGCATGGCGGTCGACAACGATTCCGACCGAAGGAACTCTCAGCGCATTGTTTGCGCGGCCGCCAGCGTGTCGGCTGACTGGCCGAATAACTTCTTTCGGCTCCTTCGCGGAATCACAGGAGTGAGGCCGACGGACTCCTCGACAGGTGTCGCGCGAGGGAGGCTTGGCGGGATCTACCGCTCACTGCTTAATCTCGGAGGGATCATGCCGACAAAACAGGCCGACTTCCTGAGAATTGCATTCCTAGATTTCATGAGGAATGACCGGAATCCTGATTTCGTTGACCAGAAACTGATGAGGCGCTTAAGAACAGACCAGTCTGAGCGCTTCATATCCAAGGCCGCGTTTGCTCGACGGTACGGCATCGACACCAGAACGGTGACTCGTTTTGTGCAAGACCAACTAGTGCCGTCCAGGATCTTCCCATGGGGGAAATCGGAACGTAAGTTAATCGACAGCGCGGCAGCAAGGCTCAGCCCCACAATGCCTGGCAAGATCTATAAGGTGAGGCAGGCCGCAGCAATCATCGGAATCTCCGCCGGATTGCTGAAACGGATGAAAGCAACAGGCGATTTTGAAGTCAACCATCAGCTCAGAACGAAACCAGGGTTTCATGAGTTAGACATTGAACCCTTCAGTCAGAAACTGAAGAGCCTGGCACCTCCTGTGAACCCCGCGGATCTGTCCTCGCCCAAGTGCATCCGCTTCGAAATCGTTGCGCGCGGATGGTATGGTTCCGTTCAGGCCAAGGCAACTATCGTGCGAGCCGTGTTGTCGAGAAAGTTGCCGGTCGTTGGCAACCTCGACGGAACGGTTGCAGGGATGCTCGTGTCATATGAGGAATTTCAGCGTTTAGCGCACGACGAACGGGCGCGTGCGAACGGAGATACCAGGACAATTGCTGAGGCCTCTCGTCAGCTGGAATGCAATACCAGGTCAATCCGGCGATTGGTTGAATTGGAGTGGCTCAGAACCAGCCAAACTTCGAGAACCTTCCGGGTAACGGAGGAGTCGATCGCTGAATTCAAGAAGCAGTATGTCTCTCTTCTATCAATCGCAAGAACGACCAACGGTGCCTCGTGGGCGCTCCGGAACATCTGCAAGAGATGCAACCTCCCAATGCTAATTGCAAGGCAGTCGGGCAAGAAGAGCAGCCAGGCGTTCATTCGCGCGCAGGAGATGCAAGAGCTGCTCTGCGTGCGATCGGTCAGAAGTCAAGTCGCGATCAGCTGAGAGGGGCTGTGAGCGAAAGACCTACCGTGGCAAGTGACGTAGGCGTGGTTCTCTCTTCGTGAAGGCGTCTATCGTTACCTATCTGGTGTAACTTCCCACAACCCGACTTGATCGGCATAGGGGCGGCGGTCACCCGCCGACCCCTGCCACACCACCGTGCGTACGGGTCCGTACACGGCGGTTCGAGTTGGTTACGCTAGCACTCATCGATCAACGTTGGAAGTCCAAGCGATTTGAAGTAAGCGTTGGAAAGCCCCACAGAGAGGGCTTTGGCCCGTGCCAGATACCAGGGGCCGAGTCCGCTGCCAGCCGTGTTGCTGGCCAGTCTTGGACGAACCCCCAGTTCTAACAGAGCCGCTCGGCGACGGCGTGGTGTTTTCCATTGCCGCCACATAGCTGCTCGCAGTCGCAGCCGGACCCAGCGGGTCAGTTGAATCAGCACATAGGGCGTTTCGCAGAAGCCGAAATAGCTGCGCCAACCTCGCATATACGAAGCTAGCTCCGTTATCGTCATCTCCAGACTGACGCCTTTCGCCCGACGTGTGATTTCCCGGACGCGGTACTTAAACCGCTCCAGAGCCTTCGGCGCAATGGTGCGCTTGATCTCTGGACCAGCACTAAAGCTGAAACCGAGAAGCTTCCGCTCTTGCGGTCGCGCCACCGCGCTCTTCGTCTCATTCACCTTGAGTTTGAGCTCTTGCGTGATGAATCGCGTAAGGCTTTCCATCACCCGTTGCCCTGCCCGCTGGCTGCGTACGTAGACATTGCAATCATCGGCGTAGCGCAGGTAGCGGTGGCCCCGTCGCTCTAGCTCTCGGTCGAGTTCGTCGAGCACAAGGTTCGACAGCAGTGGCGAAAGTGGGCCTCCCTGGGGAGTGCCTTCTACACTTGGGCTGACCAGTCCATTCTCCATCACCCCGGCATTGAGGAATGCCCGAATGAGTTTCAGCAGCCGCCTGTCTTCGACTCGTTTGGCGATCTGTCCCATCAGTTTGTCGTGATGGACTCGATCGAAGAACTTCTCCAAATCGAGATCGACCACCCAGCCGTAGCCTTCGGCGATGTATTGCTGCGCCTGAGCTACCGCTTGATGGGCTGACCGTCCCGGTCGAAAACCGTAGCTGTGTTCAGAGAAGGTCCGATCCCATTGCCGTTGCAGAACCTGCATCACCGCTTGCTGGACCAATCGATCCAGCACCGTCGGGATACCAAGCTTGCGTACCCCTCCGTCCGGTTTGGGGATTTCCACCCGCCTCACCGGTTTCGGCTCGTAGGTTCCACTCAGCAGTTGTTCTCGGATGGCTGGCCAGTGCTGCTTCAGGTAGTCGGTAATGCCGCCAATGGTCATGCCATCGACGCCCGCGCTACCTTTATTAGCCTTCACCTGCTGCAAAGCTCGCTTCAGGTTTTCTCGCTCACATATTTCCTCCATCCATCGATTCGTGCTAGCTGGGCTTTCGGGGTCATGCATCGCCGAGAGCGATTCGGTCTCTTCCCTTTTCGCTTCGCAGGCTTCACCCGCTGGTGAAGACGAGAAGTCCAGTTCTCCCTGGATGTTCTGCCGCCTGTCGCTCTTGAGATTCATGTCCTACTTGCCGCTCCTTCTCGTTCCGGCCTTCGGTCACCGTTTCCGGCTCAGCCTATCTGTTGCTCCACCTTTCGGATCGGAGTGCCTCACTAGCTTCGCCGACGTCATGGCCTACTATGCCTTATGCTGACTTCTGCTCTGCGGTCAGGCGGCCTTGCGACCACCTCAGTCGCCGAAGCGACGCCGAGCAGATCTCCTGGGGTAAGCTCAACCGCCTTCCGTGCACAGTCGCCGAATCTACGCTTCGCGCCCTTGATGGATATGGACTTCGCGATAAGTTGCCCGCTCGTCCGGCGCTGACGCCTTGTATCCGGTTTTTTGTCCATCGACTCGCACGTTTGCTCCATGCTTCCTTCAGACCCCGCCTCGCGGCGGTAGCCCTTGCATCATCACTAGGCCTTACCTCCATCAGGTTGGCCAGAGGACTTTCATCTCCAGGCTGTTGAGCATGCCCAGCACACAACGAAGCCGCTTTGCGGCAGACGCTTCCGCGTGCCCCGAAGCGAGCGACATGGAGGATTCGAGACTAGCAATAAGGTAGCAGTAGGTCTGTCCGATGAGGCCGTTGGGAGCCTTGGCATCATGGGAAAAGAGACGAGCTCAAGATTGAAGCTCGTCCCACAAGTACTCTTCCTTCCAATAACTTCCAAGCCAAAATCGATTGAAATCCCATAGCGCTCCACCGCGTCCGCCGCGAACAAAAGCGGGCTTCCTTCAAGTCGGTGTATCAAAAGCGACCGCCGCAGATCCTACCGAGCTCCTAAGTCTCGTGCACGGTCGCTTCTGATACAACACTAGGACTTCTGGGGAAGTTCGAGACTCTGCAGCGGGAAGAAATCATATATCTATTTATTTTGCAATAACTTAGCGTACTCAGCCTTCGCTCGCTTTAGAATAGGGATGTCCGGGTCAGCGTCCTTCCACAGAGACAAGAAGTCTTGGTAAGCGGCTCGCGCTCCAGCCATGTCACCAGTAAGGACGCGAGCCCGGCCCAAGCCAAGGTGAGCCAGCGCGCCCAGGGGAGAATTTATGACTATCCCCGGATGGTCGAGCATCTTCTGAAACTCTGCGGCAGCTCGGTTGCCTTCGCGTGCTAACACATAAGCTTCACCCCGAACATAGACGGGATAAGGGTACACGTTGTTAGTCGGGGTCGATGGAATCCCCAGGTCGTATAGTTCCGCTAGTCGCAAAGAATCGACCGCGCTTGCAGGATTGAGGCTATCGAGTTCAACCGCTGCCCGAATGGTCGGTAGCCAATAGCTCTGCAATAGTGTGTCCAATGGGTATCGCCGATTGAGATCATCGGCCAGGGCGAGCGAGCGCTTTCCCGCGGCCGCCCGCGCCAGCGTCAAGGCCGCCAGCGTCTTTACCTCGCGGCCGGAAGCCATAGCCAGAGCCACCCCAGTTTCTTGCTGGGCCAGCTCCGCATTTCCAAATTCGCCCTCCCGCAACGCCGCAACAATTTCGTAGCCCGCAGCTGTCTCCTCGTCTCCGTTGCGGCGGGCGGACTCGATAGCCCTATGGGTCAACTCTCGCGCCTTGTGTAGCCGCCCATGGTAAGCTTCCGTGTCCGCCGCTGCGGCCAGCATCTGCTCTTCAGTTCCGGGCTGACCGATCGCTGCCTTCATCTGTTGCTCCATGCCTGCCACGTCACCCCTAAGAAAAGCCAGCTCATAGAGAAGGCCCAGTAGCTCCGGACTGTCGAGCTTCATAGCCTGCACCCGTTCTAGAGCCTCTCTGGCCTCTTCCGTGCGGTTTAGGAATAGGTAGACCTCTGCCAGATTGGTATGAGTGAAGACTCTATTTGGCTCGAGTCGCAGCGCCTCGCGAAATTCTGCCAGGGCCTTCTCGTGTTGCCCTAATTCGGTGTGAATTTGTCCCAAGTTCAGATACGGCACATACTCGCGTGGATATGTCTGCCGCCACACTTCATATACTTGGGCAGCCCTCTGCAGCTCGCCAGTGTTCACATGGTAGTAGACGGACTCGATGTGAAGTCTTTCCAGTTCGCTCACGCGCTCCCGCAACTCATAGGCCTTGGCGGCAGCTTCGCTTCCCAGGTCGGTTTCATTGAGGTTGTAATATGCGGCTGCTAACTGCAGGTATGCCATGGCGAAGTTAGGATCATGATCCGTTGCACGCTGGAAGAAGGGAATCGACGCAGGTCCTCCCTTCGCGGCAGCAGCTTTGACCCCTAAGCTATACGACTGAAGGGCTTCGAGCGACGTGGTAGTGGCTTGCTCAATCGGCGTATCGTATTTCTTGATAGTGGCAAGTGACTCGCCCAGCTTTCTCCTCAGCCTCGTCGCCGCCCCGCCCAGCTCCCGCAACACATGTTCCCGTCCGTCCGCCTCCGCCTGCTCGCCGCCAAGCGAGTCGCCGCTCTGACAGTTCAATGCGTTCAGTCCCAAGACGTAGTGGCTACCCAGGCTCGAAATCGAGCCCACCAGCACAGCCTTGCTGCCTGCCCGGATGCAGACCTCTTGGGCAACCTCTTTTGTCAGCCGCGTGTCGCGCGGACGCCTCATGTACCCAAGTTGTTGAACTACACTTTGGTCCGACAGTATCTTTAAGAATGGTGACTGTTCCAATTGCACTCGTAAGCCCTGCTTCAGAGTGTCGTCAAAGACCGGATCGCCCGTTGTATTGACAAAGTCCGCCAACACGAGAGTGTCCGTCTCGGTTAGTTGGCGCAACTGGTGGTGACGGCGATAGAGATAGTCACCGAGGGAGACCACAGCCAGAAGCACCAACAACACCATCAGTGGACGGAGCCAGCGCTTGCGGAGAATTTGCCTTGAGCGTCTGGCTTGCTCTTGTTCGACAGGCAGTCCTTCCTTTGCCGCCTTCAAATCGGCCAGCATTTCAGCCGCCGACTGATAGCGGGTCTTACGGTCCTTCTCCAGCGCTTTAGCGACGATTTTTTCCAGCCGGGGCGGAATCTCGGGATTCAGACTCGCCGGCGCCGTTGGATGGCGGGTAAGAATGGCTTCGAAAACCTCGCCCGAGGTTTCGCCCCTGAACGGCAGCACTCCCGTCACCATCTCGTACAGAACAACTCCGAATGAAAAAAGGTCAGTTCGGACATCCAAGTTCTGGCCACGAACTTGTTCCGGCGACATATAGGCTACCGTGCCGATCACAGTTCCCGGGGAGGTCAGTTCTTGCGGGGCGATGGCGCGGGTGGGCCGTTCATCGGCGGTAAGCGTCTTGATGTTTAAGGCAGTGGGAGACATCTTTGCCAAGCCGAAATCGAGAATCTTGGCGTGGCCACGTTCGCCGACGAAAATGTTCGCTGGTTTGATGTCGCGGTGAATGATGCCGAGGGAATGCGCCGCATCGAGCCCTTCGGCGATCTGATAGGCAATGTCCAGTAGCAGGTTAATCGGCAATGGCGTGCCACGGATGCAGTGCTTGAGGGTCTTACCCTCGAGATACTCCATCACGATGAATATCTGGCCGTCGTGCTCGTCGATGTCGTGGATAGTGCAGATGCGAGGATGATTGAGTGCGCTGGCGGCGCGGGCTTCGCGTTTGAAACGTTCCAGCGCCTGCGGATCGCTTGCTAACTCTTCCGGCAGGAATTTGAGTGCCAGTACACGATCGAGTTTAATGTCTCTTGCCAGGTAGACGACACCCATACCGCCGCCGCCCAGGCCATTGAGAATTCGGTAGTGAGAGACGGTTTTGCCCGCCAGTGGGAAGCCAATCGAGTCGATCGCCAAACGCACCGCTGCCTTGACATGATGGCCAGCGCTCTGCTGGCAAGACAGCATCGATTCCACTTCTCGCCGCAAATCCGCATCGCCGCGACAGGCCTCATCCAATAGCCGGCAAACTTGTTCTGGCTCACACTCCACCGCGCGATGGAACAACTCTTCGACCTGGGCCCAGCGTTCGGGAGTCAAGCAACACCTACCGACTTCGCATCTCGCGATGAAGCCACGTCTCAGCCGCTCTCATATCGCGACGGACCGTGACCGCCGAAATATCGAGCGCTTGCGCTATCTCTTCCATCGAGAGCCCTCCGAAATAGTGAAGTTCAATGGCTCGGCATTTCCTCGGATCGATTTTTTCTAACTCGTCTAGGGCGGCGTCCAGAGCCACGAGGTCCGCACTCCGCTCGTGATGCAAGCTCACCACCTCGTCCAGCGAGACTTTGTATCCGGCCCGCTTGCCGGCCAGCCTTTGGCGAGCGTGATCCACGAGGATCTGGCGCATTATTCGTGCCGCGATGCCATAAAAGTGCGACCGGTTCTCCCAGTTCGGAGGTGTCTGTCCTACAAGCCGAAGGTAGGCTTCATGTACCACCGCTGTCGGCTGCAGCGTGTGCCCGGGGTGTTCGCGCCGCAGGTAGCTTTCGGCCAAGCGTCGCAACTCTGCGTATACCAGCGGCGTCAAGGCTTGGAGGGCTGATGGGCTGCCGTTGGCCCATTCGCGCAGCAGGCGAGTGACCTCATGGCTGGACGACATTTCACAGGAATATACCACCGATCCGCAAAAGAAAGCTCCTAAGCGTGATCGATTTCTCTTCTTACTCCCGCAGGTCTATATGAGGGGCAACCACCCCTTGAATAGGAGTGAGACAAGTTGTGAAGAGCTATCACCAACGACGAACAGCACCCATTCAGACGCGGGTCTCGGGCTCTTTGCAGTTTGAACGAAAGACACAGTTAAGAAGGGAGCGAACATCGAGCAAGTGGGGTTCTAACCGGAATCGCATGTTGCCCGCGCTCCTACTCTTGTGAACTTAGCGACTTGCGTATTTGCCCGAAGAGCAATCCCTTCAGCGATTAGCAAGTCGGAAACCAAACCAATTAAACCAGATGCACTGCTGTGCAAAAAAAGGAGCTTACGATGAGATTCAAAGCTAAATCGCTATTTCTTGGGATCTGCCTTGCTGTTGGGATCCTTGCAGCCAATGTTCCTGCCGTAGCACGCTCGACAACCGGTTGGAACTCGTTCAAAGTCTGGTATCCCCTTGGAGCCGACTCCTGTGTCGGCGAGAGCTTCGGAGCCGCGTTCAACAGGTGCAGCTCCGATATCAACCTCACGTTCGAGATGCTTGTGGATACCGCAAGTTACAAAAACGTCACGGTAATAGATTCCCCTGGTGGGTACGGAACGCTAACATGCGCAGCAGCGTCCTTCTCGGGCGTGAATGATGGCATCGTTACCACGGACTCGCAGACGTTCAATCCCAGTGGACAGCAATCCCTATATTTCCGGGACCTCCCTGTTTATCCCGGCTGGGGCATGTCGTTGTACTGCTGGAATATATCGCCGGGCAGAGGCATTGCCAACATCAATTGGAACCCGGCGTAACGCGCGCGACGGGGAAGGTTGGACGAGTGTAAGAACCTTGATTCAACCTCCCTCGCCACGTTGCGGCATCGCAGGGTTAGACATCATTAACAGTCATTCACGCTTAAGCTGAAAGGAGCAAGTTATGAAGTACATAGGATTACTGAGGATTATGGCGGTTTTTGCGATCGCGGGATTAGTATTATTCGCAGGACGGAGCGCTCCGGCGCTTGACGGAGCGCGGACGGGAGCGAAGCAGGCAGCCAACGAGCCTGCCGGAACTGCCAACAAGCTCCAGGACACTCAGCCCGCACCTCTGCCGGCCGTCAACCCAGCGGCGCAGGAAGCGCACCAGCCGACGGCGGACGCGTCTAACCAGGACCACGCCGTGTCCATATCAGAAATTGTTTCCGCTCTTGACATTTCGTTTTTGCAGCAAAAATCGGATGCCGAATGGTCGCAGCATGCGGAACAGCAAGTGCGGGAACTGTTTCTACCACTTACGAACAATGACACCAGCCTCATCTCTGTACAATGTCGGACCACACTCTGTCGCGCGGCATTTTTGCACGCTACCGAATCGGAATTTCAACAGTTCTTAAATACCATTAAGACCCACGGCCTCACGCCCGGATGGAAGGGCCAGGAAGCAGGCGGCAGAGTTGCGACCAATAAGGACGGCAAAGTGAGGTCTGTATTTTACCTGGCAAAAGAGGGCACTATCCTGCCTCTGCGACCTCCCGCTGGCGTGAGTGCTGGAGATGGCAAGGATTCCCCCAAGCCGCTGGCCGCGCAACCATAGCGGACGTCCAGGTAAACTTGAGCTAGACCTCTGCTTTGGCAGAGGTCTGCGTATTTCGCCGGGGAATTTCACCGCTACTGCAAACTGTGTGGACCAGGAAAGGGGATAATCTTCTCTCTCCGGGTTGGTTCAGTTCATCAGCTTAGCCGCGTGCCGACTCCGTCGATCCCCAGGGTACTCCCCGCCCTTTAGTCCATTCGTGCAGCAGGCGAGTGACCTTCTAAGAAGGCGGCCTGTCTCAGCGCACTCTTAGTAAAAAAAATCTCCAAATCTGATCGATTTCTCACTCTGTTTCCGCAGGAGTAGATGGAAGGCAAAAGCCCAGAAAGAGAGGAAACGAATCATGAACACTCTTGCAAAAACGAGACAAACTTTGTGAGTGATATCTGAACCCCATCTTGCCTGCCGGCAAATGAGCCCGTCCGCCGCCCGAGTTCATTCCCTCTAGCGTCGTCACCAGCAGGCAGCTGTCCGACGATTGGCACGAACCAGCCAGCTTCCGTGCGACCGACACAAGCGGAACTGCTTGGCCCCACTGTGATAAAAGCTGCAAGCGACAGTGTCGGATCAGGGTTCCGTCCGGATGATAAGCTCTCCGGCACCTATCACACCAACTGGCGGCTCACTTGTATGAGCACCTCGCTGTTCCGCTTTGGTGGCATTTTCATCTTATGCGTCAATTTCTGGCGATATTTTCATCTCATGGGGCCCCGATTCTCATCTTATGGGGACGCGGTCAATCTAAGTCGCTGTTTTTACGGCCCCGCCATTCTCACCTTATGCGTAAACCCACAGGAAAGAAAGAAGAAGAAGGAGGGAAACAACCCAATGCAGAAAGTAATGTTGATCGGAAATCTTGGTCGCGATCCTGAGGTGAAGTACAGCCAACAGGGAACGGCCATCGCGCAGTTCTCCGTTGCGACCACGGAGCGTTGGAAGGACAAGGCCGGCGAGCTGCAAGAACAAACGGAGTGGTTTGCTGTGAAGACTTTTGGCCGGCGGGCAGAGATCGTCGGCGAGAGTCTGCACAAAGGCTCACGCTTATGGTGAGCTGAGCATAAGCGAGATTATGCGAAGCGCAGAATTATGAGCAGCAGTATGTCGCATCGTATGTTTGGGCTGGAAATTCAACCAAGATTTCCTCAGCATAATTTTCCTGTGTTTCGGGTTTCCCCATCGCATGGAAGAACGCAGCACGCCAAACCCACCGCTGGCTCTTGTCCCGGGGGCCAGACTCAATCAGCGATCAGAAGAAATACCCGCGTTGCTAGAGTGCAAACGTGTATTGCATGAGAGCGGCTACCACGTGCGTGTCATTGGCAGGTACCTTGCAGCCCAGCGACACTTTCTGGCGTATCTTGCGCAACTCAACATATCGCCGCAAGCAGCCAGTGTATCTGATGTTGCTGGCTTCTTAAGATCCAGGCTGGGAGAGTACTGCACAAGACATGGCCATCAGCCCCGCGATATCGACCAATGGCGGACGCGATACACCGCTGCAATTCATCGGTTGCTGCGAGTGATTCAGGGACAGTGGCCGCCGGATGAACACCCATTGACCGAGTCAGAGCGATTCCAACAAAAGCTTCTTGAAGGCTATGGACGGTGGCTTACAGATGTGTACGGTCTGTCTCCGGGAACGCTCTGCAAAAACAGCCGAGCTGCACGGATATTTCTGCATTGGCTTGAGGAGCGCGCGAGTCCCGAGTCTCTTACCCTACTGAACGTCGCCGACATTGATGCTTACCTTTCATGGCGGATGCCAGGGCTGCGGCGTGCCACGCGACACGGAGCATGCCAATGCTTGAGGAGCTTCTTGCGCTATCTGCACGCGTCAAATCGGATCAGCACAGATCTCTCAAGCTCGGTATCAGGTCCCATTCTGTATGCCGACGCGGAAATTCCACGCGCACTTACTGAAGAGCAAGTAAAAGCCGTGCTCGATTGCACACATAGCGATCGAAGTCCCAAGGGATTGCGAGATTACGCCATGCTACTGATGTTGGCGACGTATGGGTTGCGCGCTGGTGAGGTGGTCTGGCTGTCCTTGCAAGACATTGGCTGGAAAGAGGAGCGGCTGCGGGTACGCAGATCGAAAACTCAAGCCGAATCATTCCTTCCGCTGGTACGCCCCGTCGGGGACGCTCTCATCAAGTATCTGAAGCACGGTCGGCCGAAAACCGCGTTCCGGCAGGTGTTCTTAAGGAGCCGCGCTCCGTTCCGCCCATTTTCAGGTACCAGTCCGCTGAACTATGTCATCCTCGCTCGCTTGAAAGAGGCTGGGATCGAGGTGAACGGACGGCATGGACCACATGCGTTCCGTTATGCTCGCGCTCTAAGCCTGCTTCGCGCCTCGGTTCCGCTGAAGTCCATCTCTGACCTTCTCGGGCATACATCCACTTCGTCTACACGCGTGTACTTGAAGCTGGAAACGGAAGATCTGCGAATGATTAGCCTGGAAGTGCCCAGAAAGGATTCTGATGCGGGCCTGGCCAGATAAGGACGAAGCACTTCTGAATGAATATATTAGACAGCTGCCACCATCTACGAAACAGCAGGCGTATCGCAGGGTGATCCGCTGGTTCCAGATCTTCGTCAACCACAACCCGACATTCGATCAGGAAGCAGTCCAGACGTGGATACGTGCACGAAGCGCGCAGACTTGTGTGCAAACAGCACTGGTGAACGCTCAATGGATCGATCGCTTTCTCGACTGGCTTGTCACCCGAAAAGCTGTTGCTGTCAACCCGTTCGCGGAGCTACGTCGAAAATATGGATGCCGGTTGACCGCTCCTATCGCCAGGGCGCTGCTTAGCTCCAGTCCCACAGAAACGTTGGAGGCACTGCGGCCGCTGCCACGTTATGGCAGCCACCTGGGAGCGACGATGCGCGACCATGTCGCACGCATGCGCACGCTCGGCTTCCGATACAGCCATGAATATCGGTTCTTGCAGTTCGACCGCTTCCTGCAACAACGTCCTGGCGCTCAGAACGAGTCGCTTTCAACATTGGTGCGCGACTACATTGCCCATGCGCCGTCGGCGGCAGGTAAAACGCAGCGCATTCATCTCGGCAGGGTTTTAGCGAAAGCTCTTAACCGAACTGAAAGTGCCATCGAGCTACCGAAGCTGGACCCTGTCCTGGCGCGGGAGAGATCGCGCCAGCGATGCCGACCTTATATCTACAGCACGGCGCAGATTCTCCAACTGCTCGAAGCAGCGCTGAAGTTCCCGTCACCCTGCGCGCCGCTACGTCCAATGACGGTGTATACGATGCTGGTCCTTGCTTACTGTGCGGGGCTTCGTGTGAGAGAGATCGGTGGTCTTCGATGTGGAGATGTAGATTTCGATACGGGAACGATTGAGGTTCACGACACGAAGTTCTTCAAGTCACGCCGACTTCCTCTCGCTGCAAGCACGCTCTCTGTACTGAAGAACTACTTCAAGGCACGCCTTACAGCGGGCTTTCCTGAAACTCCAGAGGCCCCGCTGTTCTGGAACAAAATGCGACCTTACAGCTACGTGACCACGAGAGATTTACTCAGCGCTGTTATTCGCCGAGCCGGACTCAACACGCACACCGGTCGCGGTGGACCCCGCGTTCACGATTTACGTCACACGTTTGTCGTTCACCGAATGACTGAGTGGTATCGTCAAGGAGTCAATCCCCAGAGCCGACTGCCTTACCTTGCCACATACCTCGGGCACCGCGACATTCATTCAACGCTCGTCTACCTGACGATCACACAGGAATTGCTTCACCACGCGAGTGCCCGCCTTCGATTGTCACGAGCCGATGTGGTGAAGGCCATTCAAGGAGGCGCCTCATATTGAAGCTGACCAGTCCTCCGTTAGCAGTGCTGCTCCACAGATTCTTTCTTGAGTGGCTGGGAGAACAAAGGAGTGCATCCCCGAAGACCGTCCATGCGTACCGTGACGCATGGAGACTCTTTCTGCGTTTCACGGCCAAGCGGCAGGGAAAGCCGGTGGCAAAACTGCAACTGGAAGACATGGCGGAAGGCGAGGTTCTCGCTTTCCTGCAGCACCTCGAGCAAGATCGGCATTCGAGTATTACGACGAGAAACTGCCGGCTGGCAGCCCTGCGAAGCTTCTTTTCTTTCGTCGCAGAACGTGAGCCAACGGCCGCGCAGCAATGCCATGAGATTCTTCGCGTACCATTCAAGCGCGCACCCCGGCGATCGATGGTCTACTTGGAGGAATCCGAAGTGGTTGCAATCATCGCACAGACAGATCAGTCCACGCTCGAGGGCCAGAGAGATCACCTATTGCTTTCGCTCTTGTACAACACCGGTGCTCGCATCCAAGAGGCATTGAATCTCCGGCCTGAAGACTTCCACCTGGCATCGCCTACCCATGTTCGGCTGCTGGGAAAAGGACGAAAGGAAAGGATTGCGCCCCTCTGGCCTGAAACAACGCACCTCGTGGCAGCCTTCGTAAAGAGGCAGTCGTACGGTTCTGACGAGCATCTTTTTCGGAACCGGTATGGTGCGGGGCTAACTGCTTCAGGCTTCCGATTCCGCTTGCGGAACTACGTAAAAGCCGCAGCCGCGACACAACCCTCACTCTCGCGAAAGAAGGTTACGCCCCACACCTTTAGGCACACGATTGCAGTTCACCTGGTTGCGGCCGGCGTCGACGTTACAGTCATCCGAAGTTGGCTGGGCCATGCTCATCTTGACACGACGAACCTCTACGCTGAAGCAAACATCGAGACCCAGCGGAAAGCACTGGAGAAGGCTGACCCAAGATTGCGGAACAGCAAGCGACCCCGATGGAAACGCGATGCCGATCTGCTTGCTTGGCTCGATTCTTTGTAGCTCACGTGCGCCTGGCAGTCGATGCGTCACGCTTGCCAAAACCGCCGACATTTATGTGAAGGAAGATCAGAATACCGCGAGCTTTCACCGCGTTGTGTTGAGTCTGCTTCGCATATCAAACTCCTACACATAATCTCGCATTTATCTCGAAGGCCGGAAGCGCACGGAATCTTGGGACGACAAACAGACGGGTGCCAAGCACTATAGGGATCTCGTCTACGTCGATAGGATCGAGTTCCTGGACTCCAGGAGCGGCGGGAACGGACATCGAGAGCCAGCCGAAAGCGGCTTTGACGAAACAACTGTGACGGACCAGGATGTGCCGTTCTGAACATCTCGATTCCTCTGCCCATTTCTTCCTTCAGCTGTGTCGTTGGGATAGCGTACGACTTGGCCTTCCATGAGAAGGCCGGCCGTCGTCAAGCAGAATCTTTATCCATCCTTATTCAGAAGCAAGGTTTTTCTCCGCCGAGTTAAGCCCTGTCGCAACCCTTCCATCCGCACTCTTGATGAGCGATTCTCGCTCGGTGCAAGTTGGGTGTTCTCGTTTCACTCGGTGCTGCCACCTGTTCGGCGACCTTGGCTTCCGTCCTTGCGGATAGAAGTTGGGCCAGGCCATTTGCGCAGTCACCGGAACTCGGCTTTGGGTTTTTCCTGCACTTGGCTCAACTATGCTGCTACTAACCTCGTCCGTTTCGTATTGCGCAACGGTTCATACACTTCTCCGCTGACCCACAGTCGATGCAGTAAGACCGCCAGTTTGCGAGCCGTCGCGATGATGGCTCGTTTCTTTCCGTTCTTGCCACCACGCTCGGCCAGCTTCAGACCCCATCTTCGCAGATCGCTATCAGCTCCAAACGGGCCGAGTATGTGGTGCGCTCCCTGCACCAGCAACGTCCGCAGATAGGGATCACCCTCTTTGCTGATGTGCATCTGCGGTTCGCTCCGCCCCGAGTTTCTGCGTCCGGGTTGTAGTCCGAGGTAGCAACCCGCGTCCCGGCTCTTGCGGAAACGATGCGGATCTTCCAGGGTCAGCATGTAAGTCAACGCGATCAGCGTGCCTACTCCTTTGATCTGCTTCAGCACTGCGGTCTGCGGATAGCTCTGCTGCGCGATGGCTTCGATGCGATGGTTGTATTCGGTAATGCGTTCACTCAACGATTCCAGCGTTTGCAGCAGCGGTCCCAGCGCGGCTTGTAGTTCGGGGCTTAGAGTCTGAGCCTTCTCTGTATCCATATTGCGCGGATTGCACCCCCGCAGCCGCTCGCCGTACGACTTCGTCAATCCTCGACGACCTGCTGGGTTGCCGTGATTGTCGTTTCCATTAACCCGTCACCTCCTTCTGGCAAATTCGCGAATCCCGGGCTCGTGTTCGCCATTTCCCCACACGGTTTTCGGGTGTGGGTGTCGTTAGATAACCCGGAATATTTTTTCTGTCAAACGGCCGCCTCAGGCCGCATTCCGGGCAATACCACCCAACGCAAACCGGAGCGCCAAAGCCCAGGCCGTTCAATGAGATCGAGGAAGTTACACTCTTTCAGGAGCATCTCAAGCTGCGTGACGCTGTACCCGCCGAATTGTTTGTCCTCGAAGTCCACGGCGTACCAGGTTCCTTTCTTTCGGTCCAGTACATAGACCGCCCCAGAATCCGGATCTCCGGGCACGAGCAAGAACAGCAGAACCGACGCTGGCAACTCGATCCAACGAACGATCTCGACGTTTTCGGCGGCCTTCAGTAGTGCGGCTACCGCGGTTTGCAGATCGACGCCAAGGTCGACCTGCACAACGGGTTCAATCATCAATCGTCCAAACATCGCAGTTACCGTCGTCTAGTGCCGCGCCTAGGACACAACAAAACCATCGGCGTGATTGCGCATCGCCTCTGTCACCTGATTTGGATAATTTTGCATAAGGGCGTTCGGTATGAGGAACGCGGCCCTGCAGTGTCGGAAAAGTCCAGACAACGCCGTACGGCACGAATGGTCCGGACACTCAGAATCCTTGGCTACCGCGTCGAACCTCTAGCGAATCCGGCATGAGGAACGCGATTTTCGACCCAGTCTTTGTCAAGAGGAAGCCGGGGTCTCCCGGGGGCGCTCGCGAGAGCGCCCAAAACAGTGTTTGCAGGACTCGTAGCGTGCACTCTATGCCTCTCGGCAATGGTTCCTGCCTAGCGCAGAACCGGACATCCATTAGCAGTCTCGGGCTCCAAAGGGCCGTCACCGAAGATTGAGTCTGTGTTCGCTGCCAGTCCCGAAACAATTCGGAGAGAGCCTCGGGAGTTGTTCTCCGTCGCTCAGTCGGCAAACTGCAGGACCTGGCAGCCTGCGCGCTCTGTAATCCTGTCGATTTTCCTCCCGCGGGCGGCGGTTAGGCCGCCACGCCCCTGTGATCTTCTGTCGGCACGAAGTTCCGCCTGCCCCGATCCACAGCGAGCAGATACGCGACCATCTTCCGGGCTACGGCCAGCGTTGCGCGATTGGCATTGCCTTTCTGCTTTTCGGTTTCATAGACCAGTGCCAGTTCATGGTTCTCTCTGGGCGCCAGCTTCGCGGCTTCCACCAGTACACGCTGGATATGTTTGTTGCGCTGTTTGGAAAGCGGAGTCCGAATTACCTTGTCGGCGGAGCTCTTTTCGTCACCGCAAAGCCCGCAATAACTGATGGCTTGTTTGATCGAGGGGAAGCGCGAAACCTCCCCCATCTCCAAGGCCCAGGTCAGGGCGGTGATCGGCCCCACTCCGGGAACCGTCCTGAGTCTTTTGATCCTGTCGGCCAGCAAGGGGTCCCGCTGCAGCGAACTTACCAGGGCATATTCTGTTTTCTGCAGCCGTACGATGGCATCCCGGCTGAGCTTCAGCAAAGGTCGAATATTGGAATGGATCTCCCGGTTGCTCGACAGAAGTTCACGGAAGTAGCCCACCTTGTGCAGCCTTTGCTTGCTATAGCTCACTCCGGTTTCCATCAGTAGACCCGAAACCCGGTTCTTCAGTTGCACCCTCTGGCGCACCAGCAGGTGCCGGTAGCGTAGGATTCGACGTCGATCCCGAATCTCGGTTGTTGCCATGTGGCATTCCGGCAGGAAGTCGCAGCGCAGGCCGTCAGCAATCTTGCCGGCATCAATCCGATCATTCTTCTTTTTCGCTGCGGCGATGGCGCGCAGCATCAGCGGATGCGCCACCTTTACCTGGGCCGCGTGGGGCAGCAGATGATCATAGATCCAGCCCGTGAAGATCGTGGCTTCCATGGCTACGCTCCAGGGCTGAGGAAGAGTCTTCATCCAGCTGTCCAGTTCGCCTCGCGTGGCCCCGATCTTGCCTTCCAGCAGGACCTGCCCACTCCTATCCTTGATGCAATAGCTGATCGTTTTCTTGTGAACATCCAGGCCGATGTAATACATACTCTCCATGAGGAGCCTCCGTGGTTGTTCTCTGAATCAACGTTCCCGTTGAGTTCAGCTCTTTGTACACCCGTGCTCCTCACTCGACTTAACATTTAAACAATTCGCCCAAGTGGAAAGTCACCCACTGGAAATCAGCAAACGCTAGGCCGCAGGACGTTTGCCAGCCGTGGTCTGGATTACGTACTAAATGGCGATTTCGCGGAGGCAATCTCGAAGTTGTGATCACAGCCAGCCCCTCGCCTCCGCAGCGATAACGCGTCCCAAGCCTTGTGTTGTGAGTGTCCAACGTTCGCGCAGAGCGCGGTTGTTCATTGACGGCCAGATGGAACGCTCCTAAGATTATGTGATCCAGGGGCCGGCTGTTCCCCAAAATGATCGAACAGATCATCTCGCATTACCGCATCATCGAGAAGCTCGGTGGCGGTGGCATGGGTGTGGTCTACAAAGCCGAGGACGTAAGCCTACATCGCTTTGTCGCCCTAAAGTTTCTGTCCGATGAGGTAGCCGAAGACTCGCAAGCACTCGCCCGTTTTCAACGCGAAGCCCAAGCTGCATCGGCCTTAAACCATCCCAACATCTGCACCATTTATGAAGTCGGGCAGCAAGACGGCAAGCCCTTCATTGCCATGGAATTTCTCGACGGCATGACACTGAAGCATCGTATCGGCGGAAAGCCCGTCGAGACCGATCTTCTGCTTAGCCAGGCGATTGAGATTGCCGACGGACTCGACGTGGCCCACGGTGAAGGCATCATCCACCGCGATATCAAGCCCGCGAACATATTTGTCACCAAGCATGGTCACGCCAAGATCCTCGATTTTGGACTTGCGAAGCTGACGGCGAAATCTGGTTCGGTGAGCGAGGATGCCGCAGCCGACACTCTCACTGCGGAAGAGGCCGTGACCCGTCCTGGTTCTGCGGCCGGCACGGTTTCGTACATGTCGCCCGAACAAGTGCGAGCCAAGGAACTCGATGCCCGCACCGACCTGTTCTCGTTCGGCGTGGTCTTGTACGAGATGGCCACCGGCCTGCCTCCATTCCGTGGCGAAAGTTCAGGGGTCATCTCAAAAGCGATTTTAGACGGGACTCCGACGCCGGTGGTGCGACTAAATCCCGATGCGCCGCCAGAGCTGGAACGAATCATCAACAAGGCCCTGGAGAAGGACCGCAATCTGCGTTACCAACACGCATCCGACATGCGCAGCGACCTGCAGCGACTAAAGCGGGATTCTGACGGCAGACCGAGTTCTACGGGAAGTACGGGACCAGCCGCGGCGTCTCAGAGGAAGCTCTGGAAGATTGCACTTCCCGTTCTCCTGCTTGCCCTTCTCGCCGCGGGCTGGCTCTACTATCGCTCGCATCAACCCAAGCCACTAACGGACAAGGACACGATCGTCCTGGCTGATTTTACGAACACTACGGGCGATGCCGTATTCGATGACACGCTGAAGCAGGGACTTTCGATACAGCTTGGGCAATCGCCGTTTCTCGACCTGCTTCCCGAGCGCAAAGTGAACGAGACATTGAAACTGATGGGCCGTTCCGCCGGTGACCGGTTGACGCCGGAGGTAGCACGCGAGGTCTGCCAGCGCACAGTCAGCAAGGCCATGCTGACCGGCTCGATTGCCAGTCTGGGCGGCCAATACGTGATCGGACTGAAGGCGGTCAACTGCGACACCGGAGCAGTGCTGGCAGAAGCGCAGGAACAGGCACCGGACAAGGAAGCGGTGCTCAAAACTCTGGACGCGGCGGCTGTCGGCTTGCGCGGGAAGCTGGGCGAGTCGCTCAACTCAGTGCAGAAGTATGCTACCCCACTGGCGGAAGCGACCACGCCGTCGTTGGAGGCGCTGCAAGCCTACAGCTTGGGGCAGAAGACGCGGTTTGCGAATGGGGGCACCGCCGCGCTGCCCTTCTATAAGCGAGCGGTGGAACTCGATCCAAACTTCGCAATCGCTTACGCCGCTATGTCAAGTGTCTACGGTAACCTCGGCGAAGCCGGGCGGGCGGCGGAGAATGCACGCAAGGCTTACGGGTTGCGGGAGAAGGTGAGCGATCGCGAGCGCTTCTACATCGAAGCACATTACTATGACGACGTCACGGGAGAACTGGAGAAGGCGGCGCAGACGTTCGAACTTTGGAAGCAGACCTACCCGAGGGATGATGAGCCTTACATAGGCCTCGGAAACATTCACGGCCTCCTTGGAAACTTGGAAAAGTCGTTGGAGGAGCACCGCGAGGCGCTGAGCTTGGAACCAAATTATGCGCGCAGCTACACGGGCCTTGGCTACTCGTACATGACCCTCAATCGACTGAATGAGGCGGAGGCGGTGTTAAAGCAGGCGGAGGAGCGAAAGCTGGAGAACGAAAGCCTGCTCGCAGAGCGCTATTGGTTGGCATTTCTGAAGGGCGATACGCCCAAGATGGCGGAGTGGGTGTCGGTAGCGATGGGCAAGCCGGGTTTGGAGGACGAGTTGCTGGGCGTGCAAGCGGATACGGAAGGTTGGCTCGGCAAGCTGAAGAATGCGCATGAGTTGACCCGCCGGGCAATGGATTCCGCCCAGCGCAACGACAACAAAGCGGCGGCCGCAGGCTATCTGGCAGCCGCGGCGCTGCGCGAAGTGGAATCGGGCAGCCCGGAGCAGGCACGCGCCGACGCGAATGCCGCGTTGAAGCTGGCTTCGAACCGCGATGTTCCAGCGGTGGCGGTTCTGGCCCTGGCGCGAGCGGGCGATGTGGCAGGGGCGGAGAAGCTGGCAGCCGAACTCGACAAGACTTACCCGCTGGACACTTTGATCCAGAGGAACTGGTTGCCCACCATCCGTGCAGCCATCGCTTTGGAGCACAAAGACCCGAACCGGGCCATCGAACTATTGCAAGATGCGAGCACAATCGAACTTGGTGAAGCTAACTTGTGCCCGGCTTATGTGCGTGGAGAAGCCTATCTGATGCTACACGACGGCAACCGAGCGGCAGCGGAATTTCAGAAATTCATTGACCATCGTGGAGTAGTAATGAACTTACCGTCGGGAGCTCTGGCCCTCCTCGGCCTGGCTCGTGCTTACGCGTTGCAGGCGAAGAACTCGCCGGGCGCCGATGCCGATGCAGCCCGCGTCCGGGCGCTCGCCGCCTACGAAAACTTCCTCACCTTGTGGAAAGACGCCGACCCCGACATTCCTATCTACCAACAAGCCAAAGCCGAGTACGCGAAGCTGCAGTAACTCGGGCGCGCAGACTGCGAAAGCAAATTGAGGGCACGTAGATACCGAGCGTGAACAGGACAACTCGCACCCTATCCGTCCCGCACAAAATGATCAGCGAGTCCCCCGCTTGTCTTAATTGTCCATAAAAACCTTAGTGCAAACGGGGTTCAGCGAAGCTTCGCTGGGCCGCTCGTGAAGTCCACTTACGTCAAGTTGACGGGAAACGCCCTATTGGTAGAAGTGCAACCCCTGACTCCACGGAAGTCTTGTTGTGGGAGATCTCCCGCTGACAATTCACCGAGATTCCCCCCCGACCGACGGACAAACGGGAACGTGTGGTCGCCGCTCGGTCGCGAGCGCCGCATGAGTCCCAAGAGCAAGTCCATCACCCGAGCGTCGCCACAATTCCATGACTTCCGCTGCAACCAGGACACGGCCGTGTTTAAGAGATCGCACATCAGATGTGCATTCTCGTTGCAACCGGAATCAGCAGCCGCGTGCAGATGATGCGCATCCTTGCACAGCACTGTGCGCACGGCGGTGCAGACCGACCACGCAGTTTGAATCTCAAACGAGTTGCACCTTGCCGCTCGTCTTGCACCAGCCCATGCACACGGTTCGGCAACAGCCAGCGCGTAAGTTACAACAATTGGCGACGGATGTGCACACCGATACTGAGGGAGCCACGCACAACACAGCGCCGCTCCGGTCGAACGATAGCCGGGTATATTCATCGCCCAAACCCAACCACTGCTGTGCGCACTGCCCGCGCGTGTCGCCGCACCAGCTTGTGCAACTTGCGCGCGCACAATTTCGCCCAACTGCCGCGACACCTAACCGGAACCAGCAACTCAGGATGCACAAGAACTGCGTCATCATGGCTGCACACAATGCATCGCATTAGCGCGCGCGCTTGTCACAATTGCTCCGTCGTTTTTGAAACAAAACGGTCGGATGTATGGGGTAATCAGATGGCAACACTCTGAAAAGAAGTGGCTTACGGTGGGTTGCAAAACCGCATTGGTAAGCAATAGCACGGCAATAACATTGCAATGCGTTTTGAGAGTGAGCGTCAGAGGAAGTGCACGGTTGACGAGCGTCACGATTCTTTGTGGAACGCGTAGGTACGTTAACGACCGGTTTTTTCATAACTGGTCTGCCGAACCTATAATGAGATGCGAAGAGTCAGTCTATGTCATCCCACGCCCATAAACGCCAGGTGCCGTCATCTTCAGGCGTGGTAACCAGCTACGTTCATCCCGGCGGCAAGATTGGAGTCCTAGTCGAGGTTGGCTGTGATAGCGATTTCGTGGCTCGCACCGAGGACTTCCAAGAACTGATCCATGATATTGCTATGCACGTTGCTGCAAGCGCACCGAAGTTCATCCGAAAGGAACATGTCTCATCGGAAGTTTACGAGCGTGAAAAGGAGATCTGTCGCTCACAGGCTGCGGCCACCGGCAAGCCGCCGCAGGTGGTCGAGAAGATTGTCGAAGGCAAAATGGGCAAGTTTCTTGAAGAAGTCTGCCTCTATGAGCAGGCGTTCATCAAAGACCAAACGATCTCGATTTCACAACTCATTGCTTCCAAGGTTAGCAAACTGGGCGAGGAGATTACGGTTCGGCGGTTCGCACGCTTCAAGGTGGGAGACAGTGACAGTGCCATTACTGGCGATTCGGACTCGCGACCAGATGGAGGTAATGAAGCAGGTGTTACCGCCAACAAACCCGAAAGTCCAAAAGCAGGAAGTGGGTTCGCTGCTGCCAAGCTGGACGCAGAATCGGAATGATCGAAGTTCATTGCTAGACGCTACAGATCTTAGGCGGCCCAGGCAGCGGGAGTAAGGTCTCGTAGGCGCTGGATCGGGAGATCGGCGAGCCCAGGTAGAACCGCAGCCAGATAGTCGCGCACGGGGAGTTTCAATCTACGGCAACTCTCCACCACCGAAAGAATCGCCGCGATCTTCGGTCCGGCCTGCGCGCTTCCTACGTGGATCCAATTCTTTCGACCAAGAGCTACTGGTCGCATCGAGTTCTCCGCCAGGTTATTGCTCAACTCCAGTTCGGGATATTCTAGGAACCGGGTGAGCTTCTCCCATAGCGTGAGCGTGTAGTTGCAGGCCTTGGCCAGCGCACCCCCAGGCAGTGCCGTGGAACGTGCGCCGTCGATATGCTTCCGAATCACATCCAACAGCGGTCGCGATTGTTCCTGACGCAGAACATGGCGTGCCTCCAAGCTCAGTGCTTGGCGGCGGGCATCGGCGTCGATGGCAAACAGCTCATCGATCTGCGCTACGATCGCGGTCGCTACCGGATCTTGGGGATTTAACTGCACCGCCTCGGAAAAATATCGTTCCGCATGCGACCAGCACCCCGCATGAACCATCTTCGGCCCTCCGATCTGATCGTCGGCTGCATAGCCGTCGGTTTGGAGAAGGCCTTCGAACTGTCCCAGAAACTGTTTCGGTCCATCCCGTCCTCGACCCAGACGAAAGTCGAACACCACCGTTCCTCCCGGTCGGCCATACTGCCACAGATAGGCCTGGTGATTCTTCCCTCGACCTTCGTGCATCTGCACCTCCACCGGGGTTTCATCAGCCTGAATATAGGTGCCGCTGATTAGTTCTTGTCTCATGGCCGAAACCATGGGGATCAGCAATTCGCCTACTTTCAGCACCCAACCGTCCAGCGTCGCCCGGCTGAGTTCCACACCGGTGTCCCGTTCCAGCATCGCACTCTGTCGATAGAGAGGCTCGGCTGTTTCGGGCGCATTCGACGTCTCGCTAAGACCGTTCTAGAATTCCCGCCGAAAGGATGGCTTCTACGTCCTCTATCTCAACCATTGCGATCTGTCGTGAGCGCGTTACGAAAGTCGAGTTGCGGGAGGACGGCGTTGTCTGCGTGTTTGCCAATCAAACCAGGCTGTTGTTGTTCCGTTTTCTTGGATCTCGGGTCGCGGTGGGTGACGAGATCGCGTTTCCGGTTCCCGAGGGAGATGCGGTTGGCACAGAAATCCTGATCACCAGGAATGCCGCTTCCCGCCCGAACCGCTATCTCTACCACGTGCCGATCGGATACGTCAGCCAGCCCAAGCTGGACAAACGAAATCAGCACTTCGTTTCTGCCGAGGTTCAACGGGGAAGCCTCGGCATCGGCTTGATTTTCCTGCCTTGCGAGGTCCTGCGCGAGTACTTCTATCGCCTGCCGCGTGCGGCCGACGGAATCGATCATCCCACCTTGTACGAGGTCTTGCGTATCCCGGCCAGCGCTTCGCCCTCCGAGCTTCGCGTGGCTTTCAAGCTGTGTGATCTGGAGCTAAGGACGGCGGGCGTGCGGCACAGAGAGCGAACGGCGCTGGAGCGGGCATTCAACATCGTTGGTCAGCCCGAACTACGCGCTTGCTATGACGCGCTGCTGGCCGATCCCGAAGCGTCGGCCGTATTTCCTTATGGCGGATTCGGGTCTCTTCTTGTGGCCGGCGAGCCTTCCCGTGACGGAGCGACGTTCTTTGCCCGCCGCATCCTCGCGTTTTCACCCGACCTCCGGCGCCGGCGGTTCCACGTCCCACTGCGAAGATGCGATTTCTACGACGACCGGGCACTATGCCGCGACGTACGTCGCAAACTAGAGTTGTGGCTTGACCCAGCCGCACTGCATACCCTTTGGGACCGTACCTGGAATCAGTGGAAGCATCTGTTGGGAACCAAGATCGAGGTCGAGGGCACATTCGTGCAGAGCGGCAAATACCGCAAACGCCGCGGGGAGTGGGATCTCGTTACCTGGGAAACCGCGTTGCCGAGCCGGTTGGAGGTCAAACTGCCATCCGACTTCCATCAGCAAATGGAATCTGCCAAAACTATCTATCATCGCTTCGGCCAGTACTCGCGGGCTCTGGATCAGATCCGACTGTGTTTGAATCACCGTGCGGTCGAGCGAGCGGAGCTGCAGCGAATGTGTTCCGAAATGCGTATTCCCGGTGACTTTGACGTCGCCCAAATTAACTGGCGTCCTGACTACGACCCGTTCTTCTATCGCCAGCTCTCACGCCGCGCGCGCCGGATCTATCTGTTTCGGGATGAATACATCTTCGATGTTGAGAAAGCCGTGGTCATCGAGACCCCACAGCTTGGCCACGCGACTTACGTCTTCGCCAAGCCCCGGAGCATGGATAGCTTTCTAGCTCTGTACGCCCAGATCACGAAGGACGACATCCGGCGAAACCGCAACAACGCCGCCGAGCGCCTGGGCTTTCTTGGGCGCGTAATTCACGGCACCAATCCCAGAGCTTGGCTCAAGGAAGTTAGGCAGCGCGTGGGAGAGGGAATCGACTTTGCGACCGCCATCGGGAAGTGAATCGTTAACCGATTCGCACACGCCGTATGTCCCGGGGCGCGTGCGGCTCTGTTACCAGACAAAGTGCGGCTGGTGAAAAAGAATTGGTGATAACACAAAATGCCAAGTTGAGGCCTCTGGTTCCGCAGACAGAGTGCAAGAGCTATTCTGCGAAAACACTTTGAGCAAGATCCTGGTTTCGGCTCCGCAACCTTACAAACAACCGAACCCGAGATCCGCCAGTACCCGGGCATCACTCGCCTAGTCAGCCCGTTTGACGAACGCTCGATTTCGAGGTAACAAGAGCACTGGACGAAGTCGATGTGGCCCTGAACGGCGAAACGAGGTACGCGGAACCGGTGCGCGGTTTGTTGAACACCGGGCATGCAAGTATTCGGGCAGGAGGTAAAGCGCCATCGGAAGCCGCACAAGACGATCCGGCATTGCCGAGCCCGTTTTGGTGCATGTCGCGTACGTGCCAGATGGGAGCGGGCACGGAAACCCGACAAGCGGAGTATGTAGACCATGACGCCAGAACCATTTGTGACAGCAGACGACATCGCTAAGCACCTGAAGATCACCCGCCGCCAGGCGCTCGAAATGACTCGCAAGCGGATCATCCCGGCTCATCCGCTGGGAACTGGCGAGCATCGGAGGGTATGGCGTTACAAGATCAGCGAGGTTGACTTCACCTTAGGGTCGGGTGCGCACAAGCTTTCCACATCAAACGAATGAAGGGTCATTGGCCAAGTTGCGCACCCAAGGTACAATGCCAGTCGGCAGTTCCCGGAGCCAACGGAGGAAATCCAATGGCTAGAGAATCACGGGGATGGTTCAGACGCAAGAAAGGACGTTTGGTGTTTTGCTGGAATGCCCAAAACGACAGGACCGGGGACATTAAGGAGGTGTCCAAAGTTGTGGGCCCTGACAGCTTGTCCGACTCCAAAGGTTGGGAGATAGTGGGCGTGTTAAAGAAGGAAGGCAAGATCAGAATGGATTGTAGTGCCTCGCCTGACACGCTAACCTTCGCCAACCTCGCCTCCTACTACTTCGCGAACAAGAAGTTCAAGAAGCAGTCAACGAAGGACTTGCACGAGCAGATCATCAGCGGTGTCTGCGTACCTCGCTGGGGAGATGAGATTGCCATCGATATCAAGCCCGTCAAGATCAAGCGTTGGCTTGAGAAGCTATACGTGGAAGACCCGACCCGAGAAAAGTACCGATCAGTGATGGGAACCGTCTACACGTTCGCGCAGTGCGAGGGCATTATTCCCCTCGGGCTGGAGCACAACCCCCTGCACTGGGTGAAGGGGTTCTCCTCTGTCTCAAACTACGAGGCCATAACTCTGGAGCCAGAGCAGACGTATCGGGTGCTTGAGCTTCTTGAGCAGGCGGAATACACACTCCTGCTCCTGATCGCAGCTACAGGTCTGAGAATGTCCGAGGCTCTCGGTCTCCGTTGGATGGACATGCTTTGGGACAAGGGTGAGATAAAAATCCGACGGACCTACGTACATAACGTGATGCAGGACGGAGCGAAGACTCGGCTTTCGAAGTCTTCGGTGGAGATGCATTCACTGTTAGCTGCGGTGCTGAAGTCATGGCAGCAGCAGACGCTCTACAGCAAGCCTGAGGACTATGTCTTTGCAAGCTACAAACTCGGCGGCAAGAAGCCGAGAGTGGGGTCAATGATCGTGGAAGACTATCTGAGACCCGCTGCTGTGAAGGCCGGGGTCATCAAGGTTGACGAAGATGGCCGAACCTTCGATCTGGATAGGAACGAGATCAAGCGGTTCGGGTTCCATACGTTCCGTCACTCGTTGGCGTCGTTCTTGATGGCAGAGGGCGAAAACCCTGCTGTCATCCAAGCCACGTTGCGTCACGCTCGCCTCGACATGACCATGTACTACTCGCATGCCCGCAAGCAGCAGAAGAGTGCCGCTCAGGGCATGGTGCTGGAGGCGCTTATGGCCAAACGGGGGCCACAACGGGGGCCGGAGGCAATGACGCAGTGATGTCGTGGATAGGGAACTTGTGTATAATGATGTACTTACCGCACTTGTGGGCGCTTAACTCAGCGGTAGAGTGCCATCTTCACACGGTGGAAGTCACAAGTTCGAATCTTGTAGCGCCCACCATACTTCTTTATTTACAATGACTTGGGTGCGGCCAGTTTGAGAACGCACCCAAATCTGGGAACAATGGGAACATTAAGCGAAATCAGACGGGAATCGCCGTCGCTTCTTTGTTCCCTTTCGGGACGACGAGTTCTGCGATTTTGTTCTGCACTTCCCGTTTCTTTTCTGTCACTGCCTGAACATAAATTCCCATCGTGACCGATGGCGTGGAATGTCGCATTAGCTCCTGCGTCACCTTCACGTTCTCCCCACTCGAATACAAGAGCGTGGCGAACGATCTGCGGAACGTGTGCCAGCCGATACGCTTCGTGATTTTCAGCCGTCGCGCCACTGGCAGAATTAGTCGCTCCAGCAGCGAGTTGAACCAGAGCGGTTGCTTCCCTTCCGCATCGCTGCTAGCAAAGAGCCAATCCTCCGGCTTGTTGAACGGAGTTTCAGCCCTCCACTCAGCCAGCGCATTCAACACGGCATCAGGTACTGGCAGCGCACGTTTAGACCCTGCTGTTTTCAGCGCGGATATTTGCTGGTTCACAACTCCGCGATGAAGATTCAGCACTCCAGTGTCGAAGTCCACGTCGTGCCACTGCAACCCAGCGATTTCACTGCGCCTCAGCCCTAACGTGGCAGCCAGAAGCACAGCGACATACGCGGCTCCCGATAACTCCTGCAAGATTGCCTGAGTTTCGGCAGGAAGCAGAATATCCGGCTCCCGCAGTCGCTTTGCACTCTGCCGCACATCCCGAATGGGATTGCATTCAGTCCACTCTTGACGTTTAGCATGTTGAAACAGTGTGCTGAATACGTTCCGAATCTTCGTTTTAGTTCCGGGCGAGAACGGCAACTCAGTCAGCCAGCGTTCCACGGAAACAGCCTTCACATCAGAAAGCAGCCGATCTCTCCACTGAGGCAGAATGTAGTCGTTAACGAAACCCCGATACACCCTGCACGTCGATGCAGCCAGCCGTCCACTCTTCATTTCCGTGTCGGCATAGTGCGCGGCAAGCTGTGCGACGGTGACTGAACTTCTCACCCCAACAGCATCAGTGTTCACGTTCAGGCACAGCGCCTCAATCGCCTTCCGTGCCTCACGTTTGCTCGGATACTGCTTCACCGTCCCGATGATCTGCTTGCGTTGAATGCTTTGACCTTGCTCCCCGGTGCGCCAGCGGTAAATCCACACCGAGCCTTTCTTGCGTTTTTCAGTTGTCAAAGAGCCTAGTTGAAATCGTGTTCGCGTGCGGTTCATATTTCTCCCTCTCACGCGACACGAACGGTGAATGCAGTATCGCCGCTCGTGACCCATTTGTTCAAGTCAGATGCCCGAAAGAACACGCGGCGGCCAAACCCTTTAACGAATGGCACAGCGCCTTCTCTGACTTTTCGCAAGAGCGTATTTGGATGGCAGCGCAGCAATATCGCAGCCTCTTCTTTGTCGATCAACGGTTCAAAATTTCTGTTCGTTGATACTGTTTCCAAAGTCGTGGTCATGTCTCTCCAGAAAATAGAAAGAGCCGTGCAGCGTGATGCCGCACAGCTCCTGAATGAAAAGGGCCGAGATTTGCGACCCCAATGAATGGCACGTACAAGCCTCGCGCTTCCAGCGAGGCTGTCTATGTCAGAAGTTCAGTTGTTGGTAACTGGTGTCAGGCAATCCGGCCATGCCTTGCTAACGCCGTCTGGCTTCACCTGCAGCAACCTTCTGTTGCCATTTGGCTAGGGCTTGCACATGCTCCTCCGCCATTCGTTGGTTCACGAGCAGCTTCTCGCCTTGACTGTTTTCGAACGCTTCGAAATCGCGCAAGACTCTTCGGTACTCGGCATTAAACTTTTCAGCACAATCGGCCTGTGCAAGCCGACGCAGTACAGTCTCGTCATCATCAAGAAATCCACCATTCGACCACGCGAACCCCCTCAGCCTGATGTACCAACCCAACTGATAATCGGCGAGGCTGGCCAGATGTGGGTCTCCTGTGAGTTCACGCGTGTTCAGCTTGAACCAATATAGTGGATTGCCTTCCTGCCTCCGCTGCGACTTCTCCGGTTTCCGCGGTGGATACTTAGCGCACGTTCGTCTCACCATCTCGCGTATTTCGGCTTCTGCGAGTGGCGGCTTGCATCTCGTCCGGTTGAATTCCAGAATCAATCGTTCGATCTCGTCTTCCGACTTGCCCTGTCTCACACGCATGGAGAATGCGCGTCTGGTCAGCGTGTCGTCCCGCTGTCCTTCGAGCACATCTCCTTTCTCCTGCAGTAGTCCAACACCCGCTTCATTATCTTCTGTTTGGCCCCGTACACTCGATGAGGTGATCTGCTCCTCCAACCACTGGGGCAGATCGAGAACCTCGTGATCGTCCTGAAGTGCATAGCGCCTTCCCGACTCATGGATTGATGGAGGTGCGACGACGTACCCGCTGTCAGCCCTCACATCTACCCCTACAGCCAGTTTCGAAGTGCTGCTCTTAATTCCTACGCCAGAGTGCCGGAAGTACAGGTGCAAGCCGTTCCCAGTGACAACCGTCATTGTCGACGGCATGCCCCCATGTTTGTCCGCAAGCGCCCGAAAGTTCTCTTCGCCAGACTTGCCGTTCTTGTTGTCCAGATCGATCACCACAAGCCCGGAGACTGACCCTGTGGCGATTCCAACATTCGCATCAGGCCATGAGTGCCACCAACGCTTGATCTTGAGGACATCGGTCGTTGCATCGTGTACCCCACGACGCGTTCGTGGGTGCTTTCCTGCGTGGTAACAAGTATTCTTCCCGCATGAACAAGCGCCGTCTGCACACGTGTGCACTGGTAGAACATGCCAGCTCTTCGCCGCATAGGACGTCGCCGCTTCAGCCATTCGATTGGGAGTGTTCATGCAATCCTCCCGGTGGCGTGATCGCAACGAGTGAAACGGAGCAACACGTAGTGAGCGATGAGCACTCGCTTGCCGATCTTCCGGCATGCTAACTGTTTATTTGCAATGAGATTTTCGATTGTCCGAGTACTGATTGACAGCAACTGAGCAGCCTCAGTCTTGGAGTACATGAGTTTCTGACTAACGGAGACAACTGCACGATCTATCTGCGACACCGTGGGTGTCGGCTCAATATTCTTCATAATTATTGTTGTGGGTTCTTGCGATTACGTACCCGCCGCAAGGCGCGGAATAAGAAGAGCTGCCATCTAGGCAGTCCGGCGAAGCGGCACAGTCAGCACGCTACGGGTTGAACTGGTGTTCTTGACCTTGGAAGGGGCGCTCTCATTGGAGCGTAAGAGGGACTCCAAGAGTCCTAGCTAGGCCTTCCACGGGTTGCACAGTGTGCACTGGAGATATACCCCAACACCCACGGGTAATACTACGTCTTACTATGTTTCTAGGTAGCGAACGCTGCAGCAAACGCTACGGTGATCGTCACTGACGTGGACTCGCGTCATTGCCATTCCCAGAAACACGAAACCCAGTGCACGCGCACCGGGTTCTTAACATCTATTCTAGCACACAATTTCAAAGTGCGTCAAGTGACAGGTACCGCGGGTGTCGGTAGCACATGATATGTCCGGTTGAGATAGCACGTGATCTGTCCGCTTTGCAGGCGGCGAGAGTAGGAGACCATGCCAAGCATGGATTGCTACTCGAAGGCCGCGATGGAGCGGGCGATGAAAGTGCAAGAAGTGATCTTACGGGCCATGGCGAAGAAGCTCACCTGGTGGCAGGCGGCCGAGATCATCGGCATCAGCGATCGGTCGATGCGGCGCTGGCGGGAGCGACTGGAAGAGTTTGGCTACGACGGGTTGTTCGACCGGCGGCGGGGACAGCCTTCCCCCAAGCGAGTTCCTCTGGCCACGGTCGAGCAGGTCTTGGGGCTGTATCGGGATCGCTATTTCGATCTAAACGTACAGCATTTTCACGAGAAGCTGAGTGCCGAGCACCAGATCGATTTGAGCTACACCTGGGTGAAACAAGCTCTGCAGGGAGCCGGACTGGTAGCGCGGGGCCGCAAGCGCGGGGTGCATCGTAAGCGGCGGGAACGCCGTCCGCTGCCGGGCATGCTGTTGCACATCGACGGCAGCCGTCATCGCTGGTTCCAGGACGAGCGCTGGTACGACCTGATCGTCATCCTGGATGACGCGACCAGCGAGATCTACTATGCGCAACTGGTGGAGGAAGAATCGACGGCGACGGTGATGGCCGGGTTGCGGGAAGTCATCGAGCGCAAGGGATTGTTCTGCGCCTTGTACAGCGACCGGGGCAGCCATTTTTGGCTGACGCCGAAGGTAGGAGGCAAGGTCGATCCCCATCGCTTAACGCAGGTGGGACGGGCGCTGCGCGAGTTAGGAGTGCAGATGATCCCGGCCTACTCGCCGCAGGCGCGGGGCCGTAGCGAGCGCAGCTTCGGGACCTGGCAGGGACGGCTGCCACAGGAGCTGCGGCTGCACGGGATCACCACGCTGGAAGCGGCCAATGGGTTTCTGCGGGATGAATACATCGCCGAGTTCAATGGTCGTTTTCAGGTGGCGCCGGCGCAACGCGGTAACGCGTTTCTCCCGTGCCCCCGCAAACATCTGGACCTGGTCTTCTCCCTGCAGTTTGAGCGGACGGTAAATCGCGACAACACCGTCAGTTTTCAGAACCTGCAGCTACAGATTGAGCGGGTGCAGTGGCGAGGGACGCTGGCCGGCTGCAATGTCATGGTGCACCGGCACCTGGACGGGAGCATCAGCCTCACCCACGGGCCGCATCGGCTGGGACGTTATAGCGCCCAAGGCGTGGCCTTCACGTCAACCCAAAACGCGGCGGCAAGCGCTGTGGAAAAGACGCACCGTGGAAAAGTCAAACAACCGACTTTTCCCCCGCGCTTGGAAATCCCGCCCAGAGCGCGGGATTCCCACTTTCCCACAGCGACGACGGCGGGTATATGAGTAAACCCAAAACCAAAACCGGACATTTCACTTGCTATGAAAAGCGGACATTTTGACTTGCTACGAACAGTGACAGGTACCGCGGGTAGCGTCCTAATTTGCCTACTGATCTATTTCGGGTGCGTTAGTACTCCCAACAGGATAGTGTCCTTCCCCAAGAGGGGCGGCGTGGCTTGCTCTACCGTGCCTACGCGAGTGAATCTGTTAGACCCCAAAGGCAGAACCCTCGGGCCACTTACCGAAAGAGATATGCTGTGGAGCGCCCTCACTAGAGCATCCGCCGCTGATCGGGTTGAAGCCGACGCAGCATCTGTAATTTCGACGCTGACTCCGGTTTCCTGAATTCCCCAAGGCAGCACACTTGGCGGCGAAAGCCATCCGGCATCCTTCACCACTCGAAGCAACGCCTCCGCTAAGCCTACGGTGTCGTCCCAAATTGGTGTAATGGAAACAATCTTACCATTCACCATGAAGGGGAATGTGCTCCGTCGAACATCGACCTGTTGTCCGGAGAACGGTTTAAGGGCGTCCACCAGTTTGCGGCGATTCTCGCCTGTTATCAGGTTTTCGCGGGGGCCTTGCAGCACGAGTTCTTTTCGCAACGTGAGTGCCTCGACTTCCAAGGCAGCAGCGCGTTCTTTGGCTTCTTCCGCCGCTCGTTTTGCGTCAGAAATTTTCAGGTCTTTATCTTTTGAATCTGAAGCAGCCTGGCGATCTTTCTCTGCCAATTGTGCTGCTTGGCGCTTGTTGACGATATTTCCAAAAATGAATGCTCCGGTACCCGCTGCGAAGGTCAAGAACAACAGAATTACTGCGGCAACATCGAATATCGTTTTCCATAACTCAGCCGAGAACATAGAAGAAACCCTTTAGGGCACTACCGTACCGCGGGTAGTGGGCTGTTTTGATTTCTAGAGATCGTCAATGATCGCAACACCGTTCCGATTTAAGCGTTCCTTTTTGTAAGGGACCATCTTCGGGTTTGCATGATGAACGTTATATCTTGCTTGGCCGTTCCCGGCCATTTCTGCGAAGCTAAATCCTGTAAGCTCAGATTCTGCCCGTTTCTCTTGATCGTCATCGAGAATTATGAGTTTGCTCCCGGGCGCAAGTTGCCCTCGGTCGTAATCGGAGATTATGTAAGTCGGGCCAATGCCCGACGAGAAGATCTTCTCAAACGAACGGAAGCCATATCCAGATACCGCCTTACTGTGCGGTGCGCTAATCGCCAGAGCCTTTTTCATGGTAGTGGGCTACTTTGAAACAACCATGAAACTCGTGGAGCTTGGCCACGTGATACGGTTCTTTGTCTCACAGAAGGGACACACCACGTCGATTGCCACTTCCGGTGTCTCGGGCCTCGGGATTTCATTCACAACCTTGAATTTTCCGACACAGGCGATGCAGGTATAATCGCGTTCCATTTTTATGTCACCCTTTCAGTATCACGTTGTTCGTAAGACTCCCAAGCGCAACCAAGTCTGCGACGTCCCACAGCCGATCTGTGACGCCAGCGGCCATCATCGGAGTCATACGCAGTGTACGACTAACTCCGACTGCGTCACAGCGAGAATGGTCGAGCGCCACCGCTGCAACCGACCTAGATGCGAACGACGCGCACGTACCCGCGATTCGCGCACAGAGACCCGCGTGGCGCGTCGTCACCGCGTGGTGGTACATCGGTGTCCAACTTCACAGCGACGCGCCAGAAGCCACGCCAGCGCGATGAGCGACCTCGTGGACGCCAAGAATAGGGTGTAGTTCACCCTCGCCCTTCGAGATTGCCTCGGTGCACCTCGCCCCATCGTCTCTGATGCAAGTGAATGGCGGCTTTCAAGCGACTATGCAATGGAGCACCGATGGGCGCGACACTGGGTGAACCGGTCGAACTTCACTCCGGTATAGAGACCAAGTGCGCAGCATGATACGACGTGTTAACTACATAGTAACTAGCTGATCTCGTGGCACTTACGAGAAATGCTAGACCTGCAACGCAAAGCCACAAGAAATTTACAGAGCACCGGCACCCCGCATCAACACGTCGAGGCACCCTACCATGAAAGCATAGTTGCACGATTTAGAAACTGTAGTATGTACCAATGAGTTAACAGGGAATAATGAAAGTGTTGCGTTACCTATGACTATTTCGTAGCCCGGAGTTGGAACATGCTTGGCACGCGGTGTTACCCGGTTCCAACGACGTAATGACGTGCACGATGTACACTCTGACAATAGCTTGGCCTACAGGATGCCTGTTATTGCTTCGGAGCTATCAACTCACGACTGGGAAGCCGTCTCATCAGCATGGCTGGAACGAATCGAGTCGGCAAGGGCTGAACACGTCTTGGCAAGGGCTGAACACGGCGAATCTGTTTCGGGTCAGGTTGCTGCCCAAATCACCATATATATCTAAAAGCTGTCAGGGAAGGACTCGCGGCTATCCACCCTTGGCGTGAGCTTGGTATTAGAGGGAATCATCGACCGCATTGATTTCAACCCGAGTGTATTTTATGCGAGTTTGTCGAGTTCGAATGTAGCAATGCCCCGATCACACTTGGCGCTTTCCATCGGCAAGTTCAAGCTTGGCCTATACCACGTTAGAATCCAGCTAGGGCACGGGGTCGAAGCGCGACTGAGAGTCTTTGTGAAACTTACGCCTTTAGCTTGACATCCCCTTTTATAGGACTTCTGGCGTCGCTCTATATAGAAGGCGATGAAGAGGGTCCAGAACGCTAAAGGCGGCCAATTTTACCCTATCGAGGAGTTCGGCAAAAATAGGGGTGATTTTACTTTCGCGGGGGTTGGACAATAATAGCCCCCTGAGACTAACCAGAAGTGATTGCTACTCCCCGCTACCGTGATCTGAATGCTACTTTCCACCGGTTCCGCACGTGCAAATGCCGCGACCGCTTCCCAAAGTTTGTATGAACGAGCACTGCGCTTGCAGGGCCGAAAGTTCAGTCGTAAATAACTTGAAGAAAAGGAACCGGTGTTCAAAACAATATATTGTGGCACGTACCGGAATTTGGCAGTTCCATACCCACTCCCGCAAATCCGGCTCCGGAGAAACGTTGGCGGTCGGATCGCACGGCGAGGCGTTTACCGCGGCCGGGACTATCGTAATCGTTCCATTTGTTGGGATTGTGTTGGTCAACGGATTCGAGGTGAGGTCCGAATTCACCGAGAGCGTGTTTAGGCCATCGGGGGATTCAGGGCATCCACAGCACTCCGCCATCTGCTCGTCCGCTGTGAACACGTAGATCATGGCGCAGACGTTCGCGTACGTCGTTCCGGGGTTGGTGATCCGGAGGGTCCCATCGGGAACACCGGGTGTATTTGCATTGGCGTAGTAACTCACTGAGGCCGTCTGTGCGACAGATACCGTGCCCAGAAGAACCACGGCCAGTGCGACACAGAGAAGAGACGGGATTCTAGACACTATTATCTTGTTCATAGGTCTTCTCAGCGCTATCCGCCCTAGACGGATCAGATCCATAAGCGCAACTAACGCAGCGGCTATTATAGGTCTATCGTTTCGCGCTACAAGTACCCAAGCGTACTAATCCGAGAAGCACCGGGGACAGAGCGGCTCCTCCGGTTTGGGCTTCTCATACCAGAAGGGATTACGGAACTCGAACTCATCGCTCTTGAATCGAAGCTGCTCACGAAGATCGCGGTTCTCGTCCTCTAACTCCGATGCCACTTGCTTGAAATCACGTAAATCGTCTAATAGCTCGTCCAACTCTTGCTTCGCTTCTCTATCTTTGAGTTTCTTCACGTCTCCGTACAGTTTCGTCGTCAAATCTGAGATGTTCTTTACAAGGCTGATACCTGTAACTGGGTCTAGCATGCTCACCTCTCATCTGGAAGATTATTGTGGAACTGATGGATTATGGCTGGCGGAGTCACCGCTTGCCACTGTTATCTTCGGCTATGAAGTTGTTCCATAGCTTGTTTCGCTGAAGATAGTCCATCATCCGCAAGAAGGACTCGTCGTGACACAGATTAGCCACCCGCACGTAGCGCTCATAAGTTATTGACCTATTAGCGTCCACGATAGTGCAGGTCATCATCTCGTGTGACCGCTTACTCAATTCGATGAAGGTCTTCTGTCTCATAGCCATGTCGGCGTCCCACAAGGCAGCGTCGGCTCTGCACTGTTCTACAGTTGGCGCGTGTTCTTGTGCGAGTGCTATGCCAGAGGACAAGATAAGTGTGGCCAGAATCATTCGGATTTTCATGCCGCAAATGCTACGCCGCACCGGATGCGTCTGCCAGTGTCCAGCCCACAGCCCTGCATACTGTGCGGAGTGTCAGGTTAGAGTATACTCCAGACTGACGTCAACCTTGAACCTGAATTGTGTCAGACTAGGCTCATAAATTATTTTATTGACATGCAATCAGATATTGTCTAGACTTCATCTTGACACATCGTCTCGGAGGGCATGATGACCGCAGCAGCCGCAGCACGAAGGAACAGCAAGAAAGTCGCCTACGTTCGCGTTTCCTCGGTTGACCAGAACCCAGAACGCCAGATTGAAAGCATCAAAGCCCAGTCCCCCGACAAGACGTTCACAGACAAGTGCAGCGGCAAAGACACGAAGCGCCCTGCCCTCACTGGTCTGCTCGATTACGCCCGTGAGGGTGACACTCTGGTGGTTCACTCCCTCGACAGGCTGGGGCGCAGCTTGGACGATCTGCGCAAGCTGGTCACTGATCTGAACGCCCGTGGTGTCGTGGTTCAGTTTCTGAAGGAGAATCTGACCTTCACCGGAGACGATAGCGACACGTCACTGAGCAAACTGATGTTCAACATGCTGGGCAGTTTCGCGGAGTTCGAACGGTCGCTGATAAGGGAACGCCAGCGCGAGGGAATCGCCCTGGCCAAGAAAGCGGGAGTGTACCGTGGCCGCAAGCCATCGTTGACTGCCGAGCAAGCAGAAGCACTCCGAAAGCGGGTGGCGGCTGGTGAGAAGAAAGCTGGTCTTGCGCGGGAGTTCGGCATCAGCCGTGAGACGCTGTACACATATCTAGCGGTGTAACTCCCTACGTGCGCGAACTTGCAGCTGCGCGAAGCAAACTAACACCTGTATCTCTGGAGTAGTTGAGGTATCGCTCGAACGGATCGGGGCCGATTCGCAACCGCGAACCGACGGCTTGTCCACATCCAGTGTTTGTCAGGTACTGCTGGTCTATCACAGCACGCCGATGAACAATAAGATTTCTATCTTGCCCCAGTCTCCAGAATAGATCATCACGCAACTGCGTCCGCAGGTCGTTTTCATCCAGGAACAGCGCGTCAAAGATGTTACGTATCGCCTCTACGCTGTCGATTCGATGCTGCTGCACGAGTACTTCCCCCATGCAGCGGGACAAATCATATCGCCGCTCTTGAAGAGCTGTCCCGAACGACCGCGGATCGAAGTACTTCTTTGTGAGTGGGTGATCGAGCAATGCCGAAGTGTAGGACGGCCGTTCGTTTAACACGGTGATAAACAAATCTGTCGATAAAACTTCCAATGCGCCCCAGCACAGTACAGTGCATTGTCTTAGCAGTTCGTCGGAGGACTCTCCAAAGTCTACCTCCGACAGCAGCACCTCAAGATCAATCAAAATAGCGCGTCCAGAGTTTCCAAGAAGATCAGTCGGGTTCGCATTCCAGTCCTCAGGTTGGGCGAGTTCTTCAGTGAAGCGTCGGTGAGCTGTCCGGAGCGCCCATTGCTCACGCTCTGCCTCGGAGTTCCAGTTGCTTTTCAGCGACCGGATGCGCTCTGCCGCAAGAATGGCCTGAAATCTCCTACGATTTATCGCGATGACGGTCATCGCGTACGGCACACTCGCAACGGTTCTGGCCGCATCCAGATTTCCACGGAACGATTCACCTAAGGGCGAAAGTGAGGGCGGCAATTGGCAGATTGCTGCGGCAATCGGTTTGGCAAAAAGACCCGCATCCTGTGGGAAATAGAAACTCTCCAGAACTGCTGCAAACCGCTCTTTGTCGTTCATGCTTGTCAAGCATTCTTACAGACGACGAACTGAGGGTGCAACGAGAAGCGGTATCGGGACTGTGCGGTTCAATACAGGATAGGGAGTATCCGGGCTGTGTTGACGCGGCTCGTACATCGCGGCTCAGGGCAGCCGAACTAAGCCGAATCGGCCTGTTTCCTAATGGAATCCATCTGTTGTAGCCATTTGACAATCTGGTTCCATCTCAGATTCGTTTGGGCTACCAAACCCTGATTGTTCTTCCTGTAACACGCCGATGTCCGTTCGTGTCGCGTGTGTGATTCGCTCATCGGCAAGAGATTGAAGACAATTCTGGGAACATTCTGGTTATTGTTCCCAGCTATTAGCTGCCATTGAAACCGGGGGACAAACCTGGGAACAGATCGGGAACAATATCTGTTTTCCCACATTCACTCGTGTGCATTGGCGTGCAGTTGGGAACACCGTAAGGCATTGAAACTGCTGGCCTAAACACTTTCACACGGTGGAAGTCACAGGTTCGAATCCTGTAGCGCCCACCATCTAACTCACTGTAGCAACGTGGGTTGACTGATTCCGAGTTTTCCTGCCATTCCAAACTCGTCACCGTTCGTCACCATTTGCGCCAATTTCTCTACCACCTCCCGCTGATGCGCGGGAACCGGAATCGTGTAAATTCCGAGCGTGGTTGTGATCTGGGAATGACCGAGTTGCGCCTGGGCATCTTTGGCCGAGCCGCCCGCCAATTGCAGCAACGTGGCATGGGTCCGGCGGAAGGTGTGCCAGCTTCCCGATCTGCAGGCATCACGACAGGTATATAGTCGTCGTCCTCGGAAGCCGTTTGCAGGCGCTTTCGCTCAAGCCGGCCTTCTATCACCTCTTCGGGACCTACGGTGTCTCCATCCTCGCAAAGCACCGCAAACTCCGCGTAAGGTCGTGTGCCGAATTCGGTCAATGCGCCGTTCCGGTTGTCAAACTTTGGACCGCCAGGGCGACGCTTGCCTGTCGAGTCGTAGTCTTCCACCGCGCCTGAAGCAGATCGTTTGACCCGTCTGACGAAAGTCTCGCGCAGCCATTTCCTGACATCCAGGGCGTTGGTCCGCCACTTCCCTTCATGAAGGATTTCAACCAAGATCGGCAGATGCTCATAATAGTCTCCGGCATTGATCTCGATGCAAAACTCGTCCCACAGTTTCTTGTTGCCCTCAAGGGACAATCGGGACATCTGATCTAGCCGCTTGTAAAGCTCAGGCTCGCGTTTCTCCAGCGGATTGGCGCGTGCAACTGCCGTCCGATACCCAGTCTTCGCGCACTTCGCGCAAATACTGACACCGGGTTTGCCGCAGCCTGCACAGGCGAGTTGAATTGAGTTGCCGTTGGTGCGGGGCAGGAGAACTTCAGACGACTCATCGTGGAGGTGCATTCTGAGCCCTCAATGCGTTCAGCCGGACCTCTCTGATCCAACTTCCTCCACTAAGCATCAAGTAAATGCTCTGACACCGCTCCCTAGTTGTCAACGCTGTGATGTTACCTCTTTTATACCTGCGTCGGCCTGGCGAGTGCCATCCGCACTCACAAGAGCGCCGGCGCTCGCCACCGTTTACAACTTTCGTTGTGTTGTTGGCTGTCTTCGTATCCGGTCCCGTCGCTGCTCAGCTTTTCGGCTTCGGTTCTTCAAGGTGGAGGAAGTGAAGGTGGCCGCCGGTGTCGCCGGCGACGATGAGCTGGAGAGCCTCGGAAAATGCGCAGCAACAAGCAGCTCTATCACAAGTGAAGGTGGCGAGGACTTGTCCGGTTTGCAGGTCCCTCAGCTTTACCGGTTTACGCCAGCAACGATGATTTGTCAGTGACGTTTGCGGATGTGAGACAGTGCCAACAGCAACCCGAACGAAGACCCCAATTCCAAGTTGCCGACGATACTGGAGTTGTCGCGCAGTGGCTCAAATCGAGACACCGGGTTCGACAACTCAACCTTACAGATGAGCGACATTATGTCGTCCATCTGAGGCACGAGATCGGCTGCAGTTACGGCAAACGATGCTCGTTAAGCAGCAACTCGCTTGCTAGCTTGGTGCGTTCTCCACACAGTCGGTTGAACCTGTGGCCGCTCTCGAAGTCTAACTCGACCGATCTCGCGGACAGAAGAAAGAGTTCACCTTCGATTTCTCGCATCTTCTCCCAGATCGTAATCCTTCGCTTCTCAAAAGAGGATAGCTGCATCTCACGCTCACAATCCGGCAGTGAACCCAGCACGGAAATTGTGTTCCGGATAGCGACATTCTGGCTGCAACAGCATCTAGCCTAATAATTGCCCTTCGCGAACTGAAAATCGCCACCGGCGGGCAGGTCTGAGCGATCGAGAATTGAAGGCTGCAGCAGGCGGACGGTCAACACTCACCTTGGCTGCAGCCGGCCCGAAGCATTCACGGAGCCACTAGTTTTACGCGACCTTGACGGGAGCTTTGCCTTCGAGAGCCTTCTCGCCCCGAATATTAACCTTGATCTGCTTGGGCTTGGGAGCCGGCCCGAAGCATTCACGGAGCCACTAGTTTTACGCGACCTTGACGGGAGCTTTGCCTTCGAGAGCCTTCTCGCCCCGAATATTAACCTTGATCTGCTTGGGCTTGGCTTCAGCCTTCTTGGGGAGGCTGATCTTCAACATGCCCTTGTCATAGTCGGCGCTCACTCGTCCCGGATCGACGAAACCGGGCAGCGTGAACGATCGCGTAAAGCTTCCGTAGTGCCGCTCGACGCGACGGAAGTTTTCCTCTTTTTCTTCTTTTTCTAACTTACGCTCGCCATGGACGGTCAGGGTGTTGCCCTCGATGCGGACGTCAATGTCCTTTTCATCGATACCCGGTACTTCAATCTTCAGAGTAATTTTGTGCTCGTCTTCGTATATGTCCACCGGAGGTGCGAGGCTGGTGGTCGTCAAAGCGTCTTCGGGGCGTTCGGGGTTAAATGACCCACGGAAGAGACGGGTCAGGCGGTCTTCTATCGGCGAAAACTCACGGAAAGGTTCCCAACGGGTTAGTTGCGACATAACGGAGTTCCTCCTTCTGGTTATCTAAGAGGAAACACTTCAGATGGGCTGACTTAGTTCAGGGGACCTGAAAGAGGGGAGAAGATGGACCACTCAACTGTAGTATACCTGAACCGCGCTTTTGCTGGTCCATCGAAGCTCTGAGTTGGCTCACCACCATCAGATCGTTACGGCAGAACCGCCTCACCTTGCTTTGAAGCCGCAACGGTACTCGAAGCCGGTTTGGGGACAACTTCCGGGGAACGGCCCTACCTTACTGCGTTAGAGCCAGCGCCTGAAGCGCCCCTTTGTTACGGATCAGCAGCGTCGAGCCCTTGGCCTGCACAATCTTCCGCCGTTTGAGGTCGGCAAAGAGCCGTGACACGGTTTCCCGTGACGTACCGATCATTTGCCCGATCTCCTCGTGCGTCAGCGCCATCTTCACGCGCGGCTCGACCTTGGCGGACTCCCCGTTCTTGGCGCTCCATTCCAGCAGTAGTTTGGCCAGCTTCTCAGCGGCGGAATGCGAAAGTCCGAGGGCGCGAATTTCGCGGCATGCCGAGTTATATATGACGCTCAATTGCTCGGCAACGCGCAGGCAGGCTTCGCCGTTTTCCTTCAGAAAGCGAAGGAAATCCTCGCGCTTTACAAAGTTGACCTGTGACGGAGCGACAGTCTCCGCGGTGAGCTCGCAAGGCTTACCGCAGACGGTGGCGCTCAGGCCAAGAACCTCCCCTGGCTCGGCGATTTTAAGGATCAGAGTCTTGCCGTCGGCTGCGCAGATGGACAGCCTTACACGCCCCTTACACAAGACGTAAATTCCTCGTGGCGACTGACCCTCGACAAACAGGACAGCTCCCTTGGGATAGGCGGTGGGATATTTGATGGATTCGAACGACTGCAATGCGGCTGGTGGAAGATCGCAAAAGATACGTTCTGCCCGCAGCTTGCAGGACAGACAGCTCTCTATCAGGTCCAGACCATACGGTATCAGCACGACACCCTCCGCACTTACCGTGACATCACCGCATTATCGGCCGGAACTCCCTCCGGAAAGGGACTCTGGGCCAAAAGAATGCCTGCCACCGTCTCACTCCCATCGCCGATAAGTGGATATCCTTTGTCAACACGAGAAGGCGGGATTAGCCGCCTTCCGTTCGACATGTTTGCAGGCCTTACACGGCTACTGGGACGTTATGGAAGGTCGAAATGACCGTCTCAAACGTATGAACCCGCGGCGTTCCATCGATAAACTTCGCCAGGGTCTTCAACACTTCTGGGTAGGTGTTGGTGTTGTAATCTTCTGCGTTGTTCTTGTTCTCCCAGAGACTGATTGCAACCGCATCCTGGCTGCCGGGATTTGACAACGTGATTTCGTCCTTGAAGCCCTTCTGCTTACGAAGCAAAGGAAGAATCTGGTTCTCAAATGTGCGGGTGTAATCAGACTGCATGTTGGAATTCAGGCGAAAAGCAACATTACGTGCGTACATATTCAGCCTCCTAGAGGTTGTGTTGCATAAGGAGAAGAAAAACTTCAGATGGGCTGACTTATGTTCAGGGAACCTGAATGAGGAAAAGGACGAAACTACCTCACTTTCAACGATAACTGGATACCCGAGCATTGTCAAATCGAGAACCAATCGGGCAGTGGTGCTGGTCAACACGCCAAAGATTCGGACGTAAGAGATTGTTACATTAGACGTCGATCCGGCGTTGGCCGACTTCAAAGGCATTGTTCGTGGACTTGTGGTATTTCGATCTGCGCAACTGCTGGAAAGGAGGCAGTAAAGCTCGTGGTGTCAAGCGATGGCAATAATTCTGGCGACGGCTCCGCGGCATTCTTAGACTTAGACGATAGTGCTCACGGACTAGTACTGGTAAAAACCACGCCCGGACTTGCGGCCGAGCCAACCCGCATCGACCATCTTGATCAGCAGCGGGCAAGGCCGGTATTTGGGGTCGCCGAGGCCGGACTGCATCACGCGCATGATGTCGAGGCAGACATCGAGTCCAATGAAGTCCGCCAGGGTCAGCGGACCCATCGGGTGCGCCATACCAAGCTTAAAGACTTCATCCACGGCTTCCGGCGTGGCCACGCCTTCCATCACGGCGTACATGGCTTCATTCAGCAGCGGCATCAGCACGCGGTTCGAGACAAAGCCCGGTGCGTCATTCACCTCAACGGGAGTTTTTTCCAGTTTCTCGGCAAGAGCTTTAACCGTCGCGAAAGTCTCGTTTGAGGTCGCCAATCCGCGGACTACCTCGACGAGTTTCATCATCGGCACGGGATTGAAGAAGTGCATCCCGATGACTTTGTCGGGCCGTCCGGTCACCGCTGCCAGCTTGGTTATCGAAATGGACGAGGTGTTGGACGACAGAAGAACCTCGGGGCGGCAGATGGAATCGAGAGCGCGGAAGAGATCGGCCTTGATCTCAAAACGCTCGCTGGCTGCTTCGACGACGAAATCACAATCGGCCAGCCGCTTGTGATCGGATGTGCCCATGATGCGCCCCAGCGCAAGGTCGCGCTGCTCTGACGTCAACTTGTTCTTCGCAACCTCGCGTTCCAGGTTCTTGCTGATGGTTTGCAGACCGCGATCAATGAAGCGCCGCTCCACGTCGACCAGCACGATGTTGTATCCATTCTTGGCGAAGACATGAGCAATGCCATTGCCCATCGTGCCCGCGCCGATTACTCCCACTGTTGTAATGTCCATGATTTCCTCAAATGAAGCTAGGTACGAAGCTTATTCCGGTTTCCATGATTGATTTTCGAAGTGCGTGAACAAGACCTGCTGAAACTAGATTTCCGCATACTGGCCCAATACCCATCAAAGCGATCGGTTACCAAAATCGGAACTTACCATCGATATAGGCTTGCGCCCCAAGTCCAGCCCGCGCCGATTGACACGAGCAAGAGTAAATCGCCTGCGTGAAGCAGCCCGCGCCGGTTGACCTGGTCCAAGAGCAGCGGAACTGTGGCTCCAGCGGTGTTCGCGTACCACTCCAAGTTCGTCTGTATTCTGGAATAGGGCATGTTGAGTACCTCGGCGATGCGCTTCAGGACGCCAGCTGTGGCCTGGTGCGGAACGATCATCGAGACGTCTTCGAGTCCCAGCCCGTTGATGCGGAGAACCTCTCGAATACACTCGGGTACCGCGGTTGTAGCCTTTTCCTTAACCGCTTTTCCGTTCATTGTGAAGTAGGCGTCCCCAGGGTAGACCGTGAAGTGATTCATGCCCTCGCCCTCGGCGAGGAGAATGCTCGAAAAGAGCCCATTCTCCCGATCCTCTCTCTCAAGTACCACCGCACCGGCACCGTCTCCGAAAACGACGCTGTCGCGGTGGTTCCAGTCCGTGACCTTGGAGAAGGTATCGGCGCCGATCACCAGCACACGCTCGTATGTACCGTTCTGGATGAATTGGCCTGCGATCGTGATGCCGTAGATAAACCCGGCACACACCGCCGCCACATCGAATGCGGCGCAGCAGTTGCTAATGCCCATCTTGAACTGCGCGATGCATGCCGACGAGGGCATTTTGCGGTCGGGTGTCGCCGTGGAAACGATGATTAAGTCAATGTCATTTGGTTCAAGCCCAGCCGCAGCGATTGCCTCTAGCCCCGCACAGGTAGCAAGATCGGAAGTGTATTCGTCTGGTTCAGCGATATGCCGCTCACGAATCCCCAACGTATCGAACACCCACTGCGGAGAGGTAGGCAGGTTTGCCACGACTTCTTCGTTGGTCAGAACTTTCGACGGAACGTAAGAGCCGGTCGATTTGATGCAGACACTATCAAAATGGCTGTTTCCGCTTCTCATTCCTGCCTCCGGTCCCGCGAACAGAAAGAGGAGATCGCGGAGAAGGATTCACAACGAGGCCGCCTCTACCGTCAGTCTGTTTGCTTGAAGCGGGTGGATGGGGCGAAAACCTACACCGTAAAAGTTGCTGATCCTGCTGGCTGTCATCGTCTCCCCTAGCGAAGATCGTTGCCGTGCAATGAGTCACAGTGCTGTGTGATCTTAACCCGGTGCCAGCACCGGGAAATGCCTGTGATCGCGTGTAACGACATACGGTTAGCGCATCCCGCCGGTCACCTGGCGGGTTGTCGGCAATCCAGGAATTAATCGCTTCTACATTCTCACTTGGCGCGAAATCGCCTTCCCCTGACCTGAATGCATGCGCAGGCGCGCACAGGATCTTATCGGTGCTTTTCTGCCGGCAAGACGCGAAGTTCCCCCGAAGTCAGGTTCTGGTCCATTACGTTGTTGGCGAGATCTTTCTGTGGCACATGTCCTCGAAGCCGGTTTGTAGGGTGAAATCGGCTTTAGTGTATTGCCGCTTCGATGTCTTTCGCTGAGCATGGGACCCGGGGGGATCGGCCGGACCTTGCCATCCCGGCGTGGTTTCACACCAGATCTAGCCACCGGCAACCCATCCTCGGCCGCGGCTGGTCAGCTTACTTAGGCTTAACGTTCACAACGGTAAGGTTGGGTGGAGGCAATTCGGGACGGGTTTCCAGGAAGTCCGTGATTTGATCCAGGTCATCGACAGTCGCCGAGGAAATGGGCCCATTGCTGCACTGGTCCGAACCCGGCTGAACCAGATAGTCGCCTTGGCCCTGCACTACCGGGCAAGTGCATTGCGCCTTCGTTGGATCGTTCTTATCAATGACGCAAGGCGAATCCAGACACATCGCCCAGGGCCGGTTGTTGGAACATCGGGCATAGCTTGTGAAATTGGGGTAATACCGCGACCGGATCAACTGCCCCTTGCCGGGGACTTCCTCCTTACCCTGACAAGCTTTCATGCCAACCGACCACTCGTCTTCGTGGACCTTACATGCACACGAGAGCAGCATGGGCGTCTCGAGGATCATGATCGGTTCGCATTGCGCATAAGTACACAATGCGAAGGTCCCTTTACACAGTTTGAATTCGCTCTTTGCAGTGGACTGGGCCCCCGCGGTTATGCACAAGCTAGTGATCACGAGCGCAACAATCGAAAAGAGCTTTTTCAGGTTCATCGTGTAACTCCAGTCTTGCAGCGGAGTCGGGGTTTTCCTTTTCCGACAGCCTCACACTATATTCCCGACAATGATTGAACGCACCATGTTTTCTTTGGTTGAATCGACGCCTTGAGCGCCCGGTCGGACAGAAGAAAATAATCAAGCTGGCAGTTCGAATCTGGTGTAAGCTGATGCGACCCACAGAACAGCGTGAAGGCGTTCGGTAGCATCGCGGAGGGCATGATGCGGGTCCCTTGTTTGCCGTGTACGCCAGCAATCCTTCTCCTGGTTGCAATGTTGACCAGCCTTTGCGTTGCGCAGAATGAGCCGCGGCTGCTTTCGAATCCAGTGGAACTTCGGCCACAGCAGTCGGTGGTGCGCAACGCCGACGAACTGAAAGCTGTCGCTCGACATCAAGTACGCAGAAAACGAAATCTTCAATCCGGCCACCGGCAAACATGACAAGGTTTGTTTGCGCTCCTACAACAGCCAGCTCGCCCGGCGCGACTTCGACTCACCACTCGTTCGTCAACCTACAGTCGCCGCTTAGAAAGGAAACTCCCATGAAGCTTCGAATTGGCACCCTACTTGTAATTCTGGGTTTGTCGGCCGCGTGGCTGCTGACTCCCACCCATCATCTCAAGCCGGTCATTGCGTCTTCAGAAGCGGCTACCCCGCCACAATCGTCTGACAATCCGTGCGAGTTTCCCAACAGCACTAAAGGGATGTCCGACGCCGAAGTCGTATGGCGCCTCTTTGTAGCTGCCACTTGTCCCGTCGCCAACGATCCCAATGCCGTGGTGGCCTGGGAAAAATGGCAGGTGCAGTCGCAAGTCTTCCCTCCGGCAACACAACAACTGGGCGCGCCGCCTCCGAGCCGGTTTAATCCCAGCGTATTGCAGCAGATCATGAATCCGCCGAAAGCTGGTTTGCTGGGACTCAATCTGAGCACGGCCAATTGCGCACCAGGCAACCATCCGGCATATCCGCACGGCCCGAAGCGGACCATCTGTGAAGAGGTGCGACTCAACCCTGAGGCGGCCTCCTATATCACCAGCAACGGGCTTCAGACCCATGCTGGCCAGGGTTTGTTTGTCCAGAAAAATGGCCCGCTCGACTTTCCCGTGAGCGCGGTCGAGTTAAAGGCCGATTGGATTCAGCTAGCGAGCATGGATCCTTGCGACCACCCTCCCCAGAATCCCACCGTTCACGTGGAGAAGGCGACGGATTCGACCAAGAATCCGCCAGTGACTCATTGCTATGCGCTGGCCGGTATCCACATCAATTCCAAGCTGGCGCCCAACTGGATATGGGCCACCTGGGAACCGCAAGATGACACGGTGAATCCCATGCGCTGCTACGAGTTGGGATGTAACGACCCGTGGGGTGCGAACCCCGCTGCGATACCGGCAAAGGACGGCGCGCCTCGCAAGCGTCCTACGTCCAACCAGACACCCGCTATTACCGCGCTGATGAAAAAAGCCGGGTTGGCGCCGGAATGGTTTAACTATCGCCTTGACGGAGTGCAAGGTGACTATGTTGACAAAGGGAATCCGACCCTGCTGGGAAATTCCGTGACCGAAGCCGAGAGTGTCGGCCTGGACCTGACTCAAGCCTCTTGCATCACCTGTCATAACGTTTCCTCGGTCACTGCGCAGGGGGCTGAGGGGGCTGGCCTGCTCAAGGGCGCGAACGGTCCCATTCGTCCTATCGGGCTTCCGGACAAATGGCCGCCACCCCTCGGCTCCCCATATATTCGCCGCGACTTCGTCTGGACGTTTGTGGTGGCGAGTTCAGCGGGAGTGGTTGTTAAGCCTACTAAGTAGGAATACATGCCCACAGACTGTTGAATGGCAGGTGTGGACCTGAATCCTTATTCGTAGCGAAGCGCCGTCGAAGGAAAGCGGTCAACGTCGGATGGTCAACCATCAGCCGACCGGCGCTATGTTGACGCCTTTTTTGTTTCAGGGAGGCACGTGCCGAGATGAAACAATATAAATCCGCTTTTAGGAAACCGCGGCTCGAAAGCAAGTCGGACTCACGGCTCACGAAGCCGCATGCACCTGGAATCTCGCGGGTTGGCCACGAACACCATCAATCAGCAACTTGCAGCCGTGCGTCGTCTCTGATGACGACAAGCGCTACGCGACAAGTTGAATCAAGAATGTGTGCGTTAAACGGCGGGGAGGTCCACAAGCTAGCCAGTGGAGACTGAATTACTGAAGTAACGACTCCCCGTGATGAACAGATGTTGGTAATTAAGCACAGGGCGAGTCGTCACCTCCGGGCTTATTTCAACCCAAGCTCGCCATCGTACTGCCTGATAACCGCGTAGCACTCGCAGGCGGAGTCTTCAAGTTTCTTGCGGTTCACGATCTTCACTGCACCACGGGTATACTCGATGAGCTCCTTCCTCTGCAAAACACCGGCTGCCAAACTCACGGTAGGTCTATCTGTACCTAACATCGTCGCGAGAAAATCATGAGTAATTGGCAGCAACCCTAAGTCCACTCTATCCTGAGTCATCAGCAGCCACCGTGCAAGGCGCTGCTCAATTTCGTGCAGCCGATTACACGCGGCTGTCTGTGCAACCTGCATGCTCCGAATCGCGGCATAGCGGCTCAAAATCAATTGAAGGTGCGGGGTGGATTTCAAAGTGTTTTGCAAAGCTCCGACCTCTATCCGAAACCCATCCCCCGTGATTTGTACCACCGCTCGAAGCGGGCTCCTGCGCAGGCCAACAGCCGCCAGTGTTCCTGTAAAGCCCTCATTTCCAACGATGCCAGCTTCGGCCGTCTTTCCGTCTTTCATCACCACTACAAGAGAAATCAAACCTCGATTCGGGAAATGAGCAAATTCTAGCTTTCCACCCGCCTCGTGAAGGACTAGATGGTTTGGCAAGCTGACGTATTCGAGATGAGGACGAAGCGAGCTGTAATCGCCAACAGAGATCGATAGAAGTATTTTGTTGCTGACTGGTTTCCCATGGGTATTCGTCCGCTCGCCGGACCGCACGACTTGGAGGTGTTTGCGCGCCACAAGGCAGAACCGAAAACCATGCCAGATGCGAGAGTGCACTAGTCCTCGTGGACCGCGAAACAGAAACCCTGCTTATTCGCCCCGCGCGCGAAATTATACAGTGTGCCTCCAAATCCAACGCTTCTGTCGGGTATCCTACGTTGGCTCTTACGATGGTACGCACAAGCATCGCGACGCACGAGAGGTGACCCGCACTAAGCGATGCCGCTCCTTCCAAGACGGCTCCTAAATCGGGAGAGCTAACGAAAATCTTCTTCGTATGTTTGATGCCCAACAGACCGTAAAAATTGGCATGTGATATTAGTGCCGTAGCGGGAACGTAATGGGTCCCGGTCTTATCGCAGGGATCATGATGACCAAGGGACCCATTCTGTTTCAGCGCCTCCAAGAAGTCTAATGTCGAGCTGTCAACGCTGCCTCTTCGGAGGATTGAAATGAGCGCCAAGGGCATTCCAACCCGTAACCGGGGCCGTGCGGCCGAACGGGTTCCGTCGGTTGATTCGGTGCGATCTGCAAAACCAGCCACAGGCGTAATTGCAAAGCCTTCTCGGCTTCAAACGTCCAAGCCGCAACCAACGAATGGTGAAACAGTTTTCGATGCCAAGGCCTTTCTAGCCAAGGCTGGGCTCGGCCGAAAGATCGTCAATCTGAGAAAAAGTCAGACGGCCTTCGCGCAAGGCGACCCTGCCGATGCGATTTTTTACGTGCAGAAGGGCCGGCTGAGAGTCACGGTCACCTCCGCTAGCGGAAAAGAAGCCACGATCACCTTGTTAGGTGCCGGGGAATTCCTGGGTGAGAACTGCATGGTCTCAGCTCATCCTCTTCAACTTGCGACCGCTACCGCGATGACCGAGTGTGCTCTGCTCAGGATTAGCAAGGCGGAAATGGTACGCGCGCTTCAAGAACAGCCAGAATTGTCGGAGATGTTCGTCTCCTTTCTTCTTGCACGAAACGCTCGCATCGAGGCTGACCTGGTGGATCAGCTTTTCAATTCAAGCGAAAAGCGGCTGGCGAGGATTCTGTTACTGCTCGCGCAGTTCGGCAAGGACAGCAAACCCGAGACGGTGGTTCCCAAGATTAGCCAGGAGATATTGGCTGAGATGATTGGCACGACCCGATCCCGAGTGAGTTTCTTCATGAATCGCTTCAGAAAATTGGGCTTCGTTGAATATAACGGCGAGATTCGGGTCCACAACACGCTGCTCAATATCTTTCTGCAGGAATAGGGGGCAGCGGTTTTTGTTCGGACGGCGTGCGCTAGAGAGAGGCCGCCCGGAACTTAAGCCAGGGCGGCCTCTGTGCTACTTAAATCGTCCCCTAAGAAGAGGATTCACGATGACAATATTCCGCTCTCCCTTAGGATGTCTGGTCAATTTTGCACAAGCCGGATTTCAATCAACACGCGACTAGCACGAACTCCGCTTTTTCGGAAACTGAGACCGTGGAGTGCCAAAATTGTGTGGTTTCGGCACTCTACTTCTGTACACCCTTAACAACCGAGGATCAATGACTTATCGGTCTCTTTGGAAAACAGGCGACAACCCGTCCAGCGGCCTACCTTTTATCCCGGATCTTTTTATCTGCAACGCATGTGGCAACGGCTAGAGGCTGATCTTGCGAACGGCCCAAAACTGCTCGCGAAGCTATTTCAGCGTGATGGAAAAAGCGGGCTGTAGATAGTCCTCCATGCGGCGCTTCCAAGTGCTAGGCGGGACCTTCGATAGTAAGTCGAGTGCCATCTGAGCGGCGGTGTTACAGGCCCATTCGGCAACTGCTTTCGTGCCAAGCAAGAAAGTGAAACTCGATCGCGCATCCCGTGGCTCTTCACTCAGAGACACGGGGTCATAGACAGTAGACAAGGATCTTCCTCTGTCCCGTGCCGACGAACGGCCGGAGGCGGTGGTCCGTGGCTGGAGACGAAGCCTGGAGTACGTTTACAACGCGGCGGAACTGAAGCGTAATGGTAAGAAGCTGCGAGCCCATACGCACATGCTGCGCACACGTTCGCGATCGAGAAGCTCAATGCCCGGGCGGCGCTGGAAGACGTTTCGCTGCTGCTGGCGCACCACAGCATCAAGATCACCGAGCGCCATTATCTGAGGTTCGACCAGCGCCAGCAGGAGTGGCTGACACGGGCTGCGATGGTGGACTTTAAGCAAGCAGACACACCGCAGCCGCCCAAACAGAGGAGGGCTAGGGTCCTGGAAATGCCGGCGGCAACCGCCGCGGCGCACTAAGAGCGGAGTCCGACCAAACTGCCAGTGCTAAGATTCGCTTGATTCTTCTTCAACCTCGGGAGTGCACCATGGCCGAGGTCTTCATCTCGTATGCACGGGGAGACCAGGGATTCGTCCGCGACCTTCATATCGCGCTTCAGAAGGTGAATCGCGACATATGGGTCGATTGGCACGACATTCCGCGCCTGGCGGACTGGGAGAAGGAGATCTTCGGAGCGATAAACGCGGCTCACGATTTCGTCTTTGTCGTCAGCCCGGATTCCTGCAAGTCGGAAATGTGCCTGAAAGAAGTGGCGCATGCGGCTGCGAATAGTAAGCGTTTAATCCCAGTCGTCTATCGCGACGTGCTGCAGTCCGAGTGGCCTCCTTCGTTGTCTCGCGTTCAATGGGTTTCTTTTACTGGCGAACCCTTCGATCTAGCATTCCAGAAATTGATCGAGGCACTTGACACCGACTTGGAATGGAAACGTGCCCATTCCAGGCTCCTCGTGAAAGCTGCCGAATGGGAAAGCAGCGGAAGCAACGATAGTTTCCTGCTGCGCAAGATCGACCTGCAAGACGCAATCGGCTGGCTTGCTCAGGCATCCTCGATTCAGAAGGAACGACCGACTGCGCTTGAAGAAAGATACATACGTGCGAGTCAAGAATGGGAAGCGGGAGAACTCAAGAGGGCGTAACGGCAGGCGAAAAGGCTTCGCCGCTTGTCGTGGGCATTGGGAGGGTTGTTATTATTGGCGATCGCGGTAGCAATCGGCGCTTTCTGGCAGCGGACCGTTGCCCGCGCTCGCGAACTGATCTCAGCTTCGATGGCGAGTCAAAACGCCGATCCCGAGATTTCTATCTTCATCGCTGCACAGGGCGTGGCTGCCACTTGGCCATGGGGCCACGCAGTGCTGCCGGAAGCCCAACAACGGTTGCATGATGCAATCCTTGCATCCCACGTGAGGCTGACCCTGAGCGGCCACGGTGACTCTTTAACTAGTGTGGCTTGGAGCCCGGACGGTCGGCGGTTGGCGACAGCGAGTGTGGATAAGACGGCGAAGGTGTGGGACGCGGCCACGGGCAAGGAGGTGCTGACCCTGAGCGGCCACCGTGAATATGTGACCAGCGTGGCTTGGAGCCCGGACGGCAAGCGGCTGGCGACGGCGAGTTGGGACAAGACGGCCAAGGTATGGGACGCGGCCACGGGCAAGGATGTGCTGACCTTGCGCGGCCACGGTGCGTCTGTGTATAGCGTGGCCTGGAGCCCGGACGGCCACCGGCTGGCGACGGCGAGTGAGGACCAGACAGCGAAGGTGTGGGACGCGGCCACGGGCAAGGATGTGCTGACCTTGCGCGGCCACGGTGCGTCTGTGTATAGCGTGGCCTGGAGCCCGGACGGCAAGCGGCTGGCGACGGCGAGTGCGGATCAGACGGCGAAGGTGTGGGACGCGGCCACGGGCAAGGAGGTGCTCACCCTGAGCGGCCACAGTAATGCTGTTTTTAGCGTGGCCTGGAGCCCGGACGGCAAGCGGCTGGCGACGGCGAGTGCGGATCAGACGGCGAAGGTGTGGGACGCGGCCACGGGCAAGGAACTGCTCGCCCTGAGCGGCCACAGTAATGCTGTTTTTAGCGTGGCCTGGAGCCCGGACGGCAAGCGGCTGGCGACGGCGAGTGAGGATCAAACGGCGAAGGTGTGGGACGCGGCCACGGGCAAGGAACTGCTGACCCTGAGCGGCCATCGTGGCGCTGTTCGGACCGTGGCCTGGAGCCCGCCCCAGACGGAAAAGACCAGCGGCTGGCGACGGCGAGTGCGGATCAGACGGCGAAGGTGTGGGACGCGGCCACGGGCAAGGAGTTACTGACGCTGAGCTGCGCCCCCAACTTTGTTGTAAGCGTGGCTTGGAGCCCGGACGGCCAGCGCCTGGCGACGGCGGCGGGGTCGATTTTCGGGGGAGGCGGAGACAACTCAGCGAAGGTGTGGGACGCGGCGACCGGCAAGGCAGTGCTGACCCTGCACGGCCACGGCGGCTATGTGTCGATTGTGGCCTGGAGCCCGGACGGCCGGCGGCTGGCAACGGCGAGTTATGACCAGACGGCAAAGGTGTGGGACGCGACGACGGGCAAGGAAGTGCTGACCCTGCGCGGTCACAGAGCCCCTGTTACTAGCGTGGCCTGGAGCCCGGATGGCCACCGGCTGGCGACGGCGAGTTTTGACCAAACGGCGAAGGTGTGGGACGCGGCGACGGGCAAGGAAGTGCTGACCCTGAGCGGCCACAGTGACTTTGTTGCGAGCGTCGCTTGGAGCCCGGACGGAAAATACCTGGCGACAGCAAGCCGTGACGGAACCGTTCAAGTTTACGCGATGGACATTCAGGACCTGACGAATCTTGCCCGCCAGCGCGCGACCCCCTACCCCTCGGTCGAAGGTTGCAAGAAGTATCTCCACGTGGATAAGTGCCCGCCCTTCCCCGATCTTCCCTGGTGGTAGGAAGTCAACCCGCTCCACCGCGGCGCGGCGGAACCGTACATCTCCTGGGTCGCTTTCTACCCCGACAGCTTGCGTGAACGCGCAGCGCGACGCGCTCGGGGATGTGCAGCGACACCAAGTGCCTCTTGCGACGGTTGCGTAGCAGAGGGCCGACCGTCAGCTTAATCACTCCCGGTTCGTCGACGACGAGGCGGCGCACCGTGTTGGGACTGAGGTGCCAGCGCTTGGCCGAAACGCCCTTGCGTCTAGGAATACACCCTCGATTGCGGAGCGGGGCTCACGTGGCCTTGTCACAGAATCAGCTACTGCAGATGAGTTCTGGGGTGTGCTTTCCCGGCGCCTTGATTGAGCCCCCACAGGTTCGATAGGGTTGTGTCGGAGCTGCACCCTGGAAATCTATCTGATTGATGGCACATACGAACTATTCCGGCACTACTACGCTCTGCCGTCCGCGCAGGACATGACGGGCCGAGAAGTCGCTGCTATCCGAGGTGTTCTGGCGTCGGTGCTTCGGATGATCAAGGATGGGGCCACTCACATCGCGGCTGCGACCGATCATGTCATCGAGTCCTTTCGCAATGACCTGTGGCCTGGTTACAAGACCAGCGAAGGCGTCGAACCCGACCTGCTGGCGCAATTTCCGCTACTCGAAGAGGTGCTGTCGGCGGCTGGCGTTGTGGTCTGGCCTATGGTGGAATTCGAGGCGGATGACGCGCTCGCCGCTGCGGCCATCGCGGCGGCGCGTGATACACGGGTCGAACGTGTGATTATCTGTACTCCCGACAAAGACCTGGCACAATGTGTGCAGGGCTTGCGGATTGTCCAGCTGAATCGCCGCACGCGCGTCACCGTGGATGAACCCGGTGTAGTCAAGAAGTTCGGGGTTTCGCCGGCATCGATTCCCGATTATCTGGCACTCGTGGGTGATTCGGCCGACGGCTATCCGGGCCTGCCTGGTTGGGGTGCAAAGTCATCCGCTGCCGTCCTCGCGAAGTTTGGACATCTCGAGGCTATCCCTGCGGACTGTCGCGAGTGGCGTGTGAACGCCGCCAATGCAAGTGCGCTCGCTGACACTTTGTGCCGGGAGCGTGATCGCGCAATGCTGTTTCGCACGCTCGCGACGCTTCGGACCGACATTAGGCTGTTTACCGATGTGGACGAATTACGCTGGGATGGTCCCACTGCCGCCTTCGACGTCCTTGCAGCGCGCCTAGATGGGGCGGCGACTAAACGCCCGAGACCAGGAGTTCGTCGTGTGCCAAAGGGGGCTGACTCGCAGACTTAGCCAGCACTAGCACCAGCACAGGCGACGGGCTTGCCCAATCACCCCTGCGAATCTGCTTCGCTAAGTGCTTGACACTGTGGCACCCGAAATCGTGCGATTCGGCTGCCCAAAAACAGAGGTAATTGGGCAAGCCTCCAGCTCAACTAATGGCCTCTCGCTTCGGTTCAGGCTGCCGTCTCGCCCTGCGAACGCCGTCGCCCCAACAAGCAACACGGCGGCGATGCCCGTGGCGGGTTCCGGCGTAACAGTGTACTTGTCGGTAACCGAGAGGATTCCGCCTGCTCCGCCTTTGCGGGCATCACCGGTCACAAGGTCCACCGCGTTCAGATTGCCGGGACCGGCGACCATCGTTTGTGTGCTCTTGATTGGGAACGTGTCAAAAACGACGTCGAAGGAGACGTCGGAGTTGTCGGCTTTGCGCACCTGCTGATCGAACGTCGCGGTCGTGCCCCGCTCCACCATCGCATCAATCACCGCGGTGATCTCAAAGATCGTGGTTCCCTTGGCAAGCTGGAGTGAGTACTGGATTTGCGAATCCTTCGGCTCACCATTCTTGACGACGAATGTTCGGTGGGCGAAGGACTCGATCGAGAACAGGGTTGAGAGGATCCGCCAGAATCTTCCAGCCAGTGAATTGTCGCGATGTTAGGTGGTTCAGTGCCGCCGCCAACTGGGTTTCTCCCGCAAAACGGGCTAAGCGGTTGGGGCTCGCGTAAGAAATCCAAGGGTAGACCCTTGATAGCCGTCTTTTAAAAAAGCCGCGAAATCATTGGCGGTGCGTAGTAGTATCACTCAAAATGAATCACCTCTACCTGGTCTTCCTCGGAGAATTTGGAGGAGGCTAAAGCGTAGGTTCGGTCTCAGTTTGGGAAGGATTCAGCAGGAGTTGTCGTATCAAGTATTTCTGGAATGTTGGCGCCGTCTTGTTTAAGGATCCATTGAATTTGCGGGCCGTCCGCTTCTGTCTCTCGACGAGGGTGAATTGCAGACGATACGTGGCGCAAGGATCTCGCTCATTTACCAGGATTCTGCGGTGCTGAATCCCGTACTACGCATTGGCGACCATCTGATGGAGGTGCTTCGCGCTCACTGCAGTTGGCCTCAGCGGCGTTATCGGGAAAAAGCAATAGCGCTGCTGGAAGACATGGAACTGCTGGACGTCGACAGAATCTACGCGGCGTATCCGCATCAACTTAGCGGTGGCCAGCGCCAGCGAATCGTGATCGCTCAGGCTTTGGCTTGCCAGCCCGAATTGGTGATCGCCGATGAGCCTACCGCCTCCTTGGACCCAACTTCTGCGGCAGAAATTGTCGAGCTTCTCGAACGTCTCAAGCAGAGGTCCCAGACAGCGTTTCTGCTTATCAGCCATGGTCTCAACCCTCTGGCACGCCTATCAGACCGAATCATGGTGATGTATGCGGGAAGGATTGTCGAACAAGGACCGCATGACGAAATATTGCAACGTCCACGGCATCCCTACACGCGTGCCCTACTCGCATGCGCACTACCATCGAATCCGGCGAGCGACCATGGGGTTGGCAAGCGGCCGATACCAACCATCGTGGGAACCCCTCCCGACCTAATGCGCATCAAGCCTGGTTGTGAGTTCGAGAGCCGCTGCCAGGACCGCATGGACATTTGCCGCATGCGGGTTCCTTACGTTCACCAACAGCCCGAGCGTGGCGACGTGGTGATACTGGAACGCTCGGGAACGGCGTCTGTCCGACGCATCCTCGGTGTTCCGGGAGATCAGATTTCGGGAGATGGTGGAGTTGTCTCAATCAACGGACAAATGATGTCCGAGCCGTATGTTCGATTCAGCGAAGGCTCGAACGCTTACCGGCGCCACTTTCCTCTGGTACAGGTGCCTACTGATAATTACTTTGTCTTGGGCGATTCCAGGGACATTTCGCTCGACAGTCGTGATGAACATTTCGGGATGATTGACCGCGATCAAATCAAGGGCCGTGTTCTATACGTACTTACATCAGACGACCCGAGGCGAGCCGGAGCGTCTGTACCATCTGTACATCAAGCCCCAGCGGCGTCACACCAATAGCCTGATTGTTCCGTGATAACTCCCGGATCGCGGGATAACGGGAAATTCTGCCGCTTGGCGACAAGATCGGTACCGACAAGTCGGCCAGTGTTTGCGAATGTGTCCGCTTCTGCCGGTATACGGGCTACTTGAAATGTCTGTAAGCGAGAACAGCACCTTCGCGTGAGCTGAAGTCGCCAACTCTCCCGGATGGTCGCAAGCCGGAATTTGGTATGGGGCTCTTCGCTCAGCTTGCTGACTGCACCTTTCATAACCGCAGACGTCACTGACAAACCATCGTTGCTTGCGTAACAATTCGATCTGTTGGGCGAATTGAAAGATCAGCAAGGTGTTCGCCGAGGAGGCTTCACGTGAGCATGAAAGTGGCTACCCGACAAGTAAATGACGTCACCATCGTTGACTTGAGTGGACAGATCAAACTGGGCGAAGGCAGCTCGGTTTTGCGCGACACGGTCAAAGACTTGCTCGGCAAGGGGCAGAAGAAAATCCTCCTAAATTTGGGCAACATCAACTACATTGACAGCTCGGGAATCGGCGAACTGGTCAGTGCGTTTACTTCGGTTCGCAACCAGAGCGGAGAGTTGAAACTTCTGCACCTGACCAAGAAGGTTCACGACCTTCTCCAAATTACCAAGCTCTATACCGTCTTTCACGTCTTGGACGACGAACCTGGGGCGATAGCTGCATTCAGGGGCTAGTTCTTCCACGTCGGTGGGGGACAACTACCGGGGCTAGCCACTAGTGTGGGTCGCCGTTTTGAGCGCCGACAACTGCCGGTTTCTCCTTGCTTCGGTCGTAATCTCCAGCGTGGCCACGACGGATCCTAGCCGAGTTTGTCCCTGCGGGCCAGCATCCAGCAAACTCTCCCGCGGCATGCGCACGAATTTCTTGATCGGTGCCAGTCGATTTGAGATCCGGTGCAAAACGATCTTCCTCGGAGCAAACTCGGTGCGGTCGTCGAGGGCCGTTCGCAATGTTCGTGATCCAGGTTTTTAGGTTTCAAAAGTACAACACGGAGGAATACTCTACTTTCCCGTCCAGCACGCACGCCGTTTTTCGAGAAATGCCGAGATGCCCTCCTGGGCGTCGGCGGCGAGCGCATTCATGCTCATCACTTCTTTAGCGTAGGCATAAGCTTTAGGCTGGTCGAGATCAATCTGCGTGTAGAACGCCTGCTTGCCCAGCGCGACCGTCAGCGAGCTGGCCTCGGCGATGCGAGTTGCCAGATTGTGGCACTGCTCCGGCAGTTCGGCGGCAGGCACGACCACATTGATCAATCCCCATTCTGCCGCCGTCACTGCGTAGACCATATCGCCGGTCAATAACATCTGCAATGCCCGTTTGCGCCCGACAGCTCGGCTGAGGGCCACCATCGGTGTGGTGCAGAAAAGTCCAATCTTCACTCCTGGCGTCGCAAACGCAGCCTGGTCGGAGGCCACGGCCAAATCGCAGGTCGCCACCAGTTGGCATCCGGCTGCGGTCGCAATGCCTTGCACCTCGGCGATCACTGGCTGAGGAATTGATTGCACGCTTCGTCATCAGCTCGGTACAGACATCGAACACCTGGCGGTACTCGTTGATGTTGCGTCCCACCATCTCGCTCAAATCGTGACCGGACGAGAAGACTTTGCCTGCCGCCCGCAACAGCACGACACGCAAGGAGCGGTCGCGCCCGATTTCGTTCAAGCAGTCGATCAGTTCGGTCATCAACTCCAGCGATAGAGCATTGCGCCGTTGCGGCCGGTTCAGCGTCACGATCGCAATCTGTCCCTCGATGTCGAACAGGATGTGCTGGTACTTAGCGGCCGTCGCGGTGATGGCTTGCGATTCTGGCATCACGAATCTCCTTCTACTGCAGCACGCGATTGGTGGCGCAGCACGCTCTTGCGGATCTTGCCCGTCGACGTTTTGGGCAATGCACCAAAGTGTATCGCCTTCGGGCATTTGAAGTGCGCCAAACGCTCGCGGCAGAACTCGATCAGGTTTTGCTCGCTGACCACCGCGTCTTCCCTGATCAGCACGTAGGCATGCGGCACCTCGCCCCACTTCTCGTCGGGCCAGGCGACAATCGCCGCCTCCAACACGGATGGATGCTCGTACAACACCCGCTCCACCTCCAGCGAAGAAATATTCTCCCCTCCGGAGATTATGATGTCCTTCGCTCGGTCGCGTACCTCGATATAACCATCGGGATGCATCACCGCCAGATCTCCGGAGTGGAACCAGTCGCCACGGAATGCGGTCGCGGTTGCTTCCGGCTCACGGTAGTAGCCCAGCATCACGTTGTTGCCGCGCATCACTACTTCGCCCACCCTGAGTCCGTCAGCGGGAACGTCGCGCATGTCTTCATCCACCACCCGCATGTCAGTCCCAAAAACCGTGTACGGTACGCCCTGCCGCGCTTTGAGGAGCGCACGCTCTTCCAAAGGCACATCGTCCCAGTCCGTGTGCCAGGCACATACCGAGTGCGGCCCATAGGTTTCAGTGAGCCCATAGACGTGCGTCAATTCGATGCCAATCGCCTCGGCTGCCCGGATCACGGCCGGTGGCGGAGGCGCTGCCGCGATCACCATCTTGAGTCCGTCGCGGAAACGAATGCCATGCTGCGAGCAGTACTCAGTTAGGGTGCGCACCACGATGGGAGCACCGCAGAGGTGAGTGACGCCCTCCTCTTGGATCAGCTTAACGGCGCGCTCGGCGTTCATCTCGGGCAGACATATGTGCCGCGCTCCCATGGCCGTAATCGCCCAGGGGAAGCACCATCCGTTGCAGTGGAACATGGGCAGCGTCCACAGGTAAACCGATCGGTACGACAGCCCGTGTTCAACTACCTCGCCAATCGCATTGAGGTAGGCGCCGCGATGGGTGTACATCACACCTTTGGGCACGCCAGTAGTGCCGCTAGTGTAGTTGATCGAAATGATGTCGTCCTCGCGCGGCGTGTGCGGCGCGACGGGCCTGCTACCCTCGCCGAGGAAAGCCTCGTAATCGGAGATCATTCGTTCCAATTTCGGGATATTCTTCCGAACGGTATGCAGTGGCGCGAGGAGGTCAGCATCGCCCAGCAAAATTCTGGCGCCGCAGTGGTTCAGGATGGTGGCCAGCTCGCCGCCTTGTAGCCGAATATTGAGCGTGACTAGCACCGCGCCGATGAGTGGGACTGCGAAGTGCGCTTCCAGCGGCAGTAGCCCATTGCGCGCCAACACTGCGACCCGATCCCCGGGCGCAATACCGGCTTGCTGCAGTGCCGCGCCGAAGGAGTGCACGCGCTGCTGCATTTCGGAATAGGTGAAGCGCCGGTCGCCGTCCACCTCAGCCGTGCAGTCGCGGTACGCGATGGCGTTGCGGGAAAGAAACTCCAACGGAGTAAGGGCCGATATCATAAATTCCGCCTGGGCTGTTGAATTTGGCGGCGATTATATAGCAGGGGTTGCGGGGTGTCTGTGATACCCAATCCGAAGCCAAAGGAAGTCGTCAGTGGATGAAAAGCAGGGGCGGTATCGTCCTTGCAAACGTCCGGGGCGTGTGGTCGGCAAACAGGAAACCGGCCTCGCGGAGATCGGAGTGCAAGCAGCCCTCCCTCAAGCCACATGTCCTCCAAGCCGACTTCGGGATAACCTCGCAGAACTGCGAACCCACCTGCCGGGCAAGCATGACTTCGGGACTTCCAGTGATGGGCAGGAATCCGGGTTTCGAGGGTTCTGGGTAGGCGGATCGTGCGAACCTGGTCGGCGATGGTTGACCGCCTGGCGAATTTATCCGTGCTTTTATTCCCCTAAGGATAGGCGATGGTCACTTCGAGTAGCCGTCGTGTTCGGTGTCCTCTTCCTTATCCTGCTCGATGTCGTCTTCCTCTTCGTCGTCGTCTTCTTCTTCTGAGTCTCCGGCAACGAGGCCATCGGCAGCTACCAGGCGATCAGGGACTTTGGCAGTCCATCTGGCACGTATTTCGCTCATGGCCAATCGTACGCTCATGTGAGGACGCCGGCGTCCACGTCACCGTACGCTCCGCTAGCATCTGATGCGCTTGTGCTTTTTGCAGAAAGCGAGGAGGCGCGGAATCAGGGCCTTCCTTCATTTTCCTTTTTCTCGTAAGGGTTGAGGCAGCAAGGTATCGTGAGTTTCGCTGTGGGTATTACACATGAGCTGGACGAGTTTCGCTCAGAAATTGTTTCCGCGCACGCAGTCAGGACGAGGTTAGACAGCGACCGGGCCTCATCCGCCAGTGCGCTAGGTCTCCCGTCATTCAAAAAGGAGAAGAAGATTTCAGCCTCGTGTCCGCACTGCAACCTGCAGTTGTTGTAGCGAAGCGTGAGCTTCACCTCCGCTGATATCAGGTTTGATCGTCAACTCAAGGGCGGTGGCGTCGGGAAGGTCAACCGTGTAGTCCTCACGTTCGTCGACGCTGCTGGGCGGACTGAAATTCCACTGTTGCCGGACGACATTCTTCCACGAGTCTGTGCCTTGCCGCAACCAGCGCAATACGAATTCTTGCGTCCGAGCGATTTCTTCTTCCTTGAAAACCAGACGGATGCGCTGAATTGTTTGAGGCTCATCGAATAGCAGTCGGATCGTCTGGACACCAGGCACCCCGGCCCGCCAACCTGCTTGCCCGTCGTGCGAGAGCGCTCCTTCAATTGGATAAGCGTCAGCCTCGGAAGTGAGTTCGACGACGGCTGCTTGACGAAGGCCCAACCAGCCGGAGCCCGGATCTGCATCGTCCTTTCGAATTGGCGGGATCAACCTTTTTCGCACGTTAGTTGATGCTGGATCCCACGAACTTGTCGGACCAGTCGGCCCTGCATGACATGTGGTACGGAGCCTTAGCTCTCCAGCCTCTCCAGGCTGCTTCTAAGACGTTCCTTTTCTGCGGCTAGTCGGGCTTGCGCCTTCTTCAACTTCTCTTTCAACTTGTCGCGCTCTTCCGTCGCCTTCCTAGCCCGTTGCCGAGCGGATTTGATCTCGGACATCGCCTGTCTATGTGATCGCAACATGCGTAGCAGTATAAAGCCTGCTGTCATGTTCTCCAATGCTGCGTCGGATGGCCGCGTCACGGTATGCAAGGAAGGTCTTCCAGGATTTGTGGGCTTTGATTTTCGCCAGGTATTCTTCAATTGCTTTGTTCAGGGAGGTGCGTTCTTGACTTCGAGGCGGAGAGCCTGAGCGTTTAACCGAGTAACGACCGGGGACATGTGCCACAGAAAGATCTCGCCAACAACGTAATGGACCAGAACTGGACGCATTATAAAAGGGCGCCCCCTTGAGGTAGGTTTTGAGTGTGACGCAAAGCTCTACCGAAAGGAGCACCCGTATGGGTGGTAAGCCCTAACGTGTGACGTCTCGAATGGCCACTATTGGTGGCTCAAGAAAGAAGGCGCGGTATTGAACCGTGCCTCGTCCGTACGAGCCGATTTACGATCAGAGACGCAGGCGCTTACGTAATGCGCCCACAGTTCCAAGGATTGCTGTGCTCAGCAGTGCCAGACTTGCAGGCTCTGGAGTCGAACTCGTGTGTCCAATTTCGATGTCGGTGATCGATGGCGCCGCTCCCACGCCGAGCGAGTCCAACTGAAATCCGGTTAGAAACTCCCCGCCGGTGGCAACAACGCCAAAGAACTGCAGCCCAGTGCTCACATTAGGAACAACCTGGTTCGCAGTCGAGCCCCAAGGGCCGCAGGTCCTGGGCCCGCATCACCGCCAGCTCCGCCAGAATCTGGCTGAGGTTCTCCTCGAAATAAGGAGGGTGCACAGCAGTCTGCTTCATCTCTGGTTCACTCCTCTGGCATGGTCTTGCAAACTGCAAACCAGATCCTACTCGGCTCTCCGACTTTGCACTCTGCAAGCCGGGACTCAGGTCTTGCGACTTGCAAGACAGTGATGACGGTATGAAGGCGGAAGGACCCCGGTCACCCTTGCCAGTGACGCCGGAAGAATTATCGGTTGGCCAACGACCAGGGGGTTGGGGACCTCAGATCATGAGAAGCCTTGTTTTCATCAACTGACATTCCCCCAGAAGACCGCGTACCGGCTGGAGCGAACACATTCGAAAACACTAGCCGACTTCCCGGGAGTAATCTCCCACATGCCGGTTTCGGGACAACGTGACAAGCGAATGCTGCTCGGAGCATTATGTCCGGTTCAATTAGGGTACGAGTCCAGCATTGGGCTGAATACCACAGCCCAGAAGTTGGGCGACATTGCCACGGCTGTGATGGCAGCGATCTTCACCTCGGAGACGTGCTCTGCCGCCCAACAGTTGAGGCAAAACGAACAAGACGATGCCGGTGGTGAATCCCGGTTAGAGGGCTGGGATCGGAAGCAGCAGAGTTGACATTCAGCCGGGGTGAGATCAGATGGCCCCATCAGCACGAATATGTCAAAGACGGAGACATCCTTTACCGTAGAAAGCGGCGGCGGCTACAGGTTGGGCGGGTTTGCGGCTGTCTTACTCATGGCTTTGAGGTAAGTTTCCTTTCAGCCGGTACACCATGCCCGTCTTAGTCGTGCCCAGTGAGATCCAGTCCTGCACGTCATGCTGCAGGGTGATATAGAACTGCTCATTGAGCTTCTTCACCTTCTCGTGAACATTCTCCCTGCGATCAAACTTGGCCTGATAAGCAAATTCGCCCACCAGAGGCATGTGTTCGCCGCGAGTACGCCACAATGCCACATTGCACTTGGCCAAGACTCCATTACCGAGGTCCAGTTCTCCCAATTCGAGAAGCACCTCTTCCACAATTCCTTCGTTTACCAGGCTGACCTTCTCATCGTCCGACTTCTTCACAGCGGCTAGTGCCGGAAACACGCGCGCCAGAGTCCCCATTGAGGTCTTGTCGGCGTCATGCATCTGGCTCAGGCCAAAGACGCAGTTGTGCGAGTACAGAACCCGGTATCCACCGATTTCTTCCTTCAGTGGCAGGACCTCGGCCTTGAACTTAATACGGTAAGCACCTGCGATGTTGGGTCTGACGTCTAGGGCCGCGGCTTTCTGTTCGTCCGGGTGCCGAAACTTGAAGACCATTTCTGGATCACCCACGGGGAACCCGTCAACGTAATCAATGCGCCGCCGCAGGATGAAGGCGTTGTTGTACAGGCGGAAGTCGGGGGTGTCGAAGAAGATGATTTCCCGGACATCCGGTCTCCGCCCGGCCTTGGGGTCGCTGACAAAACCAACTCCAAGCTTCTTCGCAGAGCGCTGCACCAGCTTGCCGAAGTCGCGGAAGCTCTCCACCGAGACGAAGCGGTCGGGTTTCAGGATCAGCTTGGCTTCGAGGTATTGGACAATATCCTGCGGATGGCCGTCACTGTAGGTAACCCCGCCCATGGCCGAGCCGTTACCGGGCTGCTCAACTTTCTTGTTCTTTTTGCCCTTCTTGCCGTTCTTTGACAGGGGGCTCCTCCAGTAAAGTTACAAGCCGCGAAAGAGCGTAGCGTAAACCCTCGATTGATGGAATTGTAATCCGGACTTTCTTTTCGAGGTCGAAAAACAGACTGCCATTTTACCCCTCGTTTATCTTCTTGGGCGCCGTTTTGAACCAAGTTCTGTCTGAGGCGCCCCCGATGGGCTAGCCATATCATCCGCCACGAATCGGGCCAGACTCTCGCCCCGCCTCTACATACGATTGAAACGCAAGGTTGTTCGCTCCGCGGTCCGCCAGAGCGAGGAAGCACTTCCCCAGGGCGCCAGGCTTGTCTGCAATCGTCCCGATTGAGTGTAAGTTGGTCTGTTAATGCCAATTGTTGTATAGCGCGTAACATGTAGTGGAAAATCCCATGCGTACGTGGCTCGTAGCCTTTACATTGACCTGCGTCTCGCTCTCGGAGGCCCCGTGCTCGGCACAAACAGTGCCGGCCCACTCAGAGACGGTCAATACCCATAGTGGCGCAACCCATGTGTCAACGACCGGTGACACTTGCGACATTGAACACAGAAGGGACATTGCAAGTTATCCGAACTGTGTTTTCCAAGACGACCAAGGGAACTTGTTGATCGCACAAGAATATGTCAAGGAACTGGAATTCGATTCTCATGGCCTGGCGGTGGTATTCCACGACGTTCACTCGGGGCACCAGTTTATGTACGTCAATCGACAAGGGCGCGTCATCATAAAGGACGTTCCGACTTCCGACAATTGAGCCGAAGAGTTCTCCGACGGACGCGTAAGAGTCTTCGTCAACAAGAAGTACGGATTCGCCGACCGACACGGAAGGATTGTGATAGCGCCCAAATATGACGGGGCCTCTCCCTTCGAACATGGCTATGCGGTGGTCTGCCTAGGGTGCCGTGAAACCTGCGCAGCGACAGGCCCAGCCGAGAGCAGATTGGATGTTTGCGAGCACAACATTATGACCGGTGGTGAATGGTTCAAAATCAACAAGGCAGGCCGCGTCGTGGCAAGAGTACCCCACTAGCGTCGATAAATCGCCATGCCGTGAGTGATCCTGAGCAACAACCGATCGGCGGGTCCGCCTTCCGAAGATTGTCCCGAAGTCTTAGGGCTGTATCGGAAGCGCCCCCGCGAGGAATCATGGATTTCACTGGTGTGTGGGGGCGCTTTCGATACAGCGACTTGAAGGAAGCGGCTGGCTATGGGATTTGAATGGTGCCGAGGTGAGATGAGAGGTGTGGCAAGCCGGTGCCGGAGTGCGAAGGAGTGGTTGCATTAGAGATGGGATCGGGTTGTGTGTGATCAGCGCGGAGGAAACGACCCTCGCCGGGGGAGAAGGCAACTTGGAAAGCGGTCCACACGACGCAGAAGTCGTGTACGTGTCGAAGCACGGGGATGGATCGAGGTTGGGGCTGTGGTTTCATGCAGCATACTCGCGTGGAAACGGCGGAGCGCGGAGTTGTATCTGGGCTGCAGTAAGTCTCTCGATCAGGTGCATCGGTCCACCGCACAGGGGGCAGATCCAGAAAGTAAGTGCGCGAACAGTACGCGGAGCAAGTCGAGGGGCCGGGTTTGGTTGGTCCGCCGCCAGCAAGTGAGTACAGAGTGGTAGCGATAGAGCGCGCCGGCGGTTGGCGAGAAAGCCGAAGTTTCGAATGCGCACAAAGCCTCGGGGGAGCAGGTGGAGCAGGAAGCGCCGTAGGAACTCCTCAACGGGAAGCGTCATCAGCCGCTTTTTGTTGTTGTGAGCCGAATCCCTCCAGCGAAACGTGACTTGGCCATCGACAAGGGATACGAGTCGGTGATTGGAGATGGCGACGCGGTGGGTGTAAGCGCCGAGATAGCGTAGAGCATGCTCGGGACTACCGAAAGGCGGTTTGCAATAGACCACCCAGTCATGCCGGAACAGTTGGCGGAGCCAAGCGGAGAAGATTTTAGGCTGAGCGAGCTGATTCAGATCGCCATAGAAGCGGAGCTTTCCTTCGCTACAGGCGCGCTTCAACGCAGCCACGAACTTACCGCGAAAAACTCGGCTCAGCACTTTGATGGGAAGAAAGAAAGAGTAGCGGGTGTGGATCCAGTGGGTGTGATCCAGCGAGAGTCCACCGGCGGGAACCACGCAATGGACATGGGGATGAAGTTGGAGCCTCTGATCCCAGGTGTGCAGCACGCTGAAGAAGCCGATCTCGGCGCCCAGATGTCTGGGATCGCGAGCAACTTCGAGCAGGGTTGCGGCGCTGGTGCGAAACAGCAGGTCGTAGATGAGCTTCTTGTTTTGTAGGGCAAGTGGGGCCAGTTCCCGCGGCAAAGTGAAAACGACATGCACATAGGGAGTGGGTAGCAGCTCACGCTGCCGTGCGTCCAGCCAGCGGTGGCGGGCATTGCCCTGGCATTTTGGACAATGACGATTGCGACACGAGTTGTAAGAGAGGGCGGAATGTCCGCAGTGGGAACACTGATCACGATGTCCGCCGAGGGTGGCGGTGCGGCAGCGTGCGATGGCCAGCAGCACCTTCTGATGTTGCCAGGTGATCCAGTGGCGACTGCGCTCAACGAATGTCTGCCCCGCGCTGCGAACGATGTCGGCCATCTCCAGAGGAGGCCGGCTCATTTAGGGTTTTGGCGAGGGTTCTCGTTTCTGCTTCTCCGGTGACAAAATCAAGGAGTCCAAGGGGCTCGCGGTGGCGCTGAGATGGCGTTTGGACAGATGCAGGTAGATGGTGGTTTCTTCCAAATCGTGATGCCCCAGCAGCAACTGAATGGTTCGCAGATCCGCACCGTCTTCTAACAGGTGAGTTGCGAAACAATGCCGCAAGGTGTGGGGATGGATGTTTTTCTCCTGCAGGCCAGCGCGTCGAGCGGCCTGGCGGCAGGCGTGATAAACGGTCTTGGGGGTGATCGGACGGTCCGCTGTATGGCTGAGTCCCCCCGGGAACAACCACCGGGAAGGCTTGCGCTTTAAGCCACGCCAGTACTCGCGCAGTGCATCCAGCAGCTTTGGGCTGAGCATGACGTCACGATCCTGGCGTCCCTTGCCCCCTTGGATGTGGATGACCATCCGTTGGCTATCAATATCGCTGATCTTCAGGCGCGCCAGTTCAGCACGCCGCACGCCGGTGGCATAGAGCGTCATCAGCACAATGCGATGAAAGGGAGTCAGTGCCGAGTTGATCAGGCGAGCGACCTCCTCTTGACTGAGAATGATCGGCAGCTTCAGCACTTTCTTGGGATAGGGAGTTTCGGCCACACTCCAGGCCCGCTTGAGCGTCTGGATATAGAAGAAGCGCAGAGCTGCCAACCGCTGGTTCACCGTGTTCGGTGCCAACTTCCACTTCTTAAACAATGCGGCTTGATACTCGCGGATGTGTTGCGGGCCCAACTGTCCGGGCGAACGCTGGAAGTACCGGGAGAAGTGTTCGACGGTGCGAACGTAACAATCGATGGTGGTCTGCGCGTAGTTCCGACGGTGGAGTTCTTCGAGCATGATCTTGCGTAGATGGGTCACAGAAATGCCTCCTTCTCTGCGACACAACTTAGATCAAGTCACCTGTGCTGTCGCATGGACCACGCACGCGCAAGCGTCCGCCGTACTATGGCTTCGTTCAAGTCGGCTTCTGGAACAAACATTCCGCTCCAGCTCACGAATCAAGTCGCAAGCGTGCCAGCAGATCGCGAAACCGCGGCTCCCCTCGCAGCCCGTCGAGCCGCGGATGCACTTTGAGCCACACCAGCGTTCCGTCGCGCTCGGAGTAGGCCTTCTCCAGCCAATCGAGCGCGCGGTCATTGTCCCCAGTAACGGCGTAATAGGAGGCGATGCCGTAGGGCGAGACGAACTGCTTCTGCGAGAGCGCCTGAACTGCCTGCAGTGTGGCACGCGCATCACTTTGCCGTCCGGCGCGGGCGTAGAGGATTGCGAGGCCGGACGAGGGCCGCGGCAGGCCATCAGGGCCTGTGGTTCCCCGCACGAACTCTTCGACTGCTTCGTCGGCCCGGCCCACTTGCTCCAGCGAGCGCGCTAGATCGGTGTGGGCCGCTTCAAAGGTCGGATCCAATTCGAGGCACTTCCGGTAAGGCGTCAGAGAGCGTTCGAAGCGGCGCGCGTAGAACAGAGCATCGCCCACCACGGTGTAGGTGAGCAGATTGAGAGGATCGAGCTCGTGTGCCCGCTCGGCCTCGGCAATGGCTTCTTCGTGGCGCCCCATCCCCGATAGCAACAGCGCATATCGGCTGTGTCCGAACGCATAGCCGGGGTTGAGTTGGACCGCCCGCAAGGACTCGCGTTCAGCCGCCGGCCAATCCCAGTCGAAGAGACGATGAATCCAACTTAGCGATGTGTGGAGTTCAGCTAATGATTCGTCGAGTGAGAGTCCGCGCTCGGCGGCCCTGCGCGCCAGAGAGTATCCTTCGCGCGGCGGAAGAATGTGGTGATTTGCGAGCATGATGTAGCTATCGGCGAGCCCGGCGTAGGCGGCCGCGTAGTTGGGATCGATCGCGAGGGCCTCCTCGAAACGCTGGATCGCCTCCTTCACCGATTCGCCAGTGAACCGATTCCACAGGAACGATCCCTGTAGGTAGGCGACGTGTGCCGCAGGATTGACCGTTCCCTTGGATCGCAGTCGCGCCCGTTCGTTGGGTGTCACTTGGATCCGAATCTCGTCGGCAATCGCATGCGCGACCTCGCTTTGGAGCGCGAGGATGTCGGTAAGGCCGCGATCGTAACTCGTCGCCCACAAGCTCCGGTCGCTCGCGACGTCCACCAACTGGACTGTGATGCGCACTCGGTCGCCGACCCGAAGCGCTGAGCCCTCGACCACGCCGTCTACACGCAGCTCACGCGCAATCTCGGACAGCGGCGGATGGGTCCCCTTGAACCGCATCGCCGAAGTGCGTGAGATGACCCGAAGTGCCGCGATCTGCGCGAGGTCGGCGATTAACGCGTCGGTCATGCCGTCGGCGAAGAACTCCTGGGCTGGGTCGCCCGAGCGATTCTCGAAGGGCAGCACTACCAGCGATCGGATGCTCCTTCCCGTGCCAGACTCAGGGGCGCCGGAAGAGGCGATTCGCGTGGGCGGTACCAGACCGCCATCCGAGGATTCGCCACGCAGCGCGCGAAGCAAGGCACCTGCGTCGGAAAAGCGGTGCAGCGGTGCCTTTTCGAGGCAGCGAGCCACCACCGCCTCGAGTTCGGCCGAGAGCCCCGGGCGGACAGCGCGAAGGAGGGGCGCAGGCTCGTGCGCAATCTGGTAGAGAAGCGAGAGCACGTCATCGCCATTGAACGGGCGCCTCCCCGTCGTCATCTCGAACAACAGCGTGCCCAGCGCGTAGAGATCTGAGCTCGCGTCGGCACGACCGTCTCGCACTTGCTCGGGCGACATGTAGGGCACGGTGCCAACAAGGGCAGAGGGACCACTGAGGGAGGTCGACTGCGTGCGGCCCGTGGCTCCGGGCATGACGTGGGCGAGGCCGAAGTCGAGCACCTTGGCGCGCCCCCGCGGCGTGATAATGACATTCCCGGGCTTGAGGTCGCGATGCACGATGCCCTCCTCATGGGCTGCCTGGAGGCCCTCGGTGACGTCGAGTGCGATGGCGCGGGCCCGGGTCTCGGGGAGCGGGCCGTTCGCGAGCGTGCGAGCGAGGGACTCGCCGGGCACGAACTCGAGCACCAGGAAGTCGACGCCTCTGTCGGAGTCGAAATCAAACAGCGTTGCGATGTTGGGGTGGAGCAGTCGCGAAAGGGCGCGCGCTTCGAGCCGGAACCTCTGCTTCGAATCCTCGTCATGAAGCGCGTCTTGCTTCAAGATCTTGAGCGCCACGTTGCGCTCGAGTCGCGGATCCTCGGCGCGGAACACCACACCCATACCGCCTTCGCCCAGGCGTTCAACAATCCGATACCGGCCGAGCGTTTGACCGATCATGGCGGTTCCGTGATGATCTGTGACCAACGTTCCCGAAGTCTATTCCGCGGGACGGAACCGGGCAAGTCGGCGTAGAAGGGGATGTAGGGCTCCTGGGTGATCCAGATGCGATGGAGCAGAACTGCCAGCTTACGTGCTACGCAACCACAGCCTTATTCTTCGCCTGCTTGTCGCTTCGGGCAGCCAGAGCAAGGCCCCACCGGCCGAGAGACGAGTCTTTCCCTGGAGGACGGAGTATGTGGTTGGCACATTCAATCAGCAAGCTTCGCAGATAAACGTTGCCGGCCTTGGTGATGCCGAGTTGCGGATCTCGATCGCCAGACTGACTGCGTCGAGGTCGTAAGCTCAGATAGCAACCTACATCACGACTTCGTTGAAAGCGCTGCTTGTTTCCTAAGGTCAACACGTAGGTCAGAGCTGTGATGTGACCCACACCATAGACCTTCAGCAGTGCCTAGGTCTCGGGATACTGGGTCTGGGTAAGTTGCCGAATCTGGCGAGCGTACTGCTTGATCTTGATCGTCATCTCGGCGATCTGCTCGAGAACCGGATTGAGCGCCTGCGCCAGTCCTGCTGGCATGACGGCCGGCTGCGTTTGGCAAAACACTGTGTCGAGGAAGCCGGCATGCGATGGCCGCAGGACTTGGTCAGTCCGCGCACGGCGTTCACCGCTGCCGTGCGCAGGCGTACGATGAGGTCACGTGCGCGGATCAGCGTCAGTGCCTGCTGCTGTTGCAGAGTACGGTGCGCAATGGGGCGGAGGATCTTCGGATCCAGCCGCGCGAAGCGTGCCAGCTTCTCGGCATCCACCTGGTCGCTCTTGCGGTCGCTGTGAGAGATCGCCCGCAACTCCCGGACGTTCGCCACGATGACCTCGTGTCCTAGCTCCTGAAGCTGTTCGCTGATCCAGATCGAGTGCGTGCCCGCCTCCATGGCTGTCCGAGCTGGAGCTAGATCAGTAAACCACTTCTCCACTGCTTTAGGAGTGGTTCTGAACCGGCCCCTGTCGACCACTTGTCCTTCTTTATTGAGCGTGCAATAGTGGCTCCAGACATCTCCCAGGTCAATGCCGATCGTCATCTCGGTTCTGAAATGTCTGCGTGGGACTTCTGCGATTGTGTGCTGCGTTGACTTTTTCATGGCAAACAGTGTCTCCGATCTGAAGACCTGCTCATCCCATTTCTGGCTAACTTCGGTCGACCCATCCATTGGGAACCCCCGATTCGCAGGGATAAAAGCGCTTATCGGATGAGTCTGGACGCATTACTTCGAGGTCGTGCAGTTCGGTTGCCGACAACAGATACATATGGCGGACGCGCCAGCCAGTGAATTGACTCATTGGGAGTTCGCTCTTACCATCACCATGCCACTTCCATCGTACGGGCAGGATGATCGAAACAACCATCTCGCACTACCGCATCCTCGAAAAGCTCGGTGGCGGCGGAATGGGCGTAGTGTACAAAGCCGAAGACACGCGGCTGCACCGCTTTGTCGCGCTCAAGTTTCTGCCCGACGGCGTCGCCCAGGATCCCCAAGCCCTCGCCCGCTTTACGCGGGAGGCCCAAGCCGCCTCAGCACTGAATCATCCCAACATCTGCACGATTTACGACATCGGCGAGGAGGACGCGCGTGCCTTCATCGCCATGGAGTTTCTGGAGGGGCAAACCTTAAAGCACCGCATCGCAAGGCGGCCGCTCGAATCGGAACAACTGCTTCCCATTGCCATCGACATCGCCGATGCGCTTGACGCGGCGCACGCCAAAGGCATCGTCCACCGCGATATCAAGCCAGCCAACATCTTCGTAACAGAACGCGACCGTGGCAAGATTCTCGACTTTGGACTAGCCAAAGTGACATTCAAAGCCGGAGCAGGCAGCGCCGAATCCGAGACCGTCATCTCGGACCTGGACGCCGAACATCTCACGAGCCCGGGCGCAATGCTGGGTACGGTGGCCTACATGTCGCCGGAGCAAGTGCGCGCGAAGGAACTGGATGCGCGTACCGACCTGTTCTCGTTCGGCTCGGTGCTCTACGAGATGGCAACGGGCAAGTTGCCTTTCGACGGCTCGAGCTCGGGAGAGATCTGCGGCGCGATTCTGCACAAGGAGCCACTGCCGCCGTCACAGGTCAACCCGCAGGTTTCCGCGGGTCTGGAAGCTGTGATCGGCAAGGCGCTGGAAAAGGACCGCAATCTGCGCTACCAGCACGCCGCAGACCTTCGCGCCGACCTACAGCGGCTGAAACGCGACGCTGACTCATCGCAACATTCGACTGCTGTTGCCCCGGAGTACGGAGGGGACGCGGCCCAGTCCGGGGCCGCAGGCAGGGGCTCCAGTTCGAAGCAACGGGTTGCACCCTCGAGTGCAATTGCGGCCGAATCTTCGCCTGCCGTTCAGCAAACCCGCGGCATTCGCTGGAAGATCGTCGGGCCTGCTTTATTGCTGCTTGCGGCCACTGTGGCGGGCGGATTGTACTGGCGCTCGCACCGCGCTCCGATACTTAGCGAGCAGGACACGGTCGTGCTGGCTGACTTCAACAATACGACCGGGGATGCGGTCTTCGACGACACCTTGAAGCAGGCGATCTCGGCGCAACTGGGTCAGTCGCCGTTCCTGAACATCCTCTCGGACGCGAGGACTCGCGCCGCGCTGCGGCTGATGGCCAAGCCGCCGAATACTAAGCTGACACCGGAGGTGGCACGCGATCTCTGCCAACGCGCCGACGGCAAGGCTTACATTGCCGGTTCGATTGCGAGCCTGGGAACCCAGTACGTGATCGGCCTGGATGCCATCAATTGCAAAACGGGAGACTTCCTGGCGCAGGAACAGGTGACTGCGGAGAACAAAGAACAAGTCTTGCGGGCTCTGGACAAAGCGGCGACGACGTTGCGGAAGAAGCTCGGAGAATCACTCAATAGCGTGGACAAGTTCGATGTTCCACTCGATCAGGTCACTACACCCTCACTCGAAGCCTTGAAGGCGTTGTCAGTGGGGAGAAAGATCCTGCAGGAGAAAGGCCTGGAGGCGGCGATTCCGTTCTTCAACCGAGCTGTCGAACTCGACCCGAACTTTGCTGCAGCGTATTCGGCGCTGGGAATTTCGTACACCAACCTGCGAGAGCCGGGATTGGCCAGTGAAAATTTACTGAAGGCCTATGATCTGCGCGACAAGGTGAGCGAGCGGGAGAAATTCCGCATCTCGGGGAACTACTATCTCCTGGTCACCGGCGAACTGGAGAAAGCGATCCAGACCTACGAGACCTGGGCCCAGACCTACCCTCGAAACAATGAACCTTACGGCAACCTGGGAGTCGATTACACCTACCTGGGCCAATATGAGTCGGCGGTCAACGCCAGCCTGGAGGACCTTCGTCTGTTTCCGGGTAGCGCCCCTGCCTATACCAACCTCGTTGGTCTTTATACTGCGTTGAACCGTCCAGACGAAGCGAAGGCCAAGTATCAGGAGGCTGTCGCGCACAAAGTGATCAACCCCCTGGTGCGAGGCAATCGTTACGGGGTGGCGTTTTACGAAGGCGACACAGCTGAAATGCAGCGGCAGGTCGACGCGACGAAGGATAAACCGGGAGAGGACGTGCTTCTCTCCTTCGCATCCGATACCGATGCCTTCTACGGGCGTCTCGCCAGCGCCCGGGAAAAATCCCAGCGTGCCATCGAATCCGCTCGCCACAGCGACGCGAAAGAGACCGCTGCCGAATGGCAGATGAACGCTGCGCTGCGCGAGGCTGAGTTTGGAAACACCGCGCGTGCCCGCCAGGAGACTGTCTCCGCGCTGGACACCGCCGCAACCCGTGATGTGCAGATTCTTGCTGCCCTGGCGTTGGCACGAACCGGCGACGCCGGGCAAGCAAGGAAAATCGCTGACGATCTGGCCCACCGCTTTCCGCTCGACACCATGATCAACCGCTACTGGCTGCCGGCTATCGACGCCTCGATCGAGATTGGCCGCAACAATCCGGCGAAAGCGCTCGAACGATTACGAACCGCGTCGCAGTACGAATTGGGAACACCCACCCCGCAGTTCGAGGTTGGCGGCTCGCTTTATCCGGCGTATGTTCGCGGCCAGGCATATTTGTCGCTACATCAGGGCGCGGAAGCAGCAGCGGAGTTCCAGAAATTCCTGGACCACCGTGGCATCGCAGTGAATTCCCCTTTGGGTGCCTTGGCACGGCTGCAACTTGGCCGCGCCTACGTGCTCGCAGGAGACAAGACCAAGGCTCGCCACGCCTACCTGGAGTTTCTTGAACTCTGGAAAGATGCGGACCCTGACATCCCCGTCCTTAAACAAGCCAAGTTGGAGTATGCGAAGTTGCAGTAAGGCATTCCCGGAGAGGAATGAGAACAATGAAATCAATTCCGCTAGCTCTGGCTTGCCTCGCTCTATTGGCCTTTGCGACTTTCCTGGACGCTCAAGAGAAATCCGAAGAACAAGCGGTTCGGAAGGTTGTTGCGAACTTCGTAGAGGCTATTAATCGGGGCGACGCCAAGTCCTTCGCCGCATTGTTTACGGAGGACGCCGACTTTGTCGTAATTACGGGTAAATATTTGAAGGGCCGCGATGAGATCGTGACCTACCATGCAGGAATGTTTACGGGCGACTTCCATACCAGTCACCTGGACGTGACATCTGTCGCCATTCGGTTTCTCCGCCCGGACATCGCAGTTGCACGCGTCGCTACCAAGCGGACTGAGCACGGAGGCAAAGAAATGAGAACCTCGTTTCCTATGTTTGTGCTGACGAAGCAAGGCGAATCATGGCTGATTGCAGCAGTCCAGAATACGTTGACCAGTGGCCCCCCGGTTCCTCCAGTTGGAACTCCGAAGTGACCCCTTCGGGCTCAGGTTCTTCGAGTTACCGTAAATTTAACCAGGGGCTAGCGATGATGACCCGGACCAAAGAGAACCCGAGGCGTGAACTAGAATTCTTCGACGATATGGCCGTCCGAAGACTCTTGAGGCGTTAGGAGAGAATGATGCCTCCAACACACACTCAGCGCTTCTTTTATTGGTATCTGAAATGAGAAACGCACGGCTTAAGGTGTTTTATGGCTGGTGGGTTGCCTTAACGGCAGCCCTCGGGCTCCTTCTCAACACCGCCACAATCATCGTCTTTTCCTTCGGTTTCTTTGCGAGGGCGATTGGACAGGAATTTCGTGTCGGACGCGCCAACATTTCGCTCGCATTCACAATTCACAACTTGACGGCGGCGCTGTTTATCCCGCTGGCTGGGAGATTGGTCGACCACTACGGCCCGCGAAAGGTTCTGCTCCCGTTCACGGCTGTGTTCGGTTTGATTCTGATTTCCAGCCGTTTCTTGTCAGGGGTGATATGGCAACTGTACGTATTCTACTTTGCCTTGGGGGTCGTCTCTGGTGGCGCCGGGGCGATGCCATACACGGATGTAATCTCGCACTGGTTTGATCGGCATAGAGGACTGGCCATCAGCGTCATGATGCTTGGGATGGGGTTAGGCGCCATCGTCATTCCTTCGGTATCGCAGTGGTTGATCGTAACGCTCAGCTGGCGCCTCGCGTACACTGTCTTCGGTTTCTCGGTTTTGATGATACCCCTGCCAGTGGTTGCCGCATTTTTGAAGGAACGGCCCGAAAATATGGGTCTGCTGCCGGATGGGGCTGGCGAGACCCCCGTCTCCATGCCAATCGTCGCAAACGATGTTGGGCTAGGTCTGCGCGAGGCCATCCGCACGCGCGAATTGTGGACCATGGTGTGCAGCCTTTTTCTAGTGACTGCGAGCGTGCACGCGTGTTTCATTCACTTGCCTGCGATCCTGACCGACCGGGGCGGTTCGGCTCAGCTGGCGGCGTTCGCCAGCTCGCTCTTCGGCGTTGGGCTGTTCATAGGACGTGTAGGTTGTGGTTACCTGCTGGACCAGTTTTTCGCACCTCGTGTCGCGGCATTGCTTTTCGCTGCAGTGGCGATCGGGATTTTGTTCCTGGGGTTGGGCCACGCGATCTGGTCTGCGTGCATCGCCGCCGTGCTGGTCGGTCTCGGTATAGGGGCAGAGGTCGACATTATTGCTTATTTGACGAGCCGCTACTTCGGGCTGCGTTCCTATGGAGCGATTTTCGGATGGATATGGGCCGTCTTTGGCGTGTCTGGTGGATTGGGAGCTTATCTTATGGGTTTCGGTTTCGATAAGACAGGGTCCTACTTCGTACCGCTAATCGGATTCTTCTGCGCGGCGGTCCTGGCAACGCTGCTGATAGTCACTCTGGGACCGTACCGGTATCGCGTGGGGCAGACTTGAGCGACAGCAGAGAATAGCGCCACTTGGGTCATATTCTGCCCACTAAGTGAGAGAGGGAAACTATGTCACCGCGAACCTCGTCAACTGCAATGGCCTTGCAGCTCTTGGCCATGACGAACGGTCTGCCGATCCACCAGGCTCTGTACGCTGCAGCCAAGCTGGGGGTCGCCGATCTCCTGAAAGATGGCGCACAGACCTCCTCCGACCTGGCCGGTAACCTCAATGTGAACGAATCGGCGCTGTATCGCCTCCTGCGTCTCCTGACCAGCCAAAGTGTGTTCGAGGAACAGTCTCCTCGAACATTTGCCAACACCGAACTCTCTTACTTTCTGCGCACTGGTGTGCCCGGTTCGGTCCGCTCCATTCTCATTTTCCGAGGGAGCGAGTTCCTTTTCGGACCGTTTGCGGAAATTCTGTACAGCATCGAGACTGGACTCCCGGCCAGAGCCAAGCTGTTTGGGATGGAAGCCTTCGAATACTTAAAGACAGATCCCGAGACCGCTCGACTCTTCGACGACGCGATGACAGGTATGTCCGCACTGGTTGGCCCGGTCGTGGCTGGTGCCTACGATTTCGGCAAATGGGGAAGCCTCATGGACGTGGGAGGCGGAAACGGCATTCTGCTGGCCGCAATTCTGAAGGCGCATCCAGGACTGCGCGGCGTGCTGGCCGACCTGCCCCACACGATTGAGCGAGCCACGTATCGTGGCTTTCTCGGCGGTGAACTCGCCTCGCGCAGCGCTATGCAGCCCTGTGATTTCTTCCTCGAAGTGCCTCCCGGCTGCCGGGCCTACCTTATGAAACACGTGATCCACGACTGGGACGATGAGCGCGCTCATAACATCCTGGCCAATTGCCGACGTGCGGTTCCCAAAGACGGCGCCGTCTTGCTTGTCGAGTGGGATCTAGCCGAAGGAAATGCTCCCTCTCCTGGAAAGTTCGCGGATGTAGTCATGATGCTCATGACCGGAGGGAAGGAACGCACCGTGGAGGAATATCGCCGCCTGTTGGGTCAAGCTGGTTTCAACCTCAATCTAGTGATCTCGACTTCGTGCGGTTTGAACATCATCGAGGCGCTGCCGGCCTAGATCCGCGCGGATGGACCTCTTGATATTTCAATTCGACGCCATGGCGGCCTGCCGGTAGCCATCCACGGCTTCGCCGTCGTCTCAGCGAACTCCGGCTCCGCAACCGACTGGATCAGGCATTCTCCCCGGCCATATCGGCACTTGCGTTATGTCCGGGCGATGTCTGCCATACAGGCTTCTGCGGGTTCAGACAGTCAAACGCAGACACAATACAGAGAGCAAAGATCAAAAGCTTCGACAATCCCCAACGACAGGATAGAGCAAGCCGAACTCTCATCTGAAAACCGGCCCTGATACCAAATAGGTTCCGATAGCCGCGCTTCACATGACTTGACGCGCGGATTGTTTGAATGCTAAGTCCAGAAGGAGCGCGAGGTGTTACAAGAAGCTGAACTCAGCCCCAAGCTGATTCAGAAAACACTTCGGAGGCTGCTCAGAGACTATGTACTTCATCGGACTCGATGTACACAAGAAGACGATCAGCTACTGCGTGAAGGACGCGGCCGGTCGTGTGTATCAGGAAGGCAAGATTGGATCGACCCGCCGAGAGCTGGATGAGTGGATCCGAACCATGCCTCAGCCCCGAACCATCGCCATGGAAGCGACGATCTTTACTGGGTGGATTTACGATCACCTGCTTCCGCATGCCGAGAAGGTGAAGGTAGCGCATCCTCTGATGTTGCGCGCGATTGCTGCGGCCAAGAAGAAGAACGACAGAATCGATGCCGGCAAGATCGCCGATTGCTTGCGGTGCGATTTCCTGCCCGAGTGCCACATGGCAACGACCGAGATCCGTGACCGGCGCCGCACGCTTCGCTATCGCAGCCTTGTAATCAAGCAGATGGTGCAGATAAAGAACCGCGTGTCCGGCCTGCTGATGGAGACCGGGGTCAGCTACAACAAGCAGCGACTGCACAAGGTGGGCTACTTCGCGGAGCTGATGACAGACAACGAAGACGTGCACGAGAGCATACGGCCGCTGCTGAAGCTGAGCCGCGAGCTAATCAGCCGGTCGCAAAAGCTCGATTACGCCCTGCTCCGTTCGCTGCAACGAGATCCACTGCTGAAGGAACGGCTGCGGAGGTTGCGGACGGTGCCGGGCGTGGGTCCGATCACGGCGCTGACCTGGGCACTTGAGATCGGCGATTTCACCCGGTTCTCATCGATCAAGCAGGCTATCAGTTACTGTGGGCTCTGCGGAGATGAAAAGAGCTCAGCTGACAAGGTGATGCGAATGCCGATCTCTAAGCAGCGGAACAAGCATATCCAGCGCGTGCTGATCGAGGCGGCCAAACTGGCCCCGCGGGAGTCACCCGAGCTGGCCGTGGTCCGGGTCAGAGAACTGGAACGAGGTAATCCGAACCGCGCTACGCTAGCCGTTGCCAGAAAAATGGTCAGCTACATGCTCGCGGTCGAGCGCAGAAAGCAGGATTTCGTGCCTGCCGAAGAGTTCAGCCGAACAGCGGCTGCGTAAGAACCTTTTCCTGTTAGTGGAAAAGCAAAAACATCGGGATACATGAACGCGCAGTCTGCCAGGTCCCGCCGTTTGCCGACTGGGCGAAGGGGCAATACTCCGGAGGCTCATTACGAATTGTTTCGGGACTGGCAGAGAACACAAACTCAATCATCTGTGACGGCTCTCGCGAGCCCGAGACAGCAAATGGATGTCCGGTCCTGCATCGGATGCGGGGACCATCCGCCGTGAGGCACTCGTGCGCAACCCTGAATCCCGATCAACCCAACGCACGCTCTCCCGAGCGCGCCCAGAGACCTTGCGTTTTCTTCTTGACTTTGACTTACATGGAGGTCGGCAATACGGAACCTATCAAGAACTCGTCTTTGGGGAAACCCAAACTTTTTTGGGCGGGGACCGGCGGTGATTCGGAACTTATGCGGTTGCGAGTGAGAAGTTGATGGGATACTGCCCTCTTTCTAACCAAATCTGTGCCCAAACTCCGATAAGATCCCACTGTATAGGCAGACTTCGTCGTAGTACAGAACTCTAGTACTTGGAGGTAAAGAATGGGACCCCCTTTGGAAGGCGATTCCAATACCCCTCTGGTTGCGGTTTACGGTCACAATACTGACGCAGGCAACGGCGTCATCGGCGAAAGCCAGCTCGCCGAGGGGATACGTGGCATCAGCCACAACCCCAACCACGGCGGGGTCGTCGGCGTTTGCGACGCTGTCGGGGGAATGGTGTCTTTGGGACGTGCGACGCTGGTACGGGCGTCGTCGGTGAAAGCAAATCGGGTATAGGTGTGTTTGGCGAAAGCCAGGCGGGAGAAGGCGTGCGGGGCGTATCCCATACTCCTAGTTCGTCCGGAGTATCCGGCCTTAACCCGGGCGGATTAGCCGGCTTCTTTGATGGCAATGTGACGGTCACCGACGGCCTTCTCCTTGGTGGGGGAGTAAGTTCTAACGGGGGAGGGCTGAAACATCTTCGAACCCTCGTTAGCGTGGATTCTGGTGGTGGCTTCTTCCAAATAAACTGGCCCTCCCCTTTCCCTGATGCGAACTACACGGTGGTCGGCTCCGTCGAGGACCTGCAGATAAACGTTGGAATTCAGCTTCAATTCGTGAACCTATCCCTAAAGAACGCCAGCTCCGTGAGCGTGTTCATCGCGAATGCCAACGAGACTAGCAAGAATGCAGTAATTGATCTGGTCGCGATGCATGACTAATGGACCTCGGCATAGGGAAAAGGAGACGATTACGTTGGCGCATGGTGACCCCCGTTCAGGGGAGCCGGAGACGAAAATGGTGCGAGCTACGATCACGGGAAGGGTGCTCCCGTTCGCACGCTTATTTGCCATGTCTGCCCCTTGCTCCAAGCGCTTCCTGCGATCCTTATCTGGTGCTGGTGAATCGCAACTCTCATCTCCTGGCGAGTTCCGTTTCGTAGGCTGCCTGAAGCTTCTGCATTGCGGAGATACGAGTAGATTTCGTCCGAGAGCGGATCTTTTTCTTGGCGCCTGACTTCGGAAGATGCGTTTCGCGAAGTTCAGACATAAGTTCTGCCCTCAGCTTCGGCCCTCCTTCTTCCAGGACCTGAGCGAGACCCCTCAGCCTGGAGGCCGGCAAAGAACTTGTGCCCCCACGCAACCATCTCCATCAGAAGAGGGAGCAATTCGATGCCTCTTTCGGTGAGACTGTAAATGGCTTTCTGTTTATGGCTGGGGTCCTGAGACTTGACGATGATCCGTTGCTGGACAAGCCTTTGAAGGCGACCGGCCAGAATATTCGACGCAATCCCCACAGACTTGGTCAGCAGCTCGCGAAAATGCCTTCGGTTCATGAAAATGATGTCGCGGATGACGAGCAGACTCCACTGGTCGCCAAGTATCACTGCCAACAAAGTTAGCTGTTGCGGAAAAACATACGGCCGCTCTCTTCCCTTGTGAGCATTAGATCGATCATCGCGGACCCAGAATAATTTCTTATCCCCCCACGCAACCTAGAGTGTCACTCCGGCGCTCGCGCCTTGGTCAGCGCTTTTTCGGCTGCGGCAACGGAGAAGTTGATGCCGGCTCAATTTCCAATGGATCAAGATAGGAAAATGCGACACTGTCAGTCGATCATTCGGGAGACGCCTGGGTCTTCCGCTGGCTTCATCTTGACGATGGGGTCCTCGATAGTCAACGAATGATGGCCGTCGGCAGGTGTGCAGTTTGAATCCACAGGGCTTGAACGCCGATGCGAAAGGCGTGAAGTCGTGCCATGCCAACTAGGAAAACGCGAACGCAATTGTTATCTACAGGTCAAGGCCAAAAGGGACTATGACCTGCTGCTAAACTCCCGATTGCGTCGAGGGTAATTGTGCGGTTCCCGAGATTCGTCGGTCGTAAGTAGTACTGCGATTCCGGTAAGCTCAGCTATACTGATCCCGCCTGTTTCGCATGCGCCACGTCGGGAGTGTGATCCGGGTGGGGCCGTTTCGGGGGAGAAGTGGCCCCTTTTGCTCGCCCGCAAGAGCCGTGACCGCGATCACAGATCGCTCGCTCGGGCTTTGGCGACAATCTCTCTGCTGGAGCGGACGACGCGTTGAACACTATTCCATCGTCAACGCCTGCATGGGATCGATACTGGCGCGGCGTGCGGGTATCAAACTAGCTTTGTAGACGGTCTTGCACTGCTCCAAGAGCGCGCAATCCACTATTTATGCGGGCCGAAGGGCCAGAGCGCCTGATTCAAAACCAGATGGCTTGGTTCTGAGCTGTCGCTGTCCTTCGTAAGTTGTTGGAATTAAATGGTCGGGGAGAGGATTTGAACCTCCGACCCCTGGTCCCGAACCAGATTCTATTGCTTGGCCTGAGAGGAATCACGGAGACACCTGTGCAGGTCGTACCGGCACGCGTGCACCTCGCGAGTGACCTTGGTTCTTACTGAACATCGTGCCCTCAAGCTCCCGATTCTGCGCACGCGCAGAGTCTTGACGATCCACAGGTTGTGTAAGCTAAAAGTAATTACGGCTGAAGCGACGCTCAGCCGTGTGTACTACGAACTCGACTTCTTCTTCGGTATCTTCGCACCTTTTTTGCGCGCTTCGGAAAGGCCGATAGCGATGGCCTGTTTGCGGCTTTTCACGGCACCGCCCCTCCCGCCTTTGCCCGACTTCAATGTGCCCTTCTTGCGCCGTTCCATGGCACTCTTAACGCTCTTGCCGGCCGCCTTTCCGTACTTCCGTATTCCTGAACTCTTTTTCTTAGCTGGCATTTGTTCTCCCCTTGTTCGCGGCTGCCGGTATTAAGCAGCCGGTGGTTCCGCTTTCACGAGTCGCGGCCTGGACACTGCAGGCTTGGCAATCTCTTGTTTCATGTGCGGCCGTGTGGTAATGTTCGTCTGCTTCACAGCTACCGGCCGGTTGCCTTCTGCCGACTCCAGAATCGCTTCAATAATTCGTACGTCAGCCATTCCTTCGTGGCCCGATGGCTCAGGTTCCCTGTCATTCAGAATGCAATCGGAGAAGTACATAAGCTCTGGCGCAAATTGATCGCGCTTCGGAAACGATCGTTTGGCAGTCTCTTTGCCCACTGTCATTTCGACCTTGAGCGTCTCGACCATTTCGTATGCCGGATCCATCTTGACGACACCCTTAGTTCCAACGACTTCGAAAGTTGACCGGTCCGTTATACCGAAACTGCACGTAAATGAAGCAATCGTTTCCTCCGGAAAGCGCATCACGACCGTCGTAGTCGCCGGCACTTCGAGAAATCGCTTGCTCTCATGACCGGTGTTCCAAGCCATTACCTCTACGGGTTCGGCCCGAAACAAGTAGCGAGCAGCATTGATACAGTAAACGCCCATGTCGTAAATGGGGCCGCCGCCTATGTCCGCCTTCAGCCGGGAATTCCCCTCTTTCACCTGTTGGGAAAAGATTGAACTAAAGATTCTCGGTTCGCCGATCTTTCCGGAATTGACCCACTCCACCGCTTGCAAATTCCCGCGTTCGAAGTGCAGTCGGTATGCAATCATCAACTTAACTCGCGCTCTTTCCACTTCGGCAATCATGGCCTCGCATTCGGACTCGTTCATGGCCATGGGTTTTTCGCACAATACATGCACACCGGCCCGTGCCGCCGCTTCTGTGTAAGCACGGTGCATATTATTGGGAAGCGCTATGTAAACGGCGTCGATCTCACCGCTAGCAAGGCAGTCGGCGTACCGTTCGTAGGAGTACTTCAGCTTCACGCCATACTTCTTCGCCATGGCCTTCAGTTTTGAGGGATCGCCCGACACTAACGCTGTCAATCGCGAGTTGGCACGAGCGTGAGCAAATGCCGGGAGAACGGCAATCTGCGAAATATATCCCAGACCGACAACGGCATATCGAACTCGACCTTTTTTCGTAGGTTCCATTTTTGCTCCATGTCTCTCATTCCACGCCCGCCCTTTGGTCCGGCGGTGGCGTGGTTTACGGAAGCGGATTCGGTCCCGAATTTGTTCGCTTCGAATTAGTGGCCCGGACTTCTTTTCTGTGTTCGGGTTTTTGCCGGACGGGGCCGTGGATATTGTCGATTGGTCCGGCATGGTTAAATTCGGGCCTACCAAATCGGCAAGTAACGCCGGGGTCAATGTCACCAGAGTCTTTGTCGGCACAGGCTGGCTGTTCTGGATTCTTCTGGTCGGGATTCGATCGACTGGGATTCGGGGTGGTGGTGGAAGGAGTCCGACTGGTGCGGCTCGTCGAAACGGGAGTTGAACTTTGGGCCAATACTGCTGGTCCGCACCAAGTTAATTCCGCCACTACGGTGGTCTCGATTGCGATTCGCTGCATGTGTTTCATGGATATTTCTCCCCACGATGCGGCATTCAGCGCGATCGTAGTGGATCTCTTGCAACCCGCGAATCCGGTGTTGGCCGTAGTTAGCTTACGAAACGCACTTATCCACATATTCGGCAGAATTTTGTACCGAGGGTCTACCAGGCTCAACAATCCCCACAAATGGTGTTAGGTCATGCAAACGATCAGAAGGCTTTGGGCACTGCTCGCTGACGTTGCCCACCTGGCGGGAGGAGCCATTAGTGTGGTCGCAACCCCTTGATGGTCGCCAACAAGTCCGTGCCGAGACAGCCCTTGTCGAGGCAACCGTCTCCTCCAGCCTCAATGACGAGGGGCAGCAACTGAGCCGGATCGTGTTGGCTGACCACCAGGATCTTCGCCTTGGGCACTTCGAGCCGCAGACGGCGGGCTATCTCCAATCCGCTGATATCCGGCATGCTGACATCGAGGAGAATGAGGTCAGGTTCCAGTTCACGTGCCTTTTGAAGCGTCTCCGACCCATTCGTGGCCTCCCCGCAAACGTTCCATTCGTTCTCTTCCGACAAAATATCAATCACGCCCCGACGAACGAGGTCGCTATCGTCGGCAATCAATATTCGCATCTTCGATCTTGGTCGGAGCTGCCGAGGGTCGAACCGGCGGCGCCAGATTACTGTGATATAGCCTCTGATTAAGGCGAAGGAACCATAGCGACGGGGAGAGCAACGGAGATCGTAGCTCCCGTGCTGTCCGATCGAATATCCATTTTACCCTTGCACTGGCGGACGCGCTCACGCATACCTGCGATTCCTACGCCGGTGCGCTGTGCTTTGATCGCAGCAAGCTTCTCAGGCGAAATCCCCTGACCATGATCCTGGATTTCCAGTAAAACACTATCGCCAGTGTGGGAAAGACGAATTGTCGCGGTCTTGCTGCAGGAATGGCGATGGATGTTCGTCAGAGCTTCCTGCACGATGCGAAACACTGCTAACTCAAGGTCTTGGGGGAGCCTCCCGAAATCGTCAGGAATATCGAGATCAATCGCCAAGCCACTACGTTCCACGAGACCTTGCATGTACCACCGAATCGCCTCCGACAAACCGCTTTCATCCAGCAGAGGAGGATGCAACAAATAAGATGTGGTGCGGATCTCTCGACTTAGCTGTTGCACGAGACTCTGGGTTTCTCCCAAGGTCTCGAAAAGCAACGGATTTGTACCTACGTACCGATTGAGACCAGCGACATTCATTCCCAAGGCCGTTATGATTTGACCGGCGCTGTCGTGCAACTCGCGCGCGATATGTCGTTGTTCATCGTCCTGGGTTTTCAATAGACGGTTTGATAGTTCCCTTAGCTGTTCGGCCTGCTGCAAGATTTCCGCGTTGCGTTGCTCCAGTTCCTGAGTTCGGGCGCGCACTTGAATCTCAAGGCCCTCGGACAGGGCACGCAAACTGTCCTCGCTTTCGCGCAACGCTCGTTCAACCTGCTTTGCACGGCTGATGTCCCGGGCCACCTTGGACGCGCCGACGATGTGGCCGTCTGTATCCTTCACCGGCGAAATCGTAAGCGAGAGTTCGATCAGGCTGCCGTCTTTCCTCAAGCGCAGCGTCTCAAAATGATCGATACGCTCTCCTTTTCTGAGCCGCGCCAAAATTTTCGCTTCTTCGTCTCGCCGATCCGCGGGGATTATCAGCATGATCGGCTGGCCGACAGCTTCTTCAGCCGTATATCCGAACAATCGCTCTGCAGCATCGTTCCAGCTAGTGATAATGCCATCTAGGCCTTTGCTGATTATGGCATCGTCTGAAGAGCTCACAATAGCAGCCAATAAACCGCTTGCTCGTTCAGCTTTTTTTCGTTCAGCTCCTTCTGACTCGAGGGCGTCGAGCGATAACAAAACTTGATATGCAGAAGAGGCGAATCTCCCAAGGGAACTCATAATCCGCAAGTCTTCAGCGTCGAACTTGCGATGGTCATCGTGCGCGACTGCCCAGATCGTGCCTACAGCTTTGCCTCCAACGTAAAACGGGACTAGCAGCGCTTCCTCGACCGGAGGCAGAACAGGTTTGAAATAGGTGTACCGCCGCTCCACATGGCTGAATAGTAGCGGAGTATTATGATCGAGCACATCTCCGCAAGGTCCGAAATCGCGAGGTGTACCTCCACCGATGTGCGCTTTCCAGCTGCCGGCGATCGCCGGCCAGTAGAACCTCTTTCCGTCATCTTCTGTCGTCAGCAGGCTGACGCCCGCCGATCCGGCCTGACAAATGTCTAGTAGGGTATCGGACAGAGTCTGAAGAATTGTCTGCGGAGAGTCTGCCAGTGCTTGGGCCAGCGCAACGAGCTTCCGGTTCTCATTTTCGTAATTGGCGACACGCGCTGGACGACGATCCAACTCCTCGGTACAAAGGATCGATTCCACCGGAACTGAGGCATCGCCATCGGAACTGTCCGTAGGATCGTACACTCGAGATTCGGGGTACTCTCTCATGTCGTCGCCCGGTCGTGCCGTCTTTTGATGGCCAGATAATCTGTCCAGCGTCGGAATCAACTCCTCCGCAAGATCGCTCTTGCCAACGAAGGCTGCGGCGCCTGCCTCGTATGCTTGACGAGCGACCATCATACGCTCATTCTGACTGACTATAACGATTTGAGACTCCGGAATTTCTTGGCGTATGATTTTGGTCGCTTGTATTCCGTCCATCCCCGGCATTGAAACATCCATTAGTACAATGTCCGGGCGCAGCCGGTTTGCGCTTTCCACCGCTTGGATGCCGTCCTCAGCTTCGCCACAAACCGACAAATCGACTCGTGCAGATAATAATAGCCTATGAATACTTTTTCGCACGAAGTCACGATCGTCAACGATGAGGATTCGCACTGCACACATAACGGTTTCTTACGGTCCAAATTGGATGACAGCGGAGGACGAGGCCGCCGACAGGCACAGATGACAGTAACTCAGATCTCTTCCGATCGACATACAGCATTGCCCTTACGGCCCCACGCCGAGTCTTCTTGAGCGAGAACGCCGTACCAGAATGCGCAAGTGAACGGGTATCAGACATAGTCTTCCGGTTTAGGGTGGTTCCGGATGTGCCCTCCAGCTGGTTCCGGTAAGAAATGACCTCTTGTAACAAACAACGGCACCTACTCAACTAACGGGATACCAAGGGCGGAGACAGGAAGCGGGGCTCTCCCACCAGAGACACGAGCTGCTCTAGTGACGTTCCGATCGCATCGGCGCAATTTGTTCCGACCTTGTCTTGAGCTTTTGCGATACCGCCCGAAAACTCCCAAAGGCCCAAGATCACCTTTGTTTGGGGGTAAGAAGTTCGTAACCGGTTGCACAAAGTTTTCGCATGTGTCGCAGCATAGGGAGGCAACGCAGAAACGCAAATCACGGCAGGGTGTAAAAGTGCGACCTCTTCCAGCATCCTCGGGAATGAATCGACGTGAAGCGCATGTGCGTCATGTCCGGCAATCTGAAGGAGCTGTACAAACATAGTCCCAACGATCTCGTCAGCTTCATCCCTGGCTGGAATGCAGACGATCGACGCTCCAATCGGTGCTGCCCGGGCTTCCGGAACTGAAGGCGTCTCGTCTTCGAGGGCCGGATGTCGAGGATGCTGGTACAGTTCATCGATCAGATCCCTTGTGCTCTGGAATATGAATCGTATTCTGGTTTCATCCAGAGCGTTCGTGTGTCGGTCTTGTTCGGCTAGACCGAGAGCCGGAACCAAAACGGACCCATAAAGACTTCCCAGCGAATTGTCTTTCAGAAAATTGTCGGCGATTTCCCTCGCCTCATCATCGTCAAACGCCAACAGACGCTGATAGTAGTGAGCTTCGGGAGAGAGTGCAGATTCATCGCCCAATAGAATTTCTAGAAAAGATAGCTGTGGAATATATCTTCCGATTAGTACGAGACATATAGTCAAAGGCGTAGATAAGATGAGCCCGACTGGCCCCCAAAGGAGGCTCCAGAAAATTGCAGCGACTAGTATTGCGAGAGACGATATTCCAGTGTGAGCCCCGTACAGCCAGGGTTCTATTACGTTTGCAACCGTGATTTCCAAGCAAACAAATAATGCAAGAGTCACGACAGCTTGGCTCCAGCCCGGGAAAACCGCCATCGCCATAGCTATTGGTAATACAGCAGCGATGGGGGCACCGACATAAGGAACGAAGCGAAACAGGGCGGCCAAGACGCCCCAAACAAGGGCGTGAGGAATTCCAATGGCATAGATGCCAGCTCCAAGCACCAGCCCGTAACCAACATTCACAGCGAACTGCAGCAACAAATAACGACGGAGGCGATTGGAAGCGTTATCCAATGCCTGCGTCATAGTGTTCAATTGATTGCTTCCCGCAAGACGAAGCAAACGGTTCCGAAGATCCTCGCGCTTTAGGAGAATAAAGAGCGTAAAGATTACGGCCATGGCGGCAGTTTCGAGCACACCGGTAAAGGGGCCCATAAGATCTCGGAGATACTCGCTTGTGTTGCGAGGACGAGAGGCAACTTCTACCGCAATAGGTTCTCGTGCTCCCTTTTTGTCTAGCTTCTTGCTCCCGGCCGGATCCGGCGCAGCGGACAGTTCCTTGCTGAGATCGTTAACTGTGTCCGTCGCCTTCCCCAAATCGCCGGTCGCTGGGGCCCTTATAGCTATGATCTTGTCGTGGATGTTTGCTCTGTAGTCCGGGAGGTGAACCATGATTTGCACCAGCTGCACGGCCACTCCCCAGCCGACACCTGCAAGAAGCGCAAAGGAAAGCGTGAAAACTGCTAGAACGGACGGAGCCCTACCTAGGCGGCATTTCTCTACAAGGTCAACACCAGGGGCGAGCAAAAAAGCGAAGATCAAAGCCAGGGCAAGCGGAACGAGTACCTGACGACCAAAGTACAGCCCCGCAATCACCACCACAATGCCAGCTAAGGTCAAGAGCCGCGAGGCAGGGGTAGAATCCGTACTAGGTAATAGAGTGCGGGGAGCATTCATAGGCGTCAAATTCGTATCGGGCCCAGGTGGGATCAGTGGCTAAACAGCGCGATTAAAATGACAATCGGAATGGGGACCCCGAGAAGTAAAAGTATGATCGAACGCATGGCGAACTCCTTTGTGATGACGTTAATGCTTTACGGCTAAACTTCCGGTACGCCTAAACCGGAACATGGTCGCGTTGTTTGCCTCCGATGGTCCCAGCATAGCTCGCGCAGAACGCTCCACTTAACAGGGCTACAAAGAGCCATAATGACAAATGTGCGAGCGCCTTTCGCGCTCGTTCTGCAGATTGCTGAGCTTCTTCAAAAACGTCGGATACGCGCTTCTCAGCGTCGACTTGGTTGAGTCCCGTCCTCTCCGACACCAGTTGAACCAAATACACCCTATCCGACGAGGGCAGTCCCCCTTGCCGAAGCCCATGAGCAAGAATACGCCCCACTTCGCCTCGCTCAGCGGTAGAGCTGCTGCCCGAGGACGAACTACTGCCACGGAACAAAGAGTCGGCAATATAGCCGTTGAGGTTGAGTATCGATGTGTCGGTCCCGGTGGCCGCTGCCGTCTGACTGTCTAGCGGCTGGGCCGCTCCGCCCGCAATCGAAGTGGCTGCGGAAGCCAAAAAGCCGGCTGTGACTACAAGACCTACCGCCCACACCAGCAGTCCGTGCGCTGTATCACGGAAGTACACTTCATCCGTGTGAACATGAACCCACTTGGTGCGCAAACGGCCGGCCAAATATCCACCCATTGCGGACGCCATGATCTGTGTCAAAATCAGCCACAGGATGGCAGCTTTTCCGATCGCGGAAGCTGAAGCCCCCAGGTTCGACCAAGGGGACACCGAGGAAAAACCGAGGCCAGTACCGAGTGCAAGCAGGATTAGCGATAACGCGGCAGAGACTACGGCCCCGCCGATGACGGCCGCCCATGAAATGCCGGCCGAGTATGCTTCGTTCTTACCTGTCACGTCAGCTACCGGAATCTGCGCGTCGAGGGAGGCCGAGACCGTTGATTGGTGCATAAGGAGTCCTTCGGGGAGCACGACTCCCGCCAAAATTCTACTGTGCTCAAATATCAACCGTAGCGTTACTTGCAAGCCTGTGACTATAGGGCATTCAGCAGCGGGCTATTTACCGTCGACCCTCGTACTAACGTGCCGAAGTAACGCTACGAGACAAATACTTCTTAGCCGACGGTTCCAGTGCGAGGCAGCGGCCGGTCGCTTTTTGCAAAGTCTGCGCTCGATTCACCGGTTGATGAAATGTCTTGAGCACCGGTGCGCTCCAGAATCTCCTTGGCCCGCTTCGTCCACTCGGAGCTGTCGGAGTGCACAGAGATCAGGATCCCACCGTCTTTCACGCGGCCTTCGTAGCGTTTGGCCTCATACTCCGGGATTCCCATGCCAATCAAGGCACCTGTTAGTCCTCCCACCGCGCTGCCGATTCCAGCACCTGCGAGAGCAGCCATGATCGGTCCGGCGGCAATGAATGGCCCAAGCCCGGGAATTGCCAAGGCTCCGATGCCAGCCAGCCAGCCCAAGGCGCCTCCCAACACAACGCCTGTTCCAGCGCCGGCAGTGGCACCTTCCGGCGCCTTGGTGTTCTTCTTGTGGGCGAAGTCTTTGGACCCGACATTTTCCGGAAACAGGACCGAAATATCAGTATTTCGGAAGCCCGCTGCCTTCAGCGCATCGACTCCGTTTTCCACGTCAGAGTACGTGGGATAGATGCCAAAAACAGCTGTATTTTTACCCGCCATAAGACGTCTCCTTGTTTGTTGTTCGTTCAATTAAGCGTTAAGAACCTACTTCTGGTTCGGAACGACGGTCAGGTCGTTAACGACCTTATCTTTGCCGGCCACTTCAGCCGCCTTGGCTTCGATCGCCTGCTTCTCGTCTTCTGAATGCACCGGTCCCTTCAGGGTGACGGTGCCATTCTGCGAAATAACTTTCACGTTGTGGGCGTACGTCGAGAGAGACTTGTCCTGCATGATTGCCTTGCGAACATTCTGCGTAAGTTCGCGATCTGACGCATTCTCTTTCTGCTGCTCGGCCGTGCTATTGCGATTGCTATCTTGCTGATTCATCTTCGTGTTGTCGGCTGCGGGCGCCTGCGCACTGTCGCTGGCCGAAGGTGGCTGCTGGGCCCAGATTCCCTGCGAGCCTGGAACCAATAACACTGCCGACACCAGGATCCGAACTGCATTTAGAGCGAGTGGTTTCATCGTCATGTCTCCTTGTGAACCTGTGCGACATTTTCACGAACGATACTTGTTGGTGCGTTCGTTATAGCCGGCCTTTCAAAGTCAACGAAGGCTTTCGGAGGAACCGTGCGTCGATTGGGCTGAAGTCATTCTCCCGCCGGGACACCTCAACTCACCGCCGCGCAATTCGGCCGATTACGCACGACCCATCAGCAACAAAATGACCAGGATCAGCGCGATGAGCCCGAGACCCCCGCTCGGGTAGTAGCCCCAGCCACGACTGTAGGGCCAGCTGGGTAGGGCGCCGACCAAAGCTAGGACCAGTATGACAAGCAGGATCGTTATCATGGATGATTCTCCTTTTGCCGTGTCTTACGTACCGCCTTAGGCCTGATGCAATTGCCACCATCGATCGGATGTGCGCTGTCATCGCTCCCGGAAAAAGATGCTTCCGAACTCATATTGCCACTCTAGGACGAAATTATAAGCAGGTACATACGGCACACTCCCTAGCGCCTTCCCATTCTTTCCTTAATAAATGAGCTGAAACAGCCCGGTGAACCCGATCGGTCGATAGACCCACTGAGTCGGCTTCTGGACGACATTTCGGCCTACGCACTACTCGCGAACCGGGTAGTCTGAAACCGAAGAGAGTGGTGCTGCCGCCTCGTCGACCGAAGTCCTACAAATAAGGTCTCCCGTGAAGCGCCGCTCCGAAGCCTTCAGCGCCATCGTGAAGCGAAGAATTTCAGATGACCCTGATGGCTTCCGGCCCCAAACGTCAATGCGGCCCGGTCGTCGGGACCCCAATATTTCCAGCGCCAGACGCTGCCACCATACGAGAAGTAAAGTGAGGCATAGATCCGTGGTGGCTACGCACTTCACCTTATTGTGCCGGGTCAGAGCGGAAGCTAGTGTAACGTTTCGTCGCAGAAGTGAAAGTACCACAAAATACACGAAATTAGGAGGTAAGTGAGCATGAAAAGCTCTTTAAGTGAACTTTACGTAAACGAACTCAAGGACTTACTCAGTGCGGAGAAGCAGCTCACGAAGGCAATCCCCAAGATGGCGAAGGCGGCCTCTTCCCCAAAATTGCGGAAAGGTTTTGAGGATCACCTAGAACAGACCAAAGGGCAAGTCCAGCGCCTAGAGCGAATCTTCAGCACCCTGGAAACAAGAGCGGGCGGAAAAAAGTGCGTGGGCATGGAAGGCATCATCCAAGAAGGCGCCGAAGTCATGGAAGAAAAATATGAAGGAGCCTTGATGGACGCAGCTCTTATTTCTGCGGCCCAGCGAGTGGAGCACTATGAAATCGCGGGCTACGGAGCGGTTATTGCCTATGCCGAGTTGCTCGGCGAGTCAGAACATGCCGAGCTGTTGGGAGAGACGCTCGAAGAGGAAAAGGAAGCCGACGAGAAGCTGACCGAACTTTCGAAGGAAATCAATGCTGCGGCAGGAAGCGGAGGTCCTGAAGATCAGCGGGATCAGCCCACACCTAAGCGCCGGGGACGCGCCGCATAGAGTCTTTAGTTGGTGACGGGAAGGGGCCAACCCGCATTGTAGACCTGCGATCGATCACAAGAAATCGGCGCAATGCGGGTTGTTCCCTTTTTCTGGCAGGTGAACAAATCCAAACGGTGACAGCAAATACAACATGAGCAGCCCGTTAGCCGACAAATCTCGGGCAAGGGTCGAAGTTTCGTTGTTCGCGCTTCACGCCCGGAGGGGACAAACTCGCGCTCCGGAGGGTCGACCACCGTCCGACCTCGGCGGAAGAGCACGTGCTTTCTTACGGGCGCTTGGCCCGGGGTTAGTCACGGGTGCCTCAGATGACGATCCTAGCGGAATCGCCACCTATTCCCAAGTGGGCGCGCAATTCGGCTACGGGATGCTGTGGACGATGCCCCTCTCGTACCCACTGATGGCGGCGATCCAGGAAATAAGTGCCCGGGTGGGACGGGTGACCGGCTGCGGAATTGCCGCCAATCTGCGTCGCTGTTATCCGCCCTGGCTGCTTCGTATCACAGTATCTCTGGTCCTTATCGCTAATATCTACAATCTTGGCGCTGATATTGGCGCTATGGGTGCTGCCGCCCAACTGCTACTGCCGGCGCGGACATGGATCTACATTCTGCTCTTCGGAATCGCGTCGTTGCTGATGCAAATCTTAGTGCCCTACTCAAGCTACGTGAAATACTTGAAGTGGCTAACGCTCTCGCTCTTTGCATATGTGGCCACTGCTTTCTTCGTGCGGCTATCGTGGTACGACGTGCTGCATGCAACGCTCCTCCCGCGACTATCGTGGAACAAAGACTACCTTACGGGACTGATTGCGGTGCTGGGAACGACCATCAGTCCATATCTGTTCTTTTGGCAGGCTTCGCAAGAGGTGGAAGAGGTCAAGAGCAACCGCGGGGAAAAGGCGCTGAAGCGCGCGCCGCGACAAGCCCCCGCGCAGCTGGGACGCATCCGGATGGACACTTATCTCGGCATGGCGTTATCCAATATCGTTGCTTTCTTTATCATTCTGACGACGGCTGCTACCCTTCATGTTCATGGCCAGACCGACGTCGCCACTGCTGCGCAGGCTGCACAGGCATTGCAGCCGCTCGCCGGACGATGGGCTGCGGGACTGTTTGTCTGCGGGATCATCGGCACTGGCCTGCTCGCGATACCGGTCCTTGCAGGCTCGGCCGCCTATGCTATCGGAGAATCCCTCAAGTGGCCCGCCAGCCTGGAGAAGAAAGCCGCGCAAGCGCCCGGCTTCTACCTTACGATCACCATCGCAACTCTGGCCGGGATCGTGTTGAACTTCTTCCACATTGACCCCATACGGGCCCTGTTCTGGGCTGCGGTCCTAAACGGACTACTGGCTGCGCCTCTGATGGCTGTAATCATGCACATGGCAAGCAGCAGGAAGGTAATGGATAGGTTCACGATTCCGCTGTATTTGCGAGTCGTTGGCTGGGCTGCAACGGCGGTAATGGTCGGCGTGTCGATCGGCGTTTTTGCGACTTGGCAATAAAGGTAGCGCACGAGGGGAGGGGTCGTGCAGGAAATTCTCTTGCGAGTTATCTTGGGCGGAATGGTCGTCTCAGCCTTTGCGACCCTTGGAGATGTGCTGAAACCCAAGAGTTTCGCCGGCCTGTTTGGAGCGGCACCCTCAGTTGCGCTCGCGACCTTGGCTTTGGCCGTCAAGCAGCACGGTACAACATACGCGACCGTCGAAAGCCGTTCCATGATTTTGGGGGCGGCCGCATTCTTCATTTACGCATCGTTGGTGAGCCGACTAATGATTCGTAAGAAATGGCCTGCATTGCCAGTCACGGGCGTGGCGTTGATTCTCTGGCTCGGCGCTGCCTTAGGATTGTGGTATGGGTTGCTGAGCTAGTGTCGTGAAGATTGAGATCAATATCGCAGCGCTCGGACGTTCGAAGTGGTACGAATATGTCCTCCGCTTCGCCTTCGGCGGTTTGGTTACCGCGCTTGCTGGAGTCATCGCAAAGCACTATGGTCCCGGGATTGGAGGACTATTTCTAGCGTTCCCTGCGATTTTCCCGGCAACCGCTACGCTCCTGGAAAGCCATGAAAAACAGAAAAAAGAACTGGCTGGAAAGGTGGGGACGGTTCGCGCACGGGAAATAGCGGGGGTTGATGCGGCCGGAGCTGCGATGGGTAGCCTCGGTCTCATGGTGTTTGCGGTACTTGTCTGGAAATGTTTGTCCCGCCTTCCTGTAGCTCCGGTTCTAGTTGTTGCCACGGCGTCGTGGCTGCTCATATCGGTAGCGATATGGTTCGCTCGCAAGACCATCTGGAGAGATTTACGAGTGAAGTTCTTTCGGAAATAATCGGGAGAGATTGGCGTCAAGAGAGAGCTTTTGAAGAATAGGGGGTCACATGGGTAAGAACGGAACTGCCAGAAATGCGCTCGCGGATCCTTCGCGGTTGCAGCCTCGGGATCAAAACGACAAAGACCTACTCAGAGTAGTGATTGAAACACCAAAGGGTAGCCGGAACAAGTACGCCTTTGACCCGAAGGAAAAGGTCTTTGAGCTCAAGAAAGTCCTGCCAGCCGGCATGGATTTTCCCTACGATTTTGGGTTTGTACCTTCCACCAAAGCCGATGATGGAGACCCAGTAGACGTATTGGTCCTGATGGATGAACCGGCGTTCACCGGCTGTGTTCTGAAGTGCCGCGTCATCGGTATCATCGAGGGCGAGCAGGGCGACAAGAAAGACAAGGAGCGAAACGATCGCGTAGTGGCGGTTGAAAAAGAGAATCACAGTTGGTCGGACATCAAGCATATTGACGACCTGGGCAAACAATTTCTCGAGGAGCTCGAGGAATTCTTCGTGAACTATCACAAGCTGTCTGGCGAGAAGTACCGAATTATCGCAGCAAAAGGGCCAGCACAAGCCAGAAAGTGCATCGAAAACGGAAGGCGGGCTGTGCGCGGCGGTTGAGCGACGGTGACGGATGAGGGCTACGCCAGAACGACGACGTGTCGAGGCCTACTCAATGATCCATATCGATGCTCGCGCGCGGTCCCGAGGGCGGCTTCGTTGCACGGGAATTTAGTATTGACGAAGTTTTCGATGGCATCGATCTACTCGGCAAACTGGAAGGCACGGCGGCTCGATTCGGAGCAGAACGGTAGAGGTCTGGCGAGTCACGAAAAAGCTTATCTGGAACACTGTCGGCGCTAGGCGTTGGAAGGGAAAGCAAAAGTCGGTACGGAGGCGACATAGCCAGAAAGCCAGTGTGCCCTACCGGCGGCGTCACGCGAAAGATGGTTTGGGTCGGGTTTGAATGGAATTTGGAGTTTGGTATCTGCGAGAACTCCGCGGACGCCTGAACGACGGTGCGAAAGGCTGGGGCAACAAATGAAAAGTACAAGTCACCTCGGCGTATCTGATACTGCGCGTAATGGGATCCTCTGTCGTTCCGAGCGTACTATTCGAGTGGGTTGTGCGGGGTGGACCGTTCCCAAAGAGTTGGCACCTCGCTTCTCCTCACAAGGAGCACACTTGGACCGGTACTCTCACATACTTAACTGTGTTGAGATCAACTCGACCTTCTACCGTTCGCACATGAACCGCACTTGGAAACGGTGGTACGCATCGGTGCCTGACCATTTCCGGTTCTCTGTTAAGATGCCGAAGGCGATTACTCACGAAGCAAAGCTGAATTGCAGCGCCGCTGACCTGTCTATATTTCTTGAGCAGGTTAGTTTATTGTCTGAGAAGCTAGGTCCAATTCTCATTCAGCTACCGCCGAGTCTGCAGTTCTTGCCCAGCAACGTCGAATCGTTTCTATCGCTCCTTCGCGGGCAGTATTCGGGAGACATCGTCTGGGAGCCGCGGCATTTCAGTTGGTTTGATGGCGAGGCGGACGAGTTGCTAAAGGAATTTCGAGTCGGGCGAGTCGCGGCTGATCCCGCCTGTGTCCTTCCTGGCACCGAAATTGGCGGCTATCGAAACACTGCATACTTTAGAATGCACGGCTCGCCCCGGAGGTACTATTCCAGCTATTCCGATCAGATTCTCGACTTGCTGGCCGCGCAGTTGGTTACTCTCGCATCGGGAGCGTCGGTGTGGTGCGTGTTTGACAACACCGCTTCCGGCTCCGCGACTAGAAATGCAATTGAGTTGACGGGTAAACTACGTCACTTATATGGATGTGACGCCTCGTCCTAGACTTATCAGTCGCAAACTGTCGCCTGAAAAGCGAAAACGCCGGGCTGAAGGCACGAGCGCAAGTCGGGCCCCAAACTAAGCGTCTGGGCCAGAGAAAGGGAGTTAAAGTTGGCGATTAAAGTCATCGACGCGGAATTAGACCCGCAAAAAAGCCCGAAATTCGCTCCGCTGTCAACACGGTTTAGGAGATCCCAAACCTATGCCTTGAAACCTCTCTGGCGGGTCAAGCCGTAACTAGTCTCCGACGGGCGCTTCGCCAGGTTCACCTACGGAATTGCGATTTACCGTTAAGAGGGATCAGCGCGATTGTCGATTACGCTGCGCACTCTTGCGAGTCCACGACGAATGAATCGCTAACGGCTGGGCTAAGCAACAACTGGACATTATTAAAACAAAGGACTTATTCGTTTAGGTCTGAAAGGGCCGAGTAAAACCTACCGCGCACCCGCAATTGTTCCTCGACGGGGTCGCGAGGGATTGGAAACGAGACCCCTTCTAGCGGCCAGATGCACAAGGCTTTCGAACTCGTCGAGCCGCGAACCACAAAGGAATCTTGCAACTATTTCTTAAACACTTTGGACGCCGCGCGGCCCTAGCGCGGCCCCACCCCTGACAGCCCGCCTGTTCTCAGGCAATCATCAGCCGCAATGCTGGTATCAGCATTCCGGTAAATCGCACCCATCCAGCCGCACGTTACTGAGTGCGTTTTCGCAGAGAGCTACGGCATTTGCCCGATTGGTACGGTCTCACTCCGGCCATACCCTTTGGCTGAAGTACCCAAGGAGTGAGACACATGCCGAAAGGTAAGCACAACATGGCCGCCGAGCACCACGAAAAGGCGGCAAAATCACATCGCACCGCTGCCGAGCATCATGGAAAGGGCGATCATGAAGCTGGCCATCGCCATTCCACTGAAGCACAAGAACATTCGCAGACAGCCCACAAGCATTCGCAAGAGGCTCATAATAAATCCATCGAAGCTAACCAAAAAAAGAAGTGACACGAGCTTCGGGTGTCGGGCTGCTTTCTGCAACGGCGGGGAACATCCCGTCATCAGGTCCTAGGCCCGGAAGCCACATGTAATCGCCAACACGTCCCCAAGATTCAGGTCGGTGGTGAATCCGCGTTCAAGGAGGAATAATGGCCAATCGGGAAGCAAGCGGCGACGACGTGCTTAACAAGGTGGCTCGCACCGTGGGTGCTGCTTTGGGCACTATGGCGTCTAAAGCGGCTCATTTGGCAGCATCAAGTTCAGCCGACGCGTCCCGCAAACCCAAACAAAAAGCGAAGAAGGCCAAGGCCACCACGGGACTTCAAGCGGGAGCACAGCCTCGGAAAAAATCTAAGCGCAGCGGACCCAAACGGAAGGTTAACAAGAAAAGCTCCAGGGTGCCCACCGGTCAATGAATATTTACTGGGTGCTAGGGCGCTTTTGGACCGATTCTCAGGCCACTAATTTAGTCACTACGCTACCAATGTCGAAGCGAGAAATGAGAATTTCTGTCCCGTCTGATTTCGCTACTCTGAATTGGCCCACTTGTGCGCGTCTGATTTGGCCCACCTTCACCCACTAATTGGCTACTCTGTCGGCGGAGCCGACAGGGAGGCCGATGGACAGGAGAACGAAGGTGGAGTTATTTGAGGCGATCAGACGGGAGTATGTCCACGGGACCGGGACGATCCAGGGAGCAGCGAGGAAGCTGGGTGTTCATCGGCGGATGGTTCGGCAAGCCTTGGTAAGTGCGGTTCCGCCGGAGCGGAAGCAGCCAGTGCGGAGCCATCCGAGTTTAGGGCCGGTGATGGATTTCATCGACGGGATTTTGATCGCCGATGAGCGGGCCCCGAAGAAGCAGCGGCACACGGCAAGGCGGATCTGGCTGAGAATCCGCCAGGAGCGACTGGAGGCGAGCGTCTCGGAAGCGACGGTGCGCCGTTACGTGCAGCGCCGCAAACAGGAACTGGGGCAGGTGCGGCGGGAGACTTTCATTCCCCAGGTCTACGACTGGGGGGTGGAAGCGCAGGTGGATTGGTACGAGGCGATGGCCGAGGTTGGCGGGGAGGTGCGCAAGGTGTATGGCTTCTCGATGCGGTCGATGGCCAGCGGCGGGGCGTTTCATGTGGCTTATTACCACGCCACGCAACAGGCCTTTCTGGAAGCTCACGAGTTGGCTTTTAGCTACTTCGGTGGAGTATTCCGGTTGCTGCGCTACGACAACCTGAAGAGCGCAGTGAAGAAGATCCTGCGGGGCCACCAGCGGGAAGAGACGGAGCGGCTGATTGCTTTTCGTTCGCACTGGGGCTTTCAGACCGACTTCTGCAACCCGGCGCGGGGCAACGAGAAAGGTGGAGTCGAAGGCGAAGTGGGTTATTTCCGGCGCAACCACCTGGTACCAGTGCCTCGCGTGCAGGACTTGGCGGAGTTAAACGCGCAGTTGCGGGTGGGCTGCCAACAGGACCAACAGCGGAAGATCGCAGGCAAGGCGATGCCGGTAGGCGAGGCGATGGAAGTGGAACGTCAACACCTGCTGCCACTGGCGATGGAAGGCTTCGAGCTGGCGGAGACGAGTTTTCCGAAAGTGGATGGTAAGAGCTGCGTCAAGGTACGCACGAACTGCTACTCAACGCCGGTGAAGCCGGGCCTACATGTTCAAGCGCGGCTGCTTCCGGCCTATGTTGAGGTCTGGCAGGAGCGGAAGCTGGTGGCGCGACATGAGCGCAGCTTCGCTCGTTATGAGCAGGCGCTGGAACTGGAGCATTATCTTGACGTGTTGCTACGCAAGCCGGGTGCGCTGGCAGGATCGCTGCCGTTGCAACAATGCCGCGAGCACGGGCACTGGCCGGAGAGCTTCGATCAGTTGTGGCAGAGTCTGCAACGCCGCGAGGGCAAGCAGGCTGGAACCCGAAGCATGATCGAGTTGTTACAGCAAGGTAGCAAACATGGGTGGGAGAAGCTGAAGCAAGCGGTCCAGCAAGCCTTGGATATTGGCTGTACGGATGCGGCAGCGGTGCGGCATCTTCTGGTCTTTGGAGAACTGGCTCACGCTCCGGTGGAGCGCCTAGCTGTGGGCGGCCTGGAACGCTACGAACGCCCGTTGCCGGTGATGAGCAACTACGATCTTCTGTTAGACGAAGTGGCGGAGGTGGCGCGATGAAGCCCGCCACGGAGGCGCTGGAACATGCCAGCGTAAAGCAGTACTGCAAGGCACTACGGGTTCCGGTGATCGGCGCTAACTTCGTCCCCCTGGCGGAACAGGCGGTGAAGGAGAAGCGCAACCATATCGGCTATCTGGAAGCACTGCTGGCGATGGAAAGCGAAGAACGCGACCGGCACGCGGTGCAGACGCGCCTGCACGATGCACGGCTGCCGCGCATGAAGACACTGGAAGAGTTTGACTTCAACCAGACTGCACACATCCCCGCTGCCAAGATTCGCGAACTGGCCGAAGGAGGCTACATCGAACGCGCCGAACCGGTGGTGCTGATGGGCGAATGCGGCACAGGCAAAACCCATCTGGCCACAGGATTGTGTGTGGCCGCCTGCCGCCAGAAACGGCGGGTGCGCTTTACCACCGCCGCCAACCTGGTGAACGAGTTGGTCGAAGCCCAACAACAGGGCGGGGTTCGCCGGGTGCTGGCACGATGGATGCGCTATGACCTGATCGCTCTGGATGAAGTTGGCTACGTTCCACTGGCCGAGATCGGGGCTGAGTTTCTGTTCCAGGTCATCGCTGAACGGGCAGAACGCGCCTCGCTGATCGTGACCACGAACCTGCCCTTCTCGGAGTGGATACAGGTGTTTCCGAACCCGAGGCTGTGCAAGGCGCTGCTGGATCGAATCACCGATCGCGCCCACATCATTGAGACTGGCACTGACTCGTATCGATTCCGACGAACCCTGGAGGTGCGCAAGAAGAAAGGGACCCGAGGCGGCGACGCCGTCGTTACTGCCTCCGCTACGACCTAAACGCGCTGTCCTGCGGACAGCGCAGGTCTCCGCTCCGGCAGCAACGACGCTCACCTGTTGCCGAGCAGACAACTATTAACTGAGGGTGGGCCGAATGGGATGAGCACAGGTGGGCCAAGTCAGGTTGTCAAAAGCACCCGTCCGGACATCAGACGACTGACTCGCAAAGGAGTAATCATGTCGTTCAGTTTGTATTCGATTGGTTTCGTGATTGTCATCGCCGGCCTGATCTATGGCGCACACCTCTTGCACGTCCCGCCGCACTGGATCGTGGTAGGGGCAGTCGTCCTCGCAGGAGTCGGTATTTTGTCAGGAGTAAAAGCGACTCGTCAGAAGGACCCCTCCGAATAGCGGTCGGGTTGCTTCTTCGGGAAATTAGGCGATCGCGAGCAGCTATCTAACTAGAAGGAGGCAGTTTGAAGACCTTCGCAGTCGAAAAAAACATCGTGGGACCGCGGGCCTGGCTTTGATCGCGTACCTGATTGTCAAGTCAGTTCCGGTTTAGGCCGCTACGTCAAGATCAGGAGGATGTAGCAGTGCCAAATGGCCACGGCGACAAAGGCGACCACTCGATATCTCCGCGTCTGAATTAAAGAGTCTGCATCGACGTAGTTCTAGTCATCCTGTCTCGCCATCACACTGCGAAGGCTCAGTCTTTTCCGACGCAGCTATCGGAAACTACCTAGCCTCGCCGAGAGGAGCGCACAAAGTGACTCGCGATTACACATGTACAACATGCGCTCGGAAGTTCAGGGTCATTCATGAGCTTTCAGCGCCCGATGCTGTCGAGATCCCCACCGATATATTATGTCCCCATTGCGGAACGCCCAACCACATTACCTGGCCGCCGGGAGCGAGAATTATTGTGATTCCACGGTAGGTCAGCCGCCTCAAAGCGTACGACCTCGCGCTGCAACTGCCGTGCACAGCGCCAACCGCAACTTTGCACCTCATCAGGACTTGCTCAACCACATACAAAACCCATAGCCTCCCGGGAGGCGTGGCTTCCTTCAAGTCGATGTATCCGAAGCGCCTCTCAAGAGCACCTCGATTCGACTACCTGTCATTGGTGTCGTTTACGAGGCGCAAGATACACGCCTGGACCGTTTTGTTGTCCTCAAATCCCTGCCAGATGACTTTGCCGATGATCCACAGCTACGTGACCGCTTCCAGCGCGAGGCGCGTGCCGCTTCTGCTTTGAACCACCCCAACATCTGCACCATTTACGACATAGGCGAGGCCGACGACCGCGTCTTTATGGCCATGGAATTTCTGGATGGCGTCACGTTGAAGGACCTAGTATCTGGAGCGCCGTTGGAACTCGATCGGCTCCTGGACATCGCCGGTCAAGTTCTCGATGGACTCGAAGCTGCCCACACGCAGGGAATTATCCATCGCGACATCAAGCCAGCTAACATGTTTGTCAACTCTACTGGCCGTGCCAAGATTCTGGACTTCGGCCTCGCCAAGATCGCGACAACCAGCCCTCCGCAAAAACCTTTCCAGGTCGCAATCTGCATGATTCCGGTGCAGATTCCGGCTTTTTCTGTGGTTAGCCAAAGAACTCTGTTCAGCATTCTTGCTTTGTGCGAAGCTGATCTTCCATGTTGCCACTTCGAGACGGTTGGCAGCGTAACGTCCGCCCCAGTCCTTACGGTCCTCTGGGACCTGCTGCGGGATGGATGGCAATTCCTAAACGTCGTCATCCGCTCCCGAGCTGCCGTAGCGGCTGAAGTCCTGTTCCTGCGAAAGCAGCTTGCTTACTATCGGGATTACCAGATCAGGCCTCGTCGACGGCGGACTGGACGTTGCAGCAGTTCCGAGAAGCCGTTCCGAGCAACCATCCTTACCAGTTCTTGATCCATGACCGGGATTCGATCTTCTCGCCCGACCTGGACGAGGAGCTCAAAAGCTCCTTTGGGCTGAGGGTTCTGCGCACGCCGGTGCGGGCGCGCCGAAAGCGAACGCGTACTGCGAACGGCTGATCGGAATGGTACGGTGCGAGTGCTTGGATTTCATGATTCCACTGAACGAGCGGCACTTGCGACGAAGCCTCCAATGTTGGGTCACGCACTATAACAACGGACGCCCCCACTCCAGCTTAGGCCCAGGCATTCCCGAGAAAATCCCGGATAATCCTCGACCACGACCGAAGATGCACCGGCATAGATTGCCACGGGAATGCGAGATCAGAGCGAAGGACATCCTGAGCGGTTTACATCACGAATATTGGTTGGAACAACGATCGGCGTGACCGTCCAAGGTTTCTGCGGAGGACAGTGCTGCTGGCACAGGCCGAGTTCAGCAGCGCGCTCGGCCCTCCACTTCCAATCCGTAGATTGCCTTAGCCAAAGGCGTTGTTTGCATCCACGTCCATGCCAGCTGCCTTGAGTTCGCAAAGAAGGGTCAAGGGCCCCATGCTACATGCCGACCACGACCGGCGAAGGTGCCTTCCTCAGTTGTTCAAGCTCGGCCTGAACTTGCGCCCACTCTTTCGGCTTGCGCTTGGTCGCGTAAGGCGCATCCGGATGCGCAAAGAATTCCAGGAGTTCACTCCGAACCTCCGGCGAAGCACCAGTAAAGTTCTGCCTTGCGAGCGCGTGGAGCAGGTTGGCGTGCGTCTCATCGCTGAGCCAATATTTTCCGGGACCGGTTGCTAGACCAGTGTCAAAATTGTAGTTTGGTAAGTCCGGCTGGCCAGTACCTGCCTGGCCTAGTAGCTTCCGGTAGCGATCCAGAGTTGCGTTGAAGCTGGCTTCGAACATGCGTTCCGTCTCCGGGGTAGGCGTCCGGAGTTGCAGCACTTTCAGCGGACCAATCTTCGGAACAATGCTCGCCAGAAAGCCGAGAAATTTATCGCCAAAGGTCGGTAGCTGATAATTCTCTCCCCACCTCTTTTGATAACTCGCGCGGGACAGATTGTAGAGAAACTTCTTTTTCGTCATGCTGGGCTGGTCCTTCATGATGTCGTCTTTCTTAAGGCTCCAGGCAATGCGCGTCGCTTTGGGGATAAGCTGGCTGACATCATGACGGTAGGAACCGATCACCTTGTCTTCGTCAGAGAGAACGCTCTTGAGATCCAATCCGTACGTTTCCTGAAAGGCTTGCTCCAGGAGAGGAACTGAAACCCCAAAGCCAATAAAGGCGTGGTAACTATCCGGAGCGTAACGTCCCTGCGCCACTTCCAGAACGTCGAATCCAAATTCTGTCTTTATGTGCGCCAGGGGGTCTTCTTCATACGTAACCAGGTCGCCGTACTTCGTTTTCAACTTGGGATACAGAAGGGGGACCGCGCGATTCGTGGCCATGAGGTGGCCGTCGTTGTCCGCGGCGTAGTGAGAGAGCGCCCCGAGCGCAAAGGCGTAGCCGTCAAGGTCCTTGGCATCACGCAGCAGAGCCAGGACAAAGTCTCCGCTCCGCACATAGTGCGTCAAGTCGCTGAAGAAATGGCTTCCGTGCGGGTAATAGCCCATGTCCTGGATAATGGCGCCGCCATACGCATAGCCGTGGGCTTTCTTGATTTCTTCTTCCGAAGCGTCAGGAAAACGCTTCAAAAGTAACGGGCGTATGTTGGTGTCCCATACGCTGTCGATGATGGCTTCATGCGCAAGGACGGCATAAGCTGCGCTCTGGGCCGGCCAGCCGAGAGACAAGAAAAGCGCCAGCACTAGCGCGCAAACTCTCGCCAACCACCGCCGCCCCTTCGCGCTCCTAGGAATTTCCGATTTCAACTTTGCACACTACCGGCTCCTGGTCGGGGGCCTCAACCTTCCGACGACCAAGCCGCACTGCCCCCGGCACGTCACTTCCCACTCGTCGCTGCCAACGGCTTATCAAACCGGAATTTCCTTTGTGACCCCGAAAACGGCACAATAGTACACCCGTTTCGCCCTTCGCGAGACCGTGAAAACGATTTTTCATCGGAAGCACACCCGACGCTCTACCAGCCGCAGCAGCACAGCCCAAAATTGCCCCATTTATGGCCTATTTTTGCAACACCTCTCCTCACCCCACCCAGGTTATAGAACAACAAAAGGACGCCCACATTCCAGCTTGGGCTCTGAGGTTCCGGAAAACTTTTCGGAGGGTCCTGTCCCCGACCTGAGATTCACGGGCACAAATTGCCACAAGACTGTGAAATCAGAGCGGCAGACACCTTGGGCGGTTTACATCACGAATATTGGTTGGAGCAGTGCGCGGCTTGAGCCGTTGAAGGTTTCTGCGGAGGACACGTAACCCTGGGCCTACTGTTGCCGCTCCTGACCGCCCTCTATTCTTGCTTGTCCCGTGATGGTTTGTGCACTCTACCAGTGGCCACCTGAGTCCAGCACATGGGTAAACTCGGCTCCAAACAGAAAAATCATCGCCGAATAGTAGACCCAAACAACGACCACGACCAGCGATCCGGCAGCGCCATAGGCCGAGCCGACAGCAGCCTTGCCCAAGTAAAACCCAATGAGGAACTCCCCGAGAGTGAACAGCAAGGCCGTGACGCTCGCTCCGATCCAAACACCTTTCCAAGCGATCTTCGTGTCCGGCACATACCTAAAGATGAGCGCGAATAACACCGCTATGGCGGCCAATGAGACTCCAAAATTGATCGCGTTCAGCACGAACACGGGCATGGCCAGGAATCCACCCAAGAACTTGCCGAGTGCCGCCAAAGCGGCGCTTATCACCAACGAGATCAGGAGGAGAAAACCAACAGCTAAGACCATGCCGAAGGAAAAGAAGCGTTGTTTGATTGTTTTCCAGAGCCCAGCCTCACTCGCGGGTTTAACGCCCCACATCTCATTAAGCGCGGACCGGAGCTCGCCGAATACACCGGAGGCTCCCAACAGTAAAGTAATCACACCAATGATAGACGCGAACATTCCGGACGCAGGTTTTTGGGCACGTTCAATCATTCCCTTTACAGCTTCCGATCCCTGGTGACCGACCATACTGTCGACTTGTGCGAGTAGTTGGTTCTGGGCTGCGGAATGTCCGAAAATTAACGCTACAATGCCCACTACCAGAATAGCTAACGGCGCCAGTGACAAGATCGTGTAAAAAGCCAGAGCCGCTCCCAAACGCGGAGCTTCATGCTCGTTCCACGCGGAGAACGTTTGACTGAGCAGGGACCAAATTGTTTTGTAATTCATGCCGCGCCTCGCACGCTTGAGCTTTAATACAATCTAAGGATCCCCGGAAATACGTTTGGTCCGCCGAGGGCGTATCTGGCGGGTTCAGTATCCAGGATTTCAAATAGAGTGTTAAAGTCGTTCGACGGTCGATCAATGTGGAATCTGGGTTCAGGCGTGCCCGCAGGATCACGATTGCGACCTGCATGGGGTATGAGCGAGTTTTTCCCTCGTGACGATCCATATCGGCGATGACGACGGGTTGGTCGTCCTTGAGTTCCACGCTACGGACCGCCCTTACCGATAGGGATAACGCCAAAGATGCGCCGCCGGCCGGCAGCTTCGCATGCCTATTGTGGGCGCCCTTGCCTTCCATCACGGGGGAGTACTGACAGTTCCTTCGCCATTCAGAACCCCTTCCTCTGTCTAGAGCCATTTGATTCGGCGCACCGAGTGTGTGTGACCACGGCCCGCACGATCCGCTATCTAGGCTGGAGCGAACGACCCGTCGCGAAGTCTTTCACGCAAGCCCAAGCCCGTTGGTTCGGGTTTTCTGTAAGCGAGAGTTGCGTCTGGAGCATCACGGCGACAGGCGATGTCACGAAGATGGCATCGTGCAGCTTATTGCCTACCTCAAGCTGATCAAAGAATCGTTTCCGATATGGCGTGTAGACCATCAACTCACTTCCGACGTGATCGGAGGTTCAGGAGGCGTCCAACGACAGTCATGAGCACGACCAATCCGAGCAACATGAACCATCGCACAAAGAAAGACTACCTCATCCGTGACCTCCGCAAGCAATGCCGATCAACACTGGCAGTCCGCGAGGTCGGATCATGTTCCTGTCTCTCGAGGCTGAATCGCAGCCTGCGAGCTGGATGCCTCCAAGAGCTTCTTTTCAATCGCATCGAAGCTGGCAGACTGTTCATCGCCTACGTAGGGATGATCTGCACTCCACACCGCGATGCAGAATGACTTGCTACCGCTTGGAACTCGCTCGCAGCGCAGCACCTTGCCGAAAAATCGCACTCGCAAGGGTTTCAGAGCTTTGGTCAGATCAGGCGGGAAGGTCAGCACGTACTCAATGGGAGCGCCCAACAGGAAAGGTCGATCGCCCCAGTAGTCACATCGGCTGTCTCGCCGCCGACCAAGAACCATCTAAGGCCCGCACGAGTACGGGCACCGAACTGCAATAGTAGGGGCAATACACCAGAAAGCTACAGCCTTCACCTGATTCGTTGGCGCCGGGCTCCTCATTAAGCTAGGCAATGACTCGGGGGGCTGTTTTGACCGCGGATTGACGACCGCCCTGAATACTAGATCGTCATGGGTGCGTCGTACTCCAGGAGCAGTGCATTCTATGAGCACGAAATTTACGAAGAGTCTGAATTGGACGGCCGCTTTTCTCGCCACCGCGGCCCTAACCTTGGCTCTGCCGCCGAGGGCTGTCGCTGATTACGGCGATCCCCCGGGCCGTGTAGCGCGAATTCGCTATCTTCAAGGCTCCGTGTCTTTCGAGCCAGCCGGTGAATCGGACTGGGTTGCTGCGGTTACGAATCGGCCGATGACCATCGGAGACCAAATTTGGGCCGACGCCAGCTCACGCGCCGAGATCCAGATTGGTTCGGCAACAATTCGCATGGATGCCAACACAGGCATTTCGTTTCTCAATCTGGGCGATCGTACCACACAGATTCAGCTTACTGAGGGGACGCTCAATCTCCGAGTGCGCCGTCTCCTATCGGGCGAAATCTTTGAAGTTGATACCCCAAATCAGGCGTTTTCTATTTTGCAGCCAGGCGTGTACCGCATTCAGGCCGGATCCGACGGAACTTCTTCGATGGTGACCGTCCGGCAAGGACAGGGGCAAGTGACCGGCGCTGGCCGGACTTACACGGTCGATGCCGGACAGGCTGGCACGTTTACTGGCACTGGCACGGATTCGTTGGATGGACAGCTCGCCTACGTGGGTGGCCCTGACGACTTCGACAATTGGAGCCAATCCCGCGACCGCCAGTATGATGGTTCGCGATCGGCGCGCTATGTCTCACCCGATGTCGTGGGCTACGAAGATCTGGACGCAAACGGCACATGGAATACGGATCCGACCTATGGCAACGTTTGGATGCCCACGTCGGTTCAATCCGGATGGGCCCCTTATCGCTACGGCCATTGGGTCTGGATATCTCCCTGGGGATGGACCTGGGTGGATGATGCTCCGTGGGGCTACGCACCGTTCCACTATGGCCGTTGGGTTTCTATGCGCGGCCGATGGGGATGGGTGCCCGGACCAGTCAACGTCCAGCCTGTATATGCGCCGGCATTAGTAGCTTTCATTGGCGGATCGCATTTCGGCGTGTCAATTTCAGTCGGCGGAGGTGGTTACGGCGGTGGCGATGTAGGCTGGTTCCCGCTCGGTCCGCGGGAAGTTTATGTGCCCGCGTATACCGCCAGTCGTGGATACTTTGATCGTGTCAACACTAGCAACACCAACGTCAGCGCCACCACTATCACCAACGTCTATAACAATCAGGTCACAAACAACAGCAATATCACTAACATCACATATGTAAACAAGACTGTGCCCGGGGCAGTGACCGCCGTCCCGCAAGCTGCGTTCGCAAGCTCGGCGCCAGTGGCGCGAGCAGCTGTGCCTGTAGACGCAAAACAGATCACCGCGGCTCCCGTCGCACCAAGGGCCGTGGTAGCTCCAACCCGGGAAAGCGTTCTGGGACCCACAGCCGAAACGGCCAACCGTATGGCTAAGCCGCCGGAAGCGGTCGTTAACCGCCTTGTAGTGGCAAAGACAACACCGCCGCCACCTCCAGTTCCTTTTGCTAAGCAGCAGCAGGAGTTGGCCAAAAATCCGGGCCGGCCGCTCCCTCCCCAACAAGTACAGAGCTTGCGTCCGACGAACGTCGCGACAGCCCACCCCTTGGTAAAACAGGCGCCTCCCGGCAAACCCACGACCTTGAACGCGAACCGTCCGGCTGAACAGCCGGTCGCTGGCACCTCTAAGCCGGCTGCCAACACCCAGCCTCCGAATGTACCGGCGAACAAGCCGGCCAATGCGCCCGTTGCGATTGTGCCCCCAGAGAAGACTGAACCGACTCGCACTGACCGGCCTCCTTCGGCGCAACAACAGCAAGCCGCTCAGCAGCAAGCAGCACAGCAGCAAGCAGCACAGCAACAAGCAGCGCAGCAGCGGGCGGAAAAAGCCCGGCAGCAGCAAGCCGCGCAACAACAGGCGCAGCAGCAGCAAGCAGAAAAGGCTCGTCAGCAGCAAGCCGCTCAGCAGCAGGCGGTTCAGCCGCCCGCGCAACAGCAGCAGGCGGAAAAAGCCCGCCAACAACAAGCCGCTCAGCAGCAAGCGCAACAGCAGGCCGCCCAGCAGCAAGCAGAGAAGGCGCGTCAGCAGCAGGCAGCACAGCAACAAGCCGCGCAGCAACAGGCCGCGCAGCAAGCGGAAAGAGCTCGCCAGCAACAAGCTGCCCAACAACAGGCACAGCAGCAGGCGGAAAGGGCTCGTGGACAGCAAACGGCCCAACAGCAGGCTCCTCCGCAGCGGCCCAACCAGCAGCCACCCAACGCGCAAGCTGCTCAGCAATCAACTGCACAGCCACAGCAACGGTCCGCAGCGCCTCAGAATCCTCCGATGACGCCAGCCGAGAAGGCTCGCGAGGAGCAGAAGAAGAAGGAGCAGAAGCCCCCACCAGAGCCGCCGAAGTAGGGGGGCACTTGTTGGCGAATAGCGGTAGAGGGTTGAACCAAGGGATCTTAGTTGGGTGCGCCCTTATCGGCCAGTACTGACTCGAGGACGAGGCCCTTTCGCGTGGAGCGTCGATAGTTGCTGACGCAAAGCGAGACTCTCAAGAACGAGGTCTTCTCGCGAACAGAGCACGGCAATGAGCCGGCCCAAAAGATGACGAAGCCAGACCGACATTAGACAATCCTAGCGAAACGCACAGCATCGAGTACAACGCTAAGGCGCTGATTCTGTGGGCACGCATGATTTTGGCGAGGGACAGTCTTTGGACAAGCCGTGAATACCTGCATCGCCGAATCTAAAGACGCGAATTACGAGCGTGAATTATGCCACGAGTCTGTATTTCGCCTTCAAGTTCAGGCCCAGCCTTAACGGCGGCCGAAGTTCGGAGGTTCCTAGGTCAAGGAAATCTTGCCGACTCTATATTTTTCGATACCCCTGCAAACTCCTAAGGAGACTCTGAACAAGTACTCCGATTTCCACCGATCTGCAGGCTAGAGTGAGAGGAAATTTGGTGGAGGCCTGTAGAGCGATGAAGCAGCAGACACTGGCGATGGCGAACGGGTTCGAGCCGTACGCGAAGAAGACGCGGCGTGCTTTGTTTCTGGAAGAGATGGAACAGGTAGTGCCGTGGGCCCAGTTGTGCGGCTTGATCGAGGCTCACTATCCAAAAGCCGGCAACGGGCGGCCCCCGGTGGGGCTGGAGCGGATGCTGCGCGTGTACTTTCTCCAGCAATGGTTCAACCTGTCGGACCCTGGGCTGGAAGAGGCGCTGTACGACTCGGCGGTGATGCGGCAATTTGTGGGCATCGATCTGGGGCGGGAACCAGTGCCGGACGAGACGACGGTTTGCAAGTTCCGTCACTTGCTGGAAGAGCACGGTTTGGGCGGGGAGATTCTACCTGTATTTACAGAGCCGGGGAGTGCGGATCATGACCGGCACCATCGTCGATGCAACCATCATTCATGCCCCCAGTTCGACCAAGAACCGGGGGCAGAAGCGCGACCCTGCCATGCACCAAACGAGGAAGGGCAAGCAGTGGTACTTCGGGATGAAAGCACACGTGGGCGTGGATAGTAAGACGAAGATGATTCACAGTGTGGTGGCGACAGCGGCCAACGTGGCGGACAGCACGGTATTGCCGGAGTTACTGCACGGGGAAGAGTCGAAGGTTTGGGGCGATCAGGCCTATCGGGGGCAAACGGAAGCCATGCGGGAAGTTGCGCCCGGAGCGCAGGACATGACCCACAAGCAGTACCGTTTCAAGGACCGCGTCGACGAAATAGAACGAGCCAAAAACCGCACCAAGTCTCGCGTGCGCTCGAAAGTGGAGCACGTGTTTGCGGTAATGAAGCTGAAGTTCGGGTTTGTGAAAGTGCGCTATCGAGGATTGAAGAAGAACGCCAACCGGGTGTTCGCCACCTGCGCCCTGGTCAACCTGTTCTTGGTACGCAAGAAGCTGCTGTACTCAGCGGCGTAGTGTCTTTCCAGGACGCCCGACTACCGGAACGGGGCCAGCCGGAGGGCTCAAAGAGCCAGTGGGGATGAAGGCATCGATCTGAACCTCACCTTTCAAGGCATTCCCGCTTGAAAGACAGGGGGTAGTTCAGAGGTTCCCTAATATTTGAAACCGGAGGTAGAGGACAATTCCGAATTTAGGACTGGGAAACGTAGCAATGGGGTTTCTGGGGATCGTCTTTTCAATTGCGGAGGGGGCCCCTGCGTCGGAATCGTGCTGAACCCGACGAGGAAGAATTGGGGGTGGGCGGTAGATTCTACTCGGTCGTGTCAGACCTACATGAGTAAGTCCTTTGTTTTACATAGTGTCCATTTGCTGCGCTTCTGGCACGTGGAATGCTTCTACTTACGTCAGCGGCAGGAGGTTCCCTGATGCCTTACTTACGCCTTTACGCGCGAGAGTTGCCGATCGAGCAGAAGCGTGTCATAGCACAGAAGCTTATCGACATTACGCTGCGGACGTTCAAGCTTCGTGCCAATCAGAAATACCAGACATCAATCCAGTTCATCACGCAACAAGCATCAGGAGTCGACGGTCAGCGGGCGGCGATTCCGCGCGGTGCTGATTTCACCCTGGAAGTGATTGGACATAATCTGACGGAAGAGAAGAAGAAAGCATTCGCTGAGGAAGCGGCTGCTATGCTCACGCCCATGGCCCCCGCAAGACTGGGCAACCGAATTGCCCGAGTGCTGGGAATCAAGGCGAAGTCACCCCAACAGATCGCTCTTCAGTTCAACGAGCTCAGCCCGGCGGTTAGCGATCCATTCGTCGTGGACTCGCAGCAGTTGGCAGCGTAATCGACAATCGCACCACTCCCTGCTCTCGCCGATTCACTAGCCGTGGACGAGGGCGTTTGGCGGGAAGCGTCAACAGTTGCTGACGCAGAGCGAGATTCTCTAGAACGTGGTCTTCTCGGGACCGAAACGCGCCGATGAGCCAGCCGACGAAGTGCCGAACGAGCCAAATCGTCCCAAAATCTCCGATCGTCTTTGCTCTGGCGACGTGACTTGCGTGTTGGCACGCTGCCCTATGGCACCGGTCGGACAGAGATCTGACTAGCGAGGCAGTCCTTCAACGTGCTCGGGCATGCCTGGTACTGCAAGTCCTTCGACAAGCAGATCTCTACCGCCGAGAACTCGGTTTGGGGGCAGGACACGCGGAACGCCCCCTTGGGCGCATTGTTCGCAGCAGCAAATTTCTTCTCAATCTCCGCCGCGCTGGTCTTGGAACTGCTGGAAGGATGTTGGAAATCATCCGGTACCTGCAGTCCGTTGTACAGCTTTTCGATCGCTCCGAAGTAGTCTTTCACCGAAAGACCACTGCATGTTCCATGCTTGGACCACTCCTGTTGGATCAATTGTTTTCCCGGCATGATGGGCATCATGTGTTTGACCGTCGAGGACGCAACCGGCGGTGTGGTGGCGCAATCCTGTGGCCACTTGCCATTGTCGTACTGTGGCCACAGACCACGCACCACGAGCCCCATGTGCTGCTTGGGATCGCACTCTGCAGACGAGCGCCCTTTGGGATTCGAAACGCAAAAATCGGGCGCCCATGACAACGTGAGCAGGAAGTAGTCGAAGTCGGCACTGGCTGGGTCGCTGGGAGGCTGCTTCTTGTGTTTTGCGAAGCTCGTCCCGATGAGAGAGCAACTCAAGCCAGCCACTAGAACAAGGGTCACAAATCTCTTGGCCATAGAAGGCACATGCTACTGCAACTCTGGCAGCATGTCAGCGAAATTGCGTCAGCGAACATGGGCGAAGTGGTCGAGCGCGAAGATCATGGCAACACCAACGAACACGACCAGCGCCATCTTCCCGCCGGGTTCCCGATCGACCTCGGGAATCAGGTCGGAAGCGGCGACATAGATGGTCACGCCAGCCGCGACCGTAAGCCATAACTTACGGCGTGCTGCCCGACCGCCATGGTCAGTACCCCAGCCAGCGTGGCCATGCCCAGCATGACAGAGGCAAACCAGGACTTGCGTTTGCTATGGCCGCTGGACAGAATGTTCCCACTGAAAGTTGGCGACGAATTGTTCATCGACGCCCCTGGTGCGAAAGAGAACGAGAAGATCCATTTCCTGTGCGACATATCGTTCGGCGAACCGGGGATCATGGAGGGTGATTGGATTCTCGAAACAGTTCAAGGTATGTCTGATCTTGTCGCGCAGATCGCCGCCGACTTCGAAGCTTTGTTTGTGTGATTCAGGCATTTCGACCTTCCCCGCCCGCGTGATACACTTCGGGCTAGGAAGGCCGGAACGCTCGGAAGCTGGCAGGCTGGAAGCGAGACGGTCTAACGAAAACCTCGACACCCTGTCGAGGATGAGCGTGTTCCAAACGATATTAGTCGCGCGGGAGCCGCTGTGTTCATACCCAAAATTTCGTATTTGCTTTCCGTCAGCCTTTCAATTCAACTGGGAAAACGACTGCTCACATGAGTCGCGGAGTGCTTGTATGGCTGATTGGAAAGACGATCTCGCCGATGCGGTGTCGAATAAATTGACGAAGGAACAACAAGACACGGAGGCGTTTAACAACAAGCAACGCCTCATAAAGGAGCGCGCGCAGGCGATTTGGGATGGTATAGAAACAGCCATAAGTGCAGCCTCGGCGAAGATCAATCAAAGAGCTGGAAAACAGGTTATAGCGCCGAGTCCCCCGCAACTGGAGCTAACGCAGCAGAAATTAATTCAAATAAGTTTCATGACCGAACCTCCGACTGTCGGAACACTGATTTGGCGCTTCGATACAGACAGGATAACCATGTCGATACCCGGCCATCCCACAGGCGAGCGAGAGTACAAGTTTATTGTGGCGGATAACGGTGAGGTCTTGCTTCAAAGCAACATCTCTACTATCGACGGTGAAGGTCTGGCTCGGGAGTTCATGCAGACGCTGACCATGCAGTAATGCAGGAGTATCATGAGCGCATGAAGTCTTGTCCTCCGTAGAAACCTTCAACGGCTCAAGCCACCCGCTCTTCCGACCAATATTCGTGACGTAAACCGCCCAAGATGTCTGCCGCTCTGATTTCGCAGTCTAGTGGCAGTTTGTGCCCGAGAATCTCGGGTCTGGGGACATGACCCTCCGAGAAGTTTTCCGGAATCTCAGGGCCCAAGCTGGAATGTGGGCGTCCTTTGTTATAGTGCTTCACCCAGGAACGCAACGTCATCCGCAGATGTCGCTCGTTCAGAGGGATCATGAAATCCAGGCACTCCCGCCGCACCGTTCCAATCAGCCTTTCACAATATGCGTTCGCCTTTGGCGCACGCACTGGTGTGCGCAAAACTTTCAGTTCAAAATCACTTTTCAGTTTCTGGTCCAACTCCCGCGAGAAGATCGAATCGCGGTCGTGGATCAGAAACTGATAAGAGCGGTCGCTTGGGATCGCTTCTCGAAACTGCTGCAGTGTCCAGTCGGCGGTCGGATGCGCCGTCACATTGCAATGGAGGATACGACGGCTGCCCACCTCCATCATGAGGAAAAGATAAAGCACCTGAAATCGGACCGTCACCGCAACGAGGAAGTCACAGGCGACGATCCCTCGCGCATGATTCTTGATGAACGTTCTCCAGTGTTGCGACGAGGCTCGGTTGCGCCCAGCCTCGTCCAGTTCCTTCGGCCAATACTTGCGGACAGTTCGCGGCGAGACGCAGATTCCTAGCTTTAAGGAGAGTTCATCGGCAATTCGTTCCTCTCCCCAGCTAATGTTTTCCTTCACCATGCGAGCGATCAGCTGGCGAATGTCCTTGGTCAGCGGTGGCCGGCCGCCCGGCGACTTCCAGCGCTAATACAACTTGAAACTCTTGCGATGCCAGCGGACAAAAGTCGCTGGGGTCACAACGGTCGGCGCTTCCTTCCAATCGAACAGGCCAGACGAGAGCAGCAGCGATAACCGGGCCGCGTCAGTCAGCCGGCCAGGGCGGATATTGTGATCTTGGTAGTAAGCGAGCTGCTTCCGTAAGAACAGGACTTCCGCCGCCACGGCTGTCCGGGAGCAGGCGATGACGTTCATGAACTGCAATCCGTCCCGTAGCAGCTCCCAGAGAACAATAAGAACGGAGTGGACGTTAGACTTCCAAGCCATTTGAAATCGAAACAGTGAAGCTCAGCTTCGCACAGGGCAGCCTGACTGAACAGACCCTTCTTCGCGAAGGGCGTAAAATTCTTTAAACTTGCACCGGCATTGATGCATTTTACGAGCGGCTGAGGTTTTTGCGGAGCACACCACTTTTGGGGCTAATGCCTTTGCATCACTACCGGATTAACAATCCACATGAGGTGGCAGCAACGCGTTCGCGGCTGATGCCCTCTTTCCGACAAGCTCCTGTATACGCGGTGCGTAGATAGAGCGGAGGCGATTGGCATCCGATCGGCTCCCTGGAGAACCGCGTCGTGAAGTCCGTGAAGCGTCAGCGGACGTTCCGCTTGTGATTTGAGCCTCCCGGCCCCCACCGATTGTTCCGTCAGTCCTGGGTTGCCGATGAGTCACGATCGGTGTTTCTCCATGCCGGGTAGAAGCCTATCAGTCCCAGTATCGGACCCGGTAGCAAGACCCACGCTATGTTCAGTCCTAAGCGGCTAAAAAGCGATGTAGCGACGGCGATTGACGCGATGGTGATGGCGAATCCGACTGAATTCTGGATGGCTAAGACGCCGCCTACTAAGTCAGAGGGAGAGGCTTCCGCCGATAAAGCGGAAAACTGCGGAGAATCCGCCACAACGGCGGCTCCCCACAACAGGAGTAGGGCTAGAAACAGGTTCGGTGAAAGTTCTCTCCAACTGACAGCAACAATCAAACAGCAAAGTCCCGAGATTGCAAGTGACAGAGCTGCAACGCGCGCGCTGCCCAATCTGCGGCTCAACAGCCCGCCGACGATGCAACCTGCTGCACCGATCGAGATGATTACAAAAGCTAGTCCGGGAATCCTAAGCTGTTGCGTGCTTAGGTGTAGAGCTGTGCTAAGAATCAGAGGAACGAGCGTCCAAAAGGCATAGAGTTCCCACATATGGCCAAAGTAGCCAAGCGCGGCGGCACGAAGATTTTTCGACCTGAACGCAGCGAGAACCCCTCCCCTGCGGTTAGCGGAAAATTGTGGGCGCAGTCCCAGATGAGGACCATCTCCCATCAAAAGGATCAGCAAAGCGCCTGCGATGGCTAGCCCGGAGGAGCTGAGGATTACAGCTTGCCAATTCCATTTAGCCCCGAGAAAACGGATTCCCTGCGGAAGCGCCGTGCCCAGCGTAAGCATGCCAACCAGGTAGGCGAGCGCAGAGCCCGTCCGTGTGGGCACCCAACTCACAACCAGCTTCATGCCGACCGGGTAAATGCCAGCCAGACAGATCCCAACCAGGAACCTGAAAACAGCAGCGCTCACTAAACTATTCGAGAAACAGGCGAAGCAGGCATTGAAGATTGCTCCCAAAACAGCGCTAAGGACGAATATGTTGCTGGCAGGAAAGCGGTCAGCCAATCCGCTGAGAGCGAAGACCGATGTCCCGAGAATAAAGCCGAGTTGTACTGCATTGGTAAGAAGCCCTATTCCGGACACGCCGATATTCCACGCTCTCATCAGGTCGGGTGCCGCGCCATTGGCACTGAACCACAGCGACGTGCCAAACAGCTGTGCGATCGCGATCGTCGCGACGGGGTTGGATCGCGCCATCGAAACCGGAAAATTGAGTTGTTCGTTCATGTCTCGCCATGGCGCTCTGTGATTGCAGTTTCGTGGATGTGTGTTAAGGCTCAACTCTCGCGCAGCGGAGCGGTGTAAGCTGTCGCTAGGCCACTTAAGCAGAGTTCGCCTTTCTGATTGCGAACAGATACTGCGATGGTGCAAATCGGTTTGTCTGATCTGACGTTTGTCACCTCAACACGTCCGGTGATCGCATCCCCTACGTACACTGCCTCGACAAACTTCAATTCCGTTCCGAGGAAGACGGTTCCCGGACCGGGCGAGTCTTTCGCGACGATCGCATTCAATATCCCGGAAGTGACCCCGCCCTGCACGATCAACCCACCAAACAGAGAGTCGCGTGCCGTGACCTCATTAATCGTTCCCGTCCACCCATTCTTCGGTGTTGTCATCTCGAATCCGATAAATCGATGCCGGTGGATACTACCGTTGGCGTCGGCTGGGCCGGCGCATTGTAATGAATCTCCCCGTCTCTAACGTGAACATTGCGACAGCCTAGGCACGAATCCCATCAACGAGAACTGCAGTGGCAGCAATGAGCAGGAGCACTCCAAGCGGAGCGCTCAGACGGCGGCCCCAGTGGAAATTCTTCTCAATCGCCATCACGACGCCCAGGAGCAACATCCAGGCCAAGCTTCCGGTGCCTACAACAAACATCAGAAGCATTAGCGACCAGCAGCATCCGACGCAGAAGAGGCCGTGTTCAAAGCCGATTCGAAGCGCTTGGACCGATTCGTTGCCCCCTTGCCATCGAGACATGAGAAAGGAAAGGGGCGAGCGGCATTTGTCGAGGCAAGCGTACTTGAGCGACGAAAACTGATACAGACCAGCGACAGTGAGGATGACTGCCCCGCTGATCCAGCGCACATCGGCCGCCGATGATAGCTTGATGATTCCCGCTTGCAAAAACCAGTTCACGAGTTGCAGAGACACCCCGCATAGAAGCCAAGTGCCCAGGTACCCGAGTACGAGCAGAATCACAAGCCAGGCGGCCGTTGCACGGTCGCGGACTATCCGGTGAAACAGCAGAACCAGAGGAAAGCTGGTCGGCAGCATCATCGCCACAGTCATCAGGGTCCATCCCGCGACAAAGATGGCACCGAACAGCCAGGGACTCTGCGCCGGCATCCGCAGATGCACTGAGCCATGGAGGAGCAGGTGGCCGTACGGCGACCTGCCCCACAGCCAAAGGGCGTACCAGGCCAGCACAACCAGAGCTGCCAGCAGACCGATCAATATGGCATCAGGCCACGAAACGGAACGTACCTTGGATTGCATTGCTGTTCTGCAGATTCACGTCGCTAAGGCCATATTGACTGGTGTTTCGCCGGTACCGCGAGGCTTTGCTGACATAGGCAGGTGACCCCGGAATGGTCGAAAACACGCTCTCGTTGAGTGTTGTGATGTTGCCAGTCGCTCCTTTATAGGGAGACATGATAGTGTCCACAACGTCGCCGATTTTCAGTGTTCCTTCTCCCTCGCTCACCGTAAAGCTAATGGGCGCGCGTTGGACCGTCACTACTTCGCCCACCAGTTTTGCTAAGTCAGCCACCGGACCGCCCAACTTCCCCGTCCACACGTCCAGCAGTGCCTCCTGTTGTTGCGGAGTGGCCTTGTCATCCACGAATACCGCAACACGCCAATTTCCCTTCAGGATGTTACCCGGGATATAGGCCGCCAGCGCCAGCGCCAGGCCGGAGACATTCGTTCCATTGATGGTCCCTTGCTCGATGTAATAAGCGACGACCGTATCACACGTCCCATTGTCGGGATCCTCGCCAATCCAGCATGGGCAAAGAACATTACAGTTGCAGACTTCCAGGAGTTTACCTTCGAGTTGATAAGCCATCGAAATCTCCCCTGAACAAAGACCTTCCCAAAATTGACCGTCAATTTGTATCACAGGTTGCACCACTGTGGAAGGGTCGGGCCGGCCGGGTAGTGGTGCAGTTTGAAATTCACAGGGGATTGAACGCTGGAGCGAACGGCGTAGACTTGTGACATGCTGCCACGAGAAATCGTCTGGAAAGAGGAACGTGCGTTCCGGGGATGGGGCTGCTCCAACTGTGAATTTATCATTTTCAAGCCTCAGCCCGGTCGATTGATACCGGGCTATGTTAAGGAACTCATTACTGGCTTCGGCAAACATGATTGTGGGGCTCATCCCTTTGGAAGATCGACTCGCGAGAAGGGGTAAACCATGGGCATGGCAAAAGAGAAGCGCGACCCAGAGGGAATTAGGCTTCCGATTTCCGATCTGGAGCTTGGCTCATAGTTTTCCTAGATTTCCACAGTGGTAAATATGAAGAACGACAAACGCCAATCCGACGTGGTTCCCAAGACGGTTCCCCGAGATGAGTTCAATCGCATCCTGGGAAACCTGATCTCGACCGATCCGATAAAGCGCAAGGATGCGCGAACAGGCGAGAAGAAAAAGCAGGGAACGATAATACCGTCTAAGCCTCAGCCGGATTCGGATCAGCGATAAGCTGCTTGTATTCCATTGTGCCCGTTGTGAGCATTCGGCGCACGATGTTCTCAAAGCGGCTCGGGTCTTTCCGCATATTGAACCGTGTCTCAAACTCTGCCAGATAGCGATGCAGATGCTTTATGCTCACGCGAGGGAATGAGCCTATCAATCCACGCTTGAGCAATGAAAACGCACTCTCAATGGTGTTCGTGTGCGCTCCGGTCGGAGACACCCATTCGATTGTGTGATTGATGCTGTGATGCTTCTCGCGGAAGTCCTTGCCCAGCGCAAAGGGATAGATCGTTGCAGAGTCAGTCATGATCTCCTTGACGTTGCCTGAAATGTGGCGATCAACGAGCTTCTTCATCGTGTCCGCTTTCAGGTTCGGAACGTGGAAGAACCGGACACGGCCACCGCGTTCCCGCATACCAATAACCATGTCCTTCTTAGGGCGGGGCTCTATTGGCTTGCGGTGACGGCGCTTTGCTCTCCCGCCGATGTATGTTTCATCGACATCCACAACGCCGTTCAACTTCGTGGGGAACTCGTCAACCATTGCTTTGCGGATTCGGTGAACCATGTACCAAGCTGTGCGATAGCTGCCAATCCCAAGATGCTCCTGAAGCTGTCGCGCACTCATGCCCTTTTTCGCGTCCATCACAATCGTGATCGCCATGAACCAAGTGCCAAGCGGGATGTGTGAACCGTGAAAGATCGTGCCGACAGTCGGAGAGAAGCGGTGCTTACAAGTAGGCTCTAAACACGCGAATTGACGGGTTCGCTTGTTCTTCGTCTTTGACTCGCGAGTAATGCGGCTGATCCTGTCATTGCCGCATACGGGGCAGCGGACACCTTCAGGCCAGCGGCGTTGCTCCAGAAAATCCAAGCACTGACCTTCGGTTGCGAACTCGCGAGTTACCTGTATGAGATTCATGGCTAGTCCCAATCTTTAGCTTCAAACTGAATCGCACTTCCTGCCTGCGGCACGTTATCCTGCTTGCGGCCGCAATGGAGACAAACGGCCCCGATGAATCTGACATCGTTCTTCAGATCGATAAAACTACCAGCGACTACGGGATTTGCGCAGTTTTCGCACTTATAGGCTGAGAGAAGAAGTGTTCGGTTCGCCATATCCGAACTTTAGCAGAATGGCAATTGTGTGTCAAGTGTATAATCATTCTCGGTGGTGCCACACCAGAGCGGCCAAGCTCTTTGCTGCTTGGTAGCGGCCTGTTCTCAATTGCCAGTTTGGTGCGCCGCAAGATGGTTGGGTTAGATCGAGCCTACTTTAAGTTGGACAAGCGAAGCTGGCAGGCTGGCCTTGTGCCCCCAGTCCGGAGAACACCATTGCCAGCATCAACGCCACACCTTCGGAACTCCGGTGAACGGCGGGGGTGCAGACGTTGCGACCACTCAGGCATTGATGCGGCACGCGAACGCCCGTATCACGATGGACAGGTATGTCCAAGCCGTGACATCGGCGAAGCGTAAAGCTCAGTCGCAATTCCGTTCCCAGACGTGACGCGGAAATGGGAGCCGCAAACGTTCCCACGCAGTTGACGGAAGTCGCTGCAACTGGTTGAATAGAAAGAGTTGGGCGCTTAACTCAGCGGTAGAGTACCATCTTCACACGCTGGATATGTTTGTTGCGCTGTTTGGAAAGCGGAGTCCGAATTACCTTGTCGGCGGAGCTCTTTTCGTCACCGCAAAGCCGCAGTAACTGATGGCTTGTTTGATCGAGGGGAAGCGCGATACCTCCCCCATCTCCAAGGCCCAGGTCAGGGCGGTGATCGGCCCCACTCCGGGAACCGTCCTGAGTCTTTTGATTCTGTCGGCCAGCAAGGGGTCCCGCTGCAGCGAACTCACTAGGGAGACTCTGAACAAGTACTCCGATTTCCACCGATCTGCAGGCTAGAGTGAGAGGAAATTTGGTGGAGGCCTGTAGAGCGATGAAGCAGCAGACACTGGCGATGGCGAACGGGTTCGAGCCGTACGCGAAGAAGACGCGGCGTGCTTTGTTTCTGGAAGAGATGGAACAGGTAGTGCCGTGGGCCCAGTTGTGCGGCTTGATCGAGGCTCACTATCCAAAAGCCGGCAACGGGCGGCCCCCGGTGGGGCTGGAGCGGATGCTGCGCGTGTACTTTCTCCAGCAATGGTTCAACCTGTCGGACCCTGGGCTGGAAGAGGCGCTGTACGACTCGGCGGTGATGCGGCAATTTGTGGGCATCGATCTGGGGCGGGAACCAGTGCCGGACGAGACGACGGTTTGCAAGTTCCGTCACTTGCTGGAAGAGCACGGTTTGGGCGGGGAGATTCTACCTGTATTTACAGAGCCGGGGAGTGCGGATCATGACCGGCACCATCGTCGATGCAACCATCATTCATGCCCCCAGTTCGACCAAGAACCGGGGGCAGAAGCGCGACCCTGCCATGCACCAAACGAGGAAGGGCAAGCAGTGGTACTTCGGGATGAAAGCACACGTGGGCGTGGATAGTAAGACGAAGATGATTCACAGTGTGGTGGCGACAGCGGCCAACGTGGCGGACAGCACGGTATTGCCGGAGTTACTGCACGGGGAAGAGTCGAAGGTTTGGGGCGATCAGGCCTATCGGGGGCAAACGGAAGCCATGCGGGAAGTTGCGCCCGGAGCGCAGGACATGACCCACAAGCAGTACCGTTTCAAGGACCGCGTCGACGAAATAGAACGAGCCAAAAACCGCACCAAGTCTCGCGTGCGCTCGAAAGTGGAGCACGTGTTTGCGGTAATGAAGCTGAAGTTCGGGTTTGTGAAAGTGCGCTATCGAGGATTGAAGAAGAACGCCAACCGGGTGTTCGCCACCTGCGCCCTGGTCAACCTGTTCTTGGTACGCAAGAAGCTGCTGTACTCAGCGGCGTAGTGTCTTTCCAGGACGCCCGACTACCGGAACGGGGCCAGCCGGAGGGCTCAAAGAGCCAGTGGGGATGAAGGCATCGATCTGAACCTCACCTTTCAAGGCATTCCCGCTTGAAAGACAGGGGGTAGTTCAGAGGTTCCCTAGGGCATATTCCGTTTTCTGCAGCCGTATGATGGCATCCCGGCTGAGCTTCAGCAAAGGTCGAATATTGGCATGGATCTCCTGGTTGCTCGACAGCAGCTCACGGAAGTAGCCTACCTTGTGCAGCTTTTGCTTGCTATAGCTCACTCCGGTTTCCATCAGTAGACCCGAAACCCGGTTCTTCAGCTGCACCATCTGGCGTACCAGCAGATGCCGGTAGCGCAGGATTCGGCGTCGATCCCGAATCTCGGTTGTTGCCATGTGGCATTCTGGCAGGAAGTCACAGCGCAGGCCGTCGGCAATCTTGCTGGTATCAATCCGATCATTCTCCTTTTTCGCCGCCGCGATGGCACGCAGCATCAGCGGATGCGCCACCGTTACCTGGGCCGCGTGTGGCAGCAGATGATCATAGATCCAGCCCGTGAAGATCGTGGCTTCCATCGCTACGCTCCAAGGCTGAGGAAGAGTCTTCATCCAGCCGTCCAGTTCGCCTCGCGTTGCCCCGATCTTGCCTTCCTGCAGCACCTGCCCGCTCGCATCCTTGATGCAATAGCTAATCGTTTTCTTGTGAACATCCAGGCCGATGTAATACATACTCTCCATGAGGAGCCTCCGTGGTTGTTCTCTGAATCAACCTTCCCGTTGAGTTCAGCTTTTTGTACACCCGTGCTCCTCACTCGACTTAACATTCAAACAATACACTCAAGTGGATTTCCGCCGCGAAATCCGACCAATAGCATTCGTAGACCCTGGGGCGTTCATCAGGACCTGACAGATCCCGCCGGCATATTTCGCACACGAGCTACTGCGTTTTCGCAGGCCAGTCTTGCAAGTCGGTTGCCCCCCACCCATAAGCAAGAATCCGCCATTGTCCAGCGGCATTCTTGAGTACGAAGGACCAAGCTCCGTGTTCCTCAAAGCGTCGGTAAAAAGCCGCGCCATGTGGTTGGAAGAACGAGAAAGATGCGGTCACCAGTGCGTTCGAAATCGTGCGCCGGACCGAAGCTGAATTTCAGGTCTCTCAGCGGTATGGCGTGTTGACGAAAACCTGTATCCCATCGTGCCGCTGCGTCCTTGCCGCTAAAAACGTAAGGTGCGAAATCCTCGAGGATGACGAGTCCATCGTCCACGAAGACTGGTGGCAGAACATTGCCTTCGACACGAGCCATGTAACTCGCAAGTGCCATGACCGGAGCCATGATTGTCGCGTCCGGGCCGTCGCTGCTGCGAGTTGGTTGCGGTGTTGTTGTCTGCGCTCCGAGAAGCGACGCCGACAACAACAGTAGCACCAAATGGGCCGCCCGAATCTGCCGCAGGGCTCTCATGTACGCCTCCTGGGAACGTTTTGCACGTTGGAACAACTTCGGAGCATTTTGAGGGAGAAGGCGAGCTTTTCGCAACCCTATAGTGTCGACTGAGCGGTGCTGCTCACCTTGCAGTGATTGAATTACTTGACTCAACACCTGATAAGTCGGCTTGTCACCGCTAATCCACTTGACGGAAAACGCCCGTTGCTCCCTTGTGTCGATGCCCAAGCGGTATCGATCTCAGTCAGTGGGTTGGCCACCATTCATCCAGGTGGCAGCGAACGATAGTTTCCGAGTAACGGACAGCGGGGCGCTGTCAGTGGTACCAGAAACGGAATCAGAGTGAGATGCTGACAGCGACGTACCCGGCAGTCAAGGCCGCGGCAAATATGGTGCCCCTGTGCCCGTTTCCGAGTATGGCTCCGGTTCCTGGCGATCAGTGAGTTGGTGGCAGTCGGCTGACGTTGATCAGCTGGCTCGACCCCGTTGGAGAGATTCATAAACCGATTCGCAACCGGGCCGGGTCCGTCTGACTTCAGTTGGAGGGATCAGTCTATGCCGAAAGGCCCGAAGCAACCAAGCAAGCGAAGGAAGACAGCCGGGAAAGTGGATCCGACCGAAGGACTTCCACTACTGAATGTAAATGCAGCGGGGATCGATGTGGGAAGCGCAGAGCATTACGTGGCCGTACCCACAGACCGCGACGCAGAGCCGATACAAAGTTTCGGCAGCTTCACAGCCGACCTCCATCGGATGGCACGCTGGCTAAAGAACTGCCGAATCCAAACGGTAGTCATGCAGGCGACTGGCGTGTACTGGACGGCCCTGTACGACGTGCTGGAAAGTTACGGGTTGGAAGTGAACGTGGCGCATGCTCAGCACACGAAAACACTGCCGGGACGCAAGACGGATGTGCAGGAATGCCAATGGTTGCAGAAGCTGCACACCTTTGGGCTTTTGAACAAGGCATTCCGACCGGCCGAAGAGATCCGCGTGCTGCGCAGCTATCTGCGCCAGCGAGAAAATCTGGTGGCGGCAGCGGCGATGTGTGTCCAACACATGCAGAAGGCGTTGACCGAGATGAACATCCAGTTGGCCAATGTGATCAGCGATATCAGTGGTACGACTGGAATGGCCATCCTGCGAGACATCGTCCGGGGAGAACGTGACCCCGAGAGATTGGCGCGACATAAGCACGCGCGCATTCGCGCCACTCATCAGGAGATCGCTCGCAGCTTGGAAGGAACGTGGCGCGAGGAGTTGCTATTCGTGGTGGCGCAGAGCCTGGAACTCTACGACACGTATCAGGAAAAGATTCGGTCATGCGACCAGCGAATCGACGAACATCTGCACAGGATGGAGGCCAAAGTCGATCCGGCCAGCGACCCAATACCGCAACCCACTCGTCGCGGGAAAGGTTCGCGCCCGCGCCAGCCGCACTTTGATCTGCGGGGGCATTTGTACCGTATCACCGGGGTGGACCTGACTCAGATCGACAGCATCGACGTCCGGATTGCGCAGACGGTGATATCGGAGGTGGGACTGGACATGAGCCGATGGAAAACAGAGAAGCACTTCGCTTCGTGGCTCGGCTTGTGCCCGGACAATCGCACCAGTGGCGGCAAGGTGCTCAAGCGCGGGACCAGGCGCGTAGTGAATCGGGCGGCCACCGCTTTGCGCCTGGCTGCCTGGAGCCTGATACGGAGCCGGAGCGCACTGGGCGCAAAGTTTCGTCGCCTGCGATCCAGACTCGGGGCGCCCAAAGCGATCACAGCGATGGCGCACACCTTGGCTCGACTCGTTTATCGCATGCTCAAGTTCGGTCAACAGTATGTGGATCAGGGAATCGAGTACTACGAAGCCAAATACCGACAGCACCAACTACGTTGGACAGCTAAGCAGGCCGCAGCCCTCAACATGCAACTCGTTCCACTTCCAGAGCTTGCCAGTTGAGTTTCTGGAGAGTGGCCGACAATCCGGGAGTCGTCGCGTCATGGTTTGAACGAAGCTGCCAAATTCAGACGCGTCCATGGGCGTCGACAAACATCTTCTTTGAGCTGGTAACTTCTGGCCGGAGGGTTGGCATGTTGCGCTCTTGCTCAGTGTTCGCTCGCAGGTTTGCTGTGGGGTGCGCTCTCAAATTCCTCGCCCATCCACTTTTGGAAGGCCGTCATGTTCTGCGGACGGCCCAGGATATTCTTCACCAGATCATTCGCTGACATCGACCCACCTGGCTCCAATACCAGCCTTCTGTAGCGCATGGGAGTATCGCCCGCGAAGAGGTCGTGCTGGTCAAACTGCTGAAAGAAATCCTCGGCTATGACCAGGTCCCACATATAGACGTAGTAGGGATAGCCGCTCAGATAAATAAAGTTCGTATACATGTGGGCGTCCGCGGGGAGAGGCGCGACCAACGTGTAGCGCCGGAAAGCGTCGGGAAAGATTGCTTCCAGATCGACCTTTTCTGGCTTGCCGTTATAGACATTGTATGAGGCCGCGGACATCGCGGTCTGGAACGCAACCTCAGTTGCGCGACCGAACGCAGAAGCACGATACATGCGCGCCACCAGATCAACAGGGATCGGCTTTCCAGTCTTGTAGTCATGCGCGATGGAGGCGAGAACCTGAGGGCTGTGCATCCACTCCTCGAGCATTTGCGAGGGGACCTCCGCAAAGTCCGCTTCCATGGTGATGCCGCTGATTCCCGCCCATGGCTGCTGTCCCCCGAGAATGTCGTGCATCAGGTGGCCGAACTCGTGGAAAAAGTTGACCACGTCGTAATATTCCATCAAGCCCGGATCGGCTGCCGTCGGCTCGGGAAAGCTGCAAACCAGCGCGGCCTCCGGCAATTGCTTGCCGCGAATCCCATCCAACACCGGCGCCATTTCAGGATGGCCGTGCTTGCCGGGACGGGGATGCATGTCGAGGTAAAATCGACCGACCATCTTCCCTTGGCGATCGTCACTGATTCGGAATTCTCGCGGTACAAGGACGGTACAAGGAGTACCTGTGCCCTAGCGTTCTTAGAAGGTTCTTACGGTACATGCAGTGCGACCGCTGCCCGATAAGGGCCTTTCTTTCACGGCGGTAACACGGGTTCAAATCCCGTCGGGGACGCCAAATCTTTTCAGAGACTTAGAGCGAAAGAGCCGATTTGTCGTAGGCACAAAAGGGAACAGCAGAACGGCTAAATCTCTCCATCCTGCCGTTCCAGAACTTCATTTCCCAAGGTTTGACGGCTTTTTCGTGGGCACAAAAAGGCACAACCTCACCCCTGAGTTGCGGACGCCATTGCGCGAACGCGAAACCAGCGAACTACGCCACTCTGAGCTTCGCGTTTTTGTGCCGTAACGGCCTGCGTGTATGTATCCATGGTGACCCGACTGGAGGCGTGGCGAAGCAGTTCCTGCATGACCTTGATGTCGACTCTGGCGGCCCGCAGCAAGGTCGAATACGTATGGCGGAAGGTGTGCCACCCGATAGGTTTCGTGATCCCCACTTGAGTCGCAATAGGCCGTATGACTTTGCGCATGATCTGTTGTCCCAAATAGGGTCGTCGGCCTTTCGCTTTGGGGCTGGCGAAGATCCAGTCCTCGGGCCTGTTGTATCTCACTTGTTGACGCCATGCCCGCAGTGCTTCCGCGAGACACGGGTCAAGCGGGATGGGCTTCTGAGACGCTTCCGTTTTGCAGGGGCCGGTCACCTGCATCACGATGGATCGAACCACGCTGATCTCATTGGCCTCGAAGTCGACGTCCTTCCACTTCAGGCCAAACAGTTCACTCATTCTCAAGCCTGTGCCCACATCCAGCAGTACCAGGATCCATTCTCTGAGGGCCAGAGCGTCTAACAACTGTTGCACCTCACTGACACTCAGCACCACGGGGATCTTCCTGCGTTTGGCGCTCTGCCGCACTAAGCGGATGGGATTGCCGGAGCAGACTTGATAGCGAATTCCATGGCTAAAGAGGACGCTCATGAGGTTTCTGATTTTGGCACAGCTAGCTCGTGCCAACGGCAAAGACCTCAGCCACTGCTCGACCTCTCCCGCTTTGATTGCAGGAAGCGTGTAGCTTTCCCAGCGAGGCAGGATCCATTTATTCAGGTAGCCTTGGTAGGTCACTTTGGTCGAGTACGTCTTCCAGACGTGGTCCGTTGCCAGTTCGCGCTGGCGATAGTGGTTCACCAACTCTGAGACGGTCACAGGTCGAAGGCTCAGGCGCGGGTCATTCGGGTTGATTTCGCAGCGTAGTGCGGCAGTCGCCAGGAGTGCTGATGGCCTGTCGGGGAACTGCGTAAGGGGACCGATCACCATTCTGCGATGTTTCCGCCTGCCATCAGGCCCTGCCTCTCGCCACCTATAGTCCCAAACATCGGGACCGCGCGAACGTGTGGACCGGATGATACTTCCGTTTTGCATACCATCTCCTTTTCTGCTTTTGGTTTGGTCAACCAAAACTTCTTGGTCGGAGTGCCATTGTGGCAAATGGAGTCGAGCCAAAGATGCCGGCGGAAGCGATCACCGGAGACGATTGTGGTGTTTGTGCGCCGACACGCTTCGCACGCCGTTGAGCTCAGCTTCTTGCCAAGGCGCTTTACCGCGCAGGCAAGAATAGTTACAGGCGTGCAGTTCATGTGACGACAACGTGCGGTTGGTCGGTTGATTCGACAGGCTACCGCTTTGCTGCGGCGATGTCCCGGCGTTGGTTGCCGGCTAACCTGCCTGGACGAGAAATAAGGTGAACGATCGGAGCTGGATCTGGGCGGCAGTAAGACTCTCGATCACAAGCATTGGTCCACCGCACCTGGGGCAGATCCAGAAAGCAGGAGCGCGAACCGGGCGCGGACCTGGCGGATTGACGAGGTTCGATTCTTGCACGGAGTGCAGTAAGCGAGCACAGAGTGGGAGCAATAGAGCGCGCCGGCGGTTGGCCAGAAGGCCGAAGTTGCGAATGCGAACGAAGCCGCGGGGAAGCAGATGGAGCAGGAACCGCCGTAGGAACTCCTGGACGGAAAGCGTCATCAGGCGCTTTTTGTTTTTGTGAGCCGAGTCCCTCCAGCGAAACGTGACTTGGCCATCGGCCAAGGAGACGAGCCGGTGATTAGAGATGGCGACGCGGTGGGTGTAAGCGCCGAGATAACGTAGGGCATGCTCGGGACCACCGAAGGGCGGTTTGCAATAGACCACCCAGTCATGCCGGAACAGTTGGCGGAGCCAAGCGGAGAAGATTTTAGGCTGAGCGAGCTGATTCAGATCGCCATAGAAGCGGAGCTTTCCTTCGCTACAGGCGCGCTTCAACGCAGCCACGAACTTACCGCGAAAAACTCGGCTCAGCACTTTGATGGGAAGAAAGAAAGAGTAGCGGGTGTGGATCCAGTGGGTGTGATCCAGCGAGAGTCCACCGGCGGGAACCACGCAATGGACATGGGGATGAAGTTGGAGCCTCTGATCCCAGGTGTGCAGCACGCTGAAGAAGCCGATCTCGGCGCCCAGATGTCTGGGATCGCGAGCAACTTCGAGCAGGGTTGCGGCGCTGGTGCGAAACAGCAGGTCGTAGATGAGCTTCTTGTTTTGTAGGGCAAGTGGGGCCAGTTCCCGCGGCAAAGTGAAAACGACATGCACATAGGGAGTGGGTAGCAGCTCACGCTGCCGTGCGTCCAGCCAGCGGTGGCGGGCATTGCCCTGGCATTTTGGACAATGACGATTGCGACACGAGTTGTAAGAGAGGGCGGAATGTCCGCAGTGGGAACACTGATCACGATGTCCGCCGAGGGTGGCGGTGCGGCAGCGTGCGATGGCCAGCAGCACCTTCTGATGTTGCCAGGTGATCCAGTGGCGACTGCGCTCAACGAATGTCTGCCCCGCGCTGCGAACGATGTCGGCCATCTCCAGAGGAGGCCGGCTCATTTAGGGTTTTGGCGAGGGTTCTCGTTTCTGCTTCTCCGGTGACAAAATCAAGGAGTCCAAGGGGCTCGCGGTGGCGCTGAGATGGCGTTTGGACAGATGCAGGTAGATGGTGGTTTCTTCCAAATCGTGATGCCCCAGCAGCAACTGAATGGTTCGCAGATCCGCACCGTCTTCTAACAGGTGAGTTGCGAAACAATGCCGCAAGGTGTGGGGATGGATGTTTTTCTCCTGCAGGCCAGCGCGTCGAGCGGCCTGGCGGCAGGCGTGATAAACGGTCTTGGGGGTGATCGGACGGTCCGCTGTATGGCTGAGTCCCCCGGGAACAACCACCGGGAAGGCTTGCGCTTTAAGCCACGCCAGTACTCGCGCAGTGCATCCAGCAGCTTTGGGCTGAGCATGACGTCACGATCCTGGCGTCCCTTGCCCCCTTGGATGTGGATGACCATCCGTTGGCTATCAATATCGCTGATCTTCAGGCGCGCCAGTTCAGCACGCCGCACGCCGGTGGCATAGAGCGTCATCAGCACAATGCGATGAAAGGGAGTCAGTGCCGAGTTGATCAGGCGAGCGACCTCCTCTTGACTGAGAATGATCGGCAGCTTCAGCACTTTCTTGGGATAGGGAGTTTCGGCCACACTCCAGGCCCGCTTGAGCGTCTGGATATAGAAGAAGCGCAGAGCTGCCAACCGCTGGTTCACCGTGTTCGGTGCCAACTTCCACTTCTTAAACAATGCGGCTTGATACTCGCGGATGTGTTGCGGGCCCAACTGTCCGGGCGAACGCTGGAAGTACCGGGAGAAGTGTTCGACGGTGCGAACGTAACAATCGATGGTGGTCTGCGCGTAGTTCCGACGGTGGAGTTCTTCGAGCATGATCTTGCGTAGATGGGTCACAGAAATGCCTCCTTCTCTGCGACACAACTTAGATCAAGTCACCTGTGCTGTCGCATGGACCACGCACGCGCAAGCGTCCGCCGTACTATGGCTTCGTTCAAGTCTGGTTGTAGGAAGTTTCAACAGTTAGGTAACGAGAAACGCGCCAGGGTCTACGAATGCTATTGGGGCATTCCGCGGCGGAAATCCACTTGAGCGAATAGTCGCCGTTCCGTTCTTGTGGCAGCGACCTCGTGGAGTTCTTCAACAGCACGGGTTGGGCGTTTTACGTCCAAGTGGCGGTGCCAATGCGGTTGCCGGATGCTGGCCGACTTATCAAGAGTAAGCTCCCCCAAGCCGGTTTCTGAGGCTTTGCTGGATTCTTGTGCCCAGAAAAACCGTGAATGAGAGGTTGACGCCGGATTCGTTTGGCTGTGCTAGAAGGCGACCTGCAGACGAACCGCATAGCCGCGGGCCGCAGCCACCGAGTTGCCGGAGAACAAGCCGGCGAAATTGATCAGGTTCAGCCGGTCGGTGAGATTGGTAGCGTCGAATTGAAGACGCGTAACAACCCTGTCCCGCTTCCAAACGTCGGCGCCGATGGAAGCATTGAGCGAGAAGTTCGGTTTGACCCTTGAATGCGCGAAGTCGACGCGGTCCACGACCGCTTGACCATATTCTGCCAGTGCCTGTTCATAAGTCCCGCTAAAATCCACGGGCAAACCACTTCCGTACTCTGCTCCGACTGCGCCCCACAGTCGCGACATGAATTGGTAGCGAAAACGAGTCCTCACTGTATTGCGCTGGTCCTGCGATACCCAGAAGCGTCCGCCCAACTGGGTCAAGGCATTGGTAGCATCCTGGCCCAGGAAGAGTCCTCCGGTCACAGGAAAGTACGCCGACCCGACCATGTAGGAATAGCTAACGAATCCTGACCAATGTCCCCAGTTCGGGATACCGATCTTCCCTTCCGCGCCATAGATGTTGGCTTTGCGAAAAGCAATAGGAAAGGCTACAGGCGTGTTCAGCAGAAGGTTGTCGTCGGCAAAATTGTTGACGTCGCGGCGATAGTAATTAGCATCGAACCTGACCTGCCCGGGGAAGCCTTTGGTCATGCCCACTTCGTAGTAGTTGCCATGTGAGGGCTCCACGGGTAGGCGCAAGACCTCCGGATTCAGAACCACGACAGCCGGCGAGCTCGCCAGCAATATGTTCTCGAACGACGGCGTCTGAAAGATACGGTCATATGCAGCATGAATCAGGAGATTACTTTTGGCGAAGTAACGCGAAACACCGAGGCGAGGACTAACTGCGTTCTGATTAACGACGAGTTGGTAATGGTCCCACCGGAGGCCTGCATTGATTGTCCATTTGCCCAAGTGGAGCAAGTCTTGGACGAAAGCGGACTGCTCGAGGTCCGGACGGCTGGCAGCAAAGCTGAACCGGGTCGGCGTGTCCGGATCGAATTGGGACGGGTCTGTGATTACGTCGGCAAAGTGTTCGTTCAGGAACATATTGTCCGACTCGACGCCGACCTTCCACTCCTGTTTGCCACGGTGGATGGAGACCGTTCCTTTGAAATAGGCCTCGGTGAAGTGATTTCTTTGGAATGCAATGATTGGCGTGGAGAGCAAATTCGACGATAGGGAGTTGGAATCCTCCCGGATCATTCCTCCGAGACTTCCGACCGAGTTGGAGGAGAACAGATGCTGATAAGAAAACAATCCCATGTTCTCTAAAATGTCACCGCTCTGTCGCTGACCGGCGGCTTGCTGTACATATTCGTTGGGAATATCGAAGCGGGCCAACTCATGCCGGAACATCAGACTCAGGCGCTCACTCGGAGTGAAGTCTCGCTCGTATAGGCCGGAGAAGTCTCCAGTGGTTCCGTTGTTGGTGTAGTTGTCTGGAACCGGCGGACTCAGATAGTGGTCCGTCATCGCGCCGGCTGCTGTGATCCCGAAAGTGTTCTTCCCTTGAAGGTATTGCAGCATGGAATAACCGCCCGCCGTATCAAAGGTGCCGCCCGAAAGAACTATGTCACCGTGCAAGCCTTGGCGAACATCCCTGGCCGTATTAACTTCGACCACTCCGCCCATCTTGCGGCCATACTCGGCCGGGATTCCAGCTGTATAGATGCTCATGGACTGCAGATTATCGGCTTCAATTTCGGGCCCATAGCCGGGGGAACGATTATCAGTAAGTGGGATTCCGTCAACGACGAATTGCGTCTGGTATTCCGATCCGCGGGGATGCAGTACCGCACTGCCCTCATAAAGCCATCCCGGTTGGGAGTTCACCAGGTCCTGGACGGAACGGCCGGGAAGGGAAGAAACTCTGTTCCCAATCGTTTCGGAACCGATCTGATTCAGGCTGCCGACTTGCTGGGAATCGACCAGGGTGTCACTCGCTTTCACCTCCATGCTGGTTTGGGTTGGAGCCATACTTAGTTTCACCAGCTTCTTGGTGGGCGCCGCGGAGTGGATTTCAACCGAGCCCGAGAACGCGGCAAAGCCATCACGCTGGACTTGCAGAAGATACAGACCGAAGGGTAACCGCTTTAGCACGAGATTGCCGTTGTCGTCGGTTTGCAGGAATTGCTGATAGTGATTGGCCTCGCTGACAATCTGCACAGAGCTCTTCACGCTTAAGCCGGTCGGATCGGTGACGCTCAATCGGAGCTCACCGGTGTTGCTTTGAGCAGAAAGTGGGAAGGTACCCAACGCCAACACGAGAAACCAGAGTTTCATGTTGGCTATTGTGTGTCCGCGGATTGCGAGTCCGGCAGGGTAAAGAATTGGCTGGACTCGTGAGTTGTAGGCGAAGCATTTCCGCGCGTGTGTTCGCTCAAGCTGGGAGAATCGGTCGCCCGGGTCCGGAATCCGCTCTGCAACACGGACATGGAGAAAGCGTGGAGGGCTTGGACGGTTTTGGCGGTCAGGTTGACGCGTATGCCGTAAAGCTTCAATAGCAGCCTGTCTTCCGGTTTCAAAGGAAGAGTTACGTTGGCGGGAAGCTCCAGTTCCAACAACGAAAGACGGCCTAAGCTTATGTCGGCCACCGTAACGTCACAGGTTAAGACTGGCCCCTTACCAGAAGCTTCAACCCTGAAGCCTCGCAGCCGAACCTCGCCATTCTCCTCGTGTGTGGCGCGTTCAGAGAAGGACGCGACTGACTGGGTTGGGACGTTCTGTTCTGGAACGGCGTTGTCCGGCAGTACCTGAGCAATGAAACGATAGCCTTTCCCGACGACCGTTCCGATGAATTGGGGATGGCGCGGGTCGTCTCCGAGGGCCTTCCTTATTTTACGGATGGCCGTATTAATGCTGCGTTCCGTATCCAGCAGTGAGTTGTCACCCCAGAGCCGGGCAACCATTTGTTCACGGCTGACAAGCCGCCCGTCAAGCTCCACCAAAAGAAACAGAAGCTCCAGTGGAATGCGTTCGAGTTTGACGGCGCTGTTTCCGCGCCGCAACTGGTATCGTCCTTGATCTGCCTCAAAGCTTGCGAAGCGGAAGATGCGATTTGACGTAGGCGCCCTTTCTAGGCTGGGATACAAGCGGAACTCGGCTTGCTCCGGATGTACCGAACGAAGTGATTCGTACGATTGCTTGGTGTCGAGCAAACAATCTACATGCCTGCGTCGGTCTTGTAAATGACCAATTGTGTGTACTCCTACTTGCGAAGTGCAGAAATCACCGTTTCACAGAGCCGGTTCACTTTCTTCATCCTGTCTTCATACTTCTTCATATTCGCTTCACTTCAGCTCTATTTACTTGCGGTCATTTCTAACGCAAGCTGCAACTCACACGGCTCAACCTTAGCGCAATGCTCATGGAGGCCTGTGGAATGTTTCCAATTCAGTGATTGTCCTCGTGGGGGGGACCAGACCGATGAAAAAGATCAGCAGTTCTCGCAGTGTGTCTATACTCGTCCTCAGCGTCGTACTCGCCGCTTTAGCCTCGGCCCCGCTAATGGCCCAAGACTGGTCGATGTTCGGGGCAGATACAACGAATGCCTCAAGCAATGGATCGTCAATCTCCAACAGCAACGTAAGCCAACTGGCAGTGAAATGGACCGTCACAACCGGGGGCGACGTCTCCGCCCGCGCTGCTGTAGTAGCCAATGTGGCCTACTTCCCGGACTGGGGCGGAAACATTTGGGCGGTAGATACCAAAACCGGACAGGTAATTTGGTCGCATAAGCTTTCCGATTACGGTTTGCCGGCTGGTACTGTCTCACGTACGAGTCCGGCCGTGAAGGGCGACAAAATCTATGTCGGAACGCAGAAAGGCGCATGGCTGCTGGCGATTAAAGCCAATAAGGGCGACCTAGTCTGGATGACTCAACTCGAGACGCAGGACCCCTACGCAATCATCACAACTTCACCGGCCGTGCAGGGCAACGTTGTTTACACGGGCGTGGCGTCGCAGGCTGAGGGCGCGTCACTCTTTGGAGCGAACCTTTCCACCGCAGTGGCGAGAGGTAGCGTGGTAGCGGTAAGTGCAAACAAAGGCGACATCCAATGGAAGACTTACACCGTCCCGACGGGTTACACCGGTGGTGGCGTGTGGGGTAGCAATCCCGTGGTAGATGCGTCTCGTAATACGGTCTATGTGGGTACCGGCGACAATTATAGCCATCCCCAGGTGGGCGCTCCATCGAGCAAGTCCGGCTTAAACTTCCAGCAGTGCATCTTGTCGGATACGGAGGCAAATTGCCTCTCGCCCGATGACCACGTTGACTCGATTCTGGCGCTCGACATGTCTACCGGCGCTATAAAATGGTCGCGGCGCATGGTGACCTGGAATCAGTTTTATGCGAGGGACGGGAGCGACGACTGGAACGTCGACTGCATATACGCATTGCCACAGTGTCCGACCAACCCCGGACCCGATTACGATTTCGGTTCGGCCCCGAATGAAATCACATACAAAGACTCCAACGGCAAGCCCCATACCATCATTGGCGCGGGTCAAAAGAGCGGCGTCTACTATGCGCTTGATCCAGGCACCGGCGCGACCTTGTGGCAAACGCAGGTAGGCCCGGGCTCCTCGTTGGGAGGAATGGAATGGGGATCCGCATCCGATGGGCAACGCATCTACGTGGCAATCGCTAATTATTACGGCCTGCCCTCCGCCGCCGGCAGTGCCGGTTCTTGGGCTGCACTAGACCCTGCAACGGGTGCCATCCTTTGGCACGTAGCTGACCCCAACGGCGCCCCTGACATTGCACCCATGTCCGTGGCCAACGGGGTCGTGTATGCGGGTTCCTTGTCGCATAACGCTACGGCTCCGACCATGTTAGCCTTGGATGCGGCCACGGGTAATGCGCTGTGGAACTTCGTACCCGGCGTGTCAGTGAACGCTGGTGCGACCATTGTGAAGGACACGGTGTACTGGGGCTCCGGGTACTCGAACCTGGGTCTCGGCACCGGCGGAAACCACACCTTCTACGCATTCTCGGTGGGCGGCAACTAAAGCAAGCTGCCTGCTCTCCTCGATGATCCGTGGCCCAATGGTCGGGCCACGGATTCAGTAACCTCATTCCAGTTTTACAGTTGCCGCGGAGGCTTTGTTTGACGAACAAGGTGTCAACCTGCAGGGTGTTTGGAGTGGTTTTGCTCATGGTCGCCGGAGCAGTTGCCGCCTCAGCCCAGTACTTCCCCTCGAATAAGATAAGGCCCGATGATGGCTTGTCCTCCGACCTCGTAAAAACGGGACTGTATGTTTTTAATGGGAAAGGCAGTAACTCCCTGCTGCGGCTCAGTGCGAATGGACTGATCCTGGTGGACGGGAAGCTTCCGGGCAGCTACGACTCGCTGGTCGCGCGCGCGCAGAAAATTTCCAGACAGCCCATAAGGGCTCTTATTCTCACCGACGCATCGGAAGCAAGCTCCGCTAACGCGACGAAATTCCTCCAGAATGGCACCGCGATCATCCTGCAAAGCAATATCGCAAAGAATTTCATCGCGGAGAATTTTCAAGGGAAGGTGCCACCCGGGATCGTTACATTCGACCACGATTACCAGATACGCATGGGGGGAATTGAAGCGCAACTCATGCATTTCGGCAACGCCTACAGCAACGGCGATACGGTCGTATATTTCCCGAACCTGAAGGTAGTTGCAGTGGGCAACCTTTATGGTGCGACTCCCAATCCCAACTTTGCTGCCGGCGGAAGCCTCTTGCAGTGGGGTTCGGTGTTGGAGCAGGTGTTGAAGCTGGACTTCGATACGGCGGTACCGTCAACCGGCCCAGCAATCACCAGAGCTGAGTTGCAAGCCTTCAAGGCTAAACTGGATAGCCTGACGGAGCGCGCGAAACGACTGGCGAACGAAGGTGTTCCTAAGAGCCAGTTAATGAGCCAACTCAACGCGAATGATTTTGGCTGGAACCTCAGCTTTACACCCGAGCAGCTCGATTACTTTTACGCGGAATTGTCGCGAGCGGAGCCGTCTGCAAGTGGCAGATAACCGCTCCAATATCAACTTTGTTCGTCACTAGACCAAAAGGAGAGAACCATGGAATGGACCAGCCCGCAATTTGAAGAGATTTGCCTGAACTGCGAAATCAATTGTTACGCCAACGCTGAACTGTAAACCTACGGATGCGCATTGAGATTCTGGGCTCCGCCGCAGGGGGCGGATTTCCACAGTGGAATTGCAACTGCCGGAATTGTCAGTCCCTGCGCGCGGGGAATTCTTCTCTCAAGAGCCGCACTCAAACCCAGGTCGCGGTCAGCGGAACTGGGCACTCTTGGTTCCTGCTGAACGCTTCTCCTGATCTGCGAATGCAAATTGAGCAGACATCTGTTCTACAGCCCCGCAGTGGTTTGCGCGATTCTCCTATCGCCGGTGTGCTGCTTACTAGCGCAGACATCGATCAAATAGCAGGTCTGCTGTCCCTGCGCGAGCTGCAGCCTTTGCATGTGTACTGTGCTCCCTCATTGCGACTCATCCTGCAGGAGGACAACAGCGTCTTTGGCATGTTGAATCGAATTCCACAGCAAGTACAATGGACTGACATCGAGTTAGGCAAGGCGTTCCCACTACTCACGACAGCGCAAGAAGACTTGGGAATCAACTGCGAAGTATTTTCTCTGGGAAACAAGTATCCTCTGTATGTTCCACCCAAACGTGCCGCAACGCTTAACTCAGAGGAAGCCCTGTTGGGAGTAATGTTGACTTCATCCGCAGGCGGAAGGCTCGCCTACATGCCTGCGGTTCCTTCCATCGATGAGGAGCTATTGGGACTGCTGGAGACGGCCGACATGGTTCTGTTCGACGGTACGTTTTGGAGCAATGACGAATTGATTCGGGTTCAAGGCGGCGGAGCTACGGCTCGTGAAATGGGTCATGTTCCCATCTCCGGCAGGGACGGAAGTTTGCGCGCACTAGCTGGCTTGCGTCGCCCGCGCAAGGTCTTTGTACATGTGAACAATACGAATCCCATCCTGGACGAGTCGAGCGCCGAGTACCGCGAGTTAGCGCCGGCAGGATGGGAGTTAGCGGAGGACGGTTGCCAGTTCAATCTGTAGAAGCTGTTTCGGAATTGCCGGTTCTTTCAGCCGAAGAGCTGAAAGCTCGCTTGCGGCGGGTCGGGGAAGAACGGTATCACCATCGGCATCCGTTTCATCTCATGATGCACGAGGGTCAGTTAAGCCGCGGGCAGATGCAGGCTTGGGCTTTGAACCGGTATTACTATCAGAGCCGCATTCCCATCAAGGACGCGATCATTCTTTCTCGCAGCGAGGATCCGGATTTTCGCCGGGCATGGCGCAAGCGGGTCGTGGATCATGACGGCGACTCGGCGCAGGAAGGCGGCATCGAGCGTTGGATCCGGCTAGCCCAGGCCACGGGGTTGGATCGCCAGCGCGTCGTGCGCTGCGATGGAGTGCTGCCAGCAATACGTTATGCCGTGGATGCTTATCTTGATCTGGTCAGGAATCGAAGCTTTCTGGAGGCAGTCGCTTCATCCCTGACTGAATTATTTTCGCGTGATCTGATTGCGCTGCGCATGGATCGCCTGCGCCAGCACTATCCCTGGCTATCGAGTGGGCTGGACTATTTCACCGCTCGCCTTCACCAGGCGCCGGAAGACGCGCGGTTTGCACTGCAGTATGTCACTGAACACGCGCGCACCCGCGACGAACAGGAGTCCGTGATCGCGGCGTTCCAGGCAAAGTGCGATATCCTCTGGTCCCAACTCGATGCGATCCATTTCGCTTACGTTCAGCCGGGATGGCCCCCGCCCGGCGCGTTTCGGATGGAGTCCTAAAGTGCCTCGTCCTTTGCAGACCAGCCAGCCTCGGCTTGCACCAGGTTGCCGATGGGGAACCCAGGGTGAGCAGCAAGTCGTGCTCTTCCCGGAAGGCATGATCCGAGTGCAGGGAACCGGCCAGAACATTCTGGAGCTGTGCGACGGTCAACGCACGATAGCCGATCTCGTGGCGATATTGGCCGAGCGCTACGGCAAAGCCGATCCAGTAAAGATTACGGAAGACGTGTCGAGCTTTCTGGAAGCTCTGCAGCAGAAGCGGATCGTGGATTACGAATGATCCCCAACCCCTTAGCTTTGATCGCGGAGGTCACGCATCGCTGCCCGCTGCGTTGCGTTTATTGCTCGAATCCTCTCAAGTTGGCGACGGCGAAGGCGGAGCTGTCTACTGAAGACTGGGTTCGGGTCTTCCAGGAAGCGAGTCGCCTCGGAGTGATGCACCTGCATCTGACCGGCGGCGAACCGGCCGCGCGGACCGACTTGCAACAACTCGTCGCCTCCGCCCGAAAAGCTGGCCTTTATACAAACCTGATCACCTCGGGAATCGGCTTATCCGATATGCGACTAGCAGGTCTCGTTGAAGCCGGACTCGATCACATTCAATTGAGCTTTCAGGACTCGACAGACGAGCCCGCGCGATGGATCGCCGGGGCGAAGGTTCATGCCTACAAAGTCGCTCTCGCGGAGAAGATCCGGGCGCTACCGGTCGCGTTCACGGTCAACCTGGTGGTGCACCGGCAGAACCTTGATCACATCGTGGAGATGATCGAATTCATCGAACAGCTCCAGCCCGAGCGTGTTGAGATTGCGCATGCCCAGTACTATGGCTGGGCGCTGAAAAACCGTGACGCTTTGCTTCCGACCCATAAGCAATTAGAGAACTGCATACGGGTTGTGGCTGAGGCGCAGGCTCGACTTGCCGGCAAAGTCCGGATCGACAGTGTTGTCCCTGACTACTATGCTCGCTATCCCAAGGCATGCATGGGCGGGTGGGGCAGACGTCTCATGCTGATCGATCCCTCGGGACAGGCACTGCCTTGCCATGCCGCTGGAATCATACCGGGAATGCAGTTCGATAATGTTCGCGAGCGCTCGCTGGAGTGGATCTGGAGAGAATCCGCGTCATTTCAGCGCTTTCGGGGAGAAGAGTGGATGCCGGAGCCATGCAAGAGTTGCGAACGCAGGGCAGAAGATTTCGGTGGTTGCCGCTGTCAGGCTCTTCTCGTCACCGGCGACGTGACTGCCACTGATCCAGTTTGCTCGCTATCACCTGATCATCATCTCATTGAGTCTGCACGATCAGCTGCAAACGCCGACGTCGCCGAGATTGCCTGGTCGTACCGAACCAGTATGGAATGAGCGTTAACGCCACACCGCTCACCGCCGCATCCAACCGGAAAACCGTGGGTCGCTTCAAGGTATTTCGCGCATTGCGCCATCGCGACTTCCAGCTGCTGTGGGCCGGGCTAGCGGTTTCTGCTATTGGCACCTGGATGCAGATCGTCGCGCAGAGCCTCCTCGTGCTGAAGATCACGCAAGGCTCGGCCTTTGCTTTGGGCTGTGTCTCGCTCGCGCAGGCACTGGCGTTCTTGCTCTTTGCGCTCGTGGGCGGCTCCGTGGCCGATCGCGTGGACAAGCGCCACCTTCTGCTGTTCACCCAATTCAGTTCTGCCCTGCTGGCATTCCTCCTCGGATTTCTGACCTTGTTCGGGATCATTAAGCTCTGGATGATTCTGGTTCTTGCCTTCCTGAACGGTACGCTGCTGAGCTTCGATCAGCCCACTCGTGGAGCGCTGGTGCCGGTCCTCGTACCGCGCCAGGATCTCGGAAATGCCATCAGTTTGCAATCCATGATCTTCAACGGAGCCTCCATGATCGGCCCGGCCCTGGCGGGTTTCGGCGTCGCGGCATTTGGCTATGCGGGCAATTTCTTCTTGAATGCCGCTAGCTTCCTGGGTGTGCTGGGTGCGCTTTACGTAATGCGTGTTCCCCGCACTGCGAACGTGCGGCAGTCAACCGTGGATGCCATCAAAGGTGGCCTTCTAACCGTGCGTCGCGACACAGTGCTGCCGTGGGCATTGTCGGGGTATGCTGCGTTGCTCTTCCTGGGACCGTCGTCGGCATTGATCTTGCCGGTGTTTGCGGTGAAGATTCTGCGCGTCGGACCGGAGCGCCTGGGCTTCTTGTTTTCAGCCGCCGGTTTGGGGACCATTCTAGGGGCGTTATTCCTCGCATCTTTGGGCAGCAGTCAACGGTTGGGACGAATTTATCTCGCAGGCATGTTCGTCTGGGTCGCGGCCCTCACAGAATTCGCACTCAGCAGGCGCTTTTTAATTTCCATGGCCGCGCTTCTCGTCTTCGGGATAGGTCAGACGCTTGTGGGAACGACCACCATCACGCTACTGCAAACACGGGTGCCGGAACAGATGCGAGGACGCGTGATGAGCCTGAACACACTTCTCATCATGGGCATTCGACCTCTCGGCGATTTTCCAACAGGAGCCTTGGTATCGGGAATAGGAGCCCCGGGAACGGTCTTACTGAGTGCCAGCTTGGTGGGGATGTACGGACTACTGCTCGCGATGCGGCCCGCAGTACGCTCAACCTAACCTGGAGCTCCGCATTTGGGCACGGCGGGTCCTCTTTTTGGAGAGAGGCCGAAACCGAAACTCTCGAGTTTTGCAGCCCCAGGCTCCCAACGACTGTCCCTCCTCCAACAATCTGAGCATAGTACCGGCACGATAGGTTTAGTTTGTGGGATCTTCCGTTACAGCCAATTAGTGCTCCTTTTCTAGATCAGCCTGTACAATGCTGTCACGCCATGACTCTTTTTTCGCACCAACAGGGCAAGACCTTGCGAGATCTTCGGCGCTCTACGTCGCACCACCAATCAGTGTGAACTGGGAATAGGGGCAATGTATGAAAATGCGCAAGTTCGGGACGGCGGTCATGGCGTTGCTGTTGAGCAATCGCAGGCTCGCTCTATGGACCGATCCTCGCGGCTGCTCCTGGCTGCTGATCTTTGCAATACCGATGGTCGTGTGTGCGGTGGTCATAGCGGCTGTTGCCCAGAATCAAGCTGGAAAAACACAGGCGCAACCTGGGCTTACGCCTCTTCCGTACTGGGCGTATGCCGCCGACCTCTCGCCGGTCGAGGCCAAGCCCGTTAATGACACTGCACAACACGCCCAGGGCGGCGAAGCGGCCTCCACTCTCACGCAGGTTGGTGGCCTCTTCAACACGCCCGACTTGCATTCCGTCGGACATCCGTCCATGCCTGAGGTCGTGGCGCATGGCAGGAAGCCGAATGTTTACGCTTGCGGCTACTGTCATCTGCCCAACGGTCAGGGCCGTCCTGAGAATTCCAGCCTGGCAGGCCTGCCTGCGGGCTACATCGTTCAGCAGATGGCCGATTTCAAGAGTGGCCTGCGCAAGAGATCCGATCCCAGGCTGCCGCCCATTGGCCTAATGATCGGCGTCGCCACGCACGCAGATGAGAAGGAGATACAAGCCGCCGCGGCTTACTTCTCAGGACTGAAGCCGAAACCATGGATCCGCGTGGTGGAAACCAGCACCGTTCCCCAAACGCATGTTGCCGGCCGGATGCTGGTTGTCTCGGAGCCAGTCGTGTTGGAGCCAATCGGCCAGCGCATCATTGAGACGCCGGAAAACCTCGAGCGAACCGAGTTGCACGACGACGCATCCGGATTCATCGCCTACGTACCGATGGGCAGCCTCAAAAAAGGAGAGGCGCTGGTCATGACTGGAGGTGCAGGCAAGACGATGCAATGTGCCGCTTGCCATGGTCCGGACCTCAAGGGCCTGGGTAATGCGCCATCGATTGCAGGCCGTTCGCCGAGCTATATCGTTCGGCAACTCTATGACATTCAAAACGGTGCTCGCGCCGGAGCAGCCACGCAAGCAATGAAGGCGGCGGTTGAGAAGTTGACGGTGGAAGATATGGTGTCGATTGCTGCGTACACGGCCTCGTTACTTCCCTAATTCGAACCAGCAAAGCATTGAATATGCATGGGGTAGGATGGCCTTCCGTCGAAGCGGGCCAGAAGTCACGTTGTGGGAAGTCTGCCGCCCCGACCTGGTCACTCGCGTGACACGCCGGTCACGGAAACCACTTGGACGAATAGTCGGCAAACCGTCGAAGTGGTCCGTGAAGCTCCCGAGAAACCCTAGTGCCGTATCGGACGCGCCCCAAACGCAGTCAGTGTGCAGGTGAGGTCGGTGCTGGGGGCGCGTCCAATGCAGCGGTTTGAAGGAAGCCGCTTTTGTTCGCGGCGGACGCGGTGGAGCTCTATGGGATTTCAATCGACTTTGGCTTGGAAGTTATTGGAAGGAAGAGTACTTGTGGGACGACCGTCAATCTTGAGACTCATCTCTTTTCCCATGATGCCAAGGCTCCCAACAGTCTCATCGTAACGCGAGACACATCATTCTTCAAGACCTACTGCTACCTTATTGCTAGTCTCGAATCTTCCATGTCGCTCGCTTCGGGGCACGCGGAAGCGTCCGCCGCAAAGCGGCTTCGTTCAAACCGGCTTACGGGAATCTGGCGAGTGCGTCGGCAATCCGTGAGTAATCTCGGAGTGACCTGTACGGCGCCGTCGGCTTTCCACGATGCACTACATCAGAAGTTTTGCTCTGCCTCAGGCTACGACGAAACGTCGATGCTCAAACGCGAGGCGCGGAGAGGCATCCTGAAAACTCACTCTGTAGGCACCGTAGCCTCGGCACTTGCTTGCGGGATACCCTTTCCGTGCAGCGCGCCAACGATTTTTTGGTACAGCCGCGTGCGAACTGCATACCGATCATGCGCCTGCACAATGTAGCGCACCACCAGGTTGATCCCAAGATTCGTAGGCCTCACATTGATCGCTGGTGCAGCGGAAGAAGATTGAACCAGAGACTGGTGCGTAATGCGTTTCCATTCTTGTTCGGCGGCCGACGCATCAGCCTGGGTCTCTTCCGTCACGATCTTGAGAATGTCTTCCGTGACCTGATCAGGATCATGGCCTGGCGGTATGAGCACATCAACCTCGTCCCACAGCCACTGGCCGGCAGTGGTGAAATTGAAGTAGTGACCCTCGATGGCAAAACTGTTGACGAACGCGACCTTGCGTCCGGTGGGGTGCCCCGCGTCATTCCAGTTGCCGGTTTCCAACAGAACGGTGCGCAGCAGACCAATCTGCACCACTTCTCCGCCAACGCCATTGATCTCCACCCAGTCGCCCACACGAATGCCGTTGCTGCCCATCAAGACGAACCACCCGAAGAAGGCGACGATGAAGTCTTTTAGCGCCACCGTCAGACCTGCACCGGCAAGGGCCAGAATGGTTGAGAGCTGCGTAGGCACTCCGAGGAGCACCACCAGAATCACCAGCAACCCGATCACCTGCGTGATGTATCGCACAACCAGGCGAACGACTCCTGAGCGGCGACGGCCGGCTGTAGTGCCCGCATACAATGCTTCGATCATTCCCTCCGCGATAACAAGGCCAAGCAGCGCAAGAACGATCCATAGCACGGAGCGCAACATGGCCCGCTGCGCGAGTTGCAGCTCAGCACTCACTAACTTGATCCACTGGCCGTACAACCCTGCGAGCTGTTTCTCGTCTTGGATCCGCTTGTCGTAATCGGCAAGAGTCTTCGAGGTTTGCGACTGTTGGCGCAGGCTGGCCATGGTTGCCATATGCGAAGCGTTGCTGTCTGTCGCCGGCCCGCCACGGCTAGATACATCACGAGGAGCCGTGTTGACCGCTTGCGTGCCGCGACCAGAAAGGGTGGCGTGTCGGACACCCAGCGATTCCGCAGCAACAACGGCGTGTTGCTGTGCCTCGAGCAACTGTAGCCGGGTACTGCGGAGGCGTCGCCAAGCTCTGAATTGGTCTAGCAGACTTCCTTGCGCGTCGAAGGAACGTGGCAAAGACGAGGCTTTCGGCGGAGCGGTGTCGTAGATGTGTTCCCGAGCCTCATGGTCGGCTAGTTGCTGCTGGATCTGACTCGCCGGGTCACCGCCAGCTCGAATGAGGTCTTGTTTTGCATCCTCCAATTGATCCTGATGCAAGGTTAGCTGGGCTTGCATTACTTCCAATTCGTCTTGAGTGCTGGAAGAATCCAACCTGCTGCCCTCTCCGAGTTTCTTCAAACGATCGACCCGCTCTTCATCCGCCCGAACTTGGCCCTGCAAGTCTCTAATCTGCTGAGTGAGGGCTTTTGTCTCGCCGTTTTCGGTGGGTGGCTGTTCCTGCGCCTCACGAAGAGCGGAAGCGTACGCCAAATCGACTTCATGATCGGCAATTCGCACCGTCTCAGCCGATAGTTGCTCCTCATCAGCAATGCTCGGCAGGTTCGAGAGACTGCGGGCAGTAGTCAGCGGTTCCTGGTCGACAACAACCGTTGTGCCTGCGACTGGATTTCTGAGTTGTACCGTGAGGTCGACTCCCGCGGGACGGTTCGTTAAGACAAGTCCGACGATTGTCAGTACCACCAACGCCGACAAGCCGCACAGAGCGATCTTTCTGCCACGGGAAACCATAGGGACCATCTAAGCACGACGACGTAACCTGTGCGCCGGATGCTCGGAATGGTACCGCAATCAAAGCGAATGACGGTAGACGCAATCTAGGAAGTGCCTTTTCTGAGCGGATTAGGCCCCCTGAAGCCAACGAACCACTTTCTGATTAACCGGGGGAATGGCCACCACGCGACACGTCCCGTTCCTTCGGCAACCGAGAAGTTATCCCCAAACCCTAGTGCTGTATCGGATGCGCCCCATAGTAGAAGAGGGCAGGTGGGTGGTTTGCTGGGGCGCGTTCGATACAGCGGTTTGAAGGAAGCCGCTTCGAGGACTATGGGTTTTGAATGGGGGTCTGGTGGGGCTGCAGCGCTCGGGCGGTGTCAGGAGAGCAATACAGAGTGAGGTTGCCGCCGGCGTGGTTGGGTCTCATGGGGACATTCGGCGGGTGTTTTCTGCTGTCACCTGTGAGAGCGGACAGATGGAATGGCGACAAGGCGCAGAAGAGTGGCCTCGTGCCAAAGCATGTGAAGGTGACAGGTTGGTGTTGGTGGTTCATGCGGCGCCTCTGTAGAGAATAGGTGGAGCGCGAAGTTGGATCTGGGCGGCGGTAAACCTATCGACAAGCTTCATGTCTCCGCCGCAGTGCGGGCACTTCCAGAAGGTCATGCCTTGCATGTCAGTGGGCGCAGATTTTCTGACTGGGTTGGTGGATTGCTCGGTTGCGTTCAGTAAGCGGGCACAGAGTGGAAGACAAGCGGCGCGGCGACGGTTGGCGAGGAAGCCGAAGTTGCGGATGCGCACCAAGCCACGCGGGAGCAGGTGCAGGAGGAAGCGGCGGAGGAACTCATCGACGGGCAGAGTCATCGACCGCTTCTTGTTGCCATGAGCGGAGTCTCGCCAACGAAACGTAACGTGGCCATCGGCAAGAGCGACGAGTCGGTGATTGGAGATGGCCACGCGATGGGTGTATTTGCAGCAAGCCAATGCAACTTGATGCGCTTGGGTGCGCTCTTAGCGGATGAGATTAAGAGTCAAATCTCAGTGCTTGAGGTCGCCTCTTCCTCGGCTGGCATTGAGGTTCTTGCCAAGATGGAAACTCGCTGGAAGCAGAAGCTCTTCAGCCGCCAATTCGGGCTGAACGCGAATTGAATGCTTGTACAGTGCTCGGATCAATGATCCAGCCTTCCAACGGATCGATGTCGGAGGGAGATCCGTGTCCGTTTGCTTGGTGAGACTGAGCCCATGTCGTTTGGCGATTTCATCATTTCATCTGAACATTTAGTCGCGCTGCTCTGCCATAACTATTTTGTCTTAGTGAGCCAGCTCAGAGTTTCGATGGGCAAACCAAAGCAACTTAGGTATACTATGGGTGAGTGGTCCATCTTCTCCCCTCTTTCAGGTTCCCTGAACTAAGTCAGCCATCTGAAGTGTTTCCTCTTAGATAACCCGAGGGAGGAACTCCGTTATGTCGCAAATAACCCGTTGGGAACCTTTCCGTGAGTTTTCACCGATGGAAGACCGCCTGAACCGTTTCTTCCGAGCTTCATTTAACCCCGTGCGGCCAGAAGAGGCTTTGACGACCACCAGCCTGGCACCTCCGGTGGACATTTACGAAGACGAGCACAAAATTGCTCTGAAGATTGAAGTGCCGGGCATCGATGAAAAGGACATTGACGTCCGCATCGAGGGCAACACCCTTACCGTCCAAGGCGAGCGCAAGTTAGAGAAGGAAGAAAAAGAGGAAAACTTCCGTCGCGTCGAGCGGTACTACGGAACCTTTACCCGCTCGTTCACGCTGCCCGGTTCCGTCGATCCGGGACAAGTGAGCGCCGACTATGACAACGGCGTGCTGAAGATCAGCCTCCCCAAGAAGGCTGAAGCCAAGCCCAAACAGATCAAGGTTAATGTTCGGGGCGAGAAGGCTCTCGAAGCCAAAGCTCCTATCAAGGTCGCGTAAAACTAGTCGCTCCGTGACGGCTTCGGGGCTGGCTGCAGCCAAGGCGAATGTTAATCGTCCACCTCCTGCAGCCTTCATTTCTCAATCGCTCAGACTCACCCGGTGGTGACGCTTTTGTAGTTCTCGAAGGGAATTATTAAGCTAGGCGCTTTCAGCGTCAGAATGTCGCCTAATACGAAGCGCATTGTCCCCATCGGTACACCCTGCCAGATTGTGAGCGACAGATGCAGATATCCACTTTTGAGAAGCGAAGGATTACGATCTGGGAGCAGATGCGAGAGATCGAAGACGAACTCTTTCTTCTGGCTGCGAGATCGGGCGAGTTAGACTTCGAGAGCGACCCAGGTTCAAGCGGCTGTGTGGAGAGCGCACCAAGCTAGCAAACGAGTTGCTGCTTTACGAGCGTCGTTAGCCGTATCTCTTGGCCGATCTTGTGGCGTTGTAGGACGCGCATGAGTGGAGGTGCGGAAAGAGCGGTTTATTCGCTAGGGGCGAGCATATTGACAAAGTTCCAATACAGGTTCGAGTTAAACATTGGCAAGTCTTTCAGTCACGCGGAAGAAGACCGTGTTGAGGAAGAACTCAATGATCTCGGCAATCAAGGTTGGGAACTCGTCGCAGTGAGTCCATGCGGCACGGAGAATTCTTATCTTGGGTATTGGTTCAAGAGGCCAATCGAAGCAAACTAAGGGAGATCGGTCATCCGGGAGAGCGGTCTGGAAATTGAGGGTCAGCAGCGTCCAAGCAAGTGCGAATTTTCGGCGTGGGGCATTTCCCAAATTGAATTTCAGGGCTGAGTCATCGCTTGCTTTTGCTCGCAGCCATGTGCGGATTCGATTTCGCGTATTCGGACGGGCGGGTTTGGGAGATGGCGGTCGGACGTGCCTAAACAGATGAGTCGCTGCGTCCTGTTGCCGGACGTCGTTGTGGGCGTGGCGTGGCGGATTGAATGTCAGGGCTACGTCGTCCCTTAATTTTGCAGACGTGAGCGTCTTCGACTTCTCGCAATTCTTCTGGGGTTAGCGAAAAGAGGCCCCACGTATGGCTGACAGTCGCAAAGCATTTCTTGCAGATGGAGTCTACCTGTCCATTCCTGCCAGTGCGGTGGACAAATTTGAGGCCAGTCGGATGCGATTCCACAGGGCGATGGTGCCATGGCCGACGCCCCAGATCATCCCCCAATGGGGGCAGTGGCTCGATTTGTAACCGAAATTTAACGTACAGCAGGTGCGCCGACGCAAGCTGAGCGAGGTTCGAAAAGCGGGAATGCATTGACAGTGAGTTATCGGGTTCCCACGCGGCCAGCAGATCGAATCTCAGGACTGGGTCGTCCTCTGCTTTCGCTTGCAGCCATGGGCGGATTCGACTGCAATTAGTTCTTCTGCGGTGAGTGAGCAATCGCCCCACGTGTGAGACACCGTCGCAAAGCACTTCATGCAAACGGATTCAACTCTTCGATAATTGCCAACGTGTTATGTGCCAGACCCGAGACAATCTGGAGTTGATCTCTCCCGACGGGATCGCTAGATGTGAGAGCAGGAACATGCAATGAAGAAGGCTGTTGATCCTTACGTCCTGTCCTTTGAATCAGAGTCTGTCAGAAACAAACGGAAGCGCCATCACTGGATGATTTGTTTGGCGAAGAGACCCGACGAATTAGTATCGTGGGGGCATGCACCCACGCATGAACTGGCTGACTCCGCGGCGCGGAACGAACTCAAAGACCTGCTTTCAGGTCTGACTCAGGGTGGGCATGTTAGTCAGCAGAATCATTTCGTTCCCTCATCGCGAAGTCGATGGCCGTTAAGCGAGATCTTGCGGTTGCCGCGCCAGCCAGCATCGAAGACCAGATCCTTACCAAAGATCACGCCGACTTAGTCGAACTCAAATCCCTGGGCCGTATATACGCAACCCACTCGATTGATTCCGTTCGGGTCGGAGGCCCAGAAGTTCGACTTAGGGATGCCGGGCGCCAGCTTTCCGCGACAGCCGGACGGTGCATCCCTCTTTAGAGAGAGCGGCCATCAGATTCGTCTTCTCCGTCCGGGGATCTCCCTTCCCCGGGGATCGCGCGCCGCGGTTTGGGGCGGAGCCAAATCCAGGTACGAACGATAGCCAGTATGCTTCCGGTGATTCTGTGGCTGGTTAGTGGATTAGTTTCCGTGTCGTCATTCGACCCGGATCAGAATGTTCAACTTCCCAGAACCAGACTTGAACGAAGCCGTGGTACGGCGGACGCTTGCGCGTGTCGTAGGTGCGCAGTTTTCAGTCAGCTGATCTAAGGTGGCTCGCAGAGAAAGGAGGGTTTCTCTGTGACCCATCTTCGCAAGATCATGCTCGAAAAACTCCACCGTCGGAACTACGCTCAGACCACCATCGAGTGTTACGTTCGCACCGTCGAACACTGCGCCTGGTCTGCCTCGTCGAGTGGAATCGGAGTCTGGGGAATAGGTGACGTTGGTAAAGGCGGGGTAGGACTTGACGGGCAGGCGGGGAACCCAGATGGCATTGACACCCTTCCTCCGGGCGTTGATAACTCGGGAGTCTTCGGGTCCTCCGTCAGCACCAACCCAGCCGCGGGACTAACATCAGTTGGCGTCACTGGTCAAAGCGACATCGGCCCAGGAGTTGTAGGCGTGGGCGGCGACGCGGGCGTCTTTGGGGTGGGGGGCCCGGGGAGCACCGGTGTTGTCGGCGCGGCCGGCAGCGGAACTGCCGACGGTGTGCGCGGTTTTGGTACCGGGTCTTTCTCGGGCGTAGCGGGCTTCGGCGACCCGGCCGCCGGTACCGGCGTTTACGGGCAGGGAGCTTGTGGGGTGAGGGGTATTGGGAATGGCGGGCCCAACACCACTCCCGCCGGCGCCGTCGGTGTGTACGGGCAGGCTGGACCCAACAGCAACGGTGTTGAGGGCCACGGTGCCGGGACGGCCGCTGGCGTGGCCGGGTTCGGCGAATCAGGAGGATTCGGTGTGCACGGCGAAGGGCAAGCCCTCGGCGTTGGGGTTTCTGGTTCTGCTCCAAGCGGCGGCACCGGTGTACAGGCGACCGGCGGGATCGGTCTCTTCGCGAGCGGCGGCCTTGCCGCAGGGTTTTTCGATGGAACGGTGGTCGTGGTCGGGGATCTAGCCGTATTGGGAAAGAAGAGCGCGGCGGTGCGCCACCCGGATGGATCTCACCGGCTGCTCTATTCGATTGAAAGCCCGGAAAGCTGGTTTGAGGATTTCGGTGAAAGCAGGTTGGTCAGAGGCAAGGTACGAGTGAAACTGGAGCCGGGATTCGCTTCCGTGGTAAAGACGGACTCGTTTCACGTTTTTCTAACACCCTATGGCGATTCCAACGGTTTGTACGTCTCCCAACGAAGCAAGCAGGGCTTTGAGGTCAGGGAGCAAGGGGGCGGAAAAGCCAACGTGCGTTTTTCCTACAGAATTGTCGGCAGGCGCAAGGATATTAAAGGTCAGCGGCTGGCAAAGATAGCTCTACCCAAAGTGAAGCCGAGACGATTCGTCAGCAAACCGCCTATAAAGCTAAAAGCGGTCCCCCCACTTCCCGAGCGACTGGCGAAAATAGTCCTACCTAAAGTAGAGGCGAAAAGAAGCATGAGTAAAACAGCGGGAAAAGCAAACCGTGTCGCCGGTCCCCCCAAGCGGCGGGCATGAACTCTCGGCTACCCGATTCGAAACCACTGAGGCACCAAGACACAGAGAATCCGAAATTCCTCCGTGCTCTCTGTGCCTCTGTGGTGAAAACCCTCTAGAGAATGAAGTAGAGAGGATTGGGTTCTTCCTTAACTTTCAAATTCGATCCTCTGAGAGCGCAGTGTGACGCGGATTACAGGTAGAACGGTTCGAGATTGATGTTGCCAACAGGCCATAGCGCTCAAAATCCGCCCTAGTCGCATTTGGAGCCGCTACTTGCATCCTTCAGGCGGTCTGCCGTACTTCCCTCCTTACGGCATGGGGAGGCCGCCGCCAATGAAGAGAAAGAGAATGAAGCCGAATTACCCCCGCCGAGTCCTTCGCCTGCCCGATCTGGATCACTGCAAGACGGCGGTGCTCAACAGCCTTGGATCGCCAGCTTCGCGCCGCGTCTACGAGTATGCCATCGACCAATTTATCGCCTGGTACTGCTCCGAGCCTCGCCTGGCCTTCAATCGAATCGTGGTCGTTCGTTACCGCATGTACCTAGAATCGCGGCGTCTGGCTGCGAATACCATCAACCAGCAACTCGCAGCCGTGCGTCGCCTCGCTCACGAAGCCGCCGACTGTGGCTTGCTGAGTCCCGAGTTGGCTGCCGGCATCAGCCGGGTGAAAGGCGCCAAGCAACTCGGGTTCGCTCCGGCAATTGGTTGAGCGCGGAGCAGAGCTCGGAGGTACTCAAACATGCTTGTGGCGATAGCATGCGTGCAAAACGTGACTACGCGATGCTTGCCATGCTGTTCGGTTGCGGTTTTCGCAGATCGGAACTGGTTGGGGTGGAGTTGGACGACCTCCAGATGCGTCAAGGACACTGGGCCGTGGTTGATCTGATCGGCAAGGGCGGCCATATCCGCACTGTGCCCATTCCGAGCTGGGTCAAAGCCGCTATCGACCAGTGGACACGCGCAGCCAATGTCAGGGAGGGCACAATCTTTCGAGCGGTCGCCAGAATGGGAAAGGTATGGGGCAGCGGCATCTCGCGGAACGTTGTCTGGTACGTGGTCAGAACCTGCTGCGAGAAAGCCGGCTTAGAACACATTGCACCGCACGACCTCCGCAGGACTTGTGCGAAGCTGTGCCACGACGGCGGCGGTGAGCTTGAGCAGATTCAGTTTCTGCTGGGACATGCATCGGTGCAGACCACGGAACGCTATCTTGGCTGCAAGCAGAATCTCGGGCATCCAGTGAACGATCTTTTCGACCTCAGAACGGATGCGCCGCAGCAAGCGAAACATGAGGAATCTGTTGCGGCGAAGGGGGCTAGCGACGCGGTGGAAGAAGCACAGGAGCCAGGCATAGAATGGCGCCACAGAGGAGCGGAAGATGAACAGCCCATTGCGAAGCTATCCCTACCAGAACGAGCCCATTTGGTCGAGGTCGGAAAGGGCCACCGCACGCAGAGTTTTCGACGCTGCTCTGAAACGGGAGCTTCACGAGGTGATGCGGGAAGCAAAGCAGATGGCGAATCGGATCAGCGATCCCGAAGATCTCTGGGCTCTGGAACGCTACTTAACCCAGCGTCGTAAAGACATCGATGGCAAATACGATTTTCGTTCTTCGCGACTCACCCAGCTGTTTGGCAGACTCTTATGCGAACGTCGAATCACTGGAGGAAGAACTGCGAGGTTTACTAGAAGACAAAATGCATGCGATCCGTTCTTGCGCCAAGGTTCTGTCGCAGGATGCAGCTTGACCAGGATTTTGAGCGCTATGGCCTGTTAGCGACAGTTGACATGACTGGGATTCGGCAGAGTTGGAATCATCACTCATTGAGGGCTCGCGCCCGATTCAGTTCTCGAATAGGCGTCAGAAGAATCCCGACTCACTTCACTCCGCGTCTTGTGGCTCCGCACGTTTTGCTGCATACTCGTAGCCCGTGGAGGCAACATGGCTAGTGAGCATGACCCGGTCAATTGGATAATCCCTGATGGGGAGGCATCCACCACGATCGTGTTCTTGGAAGCCACGGGCAACCAGGATGTTTATCTAGCGATTTACCGAATTACGAATAACTCGGACCTTGACGTGATCGTAAGAACTGCGGAAGGAAGTACGCTAACCCTTTTAGGCCAGCAGCAAGGTGCCCAACCTGCCTCTATCGATGTTTCTTCGACGCAGATAATTCTCGCCCATGAGGGCCGCTTCTTGCGCGGCAACCCTTTGACCGGGACGTACCAACTTCTATGCTGCTCAGTGGGGCGAACTGCTTCTTTTACCGAAAAACTACACGACAGCAAACAAATCAAGCGCGCCAAGCACGGCGGAGCAAAGCGTAAACTTATCGGCAAGGCAGGCTGACTCAAGCAGACGTACCCATCGGCTTACCGCTTTAGAAAATCCGCTTGTGTTCGACTAAAGCACTTGGCGAGATCGACGGTGCTGTCCAATGTCATCATCCGGCCCCACACTCTGTGCCCCCGCAACGCAACCTGACAGTGAGCCGAATCACTGATGGTCGGCGTAATATCGCCATTGCACTCACAACCCGATATCTGTTCAGATCACGAGTGACGGCGTGCCGGGAGACTGGCTCGCGTCAGCCGGCGTCAGCTCAACTTGTCGCAGTAGGGACGACCATCGCTGATCGCCCCCTGCGCAGATCCGTACGAGCGCGTTTACGCATACGGCTCTTATGAAGGATGAGTGGCGTAGAAGCGAGCTTGAGGATAAGGGTGCAGGACTTTCGGACGCGGTATCCACCGTTCGAACATCGGAGTGAGAGCCTCCCACCTTTTGCGGGCACACTGACTGCGGCGTGCGAGTACCTGATACCACAGCCGGTTGATGCGCTGCCGGAAGGTGCTCAGCTGCCGGATATTTCCGGGCACCGCGTGGTATTGGTAGTAGCCATTGACGACCTTCCGAAGCCATGCACCGACCTCGCTCAGGCGAGCATGCATCCGGCGGCGAAGCTCGACCTTGATGGCCTTGAGCTTCGCAACCATCCGCTTCTTCGCCGTAATACGCCAGACGGTGAAGGTATCGGTCTTGTGGCGCCGCCCACAGTAGTGGGTGAAGCCCAAGAAGGTGAACGTCTCTGGTTTTCCCGCGCCACGCCGCTGCCGATCTCTGGCAGCATAGCGCCCGAACTCGATCAGCCGGGTCTTCTCCGGATGGAGTTCCAAGCCGAACTTTGCCAGTCGTTCCTTAAACTCCTCAAGAAACCGCATGGCATCGGCTCGTAGCTGGAAGCCCAGCGCAAGATCGTCGGCATAACGGACGATGATGACGTCGCCCTTAGCCGCCTTTCTGCGCCAGACATCCGCCCACAGGTCGAAAACGTAATGAAGGTACACATTGGCGATCAGTGGCGAGACCACTGCCCCCTGGGGCGTACCTTTCTTTGTCTCCGACCACTGGCCGTCCTCCGATACACCCGCCTTGAGCCACTTCTGGATCAGGCGCAGTATGCGGCGATCGGCCACGCGATGCTTTGCCGCGTTCGTCGTTGACCGTCAGGCTCAAATGCCAGCCTGCGGGGTTGGGCTCGGGCGCGATCTCCAGCCCGCGCGACTTCACCATCGCCGCTCGCGTCTAGAGCACCATGGTGGGGCGGCTCCGCAGTCACCTCAGTGTCTTCTGCAATCGCCCGGATTCCTTCCAGAACGTACGTCGCCGAGATTCCCGACATTTCAGCTCGATGCAGTAATTCGCCGTCAATTGCGGCCTTAATCTCAGGAATTGTTAACAGCCGGGACGCAGCAGCAGCGGCAGACTTTTTACTGTAACCAGCCAGAATTGCGGACTTTGTACCATTTCCGGTTTCCAGATAGTGCCGAACGAAAGCCTGGAGCTTGGGCCTTAGTCTTGGAGCTTTTTCACGGGCGGGTTGTGAAGGTGGGGGCAAGATTCCTGCAACGTTTTGTGAAGGTGTGATGCTCACGAGCCGATTCTAGCGCAATCAGGTTTGGACTCATTCACCATGTCGGGCACGCTATAACTTACAGGCTGACCGTGCGTCGTGATTTCCTCTTTTTTGGAACTAAAAGCCATGCTAATGAGCCGCTCGACAACAGAGCTACAAGGGCCGCCATTTGCAGTGTGTCGTCATTTTCCACATAAAGGATGGACCCACTGTCGGGGTCAAATACGCCTATGGTTCTCTCAGCGGCACTCCAGATAAAAGCTAGTACAGATACGGCCAAGACAACAGACAGTGCCAAGATCGCTGCTTTCTTGATCTTGCTACGGTGCGACGCCACTGGTCTTCCTTTCTGCAATCAACTGCACTTTCTTGCCGCTGCAGTGTTCGGGTAGGCTCCTACATTTTACCTGCAGACAATCGCGTGAATGGCCAGAGTTGCGCCTGAGGGGCGAACACACGAAACTTTATGACGAAGGAAACAATGAACTTGGAACTTGGCAGGTTCCTCCGCAGTCTCAATCCTACGGCTGCAGTGTAGACCTGACAGGGAAGACTTCGGTCTACGCTAAGCAGGAGCTCTGTGCTAAATGGAGTGATCAGTCGAACGTAGTAGCCGTGTTGCCCTCGGTTGGATATGTGAGTGCCCCGATTATTCTTGGCCCTGTATACGAATGTGCGGGGGCTGTTCAAGTGAGCATGGAGGTTGGCAAGCCAGAAAACGTCGCAATGTTGTTTACGGTAATGTCGGAAGCGCTGGGGCCGATCAGTACTCCCCAACTTGGCCTCACTGTTGCAATGGTTCCGGTAACTCCGACGCTAGTACTAAGCGACAAAATTTATGCCCTGGTTGAACTCTGCGGGACTACTTACCAGTCGCCGCACGTTCAAGTGCAGCCTTTCCCAGTGGACCAGTTCGGACCACCGATCGTTGAAGCTTTTGAGCTTGATAGCTGGGTATATGTTGGAACGCAAAGCTCTCAACCAAGTCTCGGTGCGGTAATCCCGGGAGCGTGGGTTGATATATTCATTCAGTCTCAAGGGGTCCCGAATAGGTGGCGCGGCGGTGGTTTCATCACTGGAGCATTCAGCGGCAATGTACTTATTTCGGGGACCGTGCAAGTGGGAGACATCGTTTCAGCCCGGCAGCAAATGTGCGGACGTTCGACGGACTTCGGTCTTCCTTGGACCGTCGTTGCGCCGCCGATTGCCGATTTCACGCTGAGTCCAGCGTCAGGTGTTGCCCCGCTCACGATAGAGTGCACAAACCAATCCACCGGGCAAATCACAAACTATTTCTGGCGTTTTCACTGGGGCGAGATGGGCGGCCAAACTAGTGTCGCGATTCCGAATCCAAGTTATACCTATGTAAATCCAGGAACCTTTATTGTTCATTTAGCAGTATCGGGGCCTGGCGGCGGTTCTGAACATTCCGAGCAGGTGACTGTTACTAAGAAGCCGCCCAAGCCGCCGCAACCTCAGTCAGCACAGCCTGGAGGATGGAGCAGAGTCGTAATCTACAACTGCAACGTTAACACTGATGATAACGGCTTCAATCTCCCGGTTTACATTTGGGTATGGGATAGCAACATCGCGGATTGGGTTTCCGAAGGAGACTTGCTCGTTGCACAATATGACAGCTCGGGTAATTGCCCTGCCACCGGTACCCCTTGGAGTCTGCAACTCCAAGATGGGCACATCTACGACATAATAGTTGTTGATCCGGCCTTGCCGGCCTGCGACGATGGACAGCCCGATAATCAGGCTTGTGTGCGTAAGTCATGGCTTGGAATCTTGGGAAGTAAAAATGGACCGGTCTACATCGATCCAGCGACGGGAAATCTACCGACGGTCATTTAATCGCGCCTAACAGGCCGTGGTGGAACCAGCTGATTTTCTGCAGGACGTGCGGCATTGCCGGTTCCACGATCTTTCAAAGTGCTTGGCGTCTGCCGCGCCGATGCGGCTTCGACAAACCCGGTTGCGATCATTCCAACGCGAGAGCAGCAAAATGAGTTGCAAAATGCGCATGCCAAGCCGGTTTCTCAACTCTCGCGGCGTGCCCGCACCCAGTAACTGGCGCAGGATCAGGCTCAAGTTGAACGCGCCGACGTGAACTAACTGCCGCTTCAAGATGTTGTCCCGTCCCCGTGGGTGGCAGCGCCGCATCCCACCCGTCTCGTAGCAATGCGCGAAGCTGCGCTCGACGAACTCGCCGCGCCGCCGCAGTAAACTCTTGCCGTACTCGCCCCGCACCCGCCGCCGGTTCGCATACACCGCATGTTGCTCAGCCTGCTTGCCCGCCCAATTCCGCTTCCCCTTCTGTTGCTTCTCCGGAATGTAGCTGCGAACCTCGTAGCTCTTCACCCGCTTGACCTGACCGAATTTCCGCTATAACCGCTACAAAACAGTCCTCTCCGAGCCGTGCAGAAAAGGATTTTCGCACCAAGGCAGTTCTGTGCAGAAATTCGCCCCCAGCCTTGCTAGACTGGCCAGCATGAACATCCATGAGATTTTCTCTGCACTCCAAGATCAATCGAGCCGTCTCGATCAGGCTATTTCTGCCCTTGAAGGGACTCTTGCTAAGCGTGGCCCCGGAAGAGCTAGAGGAAGGCTCACGCTCGACCTGCCCCGGCTAAGGGACGCCGTCACCTGAGCGCAGCCGCTCGCAAGCGCATTTCCGAAGCGATGAAGAAACGGTGGGCTCAGAGAAGGAAGAAGGCGAAATAGAGGCGGTCGGTAAGACAATGCAAAAGACACTGTGGTTACTCCTATTCCTAGGGACGGCGTTTCTTTGCCTTTCCTCTGCTAAAGCGCAGGTATTAAGTTGTTCACCGGCGCCATGCGTAACCTCTAACGTGCAGATCGGCCCATCAACCACAACGTACACGACAGCAGGATTTTCGTTGGCAAGCAATTATGGCGGGCAAACAACGGCGATCCTCGGGATTACCGCGAACCAGTGGAACAGCATGTCGTATTGCAACTCAGCAGGTAATAGTAAATCCGCCAGTTACGTTACCGATAACCAGGGACTAAGCTGGAGCGGAGGATGCCAGGCTGCCAGCGGCTCGGACACAGGACCGTATCAAGACCCCATGTCAGCCTATGATGTTAACGGGACGCTTTACTCAGGGCAGTTAGGAACCCCAAGCGTAGGCTCGACAAACGGGATATTCCTGCACACACTTTCGGCGGGCTCCAACACATGGAGCAACTTTTTTCCGACACTCTCATTTACGGATGCGGCGACAGATGACTTTTTTCTGTTCGACTTTCCCGCGATATTCATTGACAATAACCAGACCAATCCGCGCATTTACATCTCAGCCTTTGAGGAAGGAACTGACAACAACACAGGCGACCTTGTCACTGCCGCCATTGTTGGCGTTTCCTCTGATGGAGGCTCGACGTGGACGACCAACCGGGTTTCTGCCATACAGACCTATCCTGCCGAGGCTGTATATACCCGTGTTACTTCCGGTTCAGATTCAACGGTTTATGTGACATGGGTTCAAACAACAATCGGCTCGACGTCAGAGACCGTTTACTCTTCTTACTCGACAAATCTGGGAGTTAGTTACTCGTCTCCGGTTTCCGGGTTTACGATGACGAATAAGGCTAAAGTTAGCTGCACAACAAGCCTTCCACTTTCAAGGCAGGTACCAAACACCTGTGTGAGGATGTTCTATTATCCGAACATTGCCGCCACGAAAGTGGGAACCACCCAGACCCTTTTTGCCGTCTATCCAGAATATAGCGGCAGTCAGGTTTCAACCGAACTAAGGTACTCAACGAATAAAGGAGCCACGTGGTCCAGTGGTACCTTGCTTGCTGCGAAGTCAGGCTCAGATCAGTTTGAGCCGAGCATCGCAGCAGATCAGGTCAATGCGGGAACAATCGGCGTTGCATGGCTGGACACACGCAACAGCCTGACAGGAAGCCCTGACACCCTATTTGACGCATATGGGATGACGTCTTCGAATGGCGGCAGCACTTGGTCAGCACTTACTCGCTTCTCTTTATCGAGTGGAGGCATTTCGGTTACCCCGGTTTCCGGTTATGCGTATCTTGGTGACTGGATCGGGTCAGCCTTCCTTAATGGTTACTTTTTTGTGGCCTTTCCGAGCACGGCTAACGGCCACCATCAGGTGGGGATGTACGCCGGGTTCAACCCCTAGCCGCTAACTTCGCAACTCGCATGGACATCCACGAGATACTCGCTGCTCTCCAGACTCAGCTAGGCCGCCTAGATGCGGCTATCGCTGCCCTAGAAGGTTCTACTCCTAATCGTGGCCTCCCGCCCTATTGCCGTCAAGAGCTAAAGGCTTCGGTTTTCGACTAAAGATCGCCACTAATGCGATTAAAAGCAAGCCAAGCGCAAAAAGAATTATGGCAGGATTCTTGTAGCCTACCGCGGGATTGCAGGAAGCCAGTAGTGGCCGCCGCAAACAGAAAATCCGGGCGCGTTCAGCGGAAACCCTTCCTGCCAAAGATGAACTACGGCCAGCGAATCTACTATTCTGCTCGCGCCGTCGTCAACTCAGCCCTGCCGAAAACTCACCGATGAGTCGGTTGATTCTTTGAACCCGACAACATTTAACCAATTCAACTTGACGAGTAACGCCCAACCCTTTCTAGTGACCTACGGCGTGTCGTGGGCTCTCAGTCGCCGGTTTGCCGACTATACGACCGAGTAGATTCCGGGACCCATGGGTTTTTCTCGGTACGAATCGTGGAAACTTGCGGTAGGGGTTCAGTTTGAATCCTCTCACCTTACTGATGCAGCGGAGGCATGGAAACCTGCTTCGCTGAAAGCCATGCCGCCCAGTCAAACATAATGTAATCATGACTGAGAAAGCGATGGGTATGATAAAGACGTATCTCCAGCTCAGAACCGTGATGGCGGCAAAGCAAAGGGCGAACGCCCACGCAGTGCCGCGCATAAGCGCCAAAGTCGCGGCCGGAAGGCCACCCAGCTGCCATGCCAATATCGCCGCGAATAGATAAAACACGCCGACAGAGAATCCAGCCGCGACAAAGAGGTCCCAATACGTGCGGTTGAACCCCTGCACGTCAAAGTGAATTGACCGCATTGAGCCAAGAAGGGCATCAACTCCCCATGTGGGATCAGATTGGCGAAAGCCGAGTGTATGTCCTACCGCGAAAAATAGCAGAAGAACAGCAGCGATTCGATAAAACAGAGAAGCCTACATGTCTCCCCTCCAAAGATAAGGGCGGCAGTGTGCCACTTGCCCCCGCCCGCAGGTGCAGCATTCGGCTTCTCCGGAGACTAGGTTATCGCGCTGCACGGCGCCGACAGCGCGACAGGAGTGAGCTCCCGCGCTGCACCGGCTCGATTAGCCCCGCAAGGTCATCCCGTCGCCGCATTTGCTTGGGCGGTGCGAATCTGAGGCATCAGAATGTCGCGGACATAGTGCCAGTACGGAACGAGTCTGAGGGCAGCTTGCGCGTCCTGCTCGGCAGCCTTTAGATCAGGCGTGGAGCGGTTCAAATTCGACCAGGCGAGACTCATCAGTAATTCGGGCTCTCCCCATGTCGGTTCCAGCGGATCGTTAGTGTTCCCTTTGTGTTCTCGTATGGCGTCCAGGCCCCTCTGATAGCTTTCCATTGCTTTATCCTGGCCACCTCCGCGCTCCGGAGGTGTGTTCCACAGGTTTGGACCCAGCACCCAGAGGAGGCGTGGATTCTCCGGCGCTGCAGCCTTGGCCTCGTGCAGCAATTGCGATATCGGCGCCAGGATTTGCTTCAAGCGCGCTGGATCCTTTTCCTTAAAGAAAACCCCTTCCAGGTATAACCGGTTTCCCGCACACGACGCAGCTCCGACCTTCGCATCCACAAAACCCGGATCCTTCTGAATCGCCGCGTCGAATTCGCTTTCCGCCTCCGTCAGATCTTCTGCCAGATCCTTTGGAGTAGGAGTTTCGTTAAATCCGTTTATGACGCGGCGCCACTTCGCGAAACCCCGCCAATACCGAACGCGAGATGCAAGGTCAGGCTCGTCAGCAAACGGCACAAGCTGTTCGTAAAGTTGATTCAAGGCTGCGCGGTCGCCTTCATAGTCAGCTCGTTGTATTTGGGCAACGATCTTGACGACTTGTTCACGCGATGGATCGGCAGGGGGCGCGGGCACTGCCATCGCGACAGGAGGCAGCGATGAAAAATACTTCGCCAGTTGCCGATAGGTCCACTCGTTACCGCGAGCAAAAAAGTCGTACGTCTGATCCCAATCCTTCCCGGTACCCCATCCGACCATGGAAGAAACAACCTTGGTCTTACCGTCGCCAAGATCCACAATCTGCACGATCTCCTGCAAATTGTGATCCTCATCGCGCGTACTCTTGGGAAACTTCTCATTTAGGTTGACCTTGAGTGTGATGAGCTGTTTCTCGATGTAATTGATGATCGGCAACTGGATAGTACCTGCGTTTCCGATGGTTGCCTTTTCATCGTAATTCGTAGAAATTGTGCCCCCGATTTTGAGGTCGATTGCCACGACGGGAGCAATCCACTTGCTTAATTCTGATGGGGCGGTCCATGCTTTCCAAACATTCTCTGTCGATGCGGGCACAACGGTCTCGACGCGCAGCACCCGTTCACCGGATTGGGTCCCGTAAGACGTATTACGTACCTCTTGCGCCAAAGCGCCAGGAGTGGATTGCGCAAGCACAGCCGCCATCAACATTGTTGACGCCAGGATTCTTCTGATGTCACTCGCCTTTAGCATTCGCACCGCTCACCCCATTTTCTCGACGAATTACGCATTTCCTTAATGCAGATGCCAGGCTGTGTTTAGGCCACCAAGCCTTCCGTGGCGCGTCCCGAGTTAGCGTTGGCCCTGCTCTTGACCGCCGTGGCAAGTTCGCCTTCCGCAGGCGGTCCTCCGGTTGGTCGCTTCCAAGATAGAGCCCCTTTGCTCCCCGAGCCAGGCGCATTCGGTGAACCGGCAAGTTTTGGCGGTGAATCCCCAAATTCACTGAAAGTACGATATCTGCAGCCTCTTGCAACAATGCGTGAAGTTCGACCGCCGAGCGATGATTTGACCGTGAAATTCCACTAAGATGACAAGCGGGAAGCGGGAGGGCGTCGAAAGGTTGCTACATGTGAAGATCGGCCTCAGACTGATTTCAGTATCCGGACCAAAACACCAGTGCCTATCAAGTCCACTAGGGTGTGGGCAAGGACGTTGGCCACCAAGTCGTGCCGCCACAGATAGAATCCTGTAAGAATGCCGCCCAACACCAGCGGCTGCACCACGTCGGCCCAGGCTCCAACGTGATGACCGAGAGCAAATACAAAAAGAGGAAGCACGGCGGAGAAGAAGCGACCTGCTCCCATCGCCCGCAGGCGTTCGATAGCATAGCCGCGATAAAACAATTCCTCCACGATGCCCGCTCGCAAGACGATCAATACACATACCCACAGCGGTAGGCGGACGAAGGCAGACGGTGTTCCGCCACCTTTCGTCACCAGCCCCAAAAGCTCAGCGGCGCCTCCGCAAAGAAGCATGGTCACAAATCCCCATAAGGCCGATTTCCACCATATCGAAGTGCCCAACCCAATCGACCTGAGTGGAAGTTTCTCGCCGCGTTTGACCAGCACTAGCAGCGCGATGGCGCTGCCGAAATACTGCACCTCTCGGACGATTACGAGGCCAGTAGCAGGATCGTGGCTAACTGTGCGAATTGCCAGCCGGATCAGGGGAAGACTGAACAGAGCAATACAAATGCCTATTCAGGTCGTACGTTCCGACGATCCGGCTTGAGAGACAGTGTCCTTGGACATGGCTCGCAATACGAGCGCACGCGGTTGGATGTTCCCAACGATTTGCAGACGGCTCTGATACTGCTGACTCAGGCAGCTACAGTTTCACAACCGGCCATCAGAGAACCTTGTTCCAACCTCACCCGGAAATCAGTCTCGGGCCAGGCGCATTCGGCGAACAGGCAATTTCCGTCGGTGAATCGGGAGTTGAGATCGGGCAAAACTTGAGATAATTTGAGCAAAATGATGCGAAAGGCCATCAAGCGCTACGCGATTGTTTTAGCGGCATGGCTGCCGTTCTTCGCTATTTGGGTGTTGGTCGCGATGTTGTACGCTAATTACCGATTATCGGCGGCACTTGTTACCAGCATGATTTCGATGGGCACTGCGAGCCTGCTTGGAATCGCTGTTTGGCATATTTGTCAACGGTGGCCTTGGCCTCTTCGGCTTAGCTTGAAGTTCTACTTGCTGCAAATCTTCTTTGCGTCTGTATATTCCATTCTTTGGGCTATTTCAGTTATCGCTCTTGAGTCGATACGCCGGGGAACGAACACCTTCCGGGATTTTTGGGTATCTCCCATTTTCGGTTGGCAACTTCTGATGGGGCTGTGGCTGTATGGGCTGATCGCGGGAGTCTCCTATGCTGTGCAGACGCGGAATCGACTGCACGAAAAAGAGAATCTTGCGTTACGTGCGGAGGCGCTGGCAACGGCGGCGCGTCTGGACGCGATTCGTGCCCGCACGAATCCACATTTCTTGTTCAACGCCCTGCACACGCTGGCTGCTCTCGTGAAATTCCATCCCACCATGGCGGAAAGCGCCATCGAGCGCCTGGGGGACATGCTGCGCTACACGCTGAAGGAAGATGGCCGCGCGTTAGTCGAATTTTCTGAGGAGTACGAGTTCACCCGTCAGTACATCGCGTTCGAACAAATTCGTTATGAGGACCGGCTGAAAGTCAATTTACAAATTGATCCGGAGTCTTTCAACTTCGATGTGCCTCCGTTTTCGATACAAACGTTGGCCGAAAATGCCGTACGCCATGCCATCTCCATCCGTCCCGAAGGTGGCTCTATCTGGATCAAGTGCTCCTGTCAGGATGGCACGCTCAGCGTGAGTGTTCGAGATGACGGGCCCGGCGGCGGCACCGATCCCGGCCAATCGCACCAATTCGGGTTGCGTTCCCTGCAGGAGCGTCTGTGGGCAGCTTACGGAGCCATGGCCGACCTTCACCTCCATGGCGGTCCGGAGGGTTTTGAAGCACGTTTTGTAGTTCCGCCTTCCTCCGAAGCGTCCTTTGTTGATCGAGAGCGAGTCGGTGAACGCCAATGACGGGGTCCGTTCTGATAGCCGACGATGAGCCTCTAGCACGGCGAACCCTGCGACAATATTTGCTCGACCTCGGCTGGGCCGGGCCGATTCATGAAGCTCCCGATGGCAAAACGGCGATCGTGGTGGCGAACAGCCAACAGCCTGACTTGGTGTTTCTGGACATCGTGATGCCCGGCGCGTCGGGATTAGAGGTCCTCGAACAGGTTAACTATGAGCCTAAGATTATTTTCACCACAGCTCATAACCAATATGCCGTTACTGCGTTCGAACTTGGCGCTCTCGATTATCTGCTGAAACCATTCGGACGTGACCGGGTTGAACGGGCGTTGCATCGAGCGCGAGCTGCGTCAAACGGATCGGCGTCCGCGCTGCTCTCCCGCGCCAGAGAATCGCTCGACCCGGCGCGGGAGGTCTCAAGAATCTTCGTCCGCGACGGTAACCGCATCCTCCCAATTCCGCTGGCAAGCCTTGAGCGCGCACAAGGAGCTGATGACTACGTGACGATTTGTACCGCAACGAAACGGTACCTCGTCAGCATCCGCTTGTCTGATCTCGAACATCGTCTACGGGGTGCAAGTTTTTTGAGAATCCACCGATCCCACCTCATCAACCTCAAATTTGTGATGTCAATTGAACCGTATGATGCGGCGCGCGTTCTGGTTGTTATGAAAAGCGGAGTACGGATCGTCGCCAGCCGGACGGGTTCGAAGCGGCTGCGTGATCTAGCTCTCTGATGTCGAGGGGCCAACCTGCACGTTGAGGGTCTGTGGTCGTCTGATCGGAAGCTATGCGCCTCCACGGAGGGATTAGTCCTGACAAGTCGGCCAGTGTCCGGCAACCGCATTGGCAATGCCACTTGGAAGTAAAACACCCGACGCGTTTGCGTGCAGGCTTAGGCTCTTCGCCAGCCGCGGTGGAGGCGGCTGGAATGAGCAGACACGCCAAGCGGAAATCCTCGAAACCAAAGCGTCCGAAAACAAAGCTCGGCCTCCCTGATCTGGACCACAGCAAATCGGCCGTCTTGGATAGCCTTCGCTCGCCCGAGTCGAAGCGCGGATATCGACACGCGATCGATGAATTCATTCAGTGGTACTGCTCTGAGCCCCGCTTGTCGTTCAACAAGGTCGTGGTCACCCGTTATCGCATCTTCCTCGAGAATCGCCAGCTCGCGGCAGGAACGATCAACGGACGGCTGGCGGCCGTGAGACGGCTCGCTTACGAAGCCGCCGATGCAGGCTTGCTGAGCCCTGAGTTAGCGGCCAGCATTCGGCGCGTGAAAGGCGTCAGAAAATTGGGCGTCAGACTGGGCAACTGGCTGACGGCTGAAGAGGCCCGCCGATTCTGGCAGGCGCCTGACCCCGACACGCTCAAAGGCAAGCGGGACCGAGCAATTCTCGCCATCCTGCTTGGCTGCGGTCTGAGGCGCCGCGAACTGGCTGACCTGGAGTTCACGCATATACAGCAGCGCGAGGACCATTGGGCAATCGTCGATCTAGTAGGCAAAGGCGGACACATTCGGACCGTACCGATGCCCGGCTGGGTCAAGGCGGCCGTGGATCTGTGGGTCGCGTCAGCCGTGATTTCGGCAGGACGGTTGTTTCGATGCGTCTGTCGAGCAGGCAAGCATTGGGGTAATGGCGTAACCGAGCGGGTGGTCTGGCACGTGGTGAAACAGTACGCGAAGAAACACGGTTTTGCGCGGCTCGCTCCACATGATCTTCGCCGCTCGTGCGCAAAGCTGTGCCATTCCGCAGGCGGCGAATTGGAGCAAATTCAGTTCCTTCTGGGCCACGTTTCCGTGCAGACAACCGAACGGTATCTCGGCTGCAAGCAGCGGATTCAAGGGGCGGTGAATGATCACCTCGGCATCGAACCATAATGCGGCTGCTTCGGACAGGAGCGCGATGCCGACTATTCAAGAACTGGTTGTGTCGTAACACAATTAGTTCTTGGCTGTGAGGCGAGCTGGGTCAGGGGTATCGCGAATGCGGCCGGCCTCCACATCGGCTAGTACCGCCCGGAGCCAGCGTAGATTGAGGCGGCACTGCTCCGCCATGTGCTGCATCAGGTGGCGGCTACCAGTGGGCAGCATCGTTACCCATTGCCGATGCAATTTCCGGATCTCCGCCAGCCGCGCATTCTGCCTGTCGATTTGGGTGCGCAGAGCCTCGGCGACCAGGTTGAGGTCGGCGAGATGCAAGAAGAGCATGGGGCCGTAAAGAGTCTCCCGAAGGTCGCCTTCGGCGGCAAATTGCGCGTGCAGTAGTTCACGAAACCGGTCGCGTCCGCGCGGAGCGATGCGGTACACCGTACGCATGCCGCCCCGAGCCACGCGCTGGTGGGCGACCGCGGTTAACAGGCCACATTCGGCAAGCTGGCGCACGGCGTAGTAGAGCGTGCCGACATCTACATCGGTAAAACACTCGATCATGGCCTGGGTCAGACGTCGCTTGATCTCGTAGGGGTGAAAGTCGCCGCGGTGCAGAACGCCCAAAATATATAGTTCGGCTTTCATTAGTCTGATTATACTATTATACTTATATTAAGGAGAGATGTGTGATGAAGCGTTCCATTCTCGCCTGCCTCGCAGGACTCCTCACGTGGGCTGTCGTCGTCACGGCGATCAACCGCGTGCTTCGCCTGAGCCTGCCGAACTACACCGCTGCCGAGCACACGCTCCAGTTCACGCTGGGCATGAAGTGGGCACGCCTTTTGATGGCTATCGTGACCTCGCTGGTGGCTGGTGCCTTAACACGTTGGATATCCCCATCGAGCCGCTGGGCGCCGTTGATCGTCGGCAGCGTGGTGCTTGCAATGTTCGTGCCTGCGCACATCGCCCTTTGGAGCAAATTTCCCGTGTGGTATCACCTGACATTTCTCCTGACGATTATCCCGGCGGTGCTCGTGGGTGCGCTGCTGCCACCGCGCCGGAACAAGGACCTTCGCACGTAAACGTGGGGTGGATTAGGGAAGGGTTGCCGACCATCCCTCCGGAATCCTCCTTATGGACCGGAAGGACTTCTCTTGAAAGGGTTCCACCTCCCGGTGATAATCACATGCACGTCAGCCTGCGGAGGCATATTCATGCCTATACCGGGCCAAAAAAGAACAGTGAGTCGTAAACCAATGCCTGGAAGGACGATCGACTTCGACACGGTACGGAAGATCGGACTTGCTTTGCCCGGCGTCGAGGGACAGCCCGCGTACAGGTCCCCGGCACTCAAGGTCCGTGGAAAACTCCTGGCGTGTATCGCTGCTCATCGCTCGGCCGAACCTGGTTCGCTTGTCGTTTCCGTGGATTCTGATGATCGCGCTGAACTGCTCGCTGCGGACCCCGATGTTTATTATGTGACGGACCACTACGTCGGCCATAACAGCGTGCTGGTTCGCCTGTCTCGCGTCAATCTGGATGTATTGCGGGACTTGCTCGGCATGGCCCACAAGTTTGTGACACGCAACGCCGCGCCCCGTTCGCCAGCGCGGAACCGCCGCAAGCTTGGTCCAAGAAAATAAGTACAAGCATGATTCCGAGTGATTGACGGGCAACCCTTTCCTAATCTTGTTAAGAAAGAGTAGGCGACTATACGCTCACGTGGATTGCTGGACCTCGGGCGTTGTCGGTACGAATCCGGCCATATCTCCCAGAAGAAGACCTCTGGCCCGCGTCGTCGTGAGTCCGTATTTGCACCCCAGAGCCGCTTTGACGGCGGCAGGTCGACCACCGTAGGGCGGCTGCGAGCCGTGGTCAGGATTACGTATTAAATGGCGATATTTCGTCAGTTGTCGCATTCGACGGCCTTTGGCAAGGCTGGTCCGAAACGGAATTCAATACCGAGGGTCCTTACAGTTGTGTCCTTCCGAGAACTCGCTGGGTACTCGTTCCAAACCCCAGATCTTGCCCCCTGCCCGTTTCGGAAATCTTGCGAAGTGTTCGTTTCGTTCTTTGAAGTAGCGGTCAATCGCCTGTTTCGCTTCTGCCAACGAAGGGTAGTCGCTGTTATGAATGATGGCTCTTGCCATGCCACTAAACACAGACTCAATCACATTCAAGAACTGTGCACCAGCGGGCAATGGCGCGGTCTTGACAATCGGACTGCCATCCCTCGCCGCACGCCCGTTAATCGATGAAAGATGGGACACGAGCTGCTTTGAGATGTGCCAAGACGCAGCGTCCCAGGACAGATATAGTGTCCTTCGCGACCCGTATTGCTGGCGTAAAAGATCTGTCATCTTGATCATTTCATCAGTGTTCTTCTTCCGGGAGTAAAAATGGGTTACCTGGTTGCCGGATAATTCGAGTGCGGCTGTGACGATCGTCCACCCTTTCGACTTCTGGCATTGCGGGACCACATACTTCTCGCCCGGGCCAACCCGCTTGCGTCCACCTTTTATCTTGATCGCAAACGGGCCATATTCATCTATCGAGAAAAAGGCTTCGTCTTCCTTCAACTCCGACAGGATCTTCTTGACTCGATCCAATTTAGCGCGGTATTGGGGATCTGTACTGGTGAGCACCACTTTGGCTTTACGCCACCGGAATCCCGCTGCTTTGATAGCCGTGCGAATCCGCTCATGGGACATTCGATGCCCGGCCTCATTCAGAATGCGGTGCAGATCATCCATTTTCCAGGATGTCCGGTTTATTCCGTGGGCAGACGGAGGCGAGTGGAGCGTCGAAAACAGAAACTGTTTGTCCAGTTCGTCATCTCTGCTTTTTGCGTTCCGACGACGAAAGAGCTCCGAGGTTCCTCCGGCCCCGTAGCGATTGAAATACCGAGTGACCGCCCTAGGGTGAAGCTGCAAGCATTTCGCGGCTATCTTCACCGGTATCCGTTTTAGGGACGCCACAACTGCCATTGCCTTTTTACGTTCTCGGAGTCTACCCGCACTGAGCAAGTGTACGAGCTGGGGCAGGTCAACGGCGTTCGGGAACTCTCGCAGAAGCTGCGGAAGGGGATCGTCACAGAGTAACACCTGTATCATCCAAGCAGCCCAGTTGGAACTTTCTGTTCCGATCCGTTTGTATCTTCGAAGAATATTGTGAACGGTGCTTGCTGCCAGTCGGATATTCTGCTGTCTTAGTAACTCTGCTAGTCTTCGTGCACCCCAGCCTGTGCGGGCACGCAAATCCAGGACCTTGAGCTCGGTGTCCGGCGCTGTTCTTTTCGGGATTTGGTGGGGACGCCGACTTCGTTCCTCGAGATCCCGTAGATTCCCAAGTCCATGGTAGCGACTGAGCCAGTGATATCCCGTTGTTCGCGAGATTCCGAAGAATCTACACAGTTCTTTGAAAGGTTGATTTCGGCTAGTAGCTCTAACCACGAACTGTTCTCGCTGCCCTGCTACGTCCCGTCCTGTCCACGGCATTGGGAAACGATAGCTGATGTAACCAGGCCATGTCGCACCCTATCCGAGTTGCTGCTATTGACCTTGCCGGTTGCGCACCTCGGTCACAATCTCGTGCACCGCACCCACGACGGACTCGGGAGCCTGTTCCGGAATTCCGTGATCGCTATTCTCAACGACAATCTGTTTCCCATTCGTGGACAGCCGAGCGAGTTCGGCCTGTAATTGATGCATCCAGATTTCGTGGAACTGGGCGATTTCTTTAGCGGCAACCGGATCTTCGGGTTTCCAATATTGCCCGGCAGTGAGAACGATCAATGGGCGATCACCTAACGTCCCGGCGTTCGTGGCCGCCTCGTCGACCTCCGGATCGCCGCTGCCCTTGTCAGGCCGAATGGCACCGTTTTCAGTTGCCGCACATCCTTGAGCCGCCTCAGTCTCAACTGCTTTGACTCGCTGATTGCGCATAGCCGGTACGGCGCTTTGCTGTGAGCTGAACTCCGGCGGCACATAGACCGGAGTATTGCGCATGAAAACCCTTACTACGCCAAGTCGTGTCATGAGAGGCAGGGCGGCGAGGCACACCAACCGGCGAGCATGTTTGTGCATGCGGGTAATGGGAGAAAGCATCAGTGGTGGCTCGCGTTGGTCAGGATGGCTGGAATCTACCAGCACTACCCCGGCGACCTCGGAAGGAAACTTTGCAGTGAAGATGCGGACGTACTCTCCCCCGATCGAGTGACCAACCAGCACGTACGGGCCGGCTACCGAAGCTCGCTGTAGAAGTTCCTGTAAATCGTGAACGATGGTTGCGCTGCTGCGTGCGGTTGGTGCGGGGTCGCTCCACCCCTCTCCGGCGCGGTCGTACCAGCAAACTGTGGTGAACTTCGCGACCTCAGCCTGCACCTGCCGCCAGCCATAACCGCCGTAACCACCACCGCCCGATTCCAGGATCACGGCTGGGCTACCGGTGCCCGCACAGTCTATGTTTAGGCTACGACCTCCAATATCGACCGCTAGTCCAATCCGGAACGGATGCTGGCTGTCCTGCCATCGGCCAATCTGTTCATATGTGAACCCAACGACCACTGCAAGAAGACATGCCAACGCAACGCCTCGCCAAGCTCGCCAAATCCAATGTGTAGATGACGCACCCATGGCCTCCTCCTGCAATCAGGATTCAGAGAGTTATATGCGCTTTTCGCAATCTGCACGTTTTCGCCGGATAGTTGTTTAGATCAGGCCATTCCGTAAGTTAACCGGAACGGGCCCTTCTGCCGGGATTACGTATGGGATGGCGATTTTCACAACCCCTACTGCGCCAATCATATGTCAAGTCAAGATAACCTCCGAGCAGCCGACAAACCGGGGATGAATTCGTTGGAGCACGCTTACGCGTTTCTGGCTCCTAATCCGGTTAGATCTCGCAAAACCGGACTTGTGGACCACCTCGATTTTGGCACATCCGCTGGCCCATTTTTCAGCACGGCGAGCCTATCGGAATGTACGATGAGTAGACTCATGGGCCCAACCGGCGGTACCGGGATTTAATGCCGGCCGCGGATACGCACTCCCAGCAGAACGAAGACTCCATGACCATTCTCGCCCGCTTAGAGCAGTGGAGGGAGCAAGGCGCGATATCGCCGGAGCAGCACTCGCATTTGGCGAGCCTCTGCCGTGGAGAACCCTTCTCCCTTTTTCTTGAGCTGAACGTTCTTCTCTATGCTGGTGTGCTGGCGTTTGTTGCCGGACTTGGCTGGACTATCACCACCTGGTCGCAACAGCTCGGTGACGTTCTCGTCCTGGCCATTCTCTCCGCCATCCTCGCCGCCTGTTTTTACTACTGCTTTTCCCGCGCGCCCGCTTGGTCCCTCGCGCAAATGCCAGCACCAAGTGCGGTCTTCGACTATGTGCTTTACCTGGGCAGCCTCGTCTGGTGCATAGAACTCGCGTACTTGGAGAACCGGTTCCACCTGCTCTCCGGGCAATGGGATTTATATCTCTTGGCGACAGCAGTCTTCTTTTTCTTGCTCGCTTATCGTTTCGACAATCGCTTGGTGCTGTCGCTCGCGTTGTCGTCAGTTGCCGGATGGTTCGGGCTGACGATCTCGCACTGGCCGTCCCATCAGGACGCGGCGTACCGCCAATATGCCCTTCTCTATTGCCTGCTGGTCGGCCTCGGCGGGGTGCTTCTGCAGCGGCGCGGTGTAAAACCGCATTTCTTCGGCACGTATCTGAACATCGTGGCCAACGTTTTGTTTTGGGCATTGCTTTCGGGCGTGTTCAATCGGCAAGGCTATTGGGGATGGTTTCTGGCCCTGCTTCTCGCCTGTGGCGCGTCTCTCGCCTGGGGCCTGACGCGCCGGCAGTTCGCCTTCGTTGCTTATTCCGCGGTCTACGGCTACGTAGGTGTCAGCTCGATACTCATCCGCGGCATCACTGACGAAACTATTGTCCTGGGCTATTTCGTCATTACCGCAGTTGCCATGCTGGTGGCGCTGGTGCAGATCGCGCGCCGCTTCGGAAGGCCGGAATGAAACTCTACTCTGCATCGAGCGAAGAGACTCCTCGCGCCCGCAAACTCCTTGCGGACTGGGCCGGCGAGGGCCTCCTTACTCAGGCGCAGTACCAGCGTCTGGAGCGGGAGACGGTCTCTGAACTGCGCACCACCAACATTTTTCTGCGGCTTATCTTGTTCCTCTTCACCCTGATCGGCGTTGGCGCCGCCGTCGCACTGTTCTTCGTGAGCTTTCTTTCGCGGACGTCGGCACAAACCAGTGGCATTTTCCTTCTGATCTTCGCTGTGGTCTGCTACGCGGCGGCCGAAGTCGCCGTTTCCCAAGCGAGGCTCTATCGCTATGGTATCGAGGAAGCGCTCGCTGCCTGCTCGGTTGCTTTTCTTTGCGTGGGAATGCAGCTCGCTCTTTTCAGCGGCAGGCCTTATTCGCCGAAGCCGGATGCAGCCCACGCCCTGGTTCCCGCCGTCGGCGTCGTCCTTTCGCTCTGGATATGGCGGCGCTTCGGGCTCTCGTATGCATTTCCCGCCGCAATGGTCTTCGCCCTCTTTCTGCCAGGTCACTGGACCACGTCCCCCTCGGCGCAGCATCTGATCATCGCCTTGCTCTATGCAACCGGGCTCGTAGCTGTAACCGCGGTACGTTCCCGCCACCACTTCGATTGCGTCGAAGATGATTATTCGCTCGTCGAAGCGTTTCTCTGGCTCGGCATCTACCTGGCCATCAACCTCCAGCTTTCGTCATTGCCCCTGCGGCCGCAGTGGTGGGGCGGCACTCGGGCCGCCTCTGAGTTCGCCAGGCCGTTCTACTGGACAACGTGGGTGCTGATCTGGTGCCTGCCGCCAATCGTACTCGTGCGCGGCGTTCGGCAGAAGGATCGCTTCGTCATCGCGGTGGGTGCGATTGTCGCCGTCCTGACCTTGGTCTCTAACAAACCCTATCTCGGCTGGCCGCGGCATACTTGGGACCCGATGCTTCTGGGCATATTGTTGACCGGCGTTGCATTGTTCATTCGACGCTGGCTTGCTAGGGGCCCGGGCGGAATTCGCGGCGGCTTTACCGCCGCCCGCCTATCGGGAAAGGACAAACAGTGGATGAACGCCAGCTCCGCCGTATTGGGCCTGGTAACACCTCAGTCAATAACGCCAAGCCCGCAAACAACGAGTGCAGAGGTTCGCTTCGGTGGGGGTGCTTCGGGAGGCGGAGGTGCCGGAGGCGATTTTTGAAGAGCACTCAACTGCCTGATTATTCCCGGTTACGACAATCCGGAAGTTCGCCCTTCGCAGATAGTTGTCGGTATCAGGCCATTTCTTGCCCTAACTTGAACCGGAGATACTGCTCCGAGCGGCATTTGCCCGTCACACTGGCCAGACCGGCAGGTGGGAGATTACTCCTGATAAGTCGGCCAGCACCCGGCAACCGCATTGGCACCGCCACTTGATTTCATAACAATGTCGGCCCCCTCGACCACCGAGTAGACTTTGGCTAATCATCGACCCAAGGCTCGGGATGAAGGAGCCGATATGTGGATTATAGGTGTGGACTATCACCCCAGCGTTCAGCAAATCGCGTTTGTAAATACCGACACCGGGGAATGCGGTGAACGGCGACTGAATCATAGCGATGGAGAAGCCGAGAAGTTCTATCGCGAGCTAAAGGCAGCAGGCTGCAGTGTGCGAGTTGGGATGGAGGCCACCGGCCATGCCCGCTGGTTCGAGCGGTTGCTGGCGGAACTGGGCTTCGAGCTGTGGATCGGAGATCCGGCGCAGATCAAGGCCAAGCGGGTGCGAAAGCAGAAGACGGACCGCCAGGATGCCGCGCTGCTGCTGCAGCTGCTGCTAGAGGATCGCTTTCCTCGGGTGTGGGTACCCAGTGCGGAAAATCGAGATCTGCGTCAGCTGCTGTGGCATCGGCATCGGCTGGTGCAGATGCGAACGCGGATCATGAATCAGTTGCAGGCCGTGGCCATGAATGAAGGAGTACGCCGCAAGAAAGGGCTGTGGAGCAAGTCGGGGCGAGCACAGTTAGAGTCGCTTCCGCTGGCTCCCTGGGCGGCACGGCGCCGGCACGACTTACTGGAGCTGCTGGATCGATTGAATCCGACGATCGAGGAGTTAAGCACGACCGTCGAGCAGGAAGCCAAGCAACGGCCCGAGGTGTTGCGCCTGACGACGCATCCTGGGGTGGGACCTATTACCGCCCTGGCCTTCGTGCTGATTGTTGGCTCGGCGGAGCGCTTTGCTTGTGGCAAGCAGATCGCCAGCTACGTCGGGCTGATCCCTTGTGAAGACTCCAGCGCCGATCGGAGGCGGCTGGGACATATCACCAAGCAAGGCAACTCTCTGCTGCGCTTCCTGCTGGTGGAGGCAGCGCAAGCTGCGGTACGGCGCGACCCCGACTGGCGACGCCGGTATACCCACTTGGCGATGCGACGCGAAAGACGGATTGCCAAGGTAGCGATGGCGAGGAAGCTAGCGGTCTCGCTCTACTGGATGTGGCGCACGCAACGGGATTATCAACAGACTATGAAATTCGGTTCGCACGCGGGAGAGTCCGACTACGTCCATGGTGTGCAGTAAATCACCGCCCACTTGATTGGACCTCCCGCTCCCTCATAAGAGGGAGTTCGAAGTGGTAATCATGATCGCAGTTGTGACCGGAGAGATGGTTGGGTCGGACTGAATGCCGCCCGAAAGATTAGACGCGAGCCTGGGTCGACGATGGCGAGTTTTCAACGAGAGCGAAATGGCGCGCTCCTCGGAGGGCCGGGAGTAGTGTGCTCAAGAAAGCTCTTGACACACCCAACATTGTTAGAGATGGACGTATAGTCGGCTATGCGCGGAAGTGCCAGCTGGTGTCAACTCCCGAGATACCGCCTTCGGAGAGATCAGCGCAAGAACCGCTACGGAACAGCACATGTCATCCAAGGAGACTTCAACGAAGCCACTATTGCGGCGGACGCTTTCGCGTGTCGTAGGCGACCAGTTTGGAGGGAGCTGCTCTAAGGTGGCTCGCAGAATCTTTTTCTGGGAAATCTGCCGCTGACAATTCACGGAGACTACACGCTTGGGACTATGTTTCCGAATTGACGAGATCCCTACCCATTTTCCGAGTCTATTTTCCAGGTACTCGATTGCCCTGTGTAGTATCTCGTCCTTACCACGCAGATTCCTGAGTGTCGGATGCAGTTCGAGAATCACTGCAACCCCGGGAGCTGAAGTTACCGTGAATTGCCAAACTCTCTAATCGCTGAAGTGTGCGTACGAACGGCGTCATTGCATCCTGCCGCTGCATCTTTCCACTCGTCAACATCTGACGCAAGAATTGCGAAGCACAGACACAAATCGTACTTGTTGGCTCAATTCACAGAATGCATTCGGTCGGTTGAGGTCTACAATGAGCAGGGTCCGGCACTGCCGACGACCAAAATTATGCATCCAGTCAAAGAGCCTGTATGAGTACCATTGAACCTGCAGCCGCAGTTTCTGCCAAGCAGCGGGCCTGGGTCTTTGAACTCACGGCGGTGGAGGGCAGCACCCTGGTCGCAACCTTCGCCGGATGGGCGCTGGATGGCATGGACGTGATGGTCTATAGCTTCGTCATTCCCACCCTGATCGCAGCATGGCACATCAGTAAGGGGCAGGCAGGCTTGCTGGGCACGGCCGCCTTATTGATCTCAGCCGTTGGAGGTTGGCTCGCCGGATTACTCGCGGACCATTTCGGTCGGGTTCGCATCCTGCAGATCACCATTCTTTGGTTCGCTTTCTTCACATTCTTGAGCGGATTCACCAACTCGTTCTGGCAACTGCTGATGACGCGCGGGCTACAGGGTCTGGGCTTTGGCGGGGAGTGGGCGGTCGGCTCCGTGTTAATTGGGGAAGCCATCCGCGCCCAGTACCGCGGCAAGGCTGTTGGTACCGTGCAAGGTGGCTGGGCCATCGGCTGGGGTGTCACGGCAATCTCCTACACCGTGCTTTTTTCCATACTTCCCGCCGCAACCGCGTGGCGCGCGATGTTCTGGATCGGTATTCTTCCAGCGCTGCTGGTGTTCTACATTCGACGCGCAGTTCCCGAGCCTGAAGTGTTCCACCAAACTCGCCAAAGAGAGGCCGCTCTCGGGCGAGGGAGCCACTTTCTAGATATCTTCAGTCCGGCGCTGCTGAAAACGACTTTGCTCACCGCGTTGCTGGCGACCGGAGTACAAGGCGGGTACTACGCCATAACAACCTGGCTGCCTACATTTCTGAAGACAACGCGAGGTCTGTCGGTGCTTAACACCGGCGGTTATCTCTTTGTGGTGATAGTGGGCTCGTTCGTCGGATACATGGTCAGTGCGTGGTTGGCTGATCGCCTTGGCCGCAAGCGAACGCTGATACTGTTTGCGGTTTGTTCTTTCCTCACCGTGACGGCATACACCTATCTGCAAATCAGCAATCAACTCATGCTGGTGCTCGGATTCCCTCTCGGCTTCTTCGCGTCGGGGTCGTTCAGTCCTGTGGGAGCATTCTTCACGGAGCTTTTCCCGAGCCGCTTGCGCGGTTCAGGACAAGGATTCTCTTACAATTTCGGTCGTGGCCTCGGGGCGCTTTTTCCAACTCTCGTGGGCTACCTGAGCGCGCGCATCACCCTGGGTCACGCGATCTCCGCGTTTGCCGTCGCTGCCTACGTGGTTATGATCCTTGCCGTGCTCCTGCTGCCTGAGACGCGAGGAAAAGAGCTGCGGGTTTATGAATGAGGCGAAGCTTGTGACTTCGCTGGGTCCTTCCTAGATGCGTGCAGGGGATCCTGTACAACGTGCCGCTAATTTCCGAGCGCTTTCGGATGTCAGCGGTCCAGAATTTTAGTCGGGTAACTGTTTGCCACGGGTCTCCACCGCGAACGGGATCACCAGCAGGCCGATGCCGAAGGCAATCGCGGTGAACGCCACTGGCTTGCCGAGCGTTCCAATGTGATTCACCATCGCGCCAATGGCGAAGTTCACTCCTGCGGCGATGAAGCGTCCGAAGGAAGTGGTGAACGCAAACGCGGTCGCGCGCACGGTGGTTCCGTACTGTTCGGGCAGCCAGAGACTGAACACCGCGAAGTTGCCGCCAAAGAAACCTAAAAAGAACAGCACTGCGATGAACGGACGAAGTCCCGTGGACAAGTAGAACGCCCATCCAAAGCTGAGCAGGATACAGATTGCCATCCCGAAGAAGTAGAAGGCCAGAGTACGCTTGCGGCCGAAACGTTCGGCGAGGGGAGGAACCGCCAGGCATCCCAGGATGGTTCCCAGAGATAGTAAGCCCATGCCGAAGGAAGAGGTGCGTACGGCTTCCGGCTGCAACATGCCAGCACGTTTCGCCAGATTGATGATTGCCGTCGGCGCATATACCGCTCCCGCCCAGAGTCCGCAGATGGCCGACGCCAACAGCACGGTGTTCACGAGTGTCCGCCGCGTGTAAGGCGGGCTGAAGATCTTGCGCAGGGACGAGAGTCCGCCCGTGGCTTTCACCTTGGCTTTTTGCTGCCAGCGCTCGGGCTCTTTCACCCGGAGCAGTACCATGAAGGCTACGACAACTGGTGTAAGGCCGCACCAAAACATTGCGCGCCAGCCAAAGTGCGCTCCCACCGTGTAGTTGAGCGCGGAAGCCAGAAAGAAGCCCGAGTAATAACCAGTCTGCAGGTATCCAGCACCCATTTTGCGGCGGTCTTCCGGCCACGCTTCCGCGACATAGGTGCCTGCGAGCGCCCACTCGCCGCCGATTCCGATGCCGGCCAACAAGCGGAACGATCCCAACTGCCAAACCGTCTGAGACAAAGCAGCAGCCCCGGTGAAGATCGCGTAAACGAAGATTGTGGCCGCGAGCACCCGGCTACGGCCAAACTTGTCAGCGATCGGTCCCCAAATTAACGAGAGCCCCCATCCGACGAGGAAGAGCGCGAAGAGCGTCGATCCGGCAAATCCGACGTTGGCAGGTGTCGCCTTGTACCCCGACTTCGGAAGTAGCTCGGTCAGAGCTGGACTGAGTACGAGCGCGTAGATGACGGAATCCATGCCGTCGAGCGTCCATCCGGCCCATGCGCCCCAGAATCCAGTGATTTGCTGGCGGTTAAGTTTGGTGTGAACCACGGGTCGTGAAAGAGCGACTGCTCCGTCGGCCATGAAGTTCTCCTCTGCCCTGAAGGACGAGCGCAAAAAAGGCTTTGAGTCTGAGATGGCCAAGGAGCGACAAGAACTCGCGCCTCTCCACGAATGATGCGGACCGAAAGCGCTCATGTCACGAAGCGTAGGAGCTCGCCGCGCGTGGGCAGAAGCATAACACGGCATGTCAAACGGCGCGGCCCGGAATTCTAGGCGACGGGACCTGAATCGCGAGCGGCTTGGAACATGGCCGTGACAGCGGGCTTCGTCACCTTTCCCATCGCATTGCGCGGTAGCGTGTCTAGTACGAGGAGTCGTGAAGGTAGTTTGTGCGGAGCCAGAAACGTTCTGGCCCACGCGCGAAGCGACGGCGGATCCAAGGCATCTCCATCCTTCAACACCAGGGCCACGGCGACGCGTTCGCCCCATTCCTCATCGGGCACGCCGACCACGGCACATTCGGCGCAAGCGGGATGCTGCCGCAGGACCTCCTCAATCTCCAGCGCGGAGACCTTGTATCCGCCGGTCTTGAGAATGTCAATGTTCGTATCCCAGGCGGCGATAAGCCTCACGTAAATCGTCGGCACCGCCATGAACAGAGTCATACCGCCGCCAGCGATGCGCTCCCACACGACACTCGCGTCGAAGCGCGGCAGCATCTCGCAAGTCGCGCCCGACCACAGCGCGCACGAAACAACGTTGATGATTCCGTGCACATGGTGCAACGGCAGACACAGCAGGATTCGATCGTCGGCGCACCACTCCCATGCTTCCACCAGGCTCACGATTTGCGCACTAATGTTGGCGTGAGTTGAGACCACGCCCTTCGGTCGGCTCGTGGTTCCGCTGGTGTAGAGAATCATGGCCCGCCGATGGTTACCGACGTCCGGCAACTCTGCGGCTCGCAAGAAAGAGCCTGGTCGTACGCCAGTGATCGGACACTACGTGCACGGGTAAGCGATTCCACCAGGGTCGCCGCCAGAACATCGGAGACCGATATCGAGGCCTGAGAATCGTCGACGAAGTATTCCAACTCAGACTTTGTTGAGTTTATCGGCAACGGGACGGCAACGCCGCCGGCGCGCCAGATGCCCCATTGAATCGCAACCCATGCAAATCCAGGCGTCGCAAGAAACGCTACACGTTGTTCTCGGAGGTCGGCACCACCATCGAGCAAGGCCGTTGCAACACGCGCCGACGCATCCAGTAGATCGCTATAGGTGTATGACCCCTGCGAATCGACAACAGCTCTCCCTTCGCCATGTCGTTCGGCGTGTGCAATGAGCAAAAGACCATTACTTCGGCTGACCACACGCAGACTTTACGTCGTCTCTGCTGCATTGTCCACTTGGCACAAATGCTTAACCCGCAGCCGTGGAGGTTCTCCAGCGCTGAGGCTGGCGTAACAAATAAATGGTGCACTGGCACGAAGCAAGAGGTATATATTCGATGCGAATGTCGGCGGGCTCGACATTTTCGCGGCGCTTAGGTTGAACGCTCGCCGATCAAGTTACTAGCGTTCCCCTACGCATCGAGGAGGCGGACAATGAACACATTTCCTATTCTGCTTGGGACGTTGTGCGTGTTCGCGCTGGCTTATCGCTACTACAGCGCTTTCATCGCAGCCAAAGTTCTGGTGCTCGACGATCGTCGCGTTACACCCTCGCATGTATACGAAGACGGACATAACTATGTGCCATCGCCGAAGTGGGTACTCTTCGGACATCACTTTGCAGCAATTGCCGGCGCCGGCCCGCTTGTGGGTCCTACGCTGGCAGCGCAATTCGGCTTCGCGCCGGGTTTCCTATGGATCCTGATCGGCGCTGTGCTCGCCGGCTGCGTGCACGATTTCACCGTGCTGGTAGCTTCCGTGCGGCACAAGGGGAAATCGCTGGCAGACGTCGCGCGCACAGAGATCGGGCAAGGAGCAGGCCTCGTTACGATGATCGCGCTCCTGTTCATCTTGCTGGTTACGCTGGCCGGACTCGGCGTTGTGGTAGTCAACGCTCTAGCCGACAGTCCATGGGGTGTATTTACCATCGGATGGACGATTCCGATTGCGATCGGCATGGGCTTGTACATGTTCAAGAGCACTCCCGGCCAAATCAAGATCGCTGGCCCTAGCGCAGCCGGAGTGGTATTACTGATCGGAGCCGTCATCGGAGGCCATTGGTTTGCCGCCTCTTCCTACGCTAGCGCGCTCACCTTCAACGCGCACCAGATCACCTTCTTGATGATGACTTATGGGTTCGTTGCCTCTGTGTTGCCGGTGTGGTTCTTGCTGGAGCCGCGCGATTATCTCTCGACTTACATGAAGCTGGGAACGATCGTGCTGCTCATTCTGGGTGTCTTTATTGTTCACCCCAACATTCAGTTCCCGGCTGTAACCCAGTTCATCCACGGCGGAGGCCCGATTATCAAGGGCAAGCTGTTCCCCTTCCTGTTCGTAACGATTGCCTGTGGCGCAATTTCCGGCTTTCATTCCCTAGTTTCTTCGGGCACTACGCCCAAAATGTTGTGGAAGGAAACGGACGCCCGGTTCATTGGCTATGGCGCCATGATGTGCGAAGGCATGGTTGCAGTATTGGCGCTGATTGCCGCGACCTCCATGTATCCCGGGGACTACTTCGCCATCAACACTGCGCCCGCAGTCTTCGCCAAACTGGGAATGCACACAGTAAACCTCGATGCTTACTCCGCCGAAGTGAGTGAAAAACTCGCCGGGCGGACCGGCGGAGCAGTCTCCTTGGCCGTGGGCATGGCGGAGATATTCAAGGGACTGCCGGGCATGAAGATGCTGACCGGCTACTGGTATCACTACGCCATAATGTTCGAGGCGCTGTTTATCCTGACTACAGTCGACACCGGAACGCGCGTGGCCCGCTACGTCATGCACGAACTGCTGGGCAGGATGCACAAGCCGTTCCACAACACGGCTTGGTTGCCGGGAAACCTCATCACTTCAGCCGTTGTCGTGATGGCTTGGGGCTACCTCATTTATACCGGCAATATCTCGACCCTCTGGCCGCTATTTGGTACCGGCAATCAACTGCTCGCTACCATCGCGCTTGCGGTCGTGACCACGTTCCTGGTGAATATGGGCAAAGTGAAGTATGCCTGGGTAACGGCGCTGCCCATGTGCTTTGTGGGGGTAACAACGCTCACTGCAGGCGTTCTCTCCATTAAGACAATTTATTGGCCGTTAGCGCACACGCCGGGCAAGGAGTTTCAAGGCTATCTCGACTCCACGTTAATGGTGATCTTCGTCCTTGGAGTGGTAATTGTGCTGATAGAAGCCGCAAGGCGCTGCTGGAAGACGCTGCACGGCGAAAAGGTTCCAGAGGAAGCATTCGGAACGGTCGTTGAAGGCGAGGTCTTGAAGATGACTTGCTGTTAGTCGCTGACAAAGAAGCATAGGAATTCCACGACTTCGCGAGATTGGGTTTCCAAGCGGCGCCCACCATCCCTCGAAGTGATTCTTCTGCTTTGAACCAGATGGCTCGTTGCAGTCCATTGACTGCAATTAATTGCCAGATGCCTTACACGTGTCGGCTATATGTGTCACGTTGGTTACTCGAAAAACCTGTTCCTCTTTTACGCTCGAAGCGGCACCTTGGATGGTAGTGTCTACGCTCCTCACTGCCGAGGTTCCGGTGATCGTGACTTCGTGTCCGACATGCTTGGCGAGCTTATTGGCCTGACTTTGGAGTTGATGGGTCGTTCCATTGTCTTCGGTCAACCTGTAATGACCATTGGTGTACTGCAAGCAGCCTTGAATCGTACTCGGACTCGAGGTCTTGCCACCGTCTTGCGCCACTAACGCGGCGGTGACCAGCAGAGTAACAATCAGTAGCGGTTGCTTATACACAAGCGACCTCCTTTCGGCTGCGACTTAGATGTGGGTCAACGTTGTCTCGATGCAACGCCGCAGTACCGCGGTCCGAATTTTCGAGCAAGCTTCTAAGTCTCCGACATGACCATTAGTCAGTTTTCGCCGTCCGCGAGTCCGTTTTCGGAGTCGCGTCTTCGCGAAGTAAGTTTGGCCTAAGCGCCTCAAGGGTTTGCCTTGGGGTCTCCTCAGAATCCTGTACCCAAGATAATCAGCTTCTGATAGTCTTCGTCCCGCTCCACCGGCCAGCCTGAAGGGGGGTTCGCTTGTGAGCATAGTCACAAGAAACGGTGACTGATGCCACAGCCAGTAACTCGCCGTTCACATACTTTCTTGCTCCAAGGCAAATTTTGCGGATGGGAACGGTGCGACTCGATGTCCGGTGACACTTAGGGCATTCCTGTCCGACAGCAATGCCCCATCTTTGGAGGAAACGATGCATCTCTCTTTCCAATCGAGGGTACGATCTGTGGCTGTCGCTTCGATCGTCTTGATATTGGCGTTTGTTTTCGTGCCAAGTTCAAGAGCAGAATCTCCGGCGCAGGGCGACGATCAAACCGCGAAAAAAACAACAGCGTCGAAATCAACCCATACCACAAAATCATCTGGATCGAGCGAACTTCAGCAGTTGAAGGACGCGATCGCCGCACAACAGCAACAGATCCAGCAAATGCAGAAGGAAATCGACAGTCGCGATGAGGCCTTGCGAAAGGTCAATCAAGAGACGCAACAGAATGCTGCCGCGGCAAGAGAAGCAGCGGCAAGTGCGCAACAGGCAGCCGCAGCAGCCAGCAAGGCCAATGAATACGATACCCAGGATGCGACCGCGATGAGCGGGCTGCACTCCTCCGTCGTTGACCTGCAAAGCGCCACGCAGGTCAACAGCGAGCAACTCGCCGAAGCCAAGAAGTGGCTGGTGAAGCTAGAGAAACCCTACATGGTTCCCGAGGCACCGAAGGTTGTTCCCGCAATAGCACCGGTCCGCGTGCTTTCGCTGGATCCACCGAAGAAGGAAGGACTCACCCCAGGCATCATGTTAGGCGGAGTGACCATGACGCCCTACGGTTTCATCAAGGCAACCGGGGTTTACGACTCACTTGATCCGACGGGCGATGATTTTCCAAGACCGGCCTTCACGGCGGCAGATACCGGCCCAAACAACAATCCTGAATTCCACATGAAGGCACGCGCTACTCGTATTGGATCCAGGTTCGAATGGCCTGATGCCTCCAAGAACATCACAATCACCGGACAAATCGAAGCCGATTTCGAAGGCAACTTCAGTCGTGCCGACAACCGCAGCGTCTCGTCTATTCGCAGCAACGCATTGCAACTGCGCCTGGCTTACGGACGAATCGACTGGAACGTTAGACCGAACACGGACATCTTCTTCGAAGGCGGACAAGACTGGACGATCTTCGGGTCAAGCACACTGATGAACCTGTTCGAGACAACCTTCTACGGCGCTTACTGGGGCAACCTGTATGAGCGCTCTCCCCAGTTCCGGGTCGGCGTCGTGCAGAAATTGGGCGGCTCGCGCAACTGGAGACTCTCTCCCGAGTTTGCGGTAATGATGCCATCGGAGGGTGACCTGCCGGCCGATGCCGTCACTTCGGCCTGCACCACAACCGCAGGCTTGGTCACGACCTGCACCAACACGGTCGTGAACGGCCTGGCCAACCAGTTAGGATACGGCGAGCGCCAGGGTGCCGACTGGGGCAAACCCGAGATCGAGTCGAGGGTGGTCCTGCAATTCCAACTCGACAAAGCTCCCGGTGTCGTTCCCGCACAGCTTCTGTGGAGCGGGTTCTACAGCGGGCGCCAAGCAACGGTGCTGGCTTCCGCGGTGCCAACCGACACAGCAACCGGTGCGAACCCCAACTTCTACAAGACTGCGTTCCCGAGAGGTTACGATGCCACCAGCGTTGGCTATGGCAATCAGCTGGCCGTCTCACTGCCAACTCGCTGGTTCACAGTCGTAGCCAGCGGTTATCAGGGAGCAGATCTGCGCTTCTTTTTCGGTGGCGAGACCTTGTCAAACTACAACCAAGCGGGGGGACTGATGGCCACGGCCGATGGCTTCTCGGTGGATCGCGCATCGACGGTGATCTTTGGAACGAATGCCGCCGGACAGGCAGTAGTGGCTCCCCAACTTCCGGTGCGAGGCTACGGCGGATTCGTTCAGGTCGGATTGCCTCTCTCGCGCTGGTTCAACGCCGAACCAAAAGGCAGAAATGCCGGCTGGCAGGCGTACGTTGAATACGGTATCGACGCGGCTAATGCCAATGACTTCAGACTGGCCAAAGGCATCAACGCAACAACCGGTGGCGGGCCTATCAAGGACACCTTAAAGGGCGTGACGATCTTTTACAAGATGAACCCCTGGGTCCAGTTCGGCTTTGAAGAGGGCAAGTACCAGGGCTTCGCACTTCCGAATACCAAAGGAATCTGCACGACGAAAGTGGCCGGTGTGCCCACGTGCACGTCGACCGATTGGCGCTCGGAGTTCGGGCCAATATTTACCTTCTAATGGGTCTCTGGGTCTAGATTCAGATTGTGGGCAGGTGCGTGCGCATCTGCCCTTTTTACAGAAAATGTGTTAGAGCTATAACAAAAGTTATAACATTCTCAATGCGCCGGCGATTGGCAGGTTGACGCCAGGTCCTTGACGGTTTTTACTTCGAAAACCGGGTACTGCAATACGCTGGAGGCGCCGCCGGCGCTGGTCGTGTCCACGGTTCTTGTTCCCGGCTTACCCGCAACTTCGACCTCGTGGCGGACCAGGCGACCGAGTTGCTTGGCTGAGCCGGACAGAGCGTGGCTCGTCCCGTTAGCTTCGGTGAGGACATACTGGCTCTGGTCGGTATGGAGGCAGCCCTGAAGCGTGGCCGGGTCGGCAGACTTCTGATTCTTATCCGAGGGCGGGTTCGCCGGTTCTGCTCGCAAGCCGGCAGAGAAAGTGAATAGCGCGAGAACGAGCATGAGTGTGTTGCGCATGAGGACTCCTTGTGGCCGTTTCCGCAGCCTATTCTATTGCAATCAGCGTTTGGCCGCGTGGCAGCTTTCGGCGAGCGCCGAATCATTTGCCGGAGACTCACCGGACCGAGCGTGGAGGCGTCATAATCCCAGGTACGCTTTCCGTACTTCGTCCATTCCGGCGACCTCGCGGGATTTGCCTTCAATCTCTACTCGGCCCTCTGCGAGAACATATGTGTAATCGCTCAGGGCGAGCGCCAGATGGACGTTTTGCTCTACCAGGACGATAGTGAGTCCCTGTTTGCGCAGGGCCTTTAGAGAGAGGAAAAGCTGCTGCGCCAGCAGCGGTGACAGCCCAAGCGAAAGCTCGTCGATCATGAGGACCAGCGGTTCCTGCATCAAGCCGCGCCCCATGGCCAGCATTTGCTGTTCGCCGCCAGAAAGCGTGGAGGCTTGCTGTTTCCGGCGCTCCTTCAGCCGAGGAAAGGCGTCATACACGCGTTCCAGGTTCTGCTTTTGTCCCTTGCGGGCGCGCCGGGAATAAGCTCCCATTTCCAAGTTCTCTTCCACCGACATATCGGCGAAAAGCTGCCGCCCTTCGGGTACCAGCACCAGGCCACGATTCGCTCGTGCATGCGGCGGCAGCTTGGTGATGTCTTCGCCGTTCAGCACCACCTTGCCCTTCCAGGTACGCACGCTCCCCATGGCGCTGCGCAACGTCGTAGTTTTTCCCGCACCGTTGGCACCGATGATCGTGGTCAACTTGCCCGGCTTCACCTGCAGCGATATACCCCACAGCACCTGGACTTCGCCATAGCCGGATTCGATGCTCTTGATTTCCAGGATGGTGTCCATTATGCGTCTTCCAGAAGCTTATCGGCGATATCGGGATCGCCGAGGTAAGCCTCAATGACCTGCGGGTCATGGGAAACTTCCTCGGGAAGCCCCTCGGCCAACTTCTGCCCGAAGCTCAGCACGACAATGCGGTCGGAAAGATTCATGATGGCTTGCATCACATGCTCGATCATGAACACCGAAATTCCGCTCTGGCGAATGCCGCGAATGATTTGGATCATCTGCTCTATCTCGGTCGGATTGAGACCTGCCAGCACTTCGTCCAGCAACAGGAGTTTGGGACGCGCCGCCAATGCACGCGCGACCTCCAGTCGCTTCTTGCCAGCGATGGTGAGCGAACGCGCCGAGGTTTCAGCCCGGTCGGCCAGTCCGACATGCTCCAGGACTTCCATGGCAGCCTGGCGGGCAGGATGCAGGCCCAGGTAATCACGGCCAAAGCAGGCGCCGACGGTCACATTCTCCAGCACGGTCATTCCGTTGAGCGGCTTCACGATTTGATGGGTGCGCGATAACCCCAAGTGGACAACGTCATTGGGCGGGTGATTGGTGATGTCTTTGCCTTCGAAAAGAATCTGCCCTTTATCGACCTTATAAACGCCATTGACGATGTTGAACAGAGTGGTTTTTCCTGCGCCGTTAGGACCGATCAGGCCGAGAATTTCACCGTGCTCGATGCTGAAACTCACGTCGGAGACAGCCAGTAGTCCGCCAAACCGCAGGCTGACGCCCGTTACCTGTAGCAAGGTGCTCATTCAATCACCTTCCTGGCCCGCGGTATCAGGCGATAAAGCCAACCGATGAGACCACCGGGCGCGAACAGCACTACCAGCAACAGCATTCCGCCGGCTATCACGAGGTGGAAGTTCGAGAGCCGCTGGGAAGTCAGTAGATAAGAGCGCAACCGCTCGTAAAGTCCGCCGCCCAGCGCAGCCCCGACGACCGTACCCTGGCCTCCAAGCATGAGCATCACGATGCCTTCCAGCGAGAGCATGTATTCGAAAGCGATGGAAGGATCGATCATGCCGTTCTTGTAGAACATCAGCGTGCCAGCTACTGCGGGCAGGAAGGCCGAAACGCTGTAGATAATCGCTTTGAAGACCCGGGCGTTAATGCCGAGAACCACGGCGGCGTCCTCGTCTTCGCGAATGGCGAACAGACCTAAGCCGAATTTGGACTTCTTAATCGCAAGGCTCAAAATCATCGACAGGGCCATCACGGCGATGACCAGGAAGTAGGTGATCCAAAGAGCACGCATCGCCCCCCCGAGCGGCGCATAGGCGTCGAAGGAGACATACATTCCTTCAGAACGTCCAAAAGGATCGAAGTTCGCGACGAACGAGTTAACCGCGACCAGAACGCCAATTGTCGCGAGCGCAAAGTAAGCTCCCCGAAGCCGTAGAATGCCGACGCCGAATACCAAGGCCAACAGGCTGACGCTCACTCCGGCAGTCAGCGCCGCCAATATGAGGTTCCAATGACGAACCGTCGCCAAGTACAGCCCTATATACCCGCCAAGCCCGTAAAAAACGATGTGTCCAAAGTTCACGTAGCCGGTGTAGCCGATCATCAGGTTTAAGTTGCTGGCAAGGATCACGGCCACCGCTACCAGAATGAGGTCCTCGCGCAGCGCAACGTTATTTCCGTGCAGGGGAACGGCGATCATGAGTCCTGCGAACACGAGAGTCAGCCAAAAGACGGGGTGCAGCAGGATGCCACCGCTGCGGCTCGCCAGCGGCACAGATGCGCGATGCGAAGCGGGTGGAACATTCTCTCTGGCAGGGGCGCCTGCCTCGGTAGGGGGCTGCGCACTCATGCGGTGGCCCTCGAGAAGATCCCTTTGGGAAAAACAATCAACACAATCACAAACAGGCCGAATTCAATGAGCGGAATCCAACTGACCGCGATGAACGGGGTAACCGCCCCTTCCAAAAGACCAAGGAGTAGGCCCGCAGCCAACGCCCCCATCGGCCTGCCCAGTCCTGCCAACACGGTCACCACGAAACTCTTCAACTGATAAGACCCGCCGGAGAGGATGGTGAACGGAAAGAGCGTGGACACAAGCGCGCCAGAGGCAGCCGCCAGTGCAATGCCAATGGCGAAGGCTAGCGCCAGAACGGTGGTCGAAGATATGCCCATCAACTCCGCCGCTTCGCGATTATCGGCCACTGCCCGGATCGCCTTGCCAGGGCGGGTGCGGTACAGGAACAACTCCAGCGCCAAAGCGATGATGGCTGCACCAGCGGCTGCTGCCATGTGGTTCCCGGTGAACGTATAGAGCCCAACGGTAAAACCGGGCACGCTGAAATTCACGTTGTACGGACTGGTGCTCCAGATAGCCGTGCCGGCACCGATGATGATCATATTCACGGCGAAGGTCGAGAGCAGACTCGACAACTGCGGGCGGCCTATGACCCAGTGCACCGACGTCCAGTACACCAGGGTGCCAAAGATCAATCCGGCTGCGATGATCGGCAGCAATAAGAGGTAGGCATTGATGTGGAGAGCGGTAAATAACAGGTACATGCCGAACATGCCCAGCGCGATGACCGCGCCGTGGGTGAGGTTAATAACATCCATCACTCCCCAGATGAGACTCAGTCCCATCGCAGCCAGTCCGTAGACTGAGCCGATCAGCAGCCCGTCGATCATGGAAGCTAAAACTCCAGACATATCTCACCATTGCGCAGACTCGCATGAGGCGCGGCTGCGCAACCACTCTGAATTGTGAACCCCACTTCTAGCGAATCGGATATACCAAATTGGCGCTCTTGGCGGCCGAAGGCCAGACCACCTGCTTCACCAGCGTTCCTGATTTGTCTTTCTGCCACTGCGCCAGAACCATCACGTGGCCAATCTGCAAGCCATGCTCACCCGGGGTCGTCGCAAACTTGGTTTTTCCGTAGAACGTCGTAACGTCCGTCGCATTGAGTGCCGCCGCTACTTTTGCCGTGTCAGTGGAACCGGATTGCTCGATGGCGCGTTGCAGAATCATGCCGCACGCGTAACCGCCTGCCGATTCGTAGCTCGGCGGAACATTGTATTTCGCAGTGTATGCCTTGGCGAAATCGGCGCCACTCGGCCCGTACTCGGCCTTGAAGGCGGTTTGCGGTTCCCACTGCGAAGGAACGACGACTCCCGCGGCGGCATCGCCGAGCTCGCTCCATTGCGGGCTGTCAGGCGCCACCAGTAAGGTGATCATCTTCAGGTTGACTTTGTGACTGTAGAGTTGCCGCGCCAGAGTCGATCCGTCGGGATAATGTCCGCCACCAATCAGCACCGTGGGTTTCGCAGCGATCACCTTGTCGATGATCGCGCTGAAATCGGTGGTATTGGGCGCGTACGCTTCACTGAACGCTACGTTGAAGCCCAACTGCTGCGCGTAAGCCTTTCCGGGATTCACAACCGATACCGAGAACGGGGCATCCTCATAAACGAAAGCCACCGTGGCCTTCGGGTCCTTGGCCTTGAGCATGTCCAGCACGAATTTGAGGTATTCCGTGCCTGGCGCGAACATCTGGAAGAGATAATGATTTCCCAGCGTGTAGGTCTTGCCCTCGGCCGAGCCGCTGGTGAGCATGATCTTTCCATATTGTTCAGTTACAATCGCCGCCGTCGCAGTGAGGCTGGAAGAATACGGGCTGAATAGAAAGTCGGCATTGTCCTGAAGGATCATGCGCGTGTAGAGCTGTTGCACCCGCTTGACATTGGATTCGTCATCGTAACTGCCGACAAACTGCACCTTGTAACTCTTGCCGCCTGCCTTGATGCCTCCGGCTGCGTTGACTTGGTCGCGCCACAATTCGAACCCGCGATATTGTTCCAGCGAATCCACGTTTAAGGCGCCGGTCTTTGAGACCGTGAATCCAATGTTGATATTTTGGGCGAAGCCGGAAGTGAGGAAGAGAGCTAGTACGGTAATAATGGCGACAGAGAATCTTTTCACAGTTGCCCCTCGGCTATCACGAGACGTTAATGGGTGGAGTCAGCGTATGGCGGCAACTTTGGTCGACATAGGACACGAGTCACGGGCGAATGTGATACTGCTCACAAAAGGGGGCCGGACTCGACTGACGTCGAGGCGAGCTGGGAACATAAGACCTAATCGACGTCGCTCTCGATGTATAAGAACTCGTTCGAATAGTTCAAAAGACGATCCTAGGGATTGACGGATCTCCAACTTCCGGCAAGTTCTTTTCTCCCAGAAGAAATGGGTTTGGCAAGACGGGCGACACAGCGGAATGTCGCGTTACAGGTCGTGCAATGGACCCACTGGAGAGATGATCGTTAAGTATTATTAGCTCGAATTCGCCCTGCAGTTGGAATGCCAACACGATTTGCCAGTTCCTCGAACCCCTTGATGCGACGTAGTTGGATCCAACGGCGGTCGATTCTGAGGTGGATCAACAAGTCACAGCGCTCGTCAACTGCTCGTTCGAGAGCGCATATCGCAGATTTGTGGCTTCTCAACCCAGCATATACTAGTGCCTCGCAGTAGCTAGAAACGTAGGCGATTCTTCCGGTTCGGTACAACTCGAAGAGATCCTGCAAGGCAGTTTCGGCCGCGCTCACGTCACCCATCTTCGCACACAGATGTCCCAATGATGCAATCGCAATGGGGGTGAGGTCCAGCTCCAAAGACTTCCGGAAGCTCATCTCCGCCTCGACATATTGTTGGCGAGCTTCCTGAGCCCATCCCAGGAAGGTGTAACAAGGAGAAAACTCAGGAAACAAGGAACTCACACGTTGTGCATGGATAATCGCCATGTCGATCTTGTTAGCAAGCAGATACATCCAAGATACGCTCGCATGAATAATTTGATTACGAGGGGCAACTGCCGCCGCCAGTTCTGCCGTAGCGATAGCTTCTTCGGGACGGCCGCTGGATACCAGGAAGTGTGCATAAGATAAAAGAGAACTGGAGTGGTGTGGGTCGATCTCAAGCGCCTTCTTAAAGTGTGATTTTGCCACTTGCCACTCATAGTCGTAGATCAGCGAGACTAGTCCTAGCGTGCTATAAGCGTCGGCCGAAGAGGGATCCATCACCAGCGCTTGTAACGCTGCTTGTCGTGCCTTGGGAACCACAGATTCCGGTAATTCGGCGGAAAAAGCGGCATGACTTAAGTTCATATAATTGCCGGCAATCGCGGCAAGGGCTTTCGCAGTATCATCCAGCTTTAGATCCAACAGCCGTAGGCTCTGAGCTAGGGCTGTTCTCATCGATGAAACAGTGCGCTGATGGAAATGCAGAATGGATGTTCGGTAAGGCCCGCTGGTTATCTGTTGAACGACATCATACACGGGCCAAACCTCCGCAGTAAAACGATAGCCAATTCTGGGAACCAACGAGAACCACTTGCCGCGTCGAAAGCCTAGCTTCTTTTGGATCTGGCCAATACAAGTATCAACTGAACGTCGGCCAGGTTTGCCGACAATCTTGAGCAGATCGATGTCTTTACGAGAAATCGTCTGCTTCGGTCGCAACAGAAAGAACCAAAGAACCTCAAATTCTCTGTCGGTCAAATATTTCGTTAGCGGGAGACCGTCTCGCAATACCAGCCTCTGGTGTGCGTCAGCATAGTAGCCGTCGGAAAACCTGTATCCACTGGCGGCTTGCGGTCCCATAAATTCTTAAGGTACCTACAACGGATTTGACCTACAAGCAAATCCAATGTCGAGCTTGGTGCCGCGGCATTTCGACGAGCGGCAGTGGATTGACACTCGCCAAGCCAGCGCTCGACTTTCCGATCATGATGGGTCCTGCTCGGAGATCTGTGATTCAACTGCAGCAATCAGGCTGGCCGTGCAGGGTACAGGAATCCCGTAGTTTGCGCCACCCCGCACAATCGGTCTGTCGGTAGCACATGATATGTCCGGTTGAGATAGCACGTGATCTGTCCGCTTTGCAGGCGGCGAGAGTAGGAGACCATGCCAAGCATGGATTGCTACTCGAAGGCCGCGATGGAGCGGGCGATGAAAGTGCAAGAAGTGATCTTACGGGCCATGGCGAAGAAGCTCACCTGGTGGCAGGCGGCCGAGATCATCGGCATCAGCGATCGGTCGATGCGGCGCTGGCGGGAGCGACTGGAAGAGTTTGGCTACGACGGGTTGTTCGACCGGCGGCGGGGACAGCCTTCCCCCAAGCGAGTTCCTCTGGCCACGGTCGAGCAGGTCTTGGGGCTGTATCGGGATCGCTATTTCGATCTAAACGTACAGCATTTTCACGAGAAGCTGAGTGCCGAGCACCAGATCGATTTGAGCTACACCTGGGTGAAACAAGCTCTGCAGGGAGCCGGACTGGTAGCGCGGGGCCGCAAGCGCGGGGTGCATCGTAAGCGGCGGGAACGCCGTCCGCTGCCGGGCATGCTGTTGCACATCGACGGCAGCCGTCATCGCTGGTTCCAGGACGAGCGCTGGTACGACCTGATCGTCATCCTGGATGACGCGACCAGCGAGATCTACTATGCGCAACTGGTGGAGGAAGAATCGACGGCGACGGTGATGGCCGGGTTGCGGGAAGTCATCGAGCGCAAGGGATTGTTCTGCGCCTTGTACAGCGACCGGGGCAGCCATTTTTGGCTGACGCCGAAGGTAGGAGGCAAGGTCGATCCCCATCGCTTAACGCAGGTGGGACGGGCGCTGCGCGAGTTAGGAGTGCAGATGATCCCGGCCTACTCGCCGCAGGCGCGGGGCCGTAGCGAGCGCAGCTTCGGGACCTGGCAGGGACGGCTGCCACAGGAGCTGCGGCTGCACGGGATCACCACGCTGGAAGCGGCCAATGGGTTTCTGCGGGATGAATACATCGCCGAGTTCAATGGTCGTTTTCAGGTGGCGCCGGCGCAACGCGGTAACGCGTTTCTCCCGTGCCCCCGCAAACATCTGGACCTGGTCTTCTCCCTGCAGTTTGAGCGGACGGTAAATCGCGACAACACCGTCAGTTTTCAGAACCTGCAGCTACAGATTGAGCGGGTGCAGTGGCGAGGGACGCTGGCCGGCTGCAATGTCATGGTGCACCGGCACCTGGACGGGAGCATCAGCCTCACCCACGGGCCGCATCGGCTGGGACGTTATAGCGCCCAAGGCGTGGCCTTCAGGTCAACCCAAAACGCGGCGGCAAGCGCTGTGGAAAAGACGCACCGTGGAAAAGTCAAACAACCGACTTTTCCCCCGCGCTTGGAAATCCCGCCCAGAGCGCGGGATTCCCACTTTCCCACAGCGACGACGGCGGGTATATGAGTAAACCCAAAACCAAAACCGGACATTTCACTTGCTATGAAAAGCGGACATTTTGACTTGCTACGAACACCCCGCACAATCGGTCCGCCGATAGCATCCAATTCCAGCCTCCGCCCGGCCGCCAGGTCTTTCGCCATTGAACTACGCATGGTAGCGGGGGCCGTGGCGAAAATTGCCTGTATTTTCGCCGGGTCGATTTCCGCTCCCGACGCCTCCGCCACGACGCGAGCTTCGGCGAGTGCGGAATCTAGTTTCGCCTTCCACTCCGGGTCGGCCACAACCTCACCCAAGTTCTTCCCCGACGCAGAAGTCGCCAGCGCGAACGGTCCGAGGAAGCACAGCTTGCTCCACAAGAGTGTCTTTTCATTGGCGACGAACTGGCAAGCAAATCCCAGATCTTGCAGGTCCGCTACCGTTGCTTTCAGCATCGCCTCTCCGCTGGCAGCGATACCGAGACGCACCGGTGAGCGCTGTACGAAGTGGCCGTCGGCGGAGCGCTCGGCTTCGACCGCAATAGTTGCGGGCACCACGCGATCATGTCCGAGGCGTGAGCGGAGCACCTGAATGTGATCTACTCCGTTGAGCAACGGGACCACGATTGTCGGAATCGCCTCTACTGCTTTCAGCGCGTCTTCGAGTTGGTACGTCTTGGTCGCGATCCACATTACGTCGGCGGGATCGGTCAGGCGGGAGGCGGCTTTCGCCGGAGCGGTCAGGAAGCCTGAGGGCCGTTCGAGAGACAGTGTTCGAGGATAACTGGACAATTTGTCCGGCCGAACGATCATGGTGACTTCGTCGCCGAGTGATCCTAAGGCCGTGCCTATTAGGCCACCAATCGCGCCCGCTCCCAGAATTGCGTGTTTCATAGCACCGTCTCAACCGAAGTCATTCAAAATCCAATTTCCCCAATGTTGCAACCAGCTCAAGGCAACGGCAGACGCGTCCGCGAGGGGTCCTCCGAATCGTAGTCCATTCACCTTGGAAATCACGAAAGCGAAGCTCACTCTCAGATTGGGATGCAGATCTGCATGCGGATTATGGCGTTCACCGCATTCTACAGAGATTGCCTGCCCATAATAGATTTTCTGCTACAGTTGCGAGCTGAGATTCGAAACAAAGCCGCCAAATACGAGCGCAGACTCGATGTAGAGTGGAGTGAGCAGATACTGAATGCGACACTACAAAATCGCGGTTGTGCCAGGGGACGGCATTGGCCCGGAGGTCATGACAGAGGGCGTCACAGTCTTACGGGCGGTCGCCGAACTTCACGGCGGGGTGGAGTTCGAAACCGAGGACTACGACTGGGGTTCGGAGCGGTATCTTCGCTACGGTGCCATGATGCCTTCCGACGCACTCAAAACATTGGAGGCGGGGGGTTTTAGCGCAATCCTGTTTGGCCCGGCCGGAGATCCACGTGTGGCTGACCACATCACGCTGTGGGGTATGTTGCTACCCATTCGCCAGGGATTCGACCAGTACATCAATCTTCGTCCTATGCGGCTGCTGCAGGGCGTCGCTGGACCCCTTACAGATAAGGGTTCGAAGGACATCGACATTGTCTGCGTTCGAGAAAACTGCGAAGGCGAATATTGCGGAGTTGGCGGACGAGTGTACCAGGGAACTCCGCAGGAGTTGGCGGTGCAGACGGCAGTCTTTACCTACCGTGGCACGGAGCGTGTTATGCGCTATGCCTTCGAGTATGCTCGCCAGCACGGACGCAAGAAAGTTACCAGCGCAACTAAGTCCAACGCTATAAATTACAGCATGGTCCTTTGGGATGATGTGTTCCGCGCAGTCTCTGCCAAGTATCCGGATGTTCAGCACGAACAGCAGTTGATCGATTCCCTCTGTGCGCGTTTTGTCATCACGCCTGAAAGCCTGGATGTGGTCGTGGCCTCGAATCTGTTCGGCGATATCGTCACCGATTTGGGCGCAGCCATTGCGGGCAGCATGGGACTGGCACCGAGCGCTAACCTCAATCCCGAGGGCCGCTACCCGAGCCTGTTCCAGGCGATCCACGGCTCGGCACCCGACCTCGCAGGCAAAGGCATCGCCAATCCTGTCGCCACAATCTGGTCAGTCGCGATGATGCTGGACCATTTGGGCGAAGCCGAACTTGGCGCCGTTGTGCTGAGTGCCGTAGAGAGTGTGGTTGCCCAAGGCACGGTTTGCACCCCGGACTTGGGCGGGAATGCCACGACGAGACAGATGGGGCACGCGATCATCGCCGCCCTCCGGAAACCGGGAAAGGCCCGCTATACCACTTCTCAATAGCGAGAACCCGGAGTCTCGCATCTTCAGTGGGCAAGATCTCCGTCGGATTGAGGTGCGGCAGTCGAGGGAACGGGCGCGAGAAGCAAGGCCAGGACGATCCCAAAAATGATGCACACAGGACTGGGCCCAGCCCTGAAAGCCAGATGCCGCTCGCACCCATAGCGTTCTGGCCTGCTCAAGATTCTTCCTTCAGTTGGCCTATTTCGGTTCGGGCGCGCCTGCGCCTTTGAGTTCGGTTTGCACCAGGTGGACCTCGTTAGTGCCCACGTTTTCTATGGCGTGTGTCACTGCGTCACTCCACCGCGCCTGCCCCGCTTGGCTGTCGCGTTCCACGCTTTTCCCGTCGGGGGAGGTTACCTTAAACTTGGCATCCGTTAGGAAATAGGTGACGTTGGCAGGATGCGAATGCAGTGCGACTTTCTGCCCCGGTGGCAGTCGAACGTCAAGGACACGAACGTCGGCATTGTCGATGAGTACTTTGTGGGTCTCCTTGCCCCCGGCCACTGTCGTCACGTCTTGTGCCAGGGACGTTTCCATGACGAAGGACAAAGCTACAGTCGCACACAGAATTCCCTGAAGCATCCGGCGTAGATCCTTCATGGCTCTTCTCCTCAGGAATCTCGATCTTCAACTGTGAATCTCGCGAATGATAGTGTTCCTACGCGGTTTTGTAAAGCCGAAGCTGCGTGGCTACGCATTCCATCACGGCGTACGTGGCTTCATTCAGCAGCGGCATTAGTACGCGGTTCGAGACAAACCCAGGCGCGTCGCTCACCTCAACGGGGGTTTCTCCAATTTCTCGGCGAGAGCCTTCACCGTCGCGAAAGCCTCGTTTGAGGTTGCCAATCCGCGGACTACCTCGACGAGTTTCATAACTGTACGGGATTGAAGACATGCATCCCGATCACTTTGTCGGGCCGCCCGGTTATCGGTGCCAGCTTGGTTATTGAAATGGACGGGGTGTTTGACGACAGCAGTTCTAGTCACGTGGTTACTCCGTCGCGGAAGTCTTCAGAGCGTCGGCCACGGTCTTAAGGATTTCACGCGAAAGCTTCTCATCGGATGCGGCACGCGCCAGCGACATCGCTCCAACCAGCGCACTGAAAGTCAAGATCGCCTTCGATCTTGCAGCACGCCTGTCTTTGCCCGGAAGCAAATCGGCAATTAACTGAAAATCGTCCCGAATCTGTTCGGAGGCAATCGCGCGGGTCCGTTTGTCACCGCGCGCGATCTCCGCCGTCAGCGCGCTGAAGGCACAGCCCGTGCCGGGATTGTCGCGGTGCGCTTCCGTCAGATAGTTGTCGACCAAATTTGCATACAAGGGCGGCTGCCCAGCCTTTGCGTCAGCCTCGAGTTGGCGCTTCATGCCGCCAAACGCCGATCGGACGGCCTCGCCCACCAAGTCGCCCCGGGAACGAAAGTGCTTGTAGAAACCGCCCACTGTAAGGCCCGCTTCCTTCATAAGGTCTGCGATTCCGACCCCCTCGAGCCCTTCTTCCCGCATCCGCTTCGCGGCGATTCTGACGATGCGCTTATGAGTCTCTGTCTTTTCGGCCCTCGAATGTCCCATTGGTCCTCCTCAAAAAAACATTGCAACCAAATCAGGATTACGCATCTAATCTTGCATAGGGATGGATTATATACATAATCCAGAATAACTACAAGGAGTTCCGATATGTACCAGCCTCAGAACAAACCCGCGTTACACACATCAAGAATCCTTAACCTAGTAACCGGCGGCGCTACCCTCACACTTGCGTTATTGCTGGCCGTCACACTTTGTTTTGCATCCAGCACAGCCGTTGCCCAGGATCGCTCCTGGCAGGTCGACCCACAGTATTCCTTCGCCCGCTTGTCACTGGGTTCGGGCGTGCAATCGCAGGGGATCGACGTCGCTCCTGTCAACGGCAAAGTAGTTTTCGACTCGAGCGATCCGGCTGATCCGGCGGTTGACCTCAACTTTAAGCCGGCCAGCGGGTTTGGCCAGGAGTACTCGGAAATCAGCTTTAAGTCGAAGCGGGCCGAAATCACACGCAACGGTACGCTGGCAGTCGTTGGCAACTTGTCGGTTACCCGCGTGGCGCCCAGCGCGACCTGGGATCCCAACGAAGCCTATCGCGGCCCTGAGTATGGCGCGCCAGTTGTCCACACCGATACTCGCGAAGTTACGTTAGTGTTTCCCGGCGCGGGCCTGCCCGCAGATCAGAACGCAGAAATACGACTCTCGGCATCGACCAGCATCGACCGGGAGGACTTCCCCCAGTTCTTTGCTGAATTGCAATTGAGCAACACGCCTGGCGTGGTCGTTGACAATGAGAACTGCACCATTCCATCGACCGTCGGTGAAGACTATGCCGGCCTGATCTGCACTGGAACTCCCGTCGTGACCACGGCGAGCGGTGTAGTTACCATTGCCCTGGATCTAAAGCTGACACCTGCGACGTCGACGGCTTCGATTGCGTCGGGAGCGGCTGGACATTGAACTGGAAAGAACCGACGGAGAGATCCCGCAGAACAACGGGCTCTCTTCGGAGCGGGTTCTGCCGGCGGTCCCTTGTATCGCGGTTCTCGATACGCGGGAGTATGACTCACGCGGCGATCTAAGGAACCTCTGAACTACCCCCTGTCTTTCAAGCGGGAATGCCTTGAAAGGTGAGGTTCAGATCGATGCCTTCATCCCCACTGGCTCTTTGAGCCCTCCGGCTGGCCCCGTTCCGGTAGTCGGGCGTCCTGGAAAGACACTACGCCGCTGAGTACAGCAGCTTCTTGCGTACCAAGAACAGGTTGACCAGGGCGCAGGTGGCGAACACCCGGTTGGCGTTCTTCTTCAATCCTCGATAGCGCACTTTCACAAACCCGAACTTCAGCTTCATTACCGCAAACACGTGCTCCACTTTCGAGCGCACGCGAGACTTGGTGCGGTTTTTGGCTCGTTCTATTTCGTCGACGCGGTCCTTGAAACGGTACTGCTTGTGGGTCATGTCCTGCGCTCCGGGCGCAACTTCCCGCATGGCTTCCGTTTGCCCCCGATAGGCCTGATCGCCCCAAACCTTCGACTCTTCCCCGTGCAGTAACTCCGGCAATACCGTGCTGTCCGCCACGTTGGCCGCTGTCGCCACCACACTGTGAATCATCTTCGTCTTACTATCCACGCCCACGTGTGCTTTCATCCCGAAGTACCACTGCTTGCCCTTCCTCGTTTGGTGCATGGCAGGGTCGCGCTTCTGCCCCCGGTTCTTGGTCGAACTGGGGGCATGAATGATGGTTGCATCGACGATGGTGCCGGTCATGATCCGCACTCCCCGGCTCTGTAAATACAGGTTCACCGTCTGCAGAATCTCCCCGCCCAAACCGTGCTCTTCCAGCAAGTGACGGAACTTGCAAACCGTCGTCTCGTCCGGCACTGGTTCCCGCCCCAGATCGATGCCCACAAATTGCCGCATCACCGCCGAGTCGTACAGCGCCTCTTCCAGCCCAGGGTCCGACAGGTTGAACCATTGCTGGAGAAAGTACACGCGCAGCATCCGCTCCAGCCCCACCGGGGGCCGCCCGTTGCCGGCTTTTGGATAGTGAGCCTCGATCAAGCCGCACAACTGGGCCCACGGCACTACCTGTTCCATCTCTTCCAGAAACAAAGCACGCCGCGTCTTCTTCGCGTACGGCTCGAACCCGTTCGCCATCGCCAGTGTCTGCTGCTTCATCGCTCTACAGGCCTCCACCAAATTTCCTCTCACTCTAGCCTGCAGATCGGTGGAAATCGGAGTACTTGTTCAGAGTCTCCCTAAGTGTTAGGGAACCTCTAAACTACCCCTTGTCTTTCTAGCGGGAATGCCTCGAAAGGCGAGACTCAGATTGATGCCTCCATTCCTGCTGGCTCTTTGAGCCTTTGGCTACCCGTTCCGGTAATCGGGCGTCGTTGAAAGACACTGCGCCGCTGAGTACAACAGCTTCTTGCGCACCAAGAACAGGTTGACCAGGGCGCAGGTGGCGAACAGACAGTTGGCGTTCTTTTTCAAGCCTCGATAGCGCACTTTCACAAACCCGAACTTTAGCTTTATCACTCTCCAAACACCTGCTCCACTTTCGAGCCCACGCGGGACTTTGTGCGGTTCTTGGCCCGTTCTATTTCGTCGACCATCCTGGTTGGTCGTCCATCCTCATGTTGAAAACCCGAACCCACGAGGCTGCTCGGTGTTCGACAATCGGAGACTCATCTCCGATGTCAGCAAAGTCGAGTCTGGACTCTTACAGATTTTCTCGCTGATGTGCGATCAACTTCGAAGGATGCTGGTGCCGCACTCACCCGTCGAAACTTGACCGCGTCAGCTCTTCCCTGGAGCTCCAGCCATGCGGGCTTGCAGCTCGCGGGTTAGATGCGGCACCACACCCACCATTCGCTCTATCAACATCAACTGGCCTCGGTGGTGCATTTCATGTTCTTTGACTGAAAGGATCATTTCGAAACGGCTCTTCGCTGCTGGGGTTGTCCCTGCACGCATCTGGACTCGCTCGCCCAGGAAACTCTCCGAGAGTCCCTCGAAGCCAACCAGCCCATTTCTCGCCAGAGCTGCGAAGCATCTCAAGGGTCTGATCCTTGCTCCGCGGTTTCTTTTCTTCCGCCACCAAGCGCTGCATCAGCGATGGAAAGTCGAATCCCTCCAACGAAGCCCGGTGCTCCTCGCCGTGAATTTGGTATTGAAAGGTGTACGCCAGCGAAATATGTGCCAACAATTCACCGACAGTGCGCGTGTTTGTGGCTGGCCGAAAACTGTATTGTTCTTGAGGAAGTTCTTCGGCGATCATAATCGTATTCTTCCGGACGGTGCGAAAACTCTCGGATAATTCTTTAGCTCCATAGTAGTTCAAGCAGATTCCTCCTTCAGCAAAAGCCGGATATCCTTCTCAGGGGGGCAACCGGCCTCAGAGTCTAACACGCTGTCGTTGAAGTGCGGCCAGAGGTTCGGCTACGCATGCGGGTGGGTGGTGGTGCTGGAACTCCGCAGCGAGGTTGATCGGCATCTGGGATATAGAGATACCGGCGGAGTCGATGATGAACTTCGAGCTGGCGGACGACCTTGTAGTACAGCCGGCATAGTGGGCTGGACAGACCCTGGTTCAGCCGCCAATATTATTTGGCGTTCCCCTGGGCAAAGATCATCGCGTCTCCCGAAGGGCACCACCGCCGGTGAGTAACCGGAGGCCGGTGCCGCCCTTGATCGTCAGTGCCAGTTCATACTGACTTGGTACCTTTGACCCTCCGGGTTATCGAGGCGTGCCGCTCGCCGAAAGCATTGCGACTGATGGTTCGGATCCTGTGTTAATCAGCTTCAGGTGCAAAACAATTGTCGTCTGCATACGCCCGATCGAAGTGTCGTCGCGAGTCGGTGCGATCGATGGCCCAGTGCACAGAGCCCCGCTGTAGTCCTCACTTATGGTGGACGGGATTTCACAGTTCCCATACTCCACAGCAAGCGGCCAATTAGTTTCCGTCAATGCGCTGAATAGTTTCGGGAAATCCTCGTAACCGATGCGGGCCGACGCCGACACCTGCAGCGCCTGTTTGTTCTCTGCGGTTGCAGGAGTCGAGGATCGGGGGGCAACCGCTGCATCGACGCTCGGGATCACAAAGGTGGCTCCGCGAGTTTCAGTGTGAATGACAGGCTCGCTGTACACAGGACCGGCATACGCTTCACTTGGGTCAATCGTGGCGCTGCGTTCCACACGCGTGAGTGTCAGATCTCCCGTGACTTCCATCTCGCCACCCGCGGTTCTTTGAATGTGCTTGGACTTGAACGTCAGCAGTGCGTGATCAGTCGCGTCGGGAACGTAGCCGACCGGCAAGTTACCCTCAAGATTGAGCGCGTTCGCCCAGTCCTCATTCGCCGGATAGATTCTTAGATCGAAGATCGACTTGTCCAGATCGTTTGTGTTCAGCTTCACTTTCCCAGTTACGCGAGCCACACCAGCGTTCAATGCGTGTGGATTCGCTGCGGATCCCTGAAACAAATAGGCATCCGATGCATTGGAGTCGAGAGACCAGGTATCGCCATTGGCAAGGGCAGCCGGCGCGGTGACTGCGACCATGACTATGCTCAACGAGATGGCTAGAGCTCCGCTCCTGGCCAGTGCAGCCATGTGAACAATACGTGGTTTCATTTGATTATCCTCTCTTCAAGTTTCTTGTTTTGCGAACGAACCCAAACTGAATTCGCCAACGTTGCCTTGGGTTCGCCGCTACGGTAGTGCGCAAGTGCAACCCTCGTGCCATATCGCAGTTGCAGGCGTAGGGCGCAAGACGTTTCGTCGTTTCCGCATATTTTCAAGAAGTTACGTGAGCCGCCCTGAATCAGTGGCCATCTTCAGACCCGCAGCCGATCGAGATTGGTATCCGAAAGGCTACTCGCCATCATCAATTCGGTTACCGAGCATGGTCATGGCAAGCTAAAGGCCGCTGGAAGAGGGGGTGTCGGAGAGCTGAACAGGAACGAGAGAAAGGCGGTTCGTTTTGCCCGACTGGTGTCGGCATTTGTATATGCTCTCTCGGCGCTTCGTCACCGCGGATACCATCCGCCAGGCTCATACTTCAGTTCGTAGACGTTCTTGAGGCTACGTGTTGCAATATCGCTGCAGGCCGCTTTTCACTACCACGGAGCCCCTCCTGCCACGCTTTTTTCTCGATCGTGCCAAGTACCACATACTCATTCCCGATGGCTTCCTGCGCAATCTGGGTTAAGCTATGCGCCAACTGCCCCTCTAACTCGTCCCGGTGCAGCATAATCAATTCACAACAGGAACAGTAGCGGCACGTTTTGCCGAGCGCGATCGAGCCCCACCTTTCAACACGGATGAAGAGCGCGAACTTGAGGACTCTAGTCCAGAGCCAGTGAATACGGCCCAATGTTGTACTTCGCGTTAACACGTCAACCTGCGAATTCTGCGGTAGACTCGGGCTCTGCTTGTGCTGTTGCGGGAAGTGTAGGTAGCGATGGCGTCGAGTAAGTCTGGATGGATTCGGTTTGGTGCTGTCTTGGGCGCATTGCTGCTGGCCACACGGATTGTGTCTTGCGCCGAGGTGGATGCCAAAGCCGAAGTGGCCGCCGCACTCTATGCCGCATCGGCTACGCAAGCCGCCGCGGAGCACTTCGCGGATGCCAAGCTCCGCGCCCAGCGGAAAGCCATCGAACAGCTGCAGGAGAAGGTCCGGGCGAGTGTTTCGGAATCCACGAGTCTGCGCTCGGAACTCGCAAAGGCGCAGGATGAATATGTTGCGGAGCTGGCCCAACGAGACCGTGCCTACAGCCAGGAAATCGCGGTGTTTCGCGCCGCTGTGCAAGACATTGCGGCGACTCCCGAAGGTGCCGCAGCCTTGGCGCGATTCAATACGGGCGACGAGGTGGGTGCGTTAGCCATTCTCGACGACCTCCGCAAAGCTCGCGATGCGGCGCGTCAGAAGAGGGCCAACATCGAGAGTGCAGCGGAAGCGCGGCGGATTGCACAGTTGGCGCTGGATGCGAGGGCCAAGGGCAAGGTAACGACCACGGATGCGATTGCGCGGTTTGAGGAAGTGACGCGGCTTGATCCGGGTGTTTTTGGGGATTGGGTTGAACTGGGGCGGCTTTATCAGAGTGCTGGCAGGCTGTCGGATGCGCTGACGGCGACCAAACATGCGGCCGAGACCGGCAAGACGGAACGCGATCAGGAGGTTGCGCTAAGCGAACTGGGCAGCGTTCAGGTGAAGGAGGGGGACTTGGCCGGGGCGCTTGCCTCCTACCGCAAGGCGCTGGGGATCGCCGAGACCTTGGCGGCGCGCGATGCGGCCAACACCGACTGGCAGCGCGACCTGTCGGTGAGCTACAACAGACTGGGCGACATGCAGGTGCAGCAGGGGGACTTGGCCGGGGCGCTTGCCTCCTACCGCAAGGCGCTGGGGATTCGAGAGACCTTGGCGGCGCGCGATCCGGCCAACACCGGCTGGCAGCGCGACCTGTCGGTGAGCTACAACAAGCTGGGCGACGTGCAGGTGACGCAGGGGGACCTGGCCGGGGCGCTTGCCTCCTACCGCAAGGCGCTGGGGATTCGAGAGACCTTGGCGGCGCGCGATGCGGCCAACACCATCTGGCAGAGCGACCTCTCCATAAGCTACGAGAAGATTGGCGACGTGCAGGTGGAGCAGGGGGACCTGGCCGGAGCGCTTGCCTCCTACCGAAAGGATCTGGGAATCGCCGAGACCTTGGCGGGGCGCGATGCGGCCAACACCGGCTTGCAGCGCGACCTCTCCGTGAGCTACGAGAAGGTTGGCGACGTGCAGGTGCAGCAGGGGGACCTGGCCGGAGCGTTTGCCTCCTACCGCAAGGGATTGGGGATCGCGGAGACTTTGGCGGCGCGCGATGCAGCCAACACCGGCTGGCAGCGCGACCTCTCCTTAGGCTACAACAAGCTGGGCGACGTGCAGGTGACGCAGGGGGACCTGGCCGGGGCGCTTGCCTCCTACTGCAAGGCGCTGGGGATCACTGAGACTTTGGCGGCGCGCGATCCGTCCAACACATACTGGCAGCGCGACCTCTCAGTAAGTTACAACAAGCTGGGCGACGTGCAGGTGCAGCAGGGGGACCTGGCTGGAGCGCTTTCCTCCTACCGCAAGGCGCTGGGGATCGCCGAGACCTTGGCGGCGCGCGATCCGTCCAACACAGACTGGCAGAGCAACCTGTCGCTGAGCTACAGCGAGCTGGGCGACGTGCAGGTGCGGCAGGGGGACTTAGCCGGGGCGCTTGCCTCCTACCGCAAGGAGCTGGGCATTCGAGAGACCTTGGCGGCGCGCGATGCGGGCAACACCGGCTGGCAGCGCGACCTCTCCATCAGCTACGAGAGAGTTGGCGACGTGCAGGTGCAGCAGGGGGACCTGGCCGGGGCGCTTACCTCCTACCGCAAGGCGCTGGGCATTCGAGAGACCTTGGCGGCGCGCGATGCGAATAATGCGGAATGGCAGCGGGACTTGATCGTTAGTCTGGTCAAGCTGGGCTCGGCGAGTGGGGAGAGGACTTACCTGATCCGCGCGCTCAAGATTGCCGTGTCGCTGAAAGAGGCGGGTAAACTAGCCCCGGCTGATGATTGGATGGTGGACACCCTGAAGAAGGCCGTCGCCCAATGAGTGACATATTCGTGTCGTACAAGAGCGAGGATGTCCAGCGCGTGGCGCTACTTGCCCAGGCACTGCAACGTTGCGGCTTAAACGTCCGGTGGGATCGCTATTTGCCCGGAGGCGAGAACTGGCAAGCCGCAATTCAAGGTGCTCTCGAACGTCGCTAAGTCAACCCTGCAGTTTCTACGGTAGACTCGGGCTCTGCTTGTGCTGTTGTGGGAAGTGTAGGTAGCGATGGCCTCGAGTAAGTCTGAGTGGATTCGGTTTGGTGCTGTCTTGGGCGCATTGCTGCTGGCCACACGGATTGTGTCTTGCGCCGAGGTGGATGCCAAAGCCGAAGTGGCCGCCGCACTCTATGCCGCATCGGCTACGCAAGCCGCCGCGGAGCACTTCGCGGATGCCAAGCTCCGCGCCCAGCGGAAAGCCATCGAACAGCTGCAGGAGAAGGTCCGGGCGAGTGTTTCGGAATCCACGAGTCTGCGCTCGGAACTCGCAAAGGCACAGGAAGAATATGTAGCGGAGTTGGCCCAACGAGACCGTGCCTACAGCCAGGAAATCGCGGTGTTTCGCGCCGCTGTGCAGGACATTGCGGCGACTCCCGAAGGTGCCGCAGCCTTGGCGCGATTCAATACGGGCGACGAGGTGGGTGCGTTAGCCATTCTCGACGACCTCCGCAAAGCTCGCGATGCGGCGCGTCAGAAGAGGGCCAACATCGAGAGTGCAGCGGAAGCGCGGCGGATTGCACAGTTGGCGCTGGATGCGAGGGCCAAGGGCAAGGTAACGACCACGGATGCGATTGCGCGGTTTGAGGAAGTGACGCGGCTTGATCCGGGTGTTTTTGGGGACTGGGTTGAACTGGGGCGGCTCTATCAGAGTGCTGGCAGGCTGTCGGATGCGCTGACGGCGACCAAACATGCGGCCGAGACTGCCGAGACGGAACGTGATCAGGGGGTCGCACTAAACGAGCTGGGCGACGTGCAGGTGCAGCAAGGGGACCTGGCCGGGGCGCTTGCCTCCTACCGCAAGGCGCTGGGGATCGCCGAGACCTTGGCGGCGCGCGATGCGGCCAACACCGACTGGCAGCGCGACCTCTCCGTAAGCTACGAGAAGATTGGCGACGTGCAGGTGGAGCAGGGGGACCTGGCCGGGGCGCTTGCCTCTTACCGCAAGGATCTGGGGATCGCCGAGACCTTGGCGGCGCGCGATCCGGCCAACACCGACTGGCAGCGCGACCTGTCGGTAAGCTACAACAGACTGGGCGACGTGCAGGTGCAGCAGGGGGACCTGGCCGGGGCGCTTGCCTCCTATCGCAAGGTGCTGGGGATTCGAGAGAGCTTGGCGGCGCGCGATCCGGCCAACACAAACTGGCAGCGCGACCTCTCCATCAGCTACGAGAGACTGGGCGACGTGCAGGTGGAGCAGGGGGACCTGGCCGGGGCGCTGGGCTCCTACCGCAAGGCGCTGGGGCTCGCTGAGACCTTGGCGGCGCGCGATCCGACTAACACAAACTGGCAGCGCGACCTGTCGGTAAGCTACAACAGACTGGGCGACGTGCAGGTGCAGCAGGGGGACCTGGCCGGGGCGCTTGCCTCCTATCGCAAGGTGCTGGGGATCGCCGACACCTTGGCGGCGCGCGATCCGGCCAACACCGACTGGCAGAGCGACCTCTCCATAAGCTACGAGAGACTGGGCAACGTGCAAGTGCAGCAGGGGGACCTGGCCGGGGCGCTTGCCTCTTACCGCAAGGATCTGGGGATCGCCGAGACCTTAGCGGCACGCGATCCAGCCAACACAGACTGGCAGCGCGACCTCTCCGTCAGCTACGAGAAGATTGGCAACGTGCAGGTGCAGCAGGGGGACCTGGCCGGGGCGCTTGCTTCCTACCGCAAGGACCTGGGAATCGTCGAGACCTTGGCGGCGCGCGATCCGGCCAACACAAACTGGCAGCGCGACCTGTCCGTCAGCTGCGAGAAGCTGGGCGATGTGCAGGTGAAGCAGGGGGACTTGGCTGGGGCGCTTGCCTCCTACCGCAAGGCGCTGAGGATTCGAGAGACCTTGGCGGCGCGCGATCCGGCCAACACCGACTGGCAGCGCGACCTCTCCATCAGCTACGAGAGACTGGGCAACGTGCAGGTGCAGCAGGGGGACTTGGCCGGGGCGCTTTCCTCCTGCCGCAAGGCGCTGGGCATTCGAGAGACCTTGGCGGCGCGCGATCCGACCAACACCAACTGGCAGCGCGACCTCTCGGTAAGCTACAACAAGCTGGGCGACGTGCAGGTGAAGCAGGGGGATTTAGCCGGGGCGCTTTCCTCCTACCGCAAGGCGCTGGGGATTCGAGAGACCTTGGCGGCGCGCGATGCGGCCGACACCAACTGGCAGCGCGACCTCTCCATAAGCAACGAGAAGATTGGCGACGTGCAGGTGCAGCAGGGGGACTTGGCCGGGGCGCTGGCCTCCTACCGCAAGGATCTGGGAATCGCCGAGACCTTGGCGACGCGCGATGCGGCCAACACCGACTGGCAGCGCGACCTTTCCATCAGCTACGAGAGAGTTGGCGACGTGCAGGTGCAGCAGGGGGACCTGGCCGGGGCGCTTTCCTCCTACCGCAAGGCGCTGGGCATTCGAGAGACCTTGGCGGCGCGCGATGCGAATAGTGCGGAATGGCAGCGGGACTTGATCGTTAGTTTGGTCAAGCTTGGCGAGGCAAGTGGAGAGAGGACTTACCTGATCCGCGCGCTCAAGATTGCCGTGTCGCTGAAAGAGGCGGGTAAACTAGCCCCGGCTGATGATTGGATGGTGGACACCCTGAAGAAGGCCGTCGCCCAATGAGTGACATATTCGTGTCGTACAAGAGCGAGGATGTCCAGCGCGTGGCGCTACTTGCCCAGGCACTGCAACGTTGCGGCTTAAACGTCCGGTGGGATCGCTATTTGCCCGGAGGCGAGAACTGGCAAGCCGCAATTCAAGGTGCTCTCGAACGTCGCTAAGTCAACCCTGCAGTTTCTACGGTAGACTCGGGCTCTGCTTGTGCTGTTGTGGGAAGTGTAGGTAGCGATGGCCTCGAGTAAGTCTGAGTGGATTCGGTTTGGTGCTGTCTTGGGCGCATTGCTGCTGGCCACACGGATTGTGTCTTGCGCCGAGGTGGATGCCAAAGCCGAAGTGGCCGCCGCACTCTATGCCGCATCGGCTACGCAAGCCGCCGCGGAGCACTTCGCGGATGCCAAGCTCCGCGCCCAGCGGAAAGCCATCGAACAGCTGCAGGAGAAGGTCCGGGCGAGTGTTTCGGTATCCACGAGTCTGCGCTCCGAGCTCGCCCAGGCACAGGAACAGTATGTTGACGCGCTCAATATTGCCGTGTCGCTGAAAGAGGCGGGTAAATTAGCCCCGGCAGATGAGTGGATGGTGGACACACTGAAGAAGGCCGTCGCCCAATGAGTGACATATTCGTGTCGTACAAAAGCGAGGATGTCCAGCGCGTGGCGCGACTTGCCCAGGCCCTGCAACGTTACGGCTTAGACATCTGGTGGGATCGCTATTTGCCTGGAGGCGAGAACTGGCAAGCCGCAATTCAAGGTGCTCTCGAAAACGCGAAATGCGTGATCGTCGTTTGGACAAAAGCGAGCGTGGGACAAACCGGGGATTTTGTACGCGATGAAGCGCGTGACGGGAAACGGCGCAATATCTTGGTGCCGGTGAAGCTCGATCGAGTTGCGCCTCCTCTGGGCTTCGGGGAGACTCAAACGATTGATCTGACGCGCTGGAAGGGATCATCCACCGATGATCCGTTCTTCCAAGACCTCCTCGCTGCCGTAAAGGCAAAGCTTGAAGGACGCCCTGTGCCCGCGGCGAAAGGGCCGATGAGGAGGCTGCGCCAGCGCTTCACTTACGGCACCGTGCTGAGCGCGATTGTTGCATGCATCGTCGCTTTCGGGTCGAATGCATTCCATGCGCAGGAAAAAGTATGTGCTGCGCCGGGCCTTCAGCCCGCCGTTTCCGACCTTTGTGGCACATTCGGCTTCGGTGGTCGACCGACCAAGTCGGAACGTCTGGCCTGGCAGGCGCGCCGACCGGGAAGTTGCGAAGATTTGAGGAGTCACCTGGGCCGTTTCCCGGATGGCGCGTATCGTTTCCAGGCACAGGCGCTATTGGCAGATCGTCAAGTGAAGGCAATCGAAGTGTGGACGCCGACTGAGCGGCCGTTGAAACTGGTCGAGCTACGCGAGGAGAACGGGTTGCCCAGTATTGCCTCGGCGAAAGCAAACGCGCTCGCTCACGCGCAACACCGGGCCGATGACCTATGCCGCGATTTCAGCGCGAGCACGCTTTACCGGTTCACGTCAGCCAAGCCAGAGGCCCAGGAGTGGGATTGCGCTGCTGTCGGCAAAGGAGTCGCTTGCGGCTTTGAAGGACGAGCGATTTGCCAGTTGGATATGAAAAGCACAAAGGAAGAAGAAACGTGCGGTGATTAGACTTACCGAAGCCCTATCCCTGCGCTCGTTGACTGGCAGATTCGACGCACAAGAGCTCGCTTATTGAACCGCATGGGTTCCTTTCAACGCCCTTGCCATCCCCTCGGCCACTCCTCGTGCCTGATAGTCCGCGAATTTACCGAATCCAGCAGCTACGTGAGATTCTGTAACGTGGACGTAGTAGCGAGCGGTTACCGATGGCGAACTGTGGCCCATCAGCCTGGCTAGGCTGAACCGGTCCATCCCAGACTGCGCCGCCCTAGTGCCGAACGTATGACGCCAGCAGTAGAACTCGAAACTCCCCAACCCCGCATCTTCTACCGCACGCTCGTGCGAATGTTGCAGCGAAACGATGTGGCCTGAATTGCCTGCTCCCGGAAAGACATATTGTGATCTGCAAACGCGCGCATCAGCTTCATGCTTGCGTCGTTGCAGAACGTCAGCAGCGCGCGGCGTAAGTGGTAGGCTGCGCTGTGCGTTCGCCGTCTTGCCACTGCGAACATGGATAACACCATGCGGCGATTCAGGGCGAGCGCTCAGGTCTGCATCGTCCCATCACGCGCAGTTCCGAGTGACGGCCCCCGGCCCAGTGGATCAGCAATGTGATCGCGTGATTCTTCTCATCTACATCGGCAACGATCTCATGAATGAGGATACGTACAATCCTCTGCTTCAATCGCATGTCATTGGTGGAAGCGTTCCAGACCGCAGGCAGATCTTGGGCGAGGCTCATCAAGATCTCCCTGTCCGGCATTGCAACTACTCCGACTCCAGCATCGAACTGCTGTAGCTTGTCTTGCAGTTCGCGCACTTTCTGAAGGCCAGTGTTCCAGCGCACTTCCAACTCTGCCGCAACCAAACGGTTGTCCGGATCGACCGCTTCATGGCGCCGCGCCGCGAGCCGCGCTTCGTACTGTGCCTGTTCGACTTCCAACTCAAGTATCTTGCGCTGCTGCTGGCGTTGTTGCCGCAGTTGCTCAGCAGCCTCCAAGGCCGCAGCAACAGCGTCTCCACTAATCGCATCCAGTACCTGATGCGCTAGGGCTTCATCAACCCTGAGGCCGCCAAACGAGATGCACCAGTCTTCGCCATGGTTGATCTGTGCGCCCCGGCACTGATAACGGGGCACCGTCCCACGGGTGCCGCTGTAGATCACCTGAAGCATCCTTCCACAACGCCGACAACGAAGCATGCCGGAAAGCAGGGCTCGCCCACCGCGACCGGCCTTGCGCAACATACGCGACTGCATGTTGGAGTTGGTAGCGATCATTGCCTGGTTGCGTTCGTACTGTTCCCAGGAAATGTAGCCGGGATGATGGTCGCGAATCAATACGGTCCAAGATTCTGGCGGCTTGTAATGCCCCGCGCTCTTGCGCGCACGACCCTCGACCACCCGGGTTCGCGATTCCGTCTTTCCAAAAACATAAGCTCCGGCATACACGGCATTGCGTAGCATGTGCCAGATTGTGTTATAGACGGGAAGCTTCCAAGTGACCTTATACCCGGGTCCCTCAACCATAGATGGGAGGCAGATCTTCTCCCTGCGAAACCAAAGCAGCACCTGCCGCGCACTCGCCAACTCCGTTATCTTGGCAAACACCAGGTGAATAGCCTGCTGCACTCTGCGATCCGGGTCCATCTCGATCTTGATCTATAGGAAACACAAAAATCGATTTCGGAAAGAGAGCGGTCAGACCGGGGGGCGTTGCTGCTGGAACTCAGCGAAATCAAATTCGGAGTTAGGCGGAAAGAGAGGAGAGGTGCTTGTTTTAGGGGAATGGGAGCAAATGGGAAAGGATCTGCGAGAACGCCTACCTCGCCACAGGTCTCAGCCGACGAACCCAGTGCATGGATTGACCGCGACTATCGACGAGGGGATCTTTCCCAAAATACTTGCACAGTGAATTCCGCCAACTCAGCCGTTGTGGACGAGGCCGCTTCGTCTGCCCCAGCAGTAGAAACAGGGCAGTCGATGTCGTGCGTTGTGTGCGGGGTGCCAACAGCCCGAAACGGCGCATCGCGTGTCTGTAGCGGTCTGGCACATGTGCGGCCAGGGCGTTAACGAATTCCTCAATCAAGTAGTGGGTCGTCACGACCCGCTTCTCCTTTAGATCTTTCGTCAAAAACTCGACTTCTTGATCCGTGATCTTCGTAAACCGATGCTGAGCGATCGGTGGTCGTCGAACGTACCGCGCTACATATCGCAGGAAATGCCATTTCGACCTGATGTGATCAACGTAGACGTTCCACCAGCGTTCATATTGCGTTTTCAACAAGACTCTCAGCTCCTCGGGGCTCGCCTCCGAAGCAAGCAATCCTTTCTTCAGAGCCGCTCGAAGATACGTGATGACGGCATAGCGCCACATGTGCATAAGTTTGCTCCTGTCGAAGTGCAGCGGTGTAATCCAGCGGCCTTCCGACTCCTTCAGGCCGCCAGCAGAGACCATAACGTGAAGATGTGCATTGAAGTTCAAGTGTCGCCCGAACGTATGGGGCACCACCACAATGAGTACGCGGACACCGTATCTAATTTTCACCCATTGCTGGATCACTGCCGCCGCGAGTGCGGGCAAGTCGTGGAGGAGCTGGCGGTTCCGCCGAAGATTGGCCATAGTTCGCGGGCATCGTAAAGCCCATGCCGGAATACGGGATGTCGGGAAGAGCGACCCACTGCTCCCGTTGCCACAACAGGGTAGCCCGCTGTCCACAACTGGGGCATGACCTCGATTTGCAGCTATGGTAGACGAGTTTCTCTTCGGCTTCTGACGCAAAGACTTCGGCACCCAATGCCGGGGTCCGGCAATTGATCATTTTGTCGAAGTTTTCGCGAACGGCCGGGCGGATCTCGGGACGATCCCAGTGGTCTCGTGTAGCAATCAAAATCTGCTTCAGGGGCTGATTGTTGTTCATGTCAGCATTGATTCCTGGTGGGGTGGGAGGGATTGAAGTAGCTCTTCGGTCACAAAGATCGTCTTGCCTGGGATGCGTATTACCCACAAATTGACCGAACCGCAATCGTCCGCTTTAAGCTGAGACAATCGCCGGACCAGGCTCTCCAAGTCCGGCGCGGTCGGCAAGCTGCTTGGTTCGTGCCGCGATATGAGATCCCGAATAGCTTTGTTCACGCCCTTCTCACCGCGATAGGTCCTCAGTGCCTCAGTCTGCCGTTCTTGTGATTTCACGCTCCATTTCCAGGCCCAGTGGATCGAAACCTCACCGGCGCGTAATGCCTCCAACAGTTCGGGATGCGCAGTCCCTATCAGTTGCTTGACCTTGGTCACGTTACCAACAGAGACGGCGGCGGCGGCGGCAATTTTCTCCCGGACATCCACCGCTGCATCTTCCGTCAAATTTGACAAACCCTTCATCCGACCGCCGAGTCGCTGATGCGATAGCGCCTTTTCTTTGAAACAGGGCTCAAGGTCCAGTGCTAGGCGTATACGGCAGAAATCGTTTAGGCTGTTCGATCTGCGATGCCTCAGCAGCAGCCAACAAAGAACCTCTTCTTCGGTCAGTTTGTATTCAAGACATGGGAGTGTCCTTCGCCCCTGGAGTCGGGCCAGTTCCCACCGAGCGTAGCCATCAATGACGATGCGCTCCCGCGTGATCGCGAGCGGCTCTCGAAACGCCAGCTCACCTTGTTCAGCGAGTGCGGACAGCTTCGGGGATGGGACGGTGAGACCAAGACGAACATAGCTGGGGTGCGGGAAGAGTTCGTCTAGGCGACAGGTTACGAGTTGGGCGGCTCCGAGGAGCGTGCCGTTGTTATTAGGGGATTCCATATGTTTCTCCCTTGGAATTTGCTCGGATCTAGTCCAAAGAAAAACCGCCCCGTGAATGGGCGGTCCTGGATGCAGGTTCGACAGCAATTTGTCGGAATTCACCGGAAACAAGAAAACCGCCTTCCGGTGGTTTTCTGAGGACATCTACTGTCAGTTGGTTGAGGGCTATCCCTTAATCTTGGGGAGTGAGCAAGTGGTACCAATGCCAGCCGCGACTCACGGGATTGTCACTGACATTGCTTAACTGTTTCTTCAGGCTCACTACCGTCCCGAGTATTATGAGATGAGAGATTCCGCAAGTTCAGAGCTAAGGGTACTGAAACTCGTCACCAATTCGTCACCAAAACTGCCCCAGATTTCGTGTTTTTTAGGGTTGCCATGTGCGGAAAAGCAAGGCAAGCAAAGAGTTTTATGTTTACGACTTCAAAATTCACACGGTGGAAGTCACAGGTTCGAATCCTGTAGCGCCCACCATATTTTTCAGCAAGTTACGCGCTTACGCCATCCGCCTCCCACGCACGTCAACGCACATTAGCAGCTTTGGCGCTCCGGGACCTGGCAAATTCGTCCGGCATCGGCGCGTTCCTCACCATCTCGACGATCTTGCTCTGCGCAGCACGCGCGCTTTCGCCGAACGCCTGAGCATATAGACCCAGGGCCATCGTTGGCGTGGCGTGACGCATCAGTTCCTGCACTACCTTCACGTCCTCCTTGTTCGCGGTCAGCAAAGACGCGTAGGTACGACGGAATGTGTGCCATCCGATTTTCTTGACAATCCCAAGCTTTTTCGCCGTCTTTTGGATATGGCGACGAAGAATCATTTGCGGCCAGTAAGGCTTCCGCCCGCGATTGCGGTCGGACGCAAACACCCAGTCGTCGTCCCCGTTGTACGGAGAAACGGCGCGCCACGCTGCAAGATCCTCCAGTTGGTAGGCGTGAAGTGGAACCAGTTTTTTGGAAATCTCAGTCTTGACTTCGCCGAGATGACCTTTCACGATTCCCTTCGTCACCAGAGCGGTACCCTTGCTCGCGTCGAGGTTGTGCCATTTGAGGGCAAACTCCTCGCTGACACGCAGCCCGTTGCCATATGCGATCGAAATCGCCGCCCGTTCGCGCAGTGACGAATTCAGCCAGATGGCATTGATCTCCCAAGGTTCAAGAATATCTGGGATACGGCTCCGCTTCCCTGTTTGTCGCACGAGGCTGATTGGGTTGTGGCCCTGCGGAACGAACTCGAAGCGCTGGGCGTGGGTGAACAGCACGCTTTCTGTGATTTGACTGGAAGCGCCGAGTTTGTCACGCGCCCAGTCTTTGCGCGCGCTCGGAATAAGTAAGGAATCCGAGGTTGCCGAGCGGTCTAGATCCCGCGGCACCCCGGCAGTATGTGCGCTTTCGCGCCACTTGCCGACTGAGGCGAGGCCCACTCGCATAGCCGGCTTTTCATGTTTTCAAGGAATCGTATGAGCCGCCCCCGGAGCGGTTCGTTCCTAACGACAAAGTCCTTTTCGGGAACAGCAATAAGATTGCCATGACGTCGGAGTTCATGTCGCGTTAGTTATTGCGTTAGGCTGCAGTTATGAAGGAAGAACAGGGAGTCACACGAAGAATTATCGTTCCCGCCTGGCTCGTCTTATCACTTCAACGAGAAGGTGACGATTTCCGGGTCGAGGTGGAACACATTGAAGTCGATGCCAATGCCGATGATTTGCCAGATTGGATACGGCCTGACGACTTTCTTGCAGGATTCTATGACGCAAAGGGCCGGACGCGCCAAACGAGTCGTAAGTTGCCCCATCTACGCTTCTCGCAAGCCATTGACATTTCTCAACTCGAGGGGTTCGTCAGAGAATTCGGGCCGGTGCTGGGCGGATGCAAGGACCAGGAAGGGCAGTCGCAACTCGCGTGTTGGTACAGAACATTCCCGTCCTAAGAGCACAACAGGCAGCTTTCGCCGCCACCCGGAAACTCGTGTCCTTCGTCAACGAGCTGGAACATGTATCCAGACGAATCGCTAAGTCTGATTCGAAAAGCAAAAACATCAAGCCAAGCCATCGAAGTGGTTTAACGATGTCAGATCGTCAAGTTCTTCGACAGATCGCAGATGCCATTCAACTTCTCAAAGACACGATAGCGTGCGCCGTGCAGGAATCCTCAAATCAGGGCCTTGAAGACGAATTGGAAGCTATCACAAGCATTCTGCCGGAGTTTCGAACTGCCCGCGATGAAGTTGACAATTTGTCAACTTCTCACCGGTTGCTGTGCGCTATCTTCAACGGTTTTACGCCGAAGCTGCATTACTCGAAAGGCATGGTGCAAGAATGCCCTGAAAGCTCACAAACTGGCATCCGTCCCCTGCTCTACTTCATGCTGAGGGAGGTCTACCTGATGAAGCACCGGATAAGACTCTGCAAGCGGGAGGATTGTGGGCACTTCTTCATCCCAAGTCGCCTAAACACGGAATTTTGCTCTGTGGAATGTGGAAGTCTGGTGAGGCAACGGCGATTCAGCGCTCGCAGGACCTCGAAAACAAAGGCGGTCGCCGAATTAGATTAAAGATACTTATATGCGAGGTTCAACCGGAACTGAGTGCGACCGTCTTGGCGGCTACCTGAACTTAGGCAGATCTCCTTGTAAAGCTGTTGTCATGGAAGGGTCCAGCTTCGAGCCCGTCTTAATACTTGATCGTGCCGCCAGCGACATGCTGAATCTGCTCACACCAGGTGACATTCCAAGAGATCGCATACCGGAAGAGGGCGCACACATTCGAAAACACTAGCCGACTTCTGAGGACTAATCTCACCGCAGCACTTCGACGACATGGCGACTTCGCGGGAGTAATCTCCCGCAAGCGGTTTATCGCCAACCGGAGGTTGCTCATAAACGCTCATCTACGCAGTTCGAAAGTTCGAAAGATTAGGAGCGTTGGATACGCTGAGCGAGCTTCGCTGATAGGTGCTGAGCCAATATGCAGAACAGCGTCAGGGTCGACGCCAGCAGGATTCTCAGGTAGAGGCCGCTGGTACGAAACAGCTCGATAACAAGGATCAGGCTGGCCAGTACGAGCAGGGTCAGCGACACTGCTCTATGAAACCGTTTCATGCCGTATTCCACCTCGCCTAGACTGCTCCGCTGGATCTCGCGCCCATTGTTGGAGTCCGTACAAGCTGGTTTGCTGATGCAGGTATTGCAGGCCGAAGCGGGAGCACGGTAAATTATCAGGCCCTTGGCGGAGTCGGAAAAAACCGGAAACAGATGCTGGTCTTTCGGACATCGCCAAACGTCGCGGTCTGGATGATAGGTGAAACCGGCAGTGCTCCCCACCACGGATCGCCGGTGCGCATGATGCGCTATCCATTCCAGAAGAAGCGCGATCAATGCCAGCGAAAGCGCATATCCCAGCATCAAAAAATATTCCAGAGGCACGCCAGCCATGGTTCAACGCTCCTGGCCCTGAACAACGATGTCGGTGAACAGGACATCCCTGGACTCTTCGGTCGTTGTGGTGCTTCGGATGTAGCGAATACCGAGGAACGACAAGTAGAGAATCGGAAGTGCTCCTCCCAGAATAAAGACGATGTCGCCAGGCATGCGCAACCACTCCAATATGGAGTTAGCATGACTGCCAATATAGTTGAGCGTCCGGGCGTCATAGTAACTCACGCTGATGGAGTGATACAGTTGCAGGATCCCCAGTGGAAACAATGTCGCAAAGACCATCCAAGCCAACCCAAGATTTAGAGACCAGAAGCTGATCTGTGCCGCCCTGTCGGACCAATGTTTTTCCGGGATAATGTAGCGCAAACAGAAGAGTGCAAGACCAACGCCGAGCATCCCATATACGCCCATCATCGCCGCATGAGCGTGATTTGCTGTCAAAGCTGTACCAATTTCATAGTAGGAAACAATCGGTAAATTGATGAGGAAGCCGAAGACACCGGCGCCAAGGAAGTTCCAGAACCCGACCGCAGCGAGGAACATGACCGCCCAGTAGTGCGGGAAATACGTTTTTGCCTTCTCGCCCTGCACAGCGCCCAGCTGCAGAAAGCTCCAGGCCTCGAGTGTAAGAAAGGGTAAGGGGTATAACCTCTGCGGCCGAGAAGAACGCTCCCAATGCCAAGTGGAGCGCGGGTTCGCCGGAGAAATATACATGGTGCATGGTGCCGACGATGCCACCCGCGGAATACAGGATGATATCCAGGTAGATCATGCGCAATGCGATGAGCTCGTCGACTACACCTAACAGAACAAACATGTAGGCAACCAGGATGGTGGTGAACAACTCCAGAAAGTCTTCCACCCAGAGATGCACGACCCAAAGACGCCAAAAGTCTGTAGTCGTGAAATGGCTGCCGGGTTGCGCAAGCAAACCCACAGCATAAAAAGCGGGAATCGAAAGCGCTGAGAAGAAAAAGAGCCATGGCAGATTGCCGGCACGATCGGCAGAAAGACGGCCGCGGAGGCCGCGAAAGAGGATCACCGACCACAACGCTAGGCCAACGATCAGCAATACTTGCCAAAGACGACCGAGGTCTAGATATTCAAAGCCCTGATCTCCGGTCCATGAATTTCGAATTAGGCCATGGATTCCGGCAAATTCTCCGAACAGGCTTCCGACTACGACAATCACCACGCGCCCAGCAGTCCGTAGACAAAGAACTTCTGTCCTCGCGGCTCTCGGCCTCCAATCATCGGGACCAGAAAAATTCCTCCCGCAAGAAATGCAGTGACAATCCAAAAGAGAGACAGTTGCAGGTGCCATGTTCGAACTACATTAAAGGGCAGCAACCGTCCGAGTTCAATGCCGAAGAAGCTCTGCAGATCGGCACGATAATGTTCTGTAGCGCCCCCCGAGCAGCGTCTGAACTACGAACAATGCGGCCATGGTAAAAAAGAACCAGGCACATGCCTTTTGGGAGGGAGTAAGCAACACCTCATCCGGAGGGCGAAACGACATGCTCTGCTGCTCGCGCCCGTGCCATCCCAACAGGTTCCAGCGGCCAAAGGCGGCAAGCAGCAAACCTATGCCGCCCAGCAATGCAATCAGGGAAAGGACGCTCCACACGACGGAGTCCGCGGTTGCGTGATTGTCGACCAACGGCTCCGGAGGCCAATTGTTGGTATAAGAATAAGGATGGTCAGGGCGGGCGGTGGAGGCGGCCCACGCAGACCAACTGAAGAATGCAGTGAGCTTGCGGATGTCTTCCGGGTCTTCAATAGCTTTCGGCCTCAAACCAAACTTCGTGGTCGGCTCCCCGAAGAAAGCTGCGTAGTAAGACCTGCACTGGTTGAAAGCGTGAGTTTGCGCATCCGTGTAGACCAGGACGCCCGTGGCTTTATCGTAGCGGTTCCTCTTGAAGTCCTCTATGGTTCGGCTCCGCGCTGTGTCGGAGGTTGAGCCCCCATAGAAATCGATACTCCATAGCGCAGCACGATGCAAATAGTCCGCCGTGAAATCCGGTCCGAGATACGCACCATGGCCAAAGATCGAGCCGTACTCCATCAGGCCATTGCCGAGAAATATCTGCTGGCCCGCCATAATGTCAGCACGGGTGAATAAGGTCGATCCGTTTGTGCTTTTGACGATTTCCGGTATGGGCGGTTCGTCGTTGTAGGTGTAGTAAGTAAGGACGCCCAGGATGAAAAATCCAGACATCAGGACGAGTACCGCCGCCTGAATCCAGCCACGAGAGATCATTAGCGGCCGCTTTTCATTCATGTTCATCGTCACCGCCGCCCACCTCCTCTTCGGCGACGCCAATCAGGGCGTGCTACGCCAATAAAGTGATTTCCAATGTCGGGCATTGTACTGCTTTTTCGGATCGCGCCCGCAAATAAATGGCACGTCCATAACCACTTCGAATTTACGAAGAACGCTCGTAAGTGTTGGCAGGCCCGCGCGGACGAAAACGGTTGCAGCAATGCCTGCGACAGAAGCGGGATGATGGTGTCGAAATATTCGCAGGAGCGCAGCCACTTGGCACTTACCTCGCCTGTGCCGGGTTGTGCCGAACCTAGGCTTCAAGATTGAAGGCGAGAGAAAGAACAGCTTTCTCGCTGCTAAGCGACGCCAGATGAAGCACGAAATCAGGAACTGCTGTGCAAGGACTGCCTCTCGAGTCCGGGTGCTCTGAAGTCAAGCCTTGCCAGGCACGGGGGGTTCGCGGTTCGGTGAGCTTGTTCCGAAGTCCGGTTCTGGGAGATCTGGCCGGATTAGGAACGCGAAGCCGGCTCGCGTTGGTTAACGCGCCAACTCCCGGGTTGTCGCCCACTCGGGAAGTAATCCAGTTTGACGGGTTGTCGGCAAACCGGAGAGGTGTCCCAGAAAACGGGCGATGCAGCTTAAGAAGTGTAGGACCTCGCGATTGCGCGCGAGGTTGGCGATAGCGCCCTTTATCGTTCGCTATCTCTGCGGAGTGAAACGAGCAACAATAGTCATCACTCGCTCAATCATTCGAATGTTTACAATGGAAAATCTCGGCCAAGCAAAACAGGTTGCTTCGGGCACTCTTAGAACGTCAGTGTAGCGCTTCAGGAGGAGCGAATGTTTAACGCAAGGAAACACAGTTCGCCCAATTGAATCATGTGACAGAGGATACCGTGCAATTGGTGCCAGGAAGAACGCCAGTGTGTCTTGCAAGGAACAGGACGAACTCGACATGAAGCTCATTCAAGCTTCAAGGGCCGTGTTAGCTTATGCTCTGGAGTACGGGCCGGGTCAAGATTATCGTCGCGGGCGTCTAGATGCTAATGAGACCCCGCCAGAGAAGCGCTGGCGAAGCATGAGGCAGAGCACGGATGCAGACCTCTCCTGCTAGACAGGAAATAATGAGATAGCTTGGTCGCGTGGCATTCCCCTGAGCGGACTTCCGGGAAGCAGCTTGTGCCCTGCTTGCGATATCTTCCTGGCAGTGGAGGCTTAATGCACGGGGGTGGAGTACACGCGGTCGAACTGGTCTTCCTTTCGTTGTTGGCGTTCGTGGTGTTATTCGCCGCGGTCGCTCGCAAGCTCAACCGGCCGTATCCCATCGTGCTAGTGGTTGCCGGACTGCTGCTCAGCTTCCTGCCCCGGGTTCCCAAAGTTACCCTTAATCCCGACATCATCTTCCTGATCGTCCTGCCGCCGCTGCTTTATTCGGCCGCGTGGCTTACGTCCTGGCGTGAGTTCCGCTTCAACCTGTTCAGCATCTCCATGCTGGCCATTGGACTGGTAGCCTTCACAGTATTCGGAGTGGCTTTTGCGGCGCCGCTTGTCTTTGCGGGCTTCACCTGGCAACTGGGATTCCTGTTGGGCGCAGTGGTGTCGCCCACCGACTCAATCGCGGCCACGTCCATCGCCCAAAGCCTGGCGTTGCCGCGGCGCATCATCGACATCCTGGAAGGCGAGAGCCTGGTGAATGACGCTAGCGGCCTGGTCGCTCTGGAGTTTGGTCTGGCGATGATTCTGCGCTCGCAGACCCCGACCGCGGGTGAGGCGCTAGGGCGATTGTGCTATCTGGCAGTGGCGGGAATCGCGATCGGGCTGGCGATTGGCAAGCTGGTGGACGGATTCGAGCGGCATATTGATGATGGGCCGATCGAAATCGCGGTCAGCATACTCGTCCCTTACGCAACCTATTTGGCGGCGCTGGCGGCGCATGCCTCGGGTGTGCTTGCGGTAATCGCCTGCGGACTCTATCTCAGCCGCAAGAGCGCGCATTTCTTTTCTGCGAACGTGCGCTTGCAAGCTTGGGCGGTGTGGGAGTCACTGACCTTCGCGCTGAACGGTCTGGTCTTCGTGCTCATCGGCCTGCAACTGCCGTATGTGCTAGCGGGAATTCGCTCTTACAGCATGAAGCAGCTGCTGGTGTACGGCGCGACCTTCAGCGCGTTGCTGATTGTGTTGCGCTTGCTGTGGATGTATCCCGGCGCCCGTCTCGGCTATTGGTTTCGCACCCGTGTTCTACATCAGGACTATCCTCGCCCGTCGTCGGGCGGGATCTTTGTTCTAGGCTGGGCGGGAATGCGCGGAGTACTTGCTCTGGCCGCCGCCATGTCTCTGCCGGAGAAGCTCTCCGACGGAAGCCCTTTTCCGCAGCGCAATCTCATCATCTTTCTCACCTTCAGCGTGATTCTGGTGACGCTGGTTCTGCAAGGACTGACGTTGCCTTGGGTGATTCGCAGGTTGGGGCTGGCTGGTGCCAGCGGCCCAAATTGCGAGGCGCGCGAGGCACGCCGCATCATGACGCGAGCGGCCTTGCAACGGCTGGACGAGGCGCGTGCACAGGATACTCCCGACCTCGCGCCAGTCTACGACGATTTGAAGCAGCACTATGAGCAGCGGCTGCAGCGGCTGGAAGGGAAGAGTGAGGACCGCAACGAAAGCTTGCAACAGTATGGTCGCGTCCTCGAGGTCAACCGGGATCTATTGCGGGCGGAGCGCGAAGCAGCGCTGTCGCTGCGTGCCGCTGGCCGCATCAGCGACGAGGTGCTACGCCTGATCGAACGCGAACTCGACTTACGCGAAAGTGAGCTGACGCTCGCTGCCGAATCCTGCGCGTAGCCAGGAACCGTTCTCTGTGGGTCGGGCAGTAGCCGACGCCCCAGATCATCGGTAGGCGGAAGTTAATGGAGCGCCAGAAGTCAAACCGGAATTCGCCCGACATTCGCTGTCAAATTGCATTCCATTCGCCTCCGATGTGCGCACACCTGCGCTCGGCTTTTGGGGCCCAGAATTCTCGAGATTTTGAGCCATAGTAAGTCGAACATAAGTTTCTCTGCCCCAACAACGTTGGGCAAGTCAGGCCGCAGGGTTTCGATGACACGCAGTAGAACCTTCATCTCGTCCATGGCACGCAAAACCTAGCCTAAGCCTAGCAGGACGATGGGTAAAACGCCGGGCCGAAAGTTGTTGGTTCTGCAAGATTGCATATGCGCCAGAATTATTCACGAGTCGCGGACAATCCCATTCGCAATACGTCCAGAGTGGTCTCGAACTCTCGAACGCCCAGGGTCCAGGAAAGCCATTGGGCAGCAAATCACTTGAGCGAATATCGCCAAACCGCCGACTGAGAGCAGCCGACACGCCGTAGGTCACAAGAAAGGGGTTGGGCGTTTCCCGTCAAGTTGACTCCGAACAGGCCAACTTCCGGGTGGCCCGTGATCCGGGAGTTTCCGCCTGGTGCTCATCATCTTTGTGTAATGCGTGGCTCGCATTGCTCCGTGCTATCTGACTTGTGCAGGTGTAAACTGTCGGCCGCGAGAGGTGCGTGCTGTGGCCGTTACTCGAACCGTTTGGCGTCGCGCTTTCGTCTTCACGGTTGCACTTCTCTTCGTCCTCTCTTGGTTTTTCCCCTTGCTGCCGGTCTAGCGAAGGATACGACATCCTTCCCGAAATGGTGGGGCACCTTGGACGTTGCAGTGGCATTTGTGCTCGCAATTTCGGCCTTCGGGATTCAGGTACTGGTTCGCGGGCAGGTGAGCAAGCAAGTGGAGGAGAGTGCATATCGTTTCTATCGGATCTTCACGCACGCAATCATAGGCGTCGGCGTTGTTGTTATGCTGGCCGGCGACCGGATTATTGGGTGAACTGCGCGACCGGTTTTCTCTGGCGGACGTGGCTGTTGCTGTACATTCTACCCTTGGTGGCTTGCCGCCGCACGTCGTCCCGAGAATCGGTGACGTCAAGCTGCTTGTGTAAAAACGCGGAGGGTGCGGGTTTTCCATTCCAGGTTGAAGCGCTGGAAGATGGAGTAGATGATGCGATCGACGCTTTTCACGTTCACGAAGCACACCATGGGACGCGTCCGCCGGCGCACCTCCACGAAGCAGCGCTCGATGATGTTGGTGGTGCGTAGCTTCCTCCACAGATGCCGGGGAAAGCTGAAAAATGACAGCAACTCCGGCAAGTCGCGCTCCAGTTGTCGCACCATGGAACCGTACAGCGCCTGCCAGCGGCGGCGAAAGGCGCGAAAAGCGGCCTCCGCCTGGCGACGGCTGTCAGCGCGATAGATGGCCTGCGCGTCGGCTTTCACCGCGTCATGGTCGCGACGGCGTACTTTTTCCAGGATATTGCGCATCTTGTGTACCCAGCAGCGCTGATGCAGCGCTCGGGGATAGACGGTCTCGATGGCTGCGGCCAGCCCGGGACAACCATCGGTGACGATCAGCAGCAGCTTCTCGCCTTGCAGTCCGCGGCGATACAGATCCTCCAGCAGACCTTCCCAGGCGCTTTGGCTTTCGCCTTTACTGCGCAGAAAGCCCAGGAGTTGCCGGGTACCGTCGGCCCGTACTCCGTAAGCCACCAGCATGTGCACTCGCTGCCGCCCACTGGGCCGTCGCATCCGCAGACTGACGCCGTCCAGGAACAGGTACGCCCATTCGTCCTGCAGCGGCGCCTGATGAAACTGCCGCACCGCCTCATCCAAATCGCGACTCAAGCGGGATACGGTCTGCGGACTGACCACCTCGCCGGTCACAATACCCACCAGCCGCCCCACTTGGCGGGTCGAAATGCCCCGCAAAAAGGCCTCGCGAATTAACAGTGAGACTTCTTCCGCCCGCCGCTGAAACTTCTTGAGCACCTCCGGCAGAAAACCGCGCTTGCGAGTGCGGGCAATGCGCAAACGCAGGGTCCCAAAGCGAGTCACAAAGTCGCGCGCGTAATAGCCGTTGCGGTAATCCTGACGCGGCTTCTGCCGGCTATGACGCGGGCGCACCATGTACAGGTCGCGTTGCCGCTCTGACAGCAGCTCGAACAGCCGGCGCATGCTCTGCTGCACCTGTCCCTGCAGGTCGCCCCAAAAACTCTCTTTCAGCTCGCTGACGAAATGTTGGAACTGCTCGGTGATGGGTGTTACCTTCGCCATGGGTGTAAGTCTCCTTGTGAGAATGGCTTCAGCTTGTCAAGGCCAAAGCCAACTTACACCCTCTCGCTTTTTACACAATCGAAGTTACGTCACCCCGAGAATCGACCCTATCATTGAGATTGGTTGTAAGCGCAAGTTTTGACGAATCGATTCCGGATGGTCGACAACTCTTAAGTTGGGATTACTTCAGGATCCCCCGTCAACTGGAATCCGAACCCCGACGCTCCAGGTGGTGAGCGCTACGGCCCGTTCTCAACACTTGACCGGGGAATACAATGCGGAGGGGACATTTCGCTCAGAGCGAAAACGCGGAGGCCCGCCATGATTACCCCATACCTTCTTTATCAAGATGTTGCCGGTGCCATGAGGTTTCTGTCAAAAGCGTTCGGCTTCAAGAAGTCCGGGAGCGCGATGTCAAGCACAAACGGCAAGCTCACTCATGCGGCGATGAAGCTCGGTGACGACCTCATCATGATGGGGTATCCAGGACCGAGATACAAAAACCCAAAGAAACGGTGACGTCAAGCTGCTTGTGTAAAAACGCGGAGGGTGCGGGTTTTCCATTCCAGGTTGAAGCGCTGGAAGATGGAGTAGATGATGCGATCGACGCTTTTCACGTTCACGAAGCACACCATGGGACGCGTCCGCCGGCGCACCTCCACGAAGCAGCGCTCGATGATGTTGGTGGTGCGTAGCTTCCTCCACAGGTGCCGGGGAAAGCTGAAAAATGACAGCAACTCCGGCAAGTCGCGCTCCAGTTGTCGCACCATGGAACCGTACAGCGCCTGCCAGCGGCGGCGAAAGGCGCGAAAAGCGGCCTCCGCCTGGCGACGGCTGTCAGCGCGATAGATGGCCTGCGCGTCGGCTTTCACCGCGTCATGGTCGCGACGGCGTACTTTTTCCAGGATATTGCGCATCTTGTGTACCCAGCAGCGCTGATGCAGCGCTCGGGGATAGACGGTCTCGATGGCTGCGGCCAGCCCGGGACAACCATCGGTGACGATCAGCAGCAGCTTCTCGCCTTGCAGTCCGCGGCGATACAGATCCTCCAGCAGACCTTCCCAGGCGCTTTGGCTTTCGCCTTTACTGCGCAGAAAGCCCAGGAGTTGCCGGGTACCGTCGGCCCGTACTCCGTAAGCCACCAGCATGTGCACTCGCTGCCGCCCACTGGGCCGTCGCATCCGCAGACTGACGCCGTCCAGGAACAGGTACGCCCATTCGTCCTGCAGCGGCGCCTGATGAAACTGCCGCACCGCCTCATCCAAATCGCGACTCAAGCGGGATACGGTCTGCGGACTGACCACCTCGCCGGTCACAATACCCACCAGCCGCCCCACTTGGCGGGTCGAAATGCCCCGCAAAAAGGCCTCGCGAATTAACAGTGAGACTTCTTCCGCCCGCCGCTGAAACTTCTTGAGCACCTCCGGCAGAAAACCGCGCTTGCGAGTGCGGGCAATGCGCAAACGCAGGGTCCCAAAGCGAGTCACAAAGTCGCGCGCGTAATAGCCGTTGCGGTAATCCTGACGCGGCTTCTGCCGGCTATGACGCGGGCGCACCATGTACAGGTCGCGTTGCCGCTCTGACAGCAGCTCGAACAGCCGGCGCATGCTCTGCTGCACCTGTCCCTGCAGGTCGCCCCAAAAACTCTCTTTCAGCTCGCTGACGAAATGTTGGAACTGCTCGGTGATGGGTGTTACCTTCGCCATGGGTGTAAGTCTCCTTGTGAGAATGGCTTCAGCTTGTCAAGGCCAAAGCCAACTTACACCCTCTCGCTTTTTACACAATCGAAGTTACGTCACCAAAGAAACTCGGGGAAGCCACGCAGATGCTCTACGTCAAGGTGAACGACGCAGACGAACATTTTGCGCGTTCCAAGAAAGCGGGAGCTAAGATTCTCGAAGAACCCGAAGATACGTTCTACGGCCATCGCCGATATGGCGCGGAGGACCCTGAAGGACATCAATGGTATTTCTCCCACGAAATCAAAGCCCGCAAGCCTACTCAAACAGTTGCCAAACATCGCTGACAATCGCCAGGTGGCGAAAGATCGCCATAGCAATCACAACCCTAGAATCGGCCTTTCACTGGGTGGATTGTCGGCAAACCTTACCTTGGCATTACTTCACGTTTACGCGTCAACCGCCAAGAGCTCGACGGTGAAACTTTATCTCGGTGTGGAGTAAGCCCCGTTGAGGTCCTTGTTCCGGCGCGGTGGCAGCAGCGCACCCACGAGCACCGCCGGAATAATCGTCAGGAGAAATGTCAGGTGATACCACACCGGAAATTTGCTCCAAATGGCGATGTGCACAGGCAAAAACATCGCCAGCACCACGATGCCGACGATCCACGGCGCCCAGCGGCTCGATGGCGATATCCAACCGGTTACGGCACCCGCTGCCAGAGAGGTCACAATAGCCATCACAAGGCGTGCCCACTTCATGGCCAGTGTGAACTGAAGCGTGTGTTCGGCAGCGGTGTAGTTCGGCAGGCTCAGGCGAAGCACGCGGTTGATCACCGAAACGACGATAATCCAAGTGAGGAGTCCTGCGAGGCAGGCGAGAATGGAACGCTTCATGACTCGTCTCCTTTAGTTCAAGCATAATAGTACAATTAAACTAATGAAGGCCGAACTATATATTTTGGGCGTTCTGCACCGCGGCGATTTCCATCCCTACGAGATCAAGCGGCGTCTGACCCAGGCCATGATCGAGTGCTTTACCGACGTAGATGTCGGCACGCTCTACTACGCCGTGCGCCAGCTTGCCGAATGTGGCCTGTTAACCGCGGTCGCTCACCAGCGCGTGGCTCGAGGCGGCATGCGTACGGTGTACCGCATCACTCCGCGTGGACGGGACCGCTTTCGTGAACTACTGCACGCGCAATTTGCCGCAGAAGGTGACCTCAGGGAGACTCTGTACGGCCCCATGCTCTTCTTGCATCTCGCCGACCTCAACCTGGTCGGGGATGCTCTGCGCAGCCAAATCGACAGGCAGAATGCGCGGCTGGCCGAGATCCGGAAATTGCGTCGGCAATGGGTAAAGATGCTGCCCACCGGTAGCCGCCACCTGATGCAGCACATGGCGGAGCAATGCCGCCTCGACCTACGCTGGCTCCGCGGGGTACTTGCCGATGTGGAGGCCGGACACATTCGCGATACCCCAGACCCAGCTCGCCTCGTAGCGAAGACGTAATTGCGTTACGACCAAGCCACTTCGTGGGTCGTCGGCAAACCTTCCGCGACCGAGCAGCAAACTCAAGGAGTCGGTTCGATGCCAATGCAATCATTGACGGCTGATCGAATCCGCTGCTTGCAGCCAAGGTAACGTTCGGTTGTCTGCACGGAAACGTGCCCCAAGAGAAATTGGATCTGCTCTAACTCGCCTCCCGAAGCGTGGCAGAGCCGAGCACAGGTCCGTCGCAGATCGTGCGGCGCCAACTTCGCCACTCCAATGCTTCTGGCGGATTCCTTCACGATGTGCCAAACCGCCTTTACCGTTATCCCGTCTCCCCATGTCCTTCCTACTTTGTTGGCCCGGCGGAACAGTCTTCCGCGATCAATTGCGGCTGCGGTGAGCCAATCGTTGAGTTCGGCTCTTACCCAATCGGGAACGGGAACCGTTCGAATGTGGCCTCCCTTGCCAACCAGATCCACAATGGCCCAGTGCTCTTCGCGCCGCTGGAGATGATCCAATGTCAATGCCACGGCTTCATGCCTCCTCAACCCACACGCGAGTAGCAATGCGAGCAAGGCCCGGTCACGTTTTCCTTTCAGTCTCTGACGATCGGGGGCTTGCCAAAGCGCATTGCCTTGCTCTGCCGTTAACCAGTTGCCGAGGCGGATGCCCAGCTTCTTCACCCCTTTGACGCGACGAATACCCGCAGCTAAGTCGGCGCTGAGAAGACCGCAGTCGGCTGCTTCGTGGGCGAGCCGGCGCACGGCGCCAAGACGCAGATTGATGGTGCCGGGGGCCAGCTGACGGGATTCGAGATGAGAGCGATACCGCAAGACCACGATCCTGTTGAAAGCCAAACGCGGTTCCGAACAATACCAGTCAACGAACTCATCGATGGCATGACGATAACCGCGCTTTGCGTCTATCGAGTTGAGGCTGTTCAACACCGCGGCCTTGGCGTGTTCCAGGTCGGGCAAGCGCAGGATGGACTTGGTACTGTTGCGTCTTCCTTTGGAGCTTGGTTTATGCTTCATGACCGGTGGCCTCCGTGCCACCGATCAATGATCAGAGTGGTGCCGCGACTGCAAGGCGAGAGTTGCCCGTCATCCGACAAGTGACGGGCCTTCAGATCACCCGTACCACTGCCAAGGTCGCATCATCGGTCTGGTGCCCTTTGGAGAAGTCATCCATGGAATTGAAGCTCAAATTGACGAGATCTCCGGCGTCTTGAGAGCATTGCGCCGCGCAGGCGGCTGCTTCCAATAAGCCCTGAACCCCCCATTCCTCTCCGTCCTGATTTGTCGCTTCGATGAGTCCGTCAGTGAAGGCGATCACCAAATCACCAGTTGCGAGCTGAAGGGAACCCTCTTCATATTCGGAATCAGCGAACAATCCGACTGGCGGGCCACCCGTTTCGAGGCAGTGCATTGAACCATCTCGCCGAATGACGACTGGCGGATTATGTCCGGCATTTACAAAGCGCAGAATCCGGGTCGACCCGTCGAATACTCCGTAGAACAAGGTTGCATATCGGTCCTTGGACGACGAAGCGTATGCCTGATGATTCACGACCTTGAGCAGGGCGGCCAGGTCATCCCCGATGAACAATGCCGCGGTCCGAAGGGAGGACTGCACATTGGCGATCATGAGTGCCGCGGCCAGACCTTTGCCCGAGGCGTCTCCAACGACCAGTGCCAGGCAATCGTCCTTAAGCGGGATAAAATTGTAGCAATCGCCGCCGAGCGCCCGAACCTGACGGCAGCGGGCGCTATAGTCGAAGGAATTGCTAACTGTGCGGGGCGCCTGCATAAAGCCCTGCTGCACGTCGCAGGCCAGTACCCAGTCCTGGCTAACGTCCACTACCATTTCATTGGTCGTCATTCTTGCCTCCACTTGTATGTCGGTTCTGGCGCTCCGAAATCGACATCGGGTGGTGACTTTTGGCCCACGAAATATTTCTGACGAAGATGTAGAGAATGACCGGACGGCTCCGACTACACGATGAAGGCGCAGATCGCAAGCGCTATGACGACGAGAACAGGAGCAAAGGACATGAAATACATTTTGCTGATGTCGGGCACGAGTGCAGGCGTTGAGGCGTATCACGCCTGGCCGAAACAGGATATCGACGCGCACATGGCGGTTCTACATCGCATCACTCAGGATCTTGCCGGGTCCGGAGAATTTGTCGCCACACAGGGCTTGACCGAACCGAAGGAAGCCAAGGTCGTACGCGGAGAGAAGAACGGCCTCCCGGTCACCGACGGTATTTTCCCCGAATCGAAAGAATTTCTGCTGGGCTACTGGATCGTTGACGTGGCCAACGCCGAGCGGGCTTATGCCATCGCGGGACGGATTTCCGCAGCATCCCTAAACATGCCGATTGAGGTGCGACAGTTCGCAACCCGTGAAGCCTAATCCCGATAAACAAATGTCGAGAACGCTGTCTTGGTTCCGACTAAGTGATAAAAGCGCGAGAGGACAGCGTCAACGAACTCGATAGGAGAAGAAAATGAAATACATTTTGATGATGAACACGATGAAGGCCGGCCACGGTGTCCCGGGCTGGCACAAGAAGGACCTTCAGGCGCACATCGGCTTTATGATCGGTGTGAATAAAGAGCTCCACCAGCGTGGAGAATTGGTGTCGGCGGAAGGGCTGTCGTTTCCCGACCAGGCGAAACTGGTCCGAGCAGGCAGGGATGGCCAGCCCGTCACGGACGGTATTTTTCCGGAATCCAAAGAGTTCCTCGCCGGCTTCTGGATAATCGATGTTGACAGTCCACAACGAGCATATGAGATTGCCGCCAAGGTGTCCGCCGCGCCAGGTCCGGGTGGTGCGCCGTTGAACATGCCGATTGAAGTACGCCCGGTCATGAGCGGACCGCCGCCGGATATGCTGTAACGGGAGTTCCGATGACCAACAAATGGGATGCGACTTCCGAGCATCTGTTGCGTGGACTTGCGCCGCAGGTGCTCGGCGCCGTCGCCCGTCGTTTCCGGGATTTCTCCTCGGCTGAGGATGCGGTGCAGGATGCCATGATTGCCGCTTTCACCCAGTGGCCGCAGGAGGGTGTTCCCGAGAATCCCCGCGGCTGGCTGATTCAGGTCGCATCCCGCCGCATGACGGACCACATGCGCAGCGAAATTGCCCGCCGCGAGAGAGAAACGGCAGTGGCTGCGGAAACGGAAAACTTGACATCCCTCCTCGAGATCGAGGCCGACATGGATCCCGACGACACCCTGATTCTATTGTTCATGTGCTGTCATCCAGCGCTCTCTCCGTCCTCGGCAATCGCGCTGACGTTACGGGCGGTTGGCGGTTTGACCACGGCTGAAATCGCCAATGCCTTTCTGGTTCCCGAGGCCACGATGGCGCAGAGGATCAGCCGCGCGAAGCAAACCATTAAGACTTCTGGCGTACCATTCCGTCTCCCTTCTCCGCACGAGCGGACTGGACGACTGCCCGCAGTTCTGCACGTGCTCTATCTGATATTCAGCGAGGGATATACAAGCAGCATCGGGTCGCATCTGCAACGATTCGACCTGGCGTGCGAAGCGATTCGCCTGACGCGCAACACGAAAACGCTACTCCCCGATAATCCCGTGTCGGTAGCACATGATATGTCCGGTTGAGATAGCACGTGATCTGTCCGCTTTGCAGGCGGCGAGAGTAGGAGACCATGCCAAGCATGGATTGCTACTCGAAGGCCGCGATGGAGCGGGCGATGAAAGTGCAAGAAGTGATCTTACGGGCCATGGCGAAGAAGCTCACCTGGTGGCAGGCGGCCGAGATCATCGGCATCAGCGATCGGTCGATGCGGCGCTGGCGGGAGCGACTGGAAGAGTTTGGCTACGACGGGTTGTTCGACCGGCGGCGGGGACAGCCTTCCCCCAAGCGAGTTCCTCTGGCCACGGTCGAGCAGGTCTTGGGGCTGTATCGGGATCGCTATTTCGATCTAAACGTACAGCATTTTCACGAGAAGCTGAGTGCCGAGCACCAGATCGATTTGAGCTACACCTGGGTGAAACAAGCTCTGCAGGGAGCCGGACTGGTAGCGCGGGGCCGCAAGCGCGGGGTGCATCGTAAGCGGCGGGAACGCCGTCCGCTGCCGGGCATGCTGTTGCACATCGACGGCAGCCGTCATCGCTGGTTCCAGGACGAGCGCTGGTACGACCTGATCGTCATCCTGGATGACGCGACCAGCGAGATCTACTATGCGCAACTGGTGGAGGAAGAATCGACGGCGACGGTGATGGCCGGGTTGCGGGAAGTCATCGAGCGCAAGGGATTGTTCTGCGCCTTGTACAGCGACCGGGGCAGCCATTTTTGGCTGACGCCGAAGGTAGGAGGCAAGGTCGATCCCCATCGCTTAACGCAGGTGGGACGGGCGCTGCGCGAGTTAGGAGTGCAGATGATCCCGGCCTACTCGCCGCAGGCGCGGGGCCGTAGCGAGCGCAGCTTCGGGACCTGGCAGGGACGGCTGCCACAGGAGCTGCGGCTGCACGGGATCACCACGCTGGAAGCGGCCAATGGGTTTCTGCGGGATGAATACATCGCCGAGTTCAATGGTCGTTTTCAGGTGGCGCCGGCGCAACGCGGTAACGCGTTTCTCCCGTGCCCCCGCAAACATCTGGACCTGGTCTTCTCCCTGCAGTTTGAGCGGACGGTAAATCGCGACAACACCGTCAGTTTTCAGAACCTGCAGCTACAGATTGAGCGGGTGCAGTGGCGAGGGACGCTGGCCGGCTGCAATGTCATGGTGCACCGGCACCTGGACGGGAGCATCAGCCTCACCCACGGGCCGCATCGGCTGGGACGTTATAGCGCCCAAGGCGTGGCCTTCACGTCAACCCAAAACGCGGCGGCAAGCGCTGTGGAAAAGACGCACCGTGGAAAAGTCAAACAACCGACTTTTCCCCCGCGCTTGGAAATCCCGCCCAGAGCGCGGGATTCCCACTTTCCCACAGCGACGACGGCGGGTATATGAGTAAACCCAAAACCAAAACCGGACATTTCACTTGCTATGAAAAGCGGACATTTTGACTTGCTACGAACACTCCCCGATAATCCCGAGGTTGCGGGACTTCTGGCGCTGATGCTTTTAACCGACGCGCGTCGCGCAGCCCGAACCGGGGCGGATGAGGAATTGATTCCCTTAGATAAACAAGATCGAACGCTGTGGGGTCGCTCGGAGATCTCGAAAGGAATTGAACTTCTCACCGCCGCGCTATCGAAGGGGTCAGTGGGCTTGTATCAGATTCAGGCAGCGATTGCCGCCGTTCACGACGAAGCTGAGAGCGTAGAGGACACAGACTGGCCACAGATCCTGGCCCTGTATGAGTTGCTGAAACGAGTCGCCCCCAGTCCGATGGTTACTCTCAATCACGCGATCGCAGCCGCTATGGTGCACGGCCCCGCCAAAGGCCTCGAACTGCTTAGGGCTCTCGACCGCGATCCGCGTATTGCCGGTCACTATCGTCTCGGCGCCGTTCGCGCCCATTTTTTTGAAAAGATGGGCGATCACGAAGCGGCCATCCAACACTACCGAATTGCGGCTGAGCGGACGACGAGCATGCCAGAAAGGAATTACCTCCTGACGCAAGCAGCACGCCTGGCCGGCGATTAACTCCCGAGTCGTCGGCTACTCTCCAGAAACTCAACTGGCAAGCTCTGGAAGTGGAACGAGTTGCATGTTGAGGGCTGCGGCCTGCTTAGCTGTCCAACGTAGTTGGTGCTGTCGGTATTTGGCTTCGTAGTACTCGATTCCCTGATCCACATACTGTTGACCGAACTTGAGCATGCGATAAACGAGTCGAGCCAAGGTGTGCGCCATCGCTGTGATCGCTTTGGGCGCCCCGAGTCTGGATCGCAGGCGACGAAACTTTGCGCCCAGTGCGCTCCGGCTCCGTATCAGGCTCCAGGCAGCCAGGCGCAAAGCGGTGGCCGCCCGATTCACTACGCGCCTGGTCCCGCGCTTGAGCACCTTGCCGCCACTGGTGCGATTGTCCGGGCACAAGCCGAGCCACGAAGCGAAGTGCTTCTCTGTTTTCCATCGGCTCATGTCCAGTCCCACCTCCGATATCACCGTCTGCGCAATCCGGACGTCGATGCTGTCGATCTGAGTCAGGTCCACCCCGGTGATACGGTACAAATGCCCCCGCAGATCAAAGTGCGGCTGGCGCGGGCGCGAACCTTTCCCGCGACGAGTGGGTTGCGGTATTGGGTCGCTGGCCGGATCGACTTTGGCCTCCATCCTGTGCAGATGTTCGTCGATTCGCTGGTCGCATGACCGAATCTTTTCCTGATACGTGTCGTAGAGTTCCAGGCTCTGCGCCACCACGAATAGCAACTCCTCGCGCCACGTTCCTTCCAAGCTGCGAGCGATCTCCTGATGAGTGGCGCGAATGCGCGCGTGCTTATGTCGCGCCAATCTCTCGGGGTCACGTTCTCCCCGGACGATGTCTCGCAGGATGGCCATTCCAGTCGTACCACTGATATCGCTGATCACATTGGCCAACTGGATGTTCATCTCGGTCAACGCCTTCTGCATGTGTTGGACACACATCGCCGCTGCCGCCACCAGATTTTCTCGCTGGCGCAGATAGCTGCGCAGCACGCGGATCTCTTCGGCCGGTCGGAATGCCTTGTTCAAAAGCCCAAAGGTGTGCAGCTTCTGCAACCATTGGCATTCCTGCACATCCGTCTTGCGTCCCGGCAGTGTTTTCGTGTGCTGAGCATGCGCCACGTTCACTTCCAACCCGTAACTTTCCAGCACGTCGTACAGGGCCGTCCAGTACACGCCAGTCGCCTGCATGACTACCGTTTGGATTCGGCAGTTCTTTAGCCAGCGTGCCATCCGATGGAGGTCGGCTGTGAAGCTGCCGAAACTTTGTATCGGCTCTGCGTCGCGGTCTGTGGGTACGGCCACGTAATGCTCTGCGCTTCCCACATCGATCCCCGCTGCATTTACATTCAGTAGTGGAAGTCCTTCGGTCGGATCCACTTTCCCGGCTGTCTTCCTTCGCTTGCTTGGTTGCTTCGGGCCTTTCGGCATAGACTGATCCCTCCAACTGAAGTCAGACGGACCCGGCCCGGTTGCGAATCGGTTTATGAATCTCTCCAACGGGGTCGAGCCAGCTGATCAACGTCAGCCGACTGCCACCAACTCACTGATCGCCAGGAACCGGAGCCATACTCGGAAACGGGCACAGGGGCACCATATTTGCCGCGGCCTTGACTGCCGGGTACGTCGCTGTCAGCATCTCACTCTGATTCCGTTTCTGGTACCACTGACAGCGCCCCGCTGTCCGTTACTCGGAAGTAATCCAGTTTGACGGGTTGTCGCCCCGTGTTACGAATGCTTTCCTTTCATCTGGCCGTATAACGCCCGAACCACCCAACTGGCTTCCTTGCCGTTGATTTTCGCTGATTAGGAACGGGGACAACGCTAGCCTCGATCGACCGAAAAGTTTCCTAATCCATGCGGTTTCATTGGTCGAGTCCGTTGGTGCAGTCGCATTGCTTGCGGTGAAGCGACTTTGAGGCGATTGGATTCCTAGCGCCAGGGGATCTCTCTGATGGGCGTAGCTAGTGGCACCGGGCTGGGCGAGCAGCAGCTCGCGCGGCGGACTGCAGTGCAGAGCGAACTTCGCGGGGCGTAAGAGGGAGAACCTGAGATCAACTCCAGTCATAAGAGAAATGACAGTTATCTTCGTTGCCGGACAGGGGGTATATAGGGGTAATCCAGGGACAATCTTCAGTTTTGATGTCGCGCAGGTATACTAGCGCGGGAAATTTGCAGCCCGAAAAGCCGGTTTTGTCCCATAAGTTATAGTGCTCAGCCGTAAAAAAGCACTTTCCCATGCTTTTTGTACCGATTTCGTGTTCGACCCAAACCATCAACTTAAGGCTGTGAAACTGGGGACGGATTCCCGGGTGTTGCGGGCCGGGTTTCCGGGCCAGATATGGTCTGTTCCGATCCTCGCGTGCGCGCGAGGGTTGGTTGTTTGAGGAAGGACGAAGGGACCTAGGTATAAGGGGGAGGTGATGGCCTGCAGGGGTTCGATGCCGCGGGCGACGAAGGTGGCCTGGGACTCGGTGACGGCGTCGTCAACCGAGATGCCGGAGCCCTCGTTCAGGATCTCGATGCCGAGGATCTTGGACGCACACATCGCGCCGTACTCGTTGGCGCCGGCAAGCGTGACGTTGAAGGGCAGCACCTGGTCGCTGTAGCTGGGCAGGGCCAGTGCCCATTCGCTGTTCAGGTCGGTTACGGCGGCGTTGTCGAGCTGGTTGACCGTCGAGGCGATGGACGCTCCGTTGGCGCGCACGATGTCGGAGGCGAACAGGGCGTTGGCATCCGGCGCGTCGAGCACGTACTGTGGCCGGATCTCGTCGACGTCGGCTACGTACTGTCCACGTGCCTTTGGTGGCCGGCGGGAGCCATGCATACTCCAGAGCGTGGTTGAATCCGGCGGGCCTGTTGACAGGCCGCCTTGTCAGGAGTAATGAGTATATGAGTATGTCTCGAATCCCTTCCATCCTTTCCACCGTCGACTTCACCGCCCCGCGGCCCAGCTGGATCTCAGCCCTGGCCCGCTACACCCGTAAGCGCCGCGCCGAGCTGGCCGGACTCGAGATGTCGGAGTGGGCCGCTCTGGAGTCCGGCTGGGTGCCGAACCCCGATGACATAGCCTTGATCCGCTCCATCGCCGGCACCCTCGAGGTTTCATGGGTCGATTTTTCCTTCCTGGCGCTGATGGCCGCCTGCCAGCGGCCCCACCCTGAGGAGAGCGCCGGACAAGCATAGCCAACCGTACTCATAAGCGGATATCCTCACCTTCGGTGGCCAGCTGGTCAGGACAAGGAGGTGAGATCCATCGCCGAACAGGAGATCAAGCGTTTGAATATCAATATCGAACTGAGCCTTCACAACGCCTTTAAGGCGGCTACCGCCGCCCGAGGCGAGAACATGACCGATGTCCTGCTGCAGTTCATCCGGGACTACGTCGCCCGGCACGGTTATGACTCCGGGAAGAAGAAGGAGCGCCGTTGATGAAACGAGCGGCACTCTAGGGTGGGCGAACTGCAGCGTAGAGTGATTGAAACGGTTACGGAATTTAGCGGTGGCAATTTTCATGACGATGTGACCCTCTTAGCGATGGGGGCTCTCTAAGACGCAACTGTTTGTCTATCGTGAACGAGATGGGGGCGCAACTTGGCTGGCCTACTTCCCGAAGGCGGTGGGTCGGCGAGCTTCTGTCGGAGCGTCTAAACCCACAGATTCTGGACCAGCACAGGCAGCCGTTTTCGGCTGCCTGTTTTGTTGGAGTTAGCGAGGTGGTTGCGGGGACCTTTTTGAGCAGGGCCTGAAGCTAGCGTTGTTTGACCAGTTCGGCACGGATGTAGGCCAGCAGTGACTCGCGATGCCAGCGCAGGTCCTGGTGGCGTTGCCGCCGAATGATCTTCACGCTGTGTTTCAGGGAGCGTCGTAGGTTGCGTACTGCCCACCATAGGCCGAACAGGACGAGGATGAAGTAAACGGTGGTAAGGACGGCGAGAGTAATCAGTTTCATGCGGCTGCTCCAGGGCTTGAGGAATGCAATAGACGTACGACCGAGGCCCGGGAGATCTGATAGGCCTTCGCCAACTGGGTAAGGCTTTGACCGCGGGCGCGGTCCCGGACCAGGGCATCGCGATCTACGTCGAGTCGAGGCCGGCCCAGCCGCTGCCCCTCCAGCTTGGCGCGCCGCATCCCGGCACGCACTCTTTCGATAATCAGGTTGCGTTCGAGTTCGGCGACCGCGCCGATGATCACGACCATGGCCCGGCCCAGCGGTCCGCCGGTATCGACGTTCTCACGGAAAGAAACAAACTCGATGTTGAGACGCGTCAGCTCGTCCAGCACTTCGAGGAAGTGGCGAACCGAGCGGGCGATACGATCAAAGGCCGCGACCAGAACTACGTCGAATTTGCCGCGGCGGGCGTCGGCCATGAGTTGGTCCAGTCCTGGCCGCTTGGATCGCGCACCACTGATCCGGTCGGTGTACTCCTGGACGATCTCGAAGCCGCGTTGGGCGGCCATGCCGCGCAGGTCATAGAGCTGTGCTTCCGGATGCTGATCGAGGGTGGAGACACGCAGATAGAGTGCCGCTCGTTTCATCAACGGCGCTCCTTCTTCTTCCCGGAGTCATAACCGTGCCGGGCGACGTAGTCCCGGATGAACTGCAGCAGGACATCGGTCATGTTCTCGCCTCGGGCGGCGGTAGCCGCCTTAAAGGCGTTGTGAAGGCTCAGTTCGATATTGATATTCAAACGCTTGATCTCCTGTTCGGCGATGGATCTCACCTCCTTGTCCTGACCAGCTGGCCACCGAAGGTGAGGATATCCGCTTATGAGTACGGTTGGCTATGCTTGTCCGGCGCTCTCCTCAGGGTGGGGCCGCTGGCAGGCGGCCATCAGCGCCAGGAAGGAAAAATCGACCCATGAAACCTCGAGGGTGCCGGCGATGGAGCGGATCAAGGCTATGTCATCGGGGTTCGGCACCCAGCCGGACTCCAGAGCGGCCCACTCCGACATCTCGAGTCCGGCCAGCTCGGCGCGGCGCTTACGGGTGTAGCGGGCCAGGGCTGAGATCCAGCTGGGCCGCGGGGCGGTGAAGTCGACGGTGGAAAGGATGGAAGGGATTCGAGACATACTCATATACTCATTACTCCTGACAAGGCGGCCTGTCAACAGGCCCGCCGGATTCAACCACGCTCTGGAGTATGCATGGCTCCCGCCGGCCACCAAAGGCACGTGGACAGTACGTAGCCGACGTCGACGAGATCCGGCCACAGTACGTGCTCGACGCGCCGGATGCCAACGCCCTGTTCGCCTCCGACATCGTGCGCGCCAACGGAGCGTCCATCGCCTCGACGGTCAACCAGCTCGACAACGCCGCCGTAACCGACCTGAACAGCGAATGGGCACTGGCCCTGCCCAGCTACAGCGACCAGGTGCTGCCCTTCAACGTCACGCTTGCCGGCGCCAACGAGTACGGCGCGATGTGTGCGTCCAAGATCCTCGGCATCGAGATCCTGAACGAGGGCTCCGGCATCTCGGTTGACGACGCCGTCACCGAGTCCCAGGCCACCTTCGTCGCCCGCGGCATCGAACCCCTGCAGGCCATCACCTCCCCCTTATACCTAGGTCCCTTCGTCCTTCCTCAAACAACCAACCCTCGCGCGCACGCGAGGATCGGAACAGACCATATCTGGCCCGGAAACCCGGCCCGCAACACCCGGGAATCCGTCCCCAGTTTCACAGCCTTAAGTTGATGGTTTGGGTCGAACACGAAATCGGTACAAAAAGCATGGGAAAGTGCTTTTTTACGGCTGAGCACTATAACTTATGGGACAAAACCGGCTTTTCGGGCTGCAAATTTCCCGCGCTAGTATACCTGCGCGACATCAAAACTGAAGATTGTCCCTGGATTACCCCTATATACCCCCTGTCCGGCAACGAAGATAACTGTCATTTCTCTTATGACTGGAGTTGATCTCAGGTTCTCCCTCTTACGCCCCGCGAAGTTCGCTCTGCACTGCAGTCCGCCGCGCGAGCTGCTGCTCGCTGCGCCCATCCTGCTGCTCCCTTCGTCTCTTCCTCAAACAACAAACCCTCGCGCGCACGCGAGGGGCGGAACCGACGAAAGTAGCCAACCTGGCACCCGGAAACCTGGCCGCAACACCCGGGAATCCGCCCCCAGATTCACAGCCTTAAGTTGATGGTTGGGTCGAACACGAAATCGGTACAAAAAACATGGGAAAGGGTGTTTTTACGTCGGACCACCGTAACTTATGGGACAAAATGGCATTTTCCAGCTTGAAAATTCCCGCACTAGTATACTGGTGCGAAGACAAAACCTTAACTTTTCAATGTTCCCGCGAAATCCTGTCCCCGGAGTACCCTGTAATACCTTGTCCGGCGTTTACGCCCTGGCGCACCAGCTCACGCTGCCTGCGCCTGCGTTTATTACCCCTACCGGAACGATTCCTTGCCTTCGCGCTCAATCGTCTTCACTTCGCTTCATGCCACAACCATAGCTTACGTATCCAGCAGCCGGAGCCTCATATCCTTACAAGATTGCTCACCATCCCCAAACGGACTGTATTCCAATACTTCCCATATGCCCATTTTTAGATAGAAAGCGATCGAGAGAGAAGTGCCCCGAATGTTTCGCCAAGACGGGTGCGTACACCCCAGTGCTTGCATTAAACTCAAGATCGTTCTCGCTCTTCGACTGCATCTCGGTTGGCGTTGATCGAATGCGGGGGACCTTTCGATGGTTAATCTGCTAGGAGCCAGGCTGGCGGTCCAGAAACCAGCTTGTAGGAACCTTGGGCTGGCTCGGCATTTGACGGTAGCAAACTTCCTACAAGCAGACTTGAACGAAGCCGTGGTACGGCGGACGCTTGCGCGTGTCGTAGGCAAGCAGTTTGGAGGGAGCTGATCTAAGGTGGCTGGCAGAGAAAGGAGGATTTCTCTGTGACCCATCTTCGCAAGATCATGCTCGAAGAACTGGAGCGTCGCAACTACGCTCAGACCACCATCGATTGTTACATTCGCACCGTCGAACACTTCTCACGGTATTTCCACCGTTCGCCCGAACAGCTGGGTCCGCAACACATCCGCGAATACCAAGCCGCCTTGTTCAAGAAGTGGAAGTTGGCGCCGAATACGGTGAACCAGCGCTTGGCGGCTCTGCGCTTCTTCTACATCCAGACGCTCAAGCGGGCCTGGAGCGTGGCCGAAACTCCCTATCCCAAGAAAGTGCTGAAGCTACCGATCATTCTCAGTCAAGAGGAGGTCGCTCGTCTGATCAACGCGGCACTGACTCCCTTTCATCGCATGGTGCTGATGACGCTCTATGCCACCGGGGTGCGGCGTGCTGAACTGGCGCGCCTCAAGATCAGCGACATTGATAGTCAACGGATGCTCATCCACATCCAAGGGGGCAAGGGACGCCAGGATCGTGACGTCATGCTCAGCCCCAAGCTGCTGGGTGCCTTACGCGAGTACTGGCGTGGCTTAAAGCGCAAGCCTTCCCAGTGGTTGTTCCCGGGGGGACTCAGCCATACAGCGGACCGTCCGATCACCCCCAAGGCCGTGTATCACGCCTGCCGCAATGCCGCCCGACGCGCTGGCCTGCAGGAGAAGAACATCCATCCCCACACCTTGCGGCATTGTTTCGCAACCCACCTACTAGAAGCCGGTGCTGATCTGCCCACCATTCAGTTACTGCTGGGGCATCACGATTTGGAAGAAACCACCATCTACCTGCATCTGTCCAAACGCCATCTCAGCGCCACTGCGAGCCCGTTGGACTCCTTGACCTTGTCCGCTGACAAGCAGAAACGAGAGCCCCCACCCTCGGCGGACATCGTGATCAGTGTTCCCACTGCGGACATTCCGTCATCTCTTACAACTCGTGTCGCAATCGTCATTGCCCAAAATGCCAGGGCAATACCCGCCACCGCTGGCTGGAGGCACGTCAGCGCGAGTTGCTGCCCACCTCCTACGTGCATGTCGTTTTCACTCTGCCGCGGAAACTGGCCCCACTTGCCCTACAAAACAAGAAGCTCATCTACGACCTGCTGTTCCGCACCAGCGCCGCAACCCTGCTCGAAGTTGCTCGCGATCCCAGACATCTTGGAGCTGAGATTGGCTTCTTCAGCGTGCTGCACACCTGGGATCAGAGGCTCCAACATCATCCCCATGTCCATTGCGTGGTCCCATCCGGTGGACTCTCGCTGGATCACACCCAACGGATCCACACCCGCTACTCTTTCTTTCTTCCCATCAAAGTGCTGAGCCGAGTTTTTCGCGGTAAGTTCGTGGCTGCGTTGAAGCGCGCCTGTAGCGAAGGAAAGCTCCGCTTCTATGGCGATCTGAATCAGCTCGCTCAGCCTAAAATCTTCTCCGCTTGGCTCCGCCAACTGTTCCGGCATGACTGGGTGGTCTATTGCAAACCGCCTTTCGGTAGTCCCGAGCATGCTCTACGCTATCTCGGCGCTTACACCCACCGCGTCGCCATCTCCAATCACCGACTCGTATCCCTTGTCGATGGCCAAGTCACGTTTCGCTGGAGGGATTCGGCTCACAACAACAAAAAGCGGCTGATGACGCTTCCCGTTGAGGAGTTCCTACGGCGCTTCCTGCTCCACCTGCTCCCCCGAGGCTTTGTGCGCATTCGAAACTTCGGCTTTCTCGCCAACCGCCGGCGCGCTCTATCGCTACCACTCTGTACTCACTTGCTGGCGGCGGACCAACCAAACCCGGCCCCTCGACTTGCTCCGCGTACTGTTCGCGCACTTACTTTCTGGATCTGCCCCCTGTGCGGTGGACCGATGCACCTGATCGAGAGACTTACTGCAGCCCAGATACAACTCCGCGCTCCGCCATTTCCACGCGAGTATGCTGCATGAAACCACAGCCCCAACCTCGATCCATCCCCGTGCTTCGACACGTACACGACTTCTGCGTCGTGTGGACCGCTTTCCAAGTTGCCTTCTCCCCCGGCGAGGGTCGTTTCCTCCGCGCTGATCACACACAACCCGATCCCATCTCTAATGCAACCACTCCTTCGCACTCCGGCACCGGCTTGCCACACCTCTCATCTCACCTCGGCACCATTCAAATCCCATAGCCAGCCGCTTCCTTCAAGTCGCTGTATCGAAAGCGCCCCCACACACCAGTGAAATCCATGATTCCTCGCGGGGGCGCTTCCGATACAGCCCTAAGACTTCTGGGGAACGTCGCGTCTCGCCGGCATAAAAGCACCCATGCGACTGCGCGAAACCGGCGCGCATATGTAGCTCGAATGAATTTTGAGCATAGCGGCTTGCGGGAGCCGCTGGTAAGCCCGTCTCGGTCGTGCTACAGCTCTGTGCCAAGACTTGCTGCAATTATGTGGACTCAGTAGGCTGGCAGTGAGGGGATTGGAATGAAGGCGCAGCCTGACTTTCGACTTGGCGCAGTTGTATTAGCGGCGGGAACGTCCAGCAGGATGGGTGAGCCGAAACAGCTCCTCCGGCTGGGCGAACGGACGGTGCTGGGCCAGACACTCGAAAATCTCCGCGGCGTGCGCATTGAGCAGATTGTTCTCGTGCTCGGTTTTGCTGCGGACAGGATTGCACGGCAAGTCGCCGCAGACGGAGTCACAGTTGTCATCAACGAGCAGTTTCGCGAAGGGATCGGCGGATCGTTACGAACTGGACTTGCAGCACTGAAACCAGGAATCAATGCAGCTCTGGTGGTTTTGGCGGACCAGCCGTTCGTTCGTTCATCGACACTTAACCAACTCATAGACCAGTACATCGAGTCGGGCGCGAAGATCGCGATCCCGACGTACCGCGGCTTTCGCGGCAATCCTGTGCTCCTGGACCGTTCGGTGTTTACGGAAGTGATGGCGCTGACCGGCGACATCGGCTGCCGCGCCATCTTCGGCGACCACGCGGAAGGCATCGTTAAGGTTTCGGTGGATGACGTTGGAATTCTTCTCGATATCGACAACCAAGCTGATTTCGAAAGACTGCGACGGTTCGCCAGTGGTAAGGAGAATGCGGGGGCGGTTATCGAGGCTGCCGACCTTGCGGGTAGGGGGATTGCTGAACTGGCCAGTCTCTCGAATGCGCAGGACGATCTCGTGCTGGTCGGCGCGGAGCCGGTCATTTTGGCGCTAGCGAAGTTCGGCAAGATCTTGGGCTTTCGTGTGACCGTAGTGGATCCATTGCTGAACATCCCTGACCTGCCTGACGCCGACCGTGTGCTGAACTCGCTGGACTTTTCAGATCTGCCGACTGGCGGCATGCGATGCGTGGTGGTGGCGAGCAGGGGCAGGTTTGACGAAGAGGCGGTCGAACAGGGTCTGCAGGCGAACGTCGCTTACCTAGGACTGGTCGCGAATAAGAACAGAGCGCACGATTTGTTTCGTGCTCTGGAAGTCAAAGGTGAGTCGTCCGAGAAGTTGAGGACCGTGCATGCTCCTGCTGGCCTCGACATCAACGCCGAGTCGCCGCAGGAGATCGCGCTCAGCATCATGGCTCAAATTGTTTTGGAAATGAAGAAGTAGCGGACTAAGCCGTGAGAGTGACGCTGGCTGAGGCGCCTACGAATCTATTCCGCGTCACCGGTTTCGCATACTTGGATGACTTTGTCGGTGTGGTCGGCTTGATTGTCCAAGTCGGACTCCGTAAGGCTCAACGGCGAAATGCTTCCACCTCGGCGCAACGCCACCATCTGACTCATGATGCTGAGCGCGATCTCCTCGGGCGTTGCCGCTCCGAGGTTGAGCCCTGCTGGAGACTGCACTGTCGATATCTTCTCCGCTGGTATTCCCGAGGCAGCGAGATAGTCCAGCACAAGCTTGGCCCGGTGTCGGCTAGCGACGAGAGCAACGTAGGCCGCGTTACCCTCCAGCGCCTTTTGAAGCCAGAGATGGTCGCGTTTGTGTTGCGTGGCGATCACGACGAAGCTCTTGGATCCGATCGGCGTTTCGGTGAGATCGAAGTCCTCGGTCACGATCCGCGAGGCGTCGGGGAACGAGCCGGAGTCGGCCGCGGGATCGTTGACCGTAACCGTGAACCCCATCAGATGCCCAAGGATCGACAGCGTCTCCGCGATGCGCCCATGGCCAACGATCAGCAGCTCAGGCTCAGGCAGAACGGGCTCGATAAACACCTCCATTTTTCCACCGCACGGCATCCCAACCCCCAGTTCTTCATCTCGCATATCTAAGGTGATGAGTTGCGATTTCTCTGTCTCGATGGACTTCAGCGCTTCATTCTTAACGGCACTCTCTGCACATCCGCCGCCCACCCACCCGAGAACCAGCTTGCCCTGCGAATCGATAATGGCCTTGGAGCCTCGCCGCGCCGACGAAGAACCCTCCACCCACACCACGGTGGCAATCGCAAATGGCTTACCCTGTGCGGCAAGTTCGGCGGCTTTGTTATACAGGTCGGAGAACATCGTTGATGACGTATCATATTCTCCCGTCGCCAGAGCGTTCAACTAGCAGGAGCCAACGTTGTATAGCGAACAAGTCCGAGATCACTACGCCAATCCGCGAAACGTCGGGACCGTGGCCGATCCCTCGGGGCAGGCGATCGTCAGAAGCCCGCTCGACAGCGACACCGTTCTGATCACCTTGCGCATCGAAAACGGCATTGTTCAAGAGGCGAAGTTCAAGTGCATGGGATGCGCGGTGGCTATCGCCTGCTCGTCGATGGCAACTGAGATGGTGGTGGGCAAACCAGTCGAGGAGGCGGTCAACATCAGCGAACAGGAGGTCGCCGATGCCCTGGGGGGCATTCCCGAATACAAGATGCGTTGCAGCAATCTCGCGCCCGAGGCGATCCGCAGAGCGATTGACGACTGGCGAAAACGGTATCAGGGAAACCCCGATACCTAGCCCTATCTTAATTCCTCAGTCATTCTCAGGTTTGGCGCGGACTTCCAGTCCACTCAGGGTATGTGATAACGTATCCGTCGCTGATGGCATCTCTGGGGTGACATTTTCTCCGCATTTGTAGTCGGACCCGCAGTCACCGGACCAGACGAGAGGGTGAAGAATGATCCCGCCGACCTTCGATTATCTCCTGCCTAAAACGATTCCCGAAGCAATCGCTTTGCTCCAGCAGTATGGTGACGACGCCAAGATTCTGAGCGGCGGACAGAGCCTGATTCCGATGATGAAGCTCAGGCTGGCGCGCCCCGCGTACCTGATCGACATCAATCGTATTGCGGGATTGTCCTACGTCAAGGAAGAGGATGGACATCTCAAAATCGGCGGACTTACCCGCGAAGCGGAATTGGAAAGCTCGTCGCTGATCCGCTCCAAGTACCCGATCATTTTCGATACCGCACGCGTCATCGCCGACCCGCAGGTACGAAACCTCGCCACCCTGGCAGGCAACCTGGCGCACGGCGATCCGGCCAATGATCATCCGGCCACGATGTTGGCGCTCGGCGCGAGAGTCGTCGCCACGGGCCCCGCCGGCGCCCGCGTCATTCCAATCGAAAATTTCTTCGTCTCGTTATTCACCACCGCACTTCAGCCCAACGAGATCGTGACGGAAATTCAAATCCCAGTGCCGCTTGCGCACAGTGGCGGCGCATATTTCAAGTTGGAGCGCAAGGTCGGAGACTTCGCCACATCCGCAGTGGCTGCGCAAATCACGTTGGATGCTGGCGGAGTTTGCCAGCGGGCCGGCATCGGTCTGACGAACGTAGGCCCGACTCCGATAAAGGCGACGAAAGCGGAGGACTTCCTGCGCGGCAAGAAGCCGGACGAGGCCATTCTGCGGCAGGCTGCTCAATTAGCTGCGGACGCGGCGCAACCCAGCGCGGACCTGCGCGGCCCGGCGGAATATAAAAAGGGTCTGGTCAAGGAATTGGCATTTCGTGCTCTGTCACGCGCGGTCGAGCGCGCCGGCAAATAGTTTGCGGAGGATCGCAAGATGGCGAAGAAGCAAGTAGTTCACGTCAAAGTGAATGGCCGCGAGCGCGAGGCCGAAGTTGAGTCCCGGCTGCTCCTGGTTCACTTTATTCGCGAGGTGCTGGGACTCACCGGCACGCACGTCGGTTGCGATACCAGCCACTGCGGCGCATGCACCGTATTGCTCGACGGCAAGACGGTCAAGTCGTGCACGATGTTCGCCCCACAGGCTGACGGTTGTGAGCTCTTCACCGTGGAAGGACTGATCAAGGACGGTCAGCTGCATCCTCTGCAGGAAGGCTTCAAGGAAGAGCACGGCCTGCAATGCGGCTTCTGTACGCCAGGCATGCTGATGTCCTCCTATGCGCTGCTGCAAAAGACTGCCAAGCCCAGCGAGGAAGACATTCGCTGGGGAATCTCCGGCAATCTGTGCCGCTGCACCGGATATCAAAACATTGTGAAAGCCGTGCAGTACGCTGCGGACAAGATGGAGCAAGGAGGGGCAAAGTAATGTTTCAGACAACTCCCGAAGTCGGTGGCATGGGCCACTCCATCAAGCGCAAGGAAGACCTGCGATTCAACCAGGGCAAGGGCAATTACGTGGACGACGTTCACCTGCCCGACATGGTTTACGGGCAGTTAGTCCGCAGCCCATACGCGCACGCTCGCCTGAAGAGCATCAACACGGAGAAGGCGAAGCAGTTGCCGGGAGTTTTGGCGGTCATCACCGGCGAAGACCTGGCCAAGGCCAACCTGGCTTGGATGCCTACTCTGTTTTTCGACAAGCAGATGGTGCTGGCGACCGGGAAGGTCTTGTTTCAATCGCAGGAAGTGGCGTTTGTCATCGCCGAAGACCGCTACACGGCCGCTGACGCTGCTGAACTAGTCGAAGTGGAATACGAAGAGCTGCCCGTGCTGGTCGATCCGCACAAGGCGACGGATCCCAGTTCTCCGATTCTCCGCGAGGACCGCGAAGAGAAGAGCAATCACATCTTCCATTGGGAAGTGGGCGACAAGGCCGCCACAGACAAAGCGTTTCAGGATGCGGCCGTCAAAGCCGACGTGCATGCTGTGTTCCAGCGCTGCCATCCTGCACCTCTGGAAACCTGCGGCTGCGTTGCCGATTTCAATCGCGCCACTGGAAGACTGACCATTTATATGACGTCGCAGGCTCCGCATGCTCACCGCACGCTGTTCGCCATAGTCGGCGGAATTCCCGAGAACAACATTCGCGTGATCTCGCCCGACATCGGTGGTGGATTCGGCAACAAGGTTCCTATCTACCCGGGCTATGTTTGCGCGGTAGTCGGCTCGCTGACCCTGGGGCGGCCGGTGAAGTGGATCGAGACGCGTTCGGAAAACCTGCAGTCCACCGGCTTTGCGCGCGACTACCACATGACCGCCGAACTGGCCGCCGACAAGGACGGCAAGATCCAGGCCATGCGAGTGAAAACCCTTGCCGACCACGGTGCCTTCAATGCCGCTGCTCAGCCCACGAAGTTTCCCGCTGGTCTGTTCAGCATTTGCACCGGAGCCTACGACTATCCGGCAGCGTTTTGCGAGGTCGACGGCGTCTACACCAACAAGGCCCCGGGCGGCATTGCCTATCGCTGCTCGTTCCGCGTTACCGAAGCGGCTTACCTGATCGAGCGCGCGATTGACGTTCTGGCGTTGGAGTTGAAAACCGACCCCGTCGAATTGCGGCGCAAGAACTTCATCCAGCCAGACAAATTTCCGTACAAGTCAGCCCTTGGCTGGAGCTACGACAGTGGCAACTACGAAGCCGCGATGAACTTGGCGCTGGATAAAGTCGGCTATCAGGAACTTCGCAAGGAACAGGAAGAGAAGCGCATGAAGGGCGAGCTGATGGGTATCGGCGTTTCCAGCTTCGTAGAGGCTGTGGGAGCCGGTCCGGGGCACACCTTCGACATCGTCGGCATCAAGATGTTCGACAGCGCCGAAATCCGCATTCATCCCACCGGCAAAGCGATGTGCCGGATGGGAACCAAGAGCCAGGGACAGGGGCACGAGACGACTTACGCGCAGATCGTCGCGCAGGAGCTTGGAATACCTGCGGCTGACGTCACCGTCGAAGAAGGCGACACCGATACGGCACCCTATGGCCTGGGAACCTACGCCAGCCGCAGCACGCCTGTGTCGGGAGCGGCGACTGCAGTGGCTGCCCGCAAGATCCGCGACAAGGCCAAGAAGATCGCCGCGCATCTGCTCGAATGCAGCGAGGAGGACCTGGAATGGGAGCCCGGCAAGTTCTTCGTGAAAGGTGCACCCAGCAAGTCGAAGAGCATTCAAGACATCGCGTTCGCTGCATATACCAACGTCCCGGAAGGATTGGAGGCCGGGCTGGAAGCGGTGGACTACTACGACCCGCCAAATCTCACGTTTCCGTTCGGGACTTACATCTGTGTCGTGGACATCGACAAGGGAACCGGAGAAGTGAAGGTGCGGCGTTTCGTTGCTGTCGATGACTGCGGCAACATTATCAATCCCATGATTGTTGACGGCCAGATTCATGGTGGCTTGACCGAAGGGTTGGCGATCGCGTTCATGCAGGAGATTGGCTACGACGAAAACGGCAACGTACAGGGCGGCAGCTTCATGGACTATCTGATACCGACCGCCGTCGAAACTCCTCACTGGGAGACAGACAAAACCTGCACGCCGTCTCCGCACCATCCTTTCGGGGCTAAGGGTGTCGGCGAGTCGCCCAACGTCGGTTCTCCGGCAGCATTCGTCAACGCTGTCGTCGACGCGCTGTCGCATCTAGGCGTGCGGCACATCGACATGCCCATCACGCCATGGAAGGTGTGGAACGTACTCAAGGAGAAAGGGGTCGTAAGCTAGCGTGGCGCTCCGGATCGAAAAGACCTTTCAGGTGAACGAGCCCATCGAGAAGGTATGGAGCTTCCTCAGCGATCCCACAAAGGTCGCTAGCTGCGTGCCTGGCGCGCAGATCATCGAGAAGATTGACGACAGGACCTACAAGGGCTCGATCAGCGTGAAGGTCGGGCCCAGCGTCACGGACTATAAGGGTGAAGTCCAGATTGTGCGCCTGGATCCACAAAACCACGAGATTGAAATCTTGGGAAAAGGGCAGGACGTGCGAGGGCGCGGCAGCGCATCGATGTCGATGACCGGCAAACTCGCGACATTGGACGGCGGAGCCACTCAAGTCATCAGTACGTCTGAAGTCAATGTCGTTGGCATCCTTGCGCAGATGGGATCGCGCGTCATCACCGAAGTTTCCAACATCATGTTCGAGAACTTCAGCAAGAACTTCCAGGCATTGCTGCAGCAGCCCTCCGATCAGCCTGCAATCGCCACTGCCGAGGTGAAGCCTCCTGTACCCATTGAGCCCGGATCAATCGCCTGGCAGGCCGTCAAACAGATGTTCGGCCGTTTGCTGCAGGGGTTGAAGGGCCTGTTTTCAGGCCGAAGTGCATGATGTCGCCGTCGCACAACACTCCCCGCGCCAATGAGATGAAAGACGTAGATGCGCTCGTCCAGGAGTTCGAGCGCCTAGGATATGTCACCGACGCCGCCCTTGCTACCTCGATCTACTTAAGCATGCGGTTGCGCAAGCCGCTTCTCATCGAAGGACACGCCGGCTTGGGCAAGACCGAAGTTGCCAAGGTGCTCGCCGCTTCACTGGCCACGCGTCTCATCAGGCTGCAATGTTACGAGGGGCTGGATATCAGCTCTGCCGTTTACGAGTGGAACTACCAGAAGCAACTGTTGGCCATCAAGCTGCAGGAGAAATCGGACCAAACAGTAGAAGAGAAGGAAAAGCATATCTTCAGCAAAGAGTTCCTTCTGGAACGCCCGCTGCTGCTCTCGATCATGGAAGAGCATACCGCGCCCGTGCTGTTGATTGACGAGGTCGATCGTGCCGATGAGGCGTTCGAGGCATTTCTGCTGGAGTTGCTCTCCGATTTTCAGATCACCGTGCCTGAGCTGGGCACCATCAAGGCGAAGTACGTCCCATACGTCATCCTGACCTCCAATCGCAGCCGGGAACTCAGTGCCGCCCTGAAGCGCAGGTGCCTCTATCACTGGATCGACTACCCGAGCTTCGACAAGGAAATGAAGATTGTTCGCGCCCGACTGCCGGAGGTCGAAGAAAAGTTGGCGATCCAGGTCGTCCAACTCGTTCAGAGGGTTAGGCAACTGGAACTCGCGAAACCCCCAGGCATCGCCGAAACTCTGGACTGTGCACAGGCGGCCATGGCTCTGGGCAAAGACAGCCTCCTGAATGTCGAAACGGTTGAGCAAACGCTAGGCTGCCTGGTGAAGTCGATGGAAGATGGCGCAGCCCTTAAAGCGGCGGGGATCGAAAACATGCTTTCACAATCGAACTAGGCGCGGGCGTTTTTCTACCCAGAGGAAGTTATCGCGGAGCCGACGAGTGACTACTATGCGCGAAGACCCGGATCGGATGGCGGCTTCGATCGTGGCCTTCTGCCGCTTCGCCCGCTCCCACGGTCTACCCGTCGGCATGCACCAGACTCTAGCGGCGGTGGAAGCAGCCAATTTCATCGGTCTCACTGACCGGCAGCGCATTTCGTTCGCGCTGCGGACGGTCCTATGTTCCTCGCAGGAAGAATGGGACCAATTTGGTCAACTCTTTGACGCATTCTGGAATTCAGAGCGAAACCAGCCCGATTCCCAGAAGGATCGGCCGTGTCGCAACCAGGTCACAAAGAACCAATCGGACGATTCGCGCTTGCTCATCAGCGCGCAGAGCAGCGATGCGCCGTCGCGAGACAACGAAGGCAAGCTGGTTTCCGGCGCCAGCTCGCAACAACGACTAAAGCGGGTGGATTTCTCTGAAGCATCGCAGACTGACCTGGCCGAGCTTGAAAAGCTGTCGCTTCGCCTGTTGCGGCAGATGAGCGTGCGACTTTCTCGCAGGATGAAGATCGAGGACCGAGGCGATCGCGTGGACCTGCGCCGGTCCATTCGCCGGAACATCTCACGCGGGGGCGATCCCATTACGCTGGCTTTCAGGGGCCGAAAGAAGCAAAAAAAGAAACTGGTGATCTTCCTCGACATCAGCGGATCCATGAATCTCTACAGCTTGTTTCTAGTTCGCTTCGCCTACGTACTGCAAAAACATTTCAAGGGCGTGGACACCTTCCTCTTCAGCACCAGCGTGGTTGAAGTCAGCGACCTGCTGCGCGCGCGCAAGCTCTCCGACGCACTGAATGCACTGTCGCAAAGGGCGACGGAATGGTCAGGCGGCACGAAGATTGGCGAATCGCTGCGGGAGTTCAATCGCCAGAGCGGTCGCAAAATCCTTACGCGTAACACATTCTTTATGATTTTGAGTGACGGCTGGGACACAGGTGCGCCAGAAATGCTGGCAGCTGAGCTTCGTCACACACGCAGCCGGGTGCAAAAGCTTCTGTGGCTCAATCCACTCTTAGGGCTCAAGGAGTACCAGCCCATTACCCGTGCCATGAGCGCCGCGCTCCCTCACGTTGACGTCTTCGCGCCGGCGCACAATTTAGAGAGCCTGCTGGCGCTTGAGAAATATCTGTAGCTGTATCAAGGTGAACTGAAATGTTTGATCAATTCCTGAGCAAGGCGGACGAGCTGCTCGCCAAGGGCGAACCATTCGCCGTTGCCCTGGTGGTCCGTTATGAGGCGCCAATCTCGGGGAAGCCGGGCAACAAGGCCATCATTCGGGCGGACGGCAAACTCTGGGGCTGGATCGGCGGCGGTTGCGCGCAACCCGTCATTGTGAAAGAGGCGCTCAAAGCGCTGGCCGACGGCCAACCGCGGCTGGTTCGCATCAGCCCGTCGTCATCGCCCGAGGAAGGGATTGTGGACTACACCATGACTTGCCACAGCGGCGGCACTTTAGATATCTACATAGAGCCCGTGCTTCCCAAGCCGCACGTGCTGATCCTTGGCCGTTCTCCTGTCGCTCAGACTCTCTGCAAACTTGCCAAGGCCATCGGCTACGCGGTCTCCGTAGCCGCTCCTGACGCAGACCGCGAGACTTTTCCCGACGCTGACCTGGTGCAGACGAATTTCGATCTCGCCCCTCTGAAGATCACGCCGCAGACGTTCATTGTGGTGTCCACCCAGGGAGAGTCTGACGAACAAGCGCTGGAAGGGGCCCTGCAGACTGGATCAAGCTATGTGGCATTCGTCGCCAGCAAGACGAAGGCGGTCAAGACGCTCGACTCTTTGAAAGAGGGAGGTATTCCCGCCGACAAACTGGCCAGAGTCCGGGCACCCGCCGGACTCGACATTCATGCCTCTTCGCCCGAGGAAATCGCGGTCAGCATTCTTGCTGAAATCATTCAGGTGAGAAAGACGAATGCAGTGCAACCAGTGAGCGAAGCCGTGCTTCCTGTGCTGACACCAGAGGCTCGCGACCCGATCTGCGGGATGACGGTGGATGTCGGCAAGGCTAAACACAAGTCTGAATTTCGGGGCGTTTCGTTTTACTTTTGCTGCGCCGGCTGCAAGCAAACTTTCGACAAACAACCTGAGAGATATGCGCTCGTTGCTGGGCACTAACACGGTCGACTCAGGGTTGAAGTTCCAGTTGAGTCGACCAAATGAGGCTGTCGCTCGCCAGACTGTACATAGCAAGATCAATAACTCAGGGGTTCGCCCAGTTCAGGCCCGATCCGCCGGATGTCGTTTTTCGGAGCCGTCAACTTCCCAGATGCCGACTTGAACGAAGCCGTGCTACGGCGGACGCTTACGCGTGTCGTAGGCGAGCAGTTTGGAGTGGGCTGATCTAAGGTGGCTGGCAGAGAAAGGAAGATTTCTCTCTGTGACCCATCTTCGCAAGATCATGCTCGAAGAACTCCACCGTCGCAACTACGCTCAGACAGAGTGACGTCAAGCTGCTTGTGTAAAAACGCGGAGGGTGCGGGTTTTCCATTCCAGGTTGAAGCGCTGGAAGATGGAGTAGATGATGCGATCGACGCTTTTCACGTTCACGAAGCACACCATGGGACGCGTCCGCCGGCGCACCTCCACGAAGCAGCGCTCGATGATGTTGGTGGTGCGTAGCTTCCTCCACAGGTGCCGGGGAAAGCTGAAAAACGACAGCAACTCCGGCAAGTCGCGCTCCAGTTGTCGCACCATGGAACCGTACAGCGCCTGCCAGCGGCGGCGGAAGGCGCGAAAAGCAGCTTCGGCCTGGCGACGGCTGTCAGCGCGATAGATGGCCTGCGCGTCGGCTTTCACCGCGTCATGGTCGCGACGGCGTACTTTTTCCAGGATATTGCGCATCTTGTGTACCCAGCAGCGCTGATGCAGCGCTCGGGGATAGACGGTCTCGATGGCTGCGGCCAGCCCGGGACAACTATCGGTGACGATCAGCAGCAGCTTCTCGCCTTGCAGTCTGCGGCGATACAGATCCTCCAGCAGACCTTCCCAGGCGCTTTGGCTTTCGCCTTTACTGCGCAGAAAGCCCAGGAGTTGCCGGGTACCGTCGGCCCGTACTCCGTAAGCCACCAGCATGTGCACCCGCTGCCGCCCACTGGGCCGTCGCATTCGCAAACTCACCCCGTCCAGGAACAGGTACGCCCATTCGTCCTGCAGCGGCGCCTGATGAAACTGCCGTACCGCTTCATCCAGATCGCGACTCAAGCGGGACACGGTTTGCGGACTGACCACTTCGCCGGTCACAATGCCCACCACCCGCCCGACTTGGCGGGTCGAAATGCCCCGCAAAAAGGCCTCGCGAATTAACAGTGAGACTTCTTCCGCCCGCCGCTGAAACTTCTTGAGCACCTCCGGCAGAAAACCGCGCTTGCGAGTGCGGGCAATGCGCAAACGCAGGGTCCCAAAGCGAGTCACAAAGTCGCGCGCGTAATAGCCGTTGCGGTAATCCTGACGCGGCTTCTGCCGGCTATGACGCGGGCGCACCATGTACAGGTCGCGTTGCCGCTCTGACAGCAGCTCGAACAGCCGGCGCATGCTCTGCTGCACCTGTCCCTGCAGGTCGCCCCAAAAACTCTCTTTCAGCTCGCTGACGAAATGTTGGAACTGCTCGGTGATGGGTGTTACCTTCGCCATGGGTGTAAGTCTCCTTGTGAGAATGGCTTCAGCTTGTCAAGGCCAAAGCCAACTTACACCCTCTCGCTTTTTACACAATCGAAGTTACGTCACCCAGACCACCATCGATTGTTACGTTCGCACCGTCGAACACTTCTCCCGGTACTTCCACCGTTCGCCCGAACAGTTGGGCCCACAACACATCCGCGAGTACCAAGCCGCATTGTTTAAGAAGTGGAAGTTGGCGCCGAATACGGTGAACCAGCGGTTGGCAGCTCCGCGCTTCTTCTACATCCAGACCCTCAAGCGGGCCTGGAGCGCGGCCGAAACTCCCTATCCCAAGAGAGTTCTGAAGCTACCGATCATTCTCAGTCAAGAGGAGGTCGCTCGTCTGATCAACGCGACACAGACTCCTTTTCACCGCATAGTACTGATGACGCTCTATGCCACCGGTGTGCGACGTGCTGAACTGGCGCGCCTGAAGGTCAGCGATATTGATAGTCAGCGGATGGTCATCCACATCCAAGGGGGCAAGGGTCGCCAGGATCGTGACGTCATGCTCAGCCCCAAGTTGCTGGAGGCACTGCACGAGTATTGGCGCGGGTTAAAGCGTAAACCCTCCCACTGGTTGTTCCCGGGGGGCTGTCGCCATACGGCGGAGCATCCGATCACCCCCAAGGCCGTGTATCACGCCTGCCGCCAGGCCGCCCGACGCGCTGGCCTGCAGGAGAAAAACATCCATCCCCACACCTTGCGCCATTGTTTCGCCACCCACCTGTTAGAAGACGGCGCTGATCTGCGAACCATTCAGTTGCTGCTGGGGCATCACGATTTGGAAGAGACCACCATTTATCTGCATCTATCCAAACGCCATCTCAGCGCCACCGCAAGCCCGTTGGACTCCTTGGCTTTGTCCACCGACAAGCAGAAACGAGAGCCCCCGCTAAAGCCCTAAATGAGCCGACTTCCGCTGGAGATGGCCGACATTGTTCGCTGTGCTGGACAGTCTTTTCTTGACCGCAGTCATAGGCGGATGAACTGCCAACATCAGAAGGTGTTGCTGGCCATCACCCGCTGGCAAAGAGAGTGAGATGGAGCACGAGGCGCAGACGGCGCTTGGAACCCGATCTCACGGCAAATCCCTCCAGGAAATTCAGGGCTGGCGAAAGACCGGCCCGTGCTTTACCTGGAAATCAGGATACACCATGATGCGTTAACTATAGTAAACACCTGTGTGAATATTATGCTTTTGACAGCCAGACCCTCTCGGCGGCGGACGCGCCAAGACGAATCTGATGCTTTCCGATCGACAGAGAAACCGTTCCATCGTAGTTTCGGGCTTCCACCGCAATGCGAACTCCCGGGCGGATTCCCTCATTCTCGAAGAACTCCAAGAGCTGCCGGTCACGCTCGTAAACACTGGCAACCACATATCTTGAGCCCGGTTCTGACTCGCTGAGCAGACGCAATCCGCGCTTGCGGCGCTCCGCTGGGCTGCGGAGAACCAACTCGTTTCCATGAGGGCAAGTGTCCTTATGCCCGAGCTTTTCGACCAGCTTCTTCTCAAACGCGGGAGAAACCGCGTGCTCCAGCCGTTCCGCCTCGTCGTGGATCGCGTACCAGGGCATTCCGAAAATCTCAGACAGCATACGCTCGATCAGGTGATGACGGACGATCGTGCGTTCGGCGATTTCCCGACCTTGCGAGGTAAGCCGAATATGCCCGTCGCTCTTGACGGACACGAGGCCATCCTTGGTCAGGCGCTTCAGAGCAAACGTTACGGCCGGTCTGGTCACGGATAGCCAATGAGCAAGGGTCGCCGGAATAACTGTCTGACCCTCGGCTTCCGCTTCCGCGATGGCTTTCAGATAGTCCTCTTTTGAAATCGTAATCATCGTCGGCATCTGGAACTTCACAATTGCGTGCAGTCTAACATCTGTCACGTTCCGTATGAGAGCGGCCAGTGGGCGGGTTGTCGGCTATCGAGCGGCAATCCAGGTGGGGAACGTGCGAATTGGTACTGAGAAGTCGGCCAGTGCCTTCGAATCTGTGCGCCCTTAAGTCTCTATTTAATTGAGATGGGAAATCCGCTCGTAGCCTTCACTTGCGCAGCTCCGCTGCAATTTGCGCAAACTGATCCAGCGCGGCCTGCAAGTCCTCGACGATCTCCGCCGCGATTACGTCTGGGTCGGGCAGATTAGCCGAATCTTCCAGGCTGTCGTCCTTCAGCCAGAAGATGTCGAGACTGACCTTGTCGCGCTTGATCAGGTCGTCGTAGGCGAATGACTTGAACCGTTCTGTCTCTTTCCGCTCGTGGCGATTCTCCGGGTTGTAGCAGGCGACGAAATCATCCAGATCAGTTCGCTTCAGCGGATTCGTCTTCAGCGTGAAGTGCTCGTTGGTTCGAAAGTCGTAAATCCACAGCGTCGTCGTCCACGGTTTCTCACTGGCAGGTTTGCGATCGAAGAACAACACGTTCGCCTTCACACCTTGGGCATAGAAGATGCCCGTCGGAAGGCGCAGCAGAGTGTGGACGTCGCACTCGTGCAGCAGCTTGCGGCGAACCGTCTCTCCCGCTCCGCCTTCAAATAGCACATTGTCCGGCACCACGATTGCCGCTCGTCCTTGAATCTTCAGGCAGCTCTTTACGTGCTGGAAGAAGTTAAGCTGCTTGTTGCTGGTCGAGGCCCAGAAGTCGTCACGCACCACGACCAGGCTCTCCTTCGCTTCTTCTCCCTCCTCGTTGATGACGGTGATGCTCGATTTCTTACCGAACGGCGGATTGGTGAGCACCATGTCGTAGGCTGTCGAAGGCTTCTGATTCAAGCTGTCAGCGACTACGATGGGGCACTGGTCGCCGCCGATGCCGTTCAGATAGAGATTCATGGCGGCGAGCCGGGCCGCAGCGTCCACGATCTCGGTGCCACTCAGGGCGTCGAACTTCAGATGCTTTTTCTGGTCTACGTCGAGCTGGTAGCGTTCGGGATTGCTGATGTAGGCGTTCGTCTTGAGAAGGAATCCACCGGTCCCACAGGCCGGATCGTGAATGGTCTGCCCTGGCGCCGGGCGCATTACGTCCACGATGGCTTCAATCAGCGCGCGCGGCGTGAAGTACTGCCCCGCTCCGCCTTTGACATCCGACGCATTCTTCTCCAGCAGTCCCTCGTAGGCGTCGCCTTTCACATCGACATCGAGTGACATCCACTGCTCTTTGTCGATGAGGTCGGCAATCAGGCGGCGCAGCTTCGCTGGGTCCTGAATCTTGTTCTACGCTTTGCGGAAGATGACGCCGGCGTGCCTTGCTCTTTCCCAACTCGGTCAGGATGTGCCGGTACTGAGTCTCGAGTGGGTCGCCGTCCAGACGAAGCAGGCTGGCCCAGTCGAGGTCGTTCGGGATGATCGCTGGCCGGTTGAAAGGCGGCTTCGACTGCTCATCCGCCATCTTCAGGAAAAGCAGGTACGTGAGCTGCTCGACGTAGTCACCGTAGCTGAGGCCGTCGTCACGCAGGACGTTGCAATAGTCCCAGAGTTTTTGAACGATGCCGTTACTGGTCATGGATGTTGGCTCAGGCCAGCTTCAACTCTTTGGTCTTCGCCACGTGCGGAAACAGGCGGATCTTCGGCCGCTTCGCGCTTTGCGCTCGCCACAGGTCGTACTGCATCTGCATCTTGAGCCAGAACTCCGGCGAAGTCCCGAGCGCCGCCGAAAGTCGCAACGACATCGCGGCCGACACTCCGGCACGCCCGTTCAGAATGCGGGACAGGTGTGCCCTGGTAACGCCCAGACGCTCGGCCGCCTCCGCGACGCTCATCTCGCCGATATAATCCCTCAACACCTCTCCCGGATGGGCTGGATTGAAAATCATGGTCTCCTCCTAGTGATAGTCCTGGTAATCCACCAACACTGCATCTTCGCCCTCGAACCGAAAGGTCAGCCGCCAATTGCCGCTCACGTTCACCGACCAGTGTCCGGCAAGGTTGCCTTTTAACATATGCAGGTCGTTGCCCGGCGCGTTCATGTCTTCGGGGCGGCTCGCCACATCGAGCGCGGTCAGCAGCCGTCTCAGTCGCGGAGCATGTTTCGGCTGGATGCCTGCCTTTGAGCCAGTCTCGGCAAACTGCTTCAATCCCTTGTGCCGGTAGCTCCGAATCATTCGTATAGCGTATAGCTACACTATACGTCTCGTCAATAGAAATGACGCGCTGGAGGCGGTCAATGTTCTGGCGGGCCAGATCCTCGGGGTTGATGGGCATGGGAACAGCCGATTATAGCGAGGCGCACTGCTTTCTCGCACGGTATCTTCGTGCCGCCTTGCTCGTTAATTTGCTTTCATCAAAGCAAGTCGACGAGGCCAACGATTGGTACTAGAGCTATCAGATCTGCTGTCGGCAGTTTAAAACCCATACCTTTTAAGACAGCCCAAACGGCGTTTCTTGGCTCTGTGTTTCGCTGCTCTTACACGGTTGATTTGAACAAGGGTTTTGGTCAGGTGCTGCCGTGGGCGTCGGGTACGAAATATAAAACTGTGCCGTTGATTCATTCATCTGCTCGACCTTTTCGCGGCAAGGAACCAAAACGAAGACACGTTCATACGCTCCGTCCCACACTCAGTTTTCCGGCGCGACGTTGCAAGACTTAACTTGTTGCCGAATTGGCAATATCAGCCCATTGCCCGGGTTCGCGGTTCGTGGGTCAACGGAAAGCGGCTTCTTCAGCCAGGGATTCACGTGTTCGTGAAACAGCTTCTGCCGCGCGCAAACTGAACCCCGAATCTCGGTTTCCGAGCGAAAGTCCTATACTAGCCAGCCGGTGTAAGGGTGAAACTCATTCCCCGGAGCACCTGATGAACTTGCAAGTACCTCCCGACCTTTACCCGTTTGCCGTTAATCTCCGCCAATTCTGCGAAAACGAGAATCCAATCAACCAAGGCATCATGTTCGAATTCGGCCGCCGCGCGGGATTGAGAATTGAGACCTTGGCGGGCATGGCTCATCGCAGTCAGTCCCACGTAAGGCAAATGTTGCTCCTTCTCAAACTCCCGACCGTATAGGCTTTCGCCGAAGACCATCAAGCTCGTTCACGGCACGCTCCGCGCAGCGCTGAACCAGGCAATTGCGTGAGAGATGCTGTTGAAGAACCCGGCCGTCGGCGTGAAGCTGCCAAGGAAACGCACGGTCAAACCCCCGGTGTTGCTTCCGCTGGTGGAAATCCGAAGGGTACTTCAGGTTGTGCCGGAACCAACGCGGTCACTTCTCGTCATGTCGAAGCGGTGATGACCGAGCCTGAAGAGAAGGAAGAAAAAACAAACGTCGCGAAACCGTCAAAGAACTCAAGCAACGACGGGGCTGGCGATTTGTAGGACCCCTTTTGGGATCCCCAGGGTGATAAACCCGACCCTAACCCAACGGATGTTATTGAAAAGATTGGTCGGGGAGAGAGGATTTGAACCTCCGACCCCCTGGTCCCGAACCAGGTGCTCTACCAGGCTGAGCCACTCCCCGACATGCTTGCAACCCTCCCCGCAATTGAGGAAGATACGACGCGGGCCTCACGGGCGTGAGCTTTCGAACAACGCGCCAATCGTCAGTATAACAGAGTTGCTGCGGGATGCTTCGCCCGTTGGAGTTGCGTAGGGCTCGCGCGTTTGGACGTACCGAGTTGGGCATTTCGCCGTCAAAACCGTAAACTCATTCTGCAATCTCAGGCTTAGCGAGTGCGACGGCATCGTTGAGCGTACACGAGCGCACGAGGTCCAGACTTGGTAACGGTTCTGCTGGCGCGGCAGTTGTTTACTCCACTGGAAGCGATCGACGACGCAATACTAATGATCGAAGACGGCGTCATTACAGCCGTCGGCACCAGGGTCGAAGTGTCCGTTCCGCCCAATGCACAGGTGATCGACTTCGGCGATGCCGTGCTGGCTCCGGGGTTGATAGACCTTCACATCCACGGCGGCGCTGGACACGATGTCATGGAAGGCTCCGACGAGAGCCTGGCTGCGATCGAGCGCTTGATGACGAAGCACGGCGTCACGAGCTACTGTCCAACGACGGTGACCGCGCCCGTCGATGCGACAATGCGCTCGTTGGACGCGCTGGGCAACGCCGTGCAGCGTGCAACTAGCAATAATGGCGATGGCACACGAGCCAAGCCACTCGGAGTGCATTTCGAAGGGCCGTTCTTGAGTCACGCAAAGCGAGGGGTTCATCCTCCCGCGCTGCTGCAGCCGGCATCTCACGAATTGTTCGAACGCATGTGGCAGGCGGCCAGCGGACACGTCAGCGTAATGACCATCGCTCCGGAAATCGAAGGCGCGATTGACTTGATCGCCGAAGCTAGCCGGCGTGGGGTTTGCGTTAGCGTCGGGCACTCCGATGCCAAGTTGCCGGAAGCTCGTGCGGCGATCGAGGCAGGCGCGCGTCATGCGACGCACACATTTAATGCGATGCGTCCGCTGGACCATCGCGATCCCGGACTGCTGGGCGCTGTTCTGACTGACCGCACCGTGACCGCAGACATTATTGTGGACGGCATCCACGTCGATCCGGTAATGGTCGATTTGTTCGTGCGCGCCAAGGGAGTGGAAGGCGCAGTGCTGATTACCGACGCCATCAGCGCCACTGGCATGCCCGACGGAACCTACATGCTTGGCGGCTTGGAAGTGCAGGTGCGCGACGGCCGCTGTGAGTTCGATGGCAGGCTGGCGGGTAGCGTTCTGACGCTCGACCGGGCAGTCCGCAACACGATGAAGTTCGCCAACGTCAGCCTGCAAAATGCAATTCGTATGGCTACGTTTAATCCTGCGAGCGTGCTGGGAATCGGAAAGCGTAAAGGACACCTGACCGTCGGAGCGGACGCCGACATCGCAGTGTTCACGCCGGCTGGAGAAGTCGTGCGAACCATTGTTGGCGGCATCCTTATCTAGAGTCCGGATCTGGCACTCAGTTCTGCACACCCTCCCGAAACCACTCTCGCCCGTCTCACATCACCCTCGCAAGTGACTGCAATCACTGCTCTTCCGGACAAAAAGCGCGAAGGTCTAAAGGGAGAGCTACATGCTCCGCTGGCTTTCGCGACAGGAAGGACCCCGACCGTCGCACACCCGTGCGAACGGTGCTCCGCTGTGTTTTGCCGGTTTGTCAGCGTTGTTTGTGTTAAGTAGCTCGCCGCTTTTGGTCGCCGCTCAAGCGAAAACTTCCTCTATGCCCAGCGCCGGTTTCCTGAGCGGCTTCGCGCTCGGCTTTCTTCTGTTGGTCATCGTGGCCTGCCTGGCGCGTACTCGCCTGAAAGTAACAAAGCAGGAACTCCGGAGATCCATGGAACTCGCCGACCATCGCGAATACGAACGCAACCTGGCGCAGCAAGAACTAGTGCGCAGGCTGGAAGAAGAGCGCGAGCTGGCTAAAGAGAAGATGCAGTTCGATTCCCAACTTGCCGAGTACGAGAAGTACGCCTCGCTTGCGCAACTCGCTCTGGGGGCGGCGCATGAGATCAACAATCCTCTGCTCGGGATCATGTCGCACCTCGAACTGGAATGGAAAAGCACGTCTGGCGAACAACGCGTCGAGGTCGAACAGTGTATCGAGGGCACGAAACGAATCTCCTCGGCGGTGAGGGGCCTTTTGGATTACGCGCGGCCGGGTCCCCTGTTGCTGGGCAAGGTGAACCTGTTCAAGCTGGTTGCGGAGACATTAAAATTCGTCGAGCACCAGCCCATGTTTCGCCACATAACGTTGGCGAATCGCGTACCGCTCGACCTGCCGGCAATCACCGCTGACGTGAATCAGTTATCGCAGATCCTGATGAACCTGCTGTTGAACGCCGCACAAGCCACGCCTGCAGGCGGCAGCATTACCATTTCGGCCGCGATGGAGCAGTCCGCTCGCATCATTGAACTGCGCGTGCGCGATTCGGGCAGCGGAATTCCTGCTGACATTTTGCCGCATGTCTTCGAACCTTTCTTCACCACCAAGCGCGGCAAGGGTACTGGTCTGGGACTCAGCATCAGCCAAAGCTATATCCGCAGTCACGGGGGCGACATTCAGTTGGAGAGTACTCCCGGTGCCGGAACGTCCGTTCGTGTAACCTTGCCGGTTCATCAGCCAGGTAAGACCGCTACCGAATACCAGGAGGTCATCGCGTAGTCATGCCTTACTCCGTCCTGATCGTCGATGACGAGGCGCTGACCTTGCGGACGCTGGGACGTGCGCTCGGGGACGAAGGCTTCGAAGTGTTTCTGGCGATGAGTGGCGAAGAGGCGCTGCCGATCCTCGCCGACGAAAAGCCCGACTTCGCCCTGCTCGACGTGGTGCTGCCCGCCATGGATGGCATCGATGTCTTGCGTCAGGCGAAGGTCAGCTCGTCCGCCACGATCATCCTGATGATGAGCGCCTACCACATGGTCGATCGTGCGGTGGAGGCGATGAAACTCGGCGCTTACGACTACCTGATCAAGCCCTTCCACGTCGCTGACATGGTGAACACGTTGCAGCGCGCTGCCGAAATGCTTGCCTTGCGGGTGCGCGTACACGATACCGTGCAAAACGCTAAGGGCCTCTACGACTTCGGACGCGTCGTTACCATGAGCCCGGTCATGCGCGAGATCTTGCAGATGGCCCGCCGCGCAGCTGAAAGCGAGCGCACCACGATTCTGATTCAGGGCGAGAGCGGCACCGGCAAAGAGGTGCTGGCGAAGGCGATCCACTACAACAGCCCTCGCGCGCAGATGCCACTGATCAGCCTCAATTGCGCAGCCCTGCCCGACACGCTTCTCGAAAGCGAGTTGTTCGGCTACGAACCTGGCGCATTCACCGATGCCCGCCGCCGCAAAGAAGGCCTCATCGAGAAGGCTACTGGAGGAACGCTCTTCCTCGACGAGATTGGCAATACTTCTCCGAGCTTGCAAGCCAAACTGTTGCGTGTTTTGGAAGAGGGTACATTCATGCGTCTGGGTGGGACCAAAGTGATCCAGGCGAACGTCCGCATCATTGCCGCCACCAACACGCTATTGAAAGAAGCGGTGGCGAAAGGTGAGTTTCGCGAAGATCTCTATTACCGGCTCAACGTGCTGCCGTTGTTCATCCCGCCGCTACGTGAGCGCAAGGAAGACGTTGTTCCCCTGGCGCTTGATTTCATTGGCCAGTTCAATAAGGATCTGAAGAAAAGCTTCGTCGGATTCACTCCGGCAGCGGCGGAGTTGCTCAAGAATTACCCGTGGCCGGGCAACATCCGCGAATTGCGCAATGTTATTGAGCGGACCATGATCCTCTGCAAGGAAACTGAGATCGATGCTGCTGATCTTCCAGAGGAGGTGCGTGATCACGAGGCGTCGTCGCCACAGGTAGGACCGCTCTCGGCCTACGATCTCTCACCTACTGGAGATCAGTTCGTCACGCTAAGTGAGTTGGAAGACCACTACATCCAGGATGTCTTGAACGCTACAGGACAGAACAAAACACATGCTGCTCGGATTCTTGGGATTCATCCCACCTCGCTGATGCGCCGACTCAAGAAGCTTCAGGAAGTTACCTAGCAGCGTCTCGCACTACTGCAAAACGCACGACCACCCCTGCGGAATGCAGCGATTCCCGTTTTGACCTCACACAGCGAAATCTAAGAGCTTTCTAATCAGCAAATTCATGCTCCGCGAGAATTGCACTCCACGTGCTCTAGCAAGAGTGGAGCATGAGGCCATGAATCTCGACACATTCGTTCCAAGCGGTACCCGCCAAGCCAGGCACTTCGAATCGAACTCGTGCTCCATTCGGTTCGAGCGGCTGGTTGGTTGACGGTTGTCCTGGAGCAAGGAGGCCCTATGTCGATCTTATTTGTACTTCTTACCTTCCTCTTAATTCTTTCCATCATGTATTTCCGTCGGCCCGAAGTGCCGGTGGCGGCTGTACAAGTTGCACCATCTCAGAAGGTGGGCATACCAAGAATGATCAAGACCGCTGGGTTCGAAGTTCCCGAGAGCTATAGCTTCCATCCCGGCCACACCTGGGTTCACGACGAAGGGCGCCAGAACGCTCGCGTCGGCATCGATGCCTTTGCTGGAAATCTTTTCGGCCAGGTTGACGCCGTTGAACTCGCCGATCTGAACCGCTGGGTTCGCCAAGGGCAGAAGCTGTGCACAGTGAAGCACGGTGAGAAGAGCGTTGAAATGCTCTCACCCGTCGAAGGTGTCCTGATATCCGTGAACCACGAAGTGCTGAAGAACCCCAACCTCGTCACGGAAGACCCCTACAAGAATGGCTGGCTCTGCGTCGTGAAAGCTCCGGAACTGGCAACCAACACCAAGAACTTGTTGCGGGGACCGATCGTTCCGGCGTGGATGCAGAACAGCATCGCCCGCCTCGGCGGGATGATGCAGCAACTCAGCCCGGCTTTGGCGCAAGATGGCGGCCTTCCCATGAAGGGTTTGCTTTTTCAGGTCGATGCCAGCGTGCAACAGCAGCTGGTCAAAGAATTTTTCCTGACATAGCCCCGATTGCCAAAAAAGAACCAAGGAGAACGCCATGCCAAAACAGAAAGCAATGCTGATCGACATCAAACGCTGCATCGGCTGTGGCAGCTGCGAGACTGCCTGCAAACAGTTGCACGGTTTCAATACCGATCCCGAGCCAACCCTCTCGGATACTGCCTTCACGGTGATCGAATCCCGCAGCGACAAGTTCGTCCGCAAGGTCTGTATGCACTGCAACGATCCGGCCTGCGCCTCGGCCTGCCCGGTGGGCGCGATCAAGAAGACCGCCCTGGGACCGGTGGTTTACGACGCCGACAAATGTATCGGCTGCCGCTATTGCATGCTCGCCTGTCCGTACCAGGTGCCGCGGTACCAGTGGAGCAAGCTGGCTCCCTTCGTGAAGAAGTGCGACCTCTGCTCCGAGCGCGTGAAGACCGGTGGACAGCCCGCCTGCACGGAAGCCTGCCCGGTGCAAGCCAGCATCTTCGGCGACCGCGATAAGTTAATCGCCGACGCGTGGAACCGCATCCGCACTGACTCGAGTTACGTTCCGCGGATTTACGGCACCACAGAAGCAGGCGGAGGCTCGGTGCTGTTCGTCTCCGACGTAGAGTTCGAAAAGCTCGGCTTCAAGCCGCTTCCGACTGGCAACCAGCCGCTGCCAACTCTGACCACAGCCGCAATGGGCGACTCGCCCAAGGTTGTGATCATGGGCGGAACAATTCTGTCGGCCCTCTACTGGATCACGCAGCGTCGCCGCGAGGTTGCTCTCGCCGAAGCGGAAGAAAAACTGACCATCAACCGGATAAAAGAGGAAAGGAGCTAACCATGACAGCGCGAATTCGTTCTGAAATTACATTATGGCGCGTCATCGTAGCCATCATATTTGTCACCGGCATCTATGCCACGTACGTGCGGTTCTTCGAGGGCTTCCGCGCCAGCACGAATCTCTCCGACCAGATGCCCTGGGGCCTGTGGGTCGGCCTGGGCACCCTTTGTGGCGTGGGCCTCTCCGCGGCCGGTTTCGGAATCAGCGCGGCAGTTTATCTGCTGGGCATGGAACGTTATCGCCCCATCCTTCGGGCGTCGATCCTGATTTCCTTCCTCGGCTACTGCACCGTGATGGTCGGTTACCTCTACGAGATTGGTTTGCCCTGGCGCTTTTGGCATCCGGTGGTCATGTGGAACGAACGCTCCGTCCTGTTCGACGTGTGCGTCTGCATCATGACCTACTTCACCGTGCTGACCTTTGAGTTCGCACCCGCGGTGATCGAGAAGCTGCCCTGGAAGGGATTGCGTGAAACCATTCTGCGCTACCACCACAAGATCCTCATCGGAGTAGTGCTGGCCGGTGTGTTGCTCTCGTCCATGCACCAGTCCTTCCTCGGCGGCCTCTACCTCATCGCCGAAGGCAAAGTACATCCCCTGTGGTATTCGTCGAACATGCACGCCATCTTCTATATGTCCGCGATTCCCGCTGGCCTGGCTCTCACCGTGATGGCGGTTTACTTGTCAATGCGTTCACTGAATGTGCGCGTAGACTTTAGCATCCTCAGCGACTGCGGTCGCATGATCCAGATGTTGCTAATCGTATTCGTGTTCTTCCGCCTGCTCGACTTGGCCGGAAACCACGCCTTGCATTACGCATTCCAACGCACGAGCGAAGCCGGCTACTTCTGGCTGGAAGTCGCAATGCTGATGGTCATCCCGATTGTGCTGCTGAGCTTCGAACGAGTGCGCAACAGTCCGGATGGCTTGTACTGGACGTGCGCCATCGTTGTCGCCGGATTCATCGTCAACCGGCTGAACGTGTCCATCAACGCGTTGCAGGCCGCGATGGGAACACACTACGTTCCGAAGTGGACCGAGCTGGCTTCAAGCGTGCTTGTCATTGCGGCGGCTGTGATGGCCTTCCGCTATGCGGTCATGTACCTCGACATCCTGCCCAAGGCAAAGCCGCAACTGCCCGCACGCTGGATTTCAAACAATGGACTGGCAGCACAGGCCTGAAATTGATCGGGCGCCCCAAGTTCGCGCCGGTTCTTTCGGCGCCAGCCTGGGAACGCGGGTGCCCCACTCAAGCAGCCTTTGCTTGAGTGGGTTTTGTTCATTCCGCGACGCTCACCGTTGACTAGGGCCGCACAACCAGCACTCCGATCCCCGATGGCGCACTTTGCGAACGATACACGCGCTCGGTAGCCGGGCGGAAATCCGACTGCTTGGCGTCTGGAATGTTAACGAAGGTCTGCGGATTCAGGTCCGTCAGCGGGAACCACGAACTCTGCACCTGCACCATGATGCGATGTCCGCGCCGGAAGGTGTGGTTGATGTCGGGCATCTCGAAGCTGACCTCTTCCATCTTGCCGGGAACGAACGGCTCGGGATGTTCAAAACTTTTGCGGAACTTGCCACGCATGGGCTCGCCCCTTACCAATTGCTGAAAGCCCGCCATCTTGACGACGGGCAGACCAACATCTTTGCGCGGCGCCTCGGGCTTGTCGGCATCGGGCTCGGGATAATACGGCGGATAGACATCGATCAACTTCACCACCCAGTCGGAGTCTGTGCCGCTGGTGGAGACGAACAGTTTCGGAGACACCGGGCCGGCGATGGTGACGTCTTCCTGCAAGTCTTCGGTCTGGTACACGAGCACATCGGTGCGGGAAGCGGCGAAGCGCTGGTCGGAATCCATATATTCTTGCGGAACTCCCATCGCGGTGTAGCCCACGAACGGCACCGGCTTGGCAGGATCGCTCGCGTACTCGTCGAAGACCTGTCCCGGCGAAGTTGGCGGATCAAACGTGAGGCGTCCCTTGTCGTTCAAGTAGAGCGTTTTCGATTCCGCGTTTTTCGGAGGCCATGCGTCGTACTGCCGCCAGGCGTTTGTTCCGGTTTCGAAGACGTAGGCCTTGGGCAGTTTCGCATTGCCATCGCCCTTCAGATACGCCTCGAAGAACGGGAATTGAATCTTCTCGCGAAAGTAATCGCCGGTGTCGGAAGCAAAGTCCACGTACCCCAGCCGACGGCCCTCGTAGCGCGACCAGCCACCATGCACCCACGGCCCTTCGACCAGAGCGTTGAAGATTCCCGGATTGTTCTGATCGATGGCGTGAAAGGTGCGCACCGGCCCGGCCAGGTCTTCGGCGTCAAACCAGCCACCGACGGTCAACACCGCGCAGTGGATGTTCTTCATGTGCGGCGCAAGATTACGCGCCTTCCAGTAATCATCGTAGGTGTCATGCCCCACCTGGTCATTCCAAAGAAAACTCTGACCGTGAAAGTACTGCGCGTTGGCATTCGCCAGTGGCCCCATCGCTCGGAAGAAGTCATAGCCACTCGCGGTGCCGTAGTCGAAAGACTGTCGCTCCTTGGGCGGCAGCGCCGGATTGTTCTGCGGCTTGAACGCGCTGTAGAAGCCGAAGTTGGCCGCCAGCATGAAAGCTCCGCCGTGGTAGGCATCGTCGCCCATGAACAGGTCGGTCATGGGAGCCTGTGGCGATGCGGCCTTCAGCGCGGGATGCGAGTCGATGATACTGGCCGAGGTAAAGAATCCAGGATAGGAAATTCCCCAGATGCCGACGCGTCCATTGTTGTTGGGGACATTCTTCAGCAGCCACTCAATCGTGTCGTAGGTGTCCGTGCTTTCGTCTACATCGCTGTTTGACGACTTGTGATCGATGTGCGGCCGCATCTCGATAAACGTACCTTCCGACATATAGCGCCCGCGCACGTCCTGATAGACAAAGATGTAACCGGCCTTCTCGAATGCTTCCGACGGCCCGACCACAGTCCGGTAGTTATCGACGCCATAGGGAGCGACGCTGTAAGGGGTCCGATCCATAAGGAAAGGGTAAGAGTGCAAGCTGTCCTTGGGCACATAGACCGCTGTGAACAGCTTCTTCCCGTCGCGCATGGGAATCGAGTACTCATACTTCGTGTAGTACTCGCGCACATCGAATGGCGCAGGTGCTTCGGGCTTGCTCTGCGCGACGGCGTTTGACATCGCGACGGCGACGAGTAAGGCGAATACTTTGACAAATCTCGAAACGATTCTCATAAGTTAGTTTTGAAGGTCACGGCTTCGCAGACTGGGGAAGAGGTTGGTTTCAAGTTGTTTGAAGGGGCGCACCTTCAGGTGCGCCGTATAAGTCCTTCATTATTGTTATTCCGAGTGGGCTTGAGCCCACGAGCAATCCGCTTTTCACGACTTTCTGATCAGCCTGTTTAGACGTACCGCACCCCACGCGAGAACAATGTCACTGCGCGGGAACCCCGGTCGAACCTACCGCGAAAAAGGTCACGTACTTCTTTCCCAGGTAGAGTTTCGCCGTCGCTCCGTCCATGACGATCTTCAGCGGTTGCGGGCGAGCCAACTTGTCGTCCGTCACAATGTCGGCGACCAGCAGCTCATTCCCGTCGACGCTCAATATGTGAAACTTGCCGTCCGCTGTGTAGCCCATGCCGTATTGCCCGGGGCCCAGCGTGTTGCCGCCAAACTTAAGCGTCTTCTCGGTGATGAACATGCCGTTGTATTTCGCCTTAACGTCAGACGAGTATCCCGAAGTGTCGACCAGTCCGACGATGACATAGAAGTCGTCGGGATAGTGAATCGCGGAAGAGTTGCGCAACTGTGTGGTCGCGCTCAACCCACGGAAGAAGTAACTATCAGGCACGACCTTCTTCAGGTCCGCTCCCGCCACGATCGCTGGGCCGGACGCGCTCTGGCCAACAGCGGAAATCGTCATAATCAGAAGAAATGCGGTGATCAAGACTCTGCGAATCATAAGCCTCCTTGCTAAATTCAGGACGCGGCGCATGACCCTCCTCCGCCGCTGCCTGTACTACTATGCCGATTACATTGTAATGGTTGGAAGTTTACACCTCGGCCTGCGCACATCAGGTTGAGAGCTCCTGCCCACTTGCTCGAAAGACGAACCGCAAACTGCGGCCATGCTTCTCCCGTCGCAGGGATTTCGGTGTACCATTTATGCACTCAGGCCGTTGTGGGGCCCTCGGCAAAACTCGAAGGAGCCGCATCTTGAAAGTACTCCTGCTCTCCATGCCCGATTCGTTCGAGCACATGCCCACCGTCGCGGTGCGTATGCCGAACGGGGGCCTGACCTCACTGGCGGGCAATGTCGATCCTCACCACAAAGTCGCAGTTGCCGACCTTATTCTTGTGCAGCAACGTGTCCGGCCGACCGTCGAGCGGCTGATGCGCGAACTCGATCCCGACATCGTTGGACTGTCGGTCATGACCTTCCAGCGCAAGACCGCTTTTCGCGTGGTTGAACTGGTCCGCTCGCTGAAGCCCGGAGTACGAGTTGTAGTGGGCGGCTACGATCCCAGTCTCGCCTCGGATGCTTACCGCGAGCAGGGAACTGGCATTGACTTCATCGTGCGCGGTGAGGGCGAACTGACCTTCCGCGAGTTGTTGCGCGCCCTGGAAAACGGTCATAGTTACGACGGAATCGCGGGCCTGACCTATCGCGAAGGCACGACGTGGCGTGAAAACATTCCTCGTCCCGTGCACACCTTGGAAGGCGACGAGATCAAGTTGCCCAATCGCAAGGCGCGCGTGCTCGGTGGCTACACCATGATGGGCAGGCAGGTTGACGTGATCGAGACCTCGCGCGGCTGCACTTTCGATTGCGGCTTCTGTTCGATTATCGAGATGCGCGGCCGCAATTTTCACACCTACTCGTTCGACCGCGTGCTGGCCGACATTCGTGATGCCCGGGACAACGGAGCGCGAGCAATCTTCCTGGTTGACGACAACATTTCGTTGAACATTAAGCGCTTCGAGGCGCTGTGCCAGGCCATCATCGATGCCGGGCTGAACGACATCGCGTACACCGTTCAGGCTATGACCTCGCCTATCGCCATGCACGGGGAGACGCTTGCGCCGTTGATGCAAAAGGCGGGCTTCCGTTACGTGTTTCTGGGGATAGAAAACATCCTGGAAGACGACCTGGTGTACCTGAAGGCTTCGGCCAAGAACTCGTTTCGCGAAGACGGCAAGCGCACCGGCAATGCCAGCATTCGTGCAATTGACATCCTGCACAAGCACAAGATGTACGTCGTAGGCGGCCTGATCGTCGGCAATCCCGATGACACTCTCGACTCCATCCGCACCAACCTCGACTTCGCGCGTAAGTACGTTGACTGGCCTTACATTCAGCACCCCACGCCCTATCCCGGCACCCCGATGACGAAGGACTTCCGCGCCCGCAACCTTATCAAGATCGAGCGGCTCGAAGAATACGATGGCACGACTGCCGTGGTTGCGACGGAACACCTCGCGCCCGAAGAGATTGAGTACGAGCGCTGGCGGAAAGAACGCTGGATGAAGACCGCGCACATGCCTTCCGTCATCGCTAAGGAACCGTGGTTCGTTCTTAAGAATTGGCCGCGCATGCTGTCGCACACCTTCCGCGGAAGCAGCTTGCGATCGGCGCTCGGACTGGAAAGCGACCGCAGGGTCTTCGAACGCTATCGCGCAATTCGCGCCCAGGAGCGGGTCTACCTCTAAGCTTCCAGTCTCGCGCGAAGCTCTCACCGTTGCCCTTGCTGTGCCTTGGGGTAGGGGCGAGTGATGGCACCGCGTATTTCGGCTTCGGGTGCGCTGGCATCGAACTTGATTGACCCATCCGGTTGGCGTTGAATCCCCAGTCGTTTCCATAATGCCGCGAGATCCACTGGATCGGGCTTGTCGCGCATTTCCTGATACAGATCGGTAAGCACAGTGGTACCTGTAGCCTTGTCGCCCGCCGCAAACGCGCGTTCGATCTCCCAATCCTGCGTGATGTTTCCACCTGCTGCAAGAATGCCCCGCAGCGCGTCTTGCAGTCCCTTCTGGTTGTGCGTTTGCTCTCGGATACGGACATCAGCCATCAGGCAGAACATCGCTCCGCCCCAGTACGTGCGTCCCCAGGTCGGCGTGTGATCGAGTCCCTTATCGCCCGCTTCAGGTTCGCCCTGCGGCATATCGCGTACGACATCGTGCCACATTCGCTCAGCCGAAAGCTGTCCGGCCTGGACCCGCGCAATCGGCTCGACGTAAACCGAGATCCCTTCCTCGATCCAGTGATGCTTTCGGTCCATTTCGGGGAAGGCCAGGTGGATCATCTCGTGGGTGAGCATCCAATCGTCATCGAGGTGCGCAACTGTGGTGTCCGCCCCCAGAGAGATGCTGATGTATCCGCCGCTCGTGGGGTAGGTCACTCCACCGTGGACGCCGGCTCCTCCGCGGACTCGAACATCCAGACCGACGTGGGGAACAGGGAACTTGCCATAGTAAGTGCACACCGCGTCCCCTGCACGATGGACCCAGTTCATCAGGTCGGTTTGGGAGATCGTACTTGTTTCTCCCAGGAAGCGAACGTCGATAGTAGACCCGCAGATACTGATGCTCGTAGCCGGACCCGCTGCCTGCTCTCGCTCCGATGCCAGCCAAAAGATAGCCCTGAAAGCGCAAACCGCCATCACAGAGATTGCGAGTATGCGGTGCAAACGCCGGCCGGGCGAAAACTGCATGTGCTTCAAATCTTGATTCCCGAGGGGCCACGGTCGCCTTGCCACCAGCTCATACGGAGCCCTGCTGCCCGTGGCGTGCGATCAGGTAGTCCAGCGAGAAGCGGCCCGGCCCGAAGATCAGGATAACCAGCGAGGCCATGAGATACGTGAATGGAGCAGCGGCGGAGAACTTGTCGGGATCGGAGAAGATGGACAGCAGGGCCTCGCGATCGCCAGCGATGTAGGCTACGGTCATGTTGCCGGTCAATAGGAGGGCGATGAGACGGCTTCCCAGTCCAAGCGCGAGTAGGACACCTCCGACCAGTTCGAGGATCGACACGAAGTATGCCGTCGGACCCGGTGCCGGCAATCCGAGGCTGCCGAAGTATTCGATGACCTTCGGCAAGTTGTGCAGTTTGCCCCAGCCATCTACGACGAACTGCCATCCCCAATACAAACGCACGAATAGCAGCAGAAACGGTTGCAGGGTGTTGGCGCATTTAACGAGGATCGAATACGCCCGCTGCAATTTGTCCGCGATCGTTGTCATGAATGTTGTTCCGTTTTGCAGAACCAGCCCAGAGAGGACCAGAGCGCGAACCACCTCTGCAAATTCTCAGCCGCTTGTTCGCCCGAGCGACTGCTCCATTCAACGAATTCGACGGCCTCGGAAAGGCGCTTACCATCGCGCAGCGCGCACAGGATTCCGAACGCTTCGGCGTCGAGGTGCTTGAAGTACACCGAGTTTTCCGCGCGATGTACGGCCAGGAAAATCTTCTCAGGCTTTGGCAGAGAGCGTTTGCGAGGACGTCTGCGCGCAGAACTACTCGCAACGGCGTTGCTGACAATGTCGTTCTCCCGGTGATCGTGGCGTATGGCGAGCAACATTTCGTCAACGGGGAATTGCAAATCGAGCAGGCGAATAAAGGGTTGCAGTTCGAATTGCGGATCGGGGCCAAGCGTGGCCAGGTCTGCTTCCGTCAGCTTCGGCTTCGATGCCTCGTCGAAGGCTTCGATTTCCGCCCACTCCAGTCGCGCCATATCGAGCGCGATCGTTTCGACTCCAGCTACGAACTCGGGATGCGCACGCAGCCACGGCTCCAGACGCGATCCCAGGTTGCGCAGCGTGAACGACTGCGACGGACAATCCTGCAGATAGGCGATGGAGAGCTTTTCAAATTGACGATCGCCGATGATCAGCCTTAATCCCTCGAAGTCCTCGGCCAGCGCAGCCAGCACACGGAACCAATATTGCCGGTTGTAAATTTCCAGGCGCTCAAACGAGGTGAGGCGATCGTTCGGCTTGATGATCTCCTCGGCAATATGTCGCAGCGAACGCCCATCGCTGGTGCGTTGCCGCATGTTTTCGGCGGCGGTCAGCGGCTGACGCACCGCGTCAAACATGTTTCGCTGAATGCGGTCGAGATCCATCACGCGACTACTTTCTCGGGCACATAGCGATTGGCCTTCAAGGCTTCGCCGTGCACTTCGTCGAACGAAGGAATGTGATCGTCCCACTCCAGCAACGTCGCCGTCGGGCCAGTCAGTTCGATCGCTCGCGCATAAAGCTTCCACACCGGATCGATCACAGCATGGTCATGCGTGTCGAGGATGTACTTCTCGAACTTCGAGTGCCCGGCGATATGAATCTGCGCGACCCGCTCGTGAGGAACGTTGTGCAAGTAGTCGTAGGGATCGAAATTATGATTGCGCGAGGAAACGTAGATGTTGTTCACGTCGAGCAGAATTCCGCAGTCCGCATCTTCTACAACTTCGGTGAGGAACTGCCACTCCGTCACTTCGGAAGCGTGAAACTCGGCGTAGCTGCTGACGTTCTCCACCACGACGGGCACTTCCAGGAAATCGCGCGCCTCGCGGATCTTCTGCGCTGTTTTCTTGGCTGCCTCGAAGGTGTAAGGCATGGGCAGCAGGTCGTGCGAGTATGAGCCATCAACACTGCCCCAGCACAGGTGGTCAGAGAGCCAGGGCGTCTTGGTGCGCCGTACCAGCGATTTCAGCCGCCGCAGATGCTCGCGATTCAGCGGTTCCACGGAACCGAAGTACATGGAGACGCCGTGCTGCACCACACGATACTGCTCGAGAATCTGGTCGAGCAAATGCAGTGGACGTCCGCCCTCCACCATAAAATTTTCCGAGATGATTTCGAACCAATCGACCACCGGCTTGCGCTCGAGGATGTGGTTATAGTGCGGGATCCGCAGCCCGATTCCCACTCCGTATTCGGTGAAGCCGTTAAAGCGATTCGCAGGCATACGAGTTCAAAGACAACTGACCAGACGTTGATCGCGGGGGCCGGACGTTGCGGCTCCGGCCCTCGTGATCAAAGGGTATTCGAGGTTACTGCGCCGGAGGCTTGGATCCGTCAGTCGCGCATCCGCCCTTGCCCTTGCAGCTGTTCTTGCCCTTGCAGCCCTGGTCGCCGGTCTTACAGCCGCCTTTGCCTTTACAAGAGTTCTGGCCCTTGCAGGCGTGCTTGTCTTTCGAGAAGGAGGTCGACAACTGGCCCAGATTCGGGTTGCTGGAAAAGCTGTTGGAGGTGGACGACGGTGTCTGCGCCATAGCGGTGTTGCCCGCCATGAATCCCGCCAGTGCTGCGCCCATCATGAGTGACTTCATCGATTTCGTCATTGGTGATTTCTCCTCTAAAGGTTTAGTTGGAAGACCTGAATGTCAGATCTCTACTGTGGCCCTATGCAACATACGTGCGAAGCATTCTGTCGGATTTCCCGGGTTAAGGGAATCCTTTTCTTCGTCCGTTGTGATGCGGCCCGGGCTGCCGCATACGAAAGTGAAGGTCCCCGGTTTCTGAACCCCGCGCAATGCCAGATAGGACTCCGGAGGAGAGCAAAGGTTTCGCCCATGCCGAAAAAAATGTCGTACGATTCGGCAAATTTGCTGTTACGCCCCCCTTTGTTTTCATTGAGTTAGGCGGAAATTGTTCGTATGTCATTCATTTTATTGATAGTTATAGCTATCTATGTCTGCCCGTGGGAGTTAGGCACCTTCAGAGCGGGTTGGAGCACCGCTTCGTGGCAGCCGGCTATATAGCCGTTGAGCTAAAAGACCAATTACCTCGGGCGCTAAAGCGCAAATTCTGGACGGGCCGGATCAATGTACGCCTGAAGGCGTACTCCACCCATTTGAAGGCGTGACTTGCCCCGCTGAAAGCGCACTTCACCCTTTTGAAGGCACAGCTCTGCCGGCGTGCGAGCTCGACCACTCCGATTCGACAACTCAACTTAGGCGATGGACGTGACCTCCTTCTGTTGTTGCGCTGTTTCCGATGAGACCTTGTCGGAAGTGGGCTGTTTCCTGGTTGCGGCGGAAACGCTCGTGTGATCGGCCTGCGCCGCCGCGTTTTGGGCGGCGGCTTTTTCGGCCGCCAGTTTTTCTGCCAGGAGTTTTTCGGCGGCGCGTTGGATGTTCTTGAGCTTGGCTTCGGCGACGTAGCGCTCATAGTTGGCGCGGAAGAGCTTGCGCTGCCTCTTGCGATCGAAACGGCGTTGATGCTCGCGGCCGCGACGCTCCATGGCTTTGTAGCCTTGTTCTTTCATGATTTCCATCAACTCGATGTCCTCGGGCGTGGACTCGAACATAGCGACCTCGGCTTCGGCGGTGTAATCGCGGACGACGGGTGCCGGGATGTCGGGGATAAGAGGCGCGCGGTCGAAGGAAGGGAATTGTAGGCCGCGCGGGGGGTGTGTCGAGAAACAGGGGTCCTTCGACTCCGGCGACGCAAAAGGCGCGCCGCCTCCGCTCAGGATGACACCTTGTGATTCAGGCGGTGGGGGGAAGGCGACTTCGGGGGGAGCGGTGAGGTCGATGCCTTTGGGGAGGCCGTAGTCGGCTTCGAAGTTGTCGTAGGCGGTGGCGTCTTCGGTGAGGTAGGGAGTGTCGTGCCAGTGGGAGCTGTCGTCCTTGAGGCCGTCCTTGAGATTCTTTTTGGCAAAGCGGAGCGCCTTGAGAAGGCCCATCGCGCGGCGAGGATCGATCATGTCGGCGGCGAGGGCTTCGGCGACCTGGCTGAGCGCCGACTGGATGGAGCACAGGCTATCGAGCGGCGGCAGGGTGATGTCGAAGTGTTGGTGGCGGGCGCGGAACTGAGCCATGCGCAGGAGGCGTCCGCGATAACGGAGGTGATAGCCGCAGAATTCGCGGCCTGTGGCGGCAGCGGATTTGCAGGTGCGTCCGCTGTCGTAGGCGTGAGTGCAGGTTTTGTAGTCGTTCATGAGTCTCCTCCTTGGCGATGGCAACTGGTGACTGGCAACTGGTAGCTGGTGGTTAGTAATTAGCAATTAGCAATAAACAATTAGCTAAAGCCAAAACCGAAAACCAGAAGGCAGAAACCGAATCGTTTGTGCCGGCTCGCACGATAAAAATTGTGGAACCACCCCAAGCGGTAGTGATCCCACCCTTTCGCAAAAACGGCGAAAGGATGGGGCACCCACCGTCCGGGCATAGTTCTCCAGTTTTTAGGGTAGGGAGGTGTCAAGGGGAAAGTCTGTGATCTAGAGCGGGTGGACGTTACGAAGGTGGGGGGTGGGTAACCAGGCAGTGGTGGTGAATGGCCAGCGACCCAGGTTAGCGCCGAAAAGCGCGGCGCGAACCTGGGGCACCGGCCATCTGTTGCCACGCTGATCTGCGTATTCCTGGCCGAGCCGGTCGCGGTGGTTTAGGCATTTTCGACGGCTAGCTCGTCGAGCACGGTCGCAGCGGTAGTCAAGTTGTCAACCCCGAAGACCAATAGGGCGAGCGTCGAGCCTGGTTCCAGTCCGCAGTAGCTGTAGTCAATGTTGATTTGCTTTTCACCCAACCGGGCGGCCGCGCGGCCCAACTCACCCGGACGGTGCGCCAGCCTGACTACGACGACGTCCGTGTGCTCGAAGATCATGCGCAGGCTGCGCAGCACCTCCATGGCGCTGGCCATATCATCCGCCACGAATCGGGCCAGACTTTCGCCCTCCTCTACATACGATTGAAAGGCAAGAATGTTCACTCCGCGCTCGGCCAGGGCGAGGAAGAACTTCCCCAGGGCGCCAGGTTTGTCTGCGATGGTTACTGTAAACTCCTTCGCCTTCGGCATGTGACTTGACTTCCTTCCCAGGACTCCAACATCAATTATCGCGGTCTCTATCAGAGGAGTCCAACAAGCAGATGGGATTTCTTTTTGGGAATTCTATGCGGTTGTTGTCGCAAAATCGCCATGTCGTAAGTAATCCGCTCTGAGCGCCGCCACTCGGGATAACTTACGAAACGGCCTGGTTACGACAACTGGCCGTTGTAGCCTCACGGCAAGAGAGAATTGAATCCGGATCAGCACAACTGCCTCCGGAACATTGAGCATTCGTCTAAACTTGAGTCGTTTTGAATGCAAGCTGCGAAGCCGCCCTTCTGCAAAGCGGTTTTTCTTGCCCTGCGCTGAATGGCTGCCTCATGACCTCTGGTTTGGCTTACGACGCTTCTTCTCTTTGCAATTCCTGGGGTCGGGAAAACTCCATTAGTTCAATTGGTGCGCCATGATCGAGGACCATGGCCACTTTGACTCCCGCGCTCGGACTGTTCGGCGGAATCAAAATCTCCTGCCCAACCAGTGCAGTTGCAAGATCGTCTACCTCGAAAGCTACATGAGGAATGGTCTTGACCGCCTCGGGATAGGGTGCATCTGGATCAAATCGCATCCACTGAACGCCAAATGGACTGGTTTCAAATCCCGCCACGTGAATATGCAGGCGGGGCACGTGAATCTCATCGGGACGCGGGGTTTGAGTAGGAATACCAATGTGGTGATAACGCCAGCCATTCCTCGCAATTGCAGATGGGGGTTGGTTGCCCTGTCTCAAATATTCATGCAAAGCAGGACCTCCTTTTTGACTCAAAAGCGGCACGATTGTACGTCCATCTCCCGTCGCTAGAAGTCTCCATTCTAGTCACGGTTTCGGGATTGTTGGGGTAAATCGCCATGTCGTAAGTAAGGCTCGAAGCGCTAGTTGCGGCGTGAGCTTCCGGCGAACCGGATCGGGGCCATCTATCCAGCGTTGTGGGCGGCGGCCAATCCCTTGCGCACTACTTGCGCTATCGAAGCTCGCAATTCCATTGCTGCAAGTTCGGACTCAGTCACCCACTTCACCTCGCTGACGTCGCTGCCTGGGATGGCTTCTCCGGGTTGTGGACGGCAGAGGAAATCGATCAGCACGTAGTGATATTGCGTGCGGCCGTCATCGTCGGTGAAGATGCTGTCGAAGACGTCGAGCACTTCGCCGACTTCGACGCGCAGGCTGGTTTCCTCGAAGGCTTCGCGGGCTGCGCCAGCGCGGAGTTTCTCGCCGAGCTCCAAGACGCCGCCGGGAACAGACCATTCTCCCTTGAGCGGTTCGGTGGCGCGGCGGACCAATAAAGCACGATCACCGCTGACGATGACGGCTCCTACGCCAATGATCGGTCTGTCGGGATAGTCGCGTTTCATGGGTGCAGCACCGAGCGATCCGACGGGAGAAGAAAAGCAGGTCCCTCCGGCAAGCTCAGGGCAGGCTCTTCGACTCCGCGCTCGCCCGACCCGCGAAAGAAGCGGGTCGGAAGTACCAGGCGAGCGCTTCGCTCAGGATGACAATTTGTAAACGGACGAGGCATCTTTATTGGTTGAAAAAGTCAGCGGGTTTCAGCGCGACCACCTTCCAGCCTTTGGGGCTGCGCTTCAACTGGAAGCGCATCTGGGTGCTACGCCGCTGCGGAGTCGGCAGGATGTCGCTGGGATCGGCGTCCATATCGATGTCGGCGATGGCGGACCCGCTGTCTTTGTCGGACGTGACCTGCAGAAGCTGATAGCGAAAGCGGATGCTGTCGTAACGGCGAAAGAAGGCCACCATCTGGTCCTGGAATTGGGCGAAGTCCTTCATGTTCTGGCGGTCGAAGATGTCGAGGACACGCTCGAGGTCGTGGGTTTCAATGCCGCGCTGAAGGTGGTCGAGCACGTCGCGAATCACCTCGTCGGAAAGGTCGATGGGTTGAGGTGCGGGCTGGTCAGCGGGCTCGGTCTGGGCCGCGGACTGAGACTGTGCTGCAGCGTCCGGCTGCTTCTCTTGCGGGGCGGGAGTTGCCGCGCGGGACTGACAAACGCATCCAGCCATCAGGCAAAACCACGCTAGCGCGACGGCACACACTTTCGGGCTATAGAGCTTGCTGAAAAGAGCGGGGCCTCGCGGACGAAAGTCCGCTCGGGAAGAAAATACAGGGCTTAGCGGCACGGCTGAAGCCGTGCCCTGACACGAAACGATGCCCAAAGGCATTCTTGCGCATGTTACATCGCGGCTCGTTGAGCCCACTCGGATTGGGGTCAATTCAGCCCAAGATTCCAACCGCCGGCGCTGGGGCGACTTGTGCATAATACTGTTTTACACTGGAGTGGCAGGGCAGTTAGCCACAATGTCATCAGGCGGCAAAAAACGCGATTGGGAAAGCCAAAAACCAGCCCCGGCAGGAACGATTGCGAAGCCGCAGAAACCGGGCCAAACCTGGCCCGTCGCGACACAACTTTCAGGAGCTACGGGGGTTACAGGGAGTGTGGCCAGCATCGCACTGAATCGAGGCGCACTTTTGGGCGGATCGGCAGCGGGGACTGCGGAGCTGCCAGACATGGCGCGGGCATCCGTGGGTGAGACCCCGATTCTGGAGATGCTGAGCGATGCCGAGGTCATGCTGCGCGTGGCCGCGGGAGACGACGCCGCATTCGACTACCTGGTGGAAAAATTCCGGCGTCCGATGAACAGCTTTATGTACCGCATGACGCGAAACCAGGCGGTGGCAGAAGAGCTGGCGCAGGAAGTGTTCTTGCGGGTGTACCGTTCGCGACAGACTTACGCGGCGAGCGCAAAGTTCACTACATGGCTGTATCGCATTGCGACCAACCTGGCGGTGAATCACGCGCGCGACACCAGGCACGAGCGGCCGGAGAACACGGTCAACATCGACGAGCCTGACACAGAAACCGGAATGACGGTGGATGTCGCGGACCGCGGATTGAATGCCGAGCAGGTCATGCTTCGCCGGGAGAGACTGGCGGCGATCCGGCGGGAAGTTGAGGCGCTACCCGAACGGCAGCGCGCGGCGGTGCTCATGCACAAGTACCAGAACATGGATTACAAGCAGATTGCGGCAGTACTGAATTTGAGCGAGTCGGCCACGAAATCGTTGTTGTTCCGGGCGTACGAGACGCTGCGGGAGACACTGAAAAAGTTTATATAAGCAGTTGCAGGAAGCAGGGTGCGGTCATGAAGTGCTTGAACATTCGCGAACAGTTGATGGAGTCGGTGCTGAACGGGCCGGAACTGGCTACTCCTGCGGTGCGGGAGCATCTGACAACGTGTTCAGCCTGTGCCGAGGAAGTAGCGTCGCTGCGCCAGACGATGGTGTTGCTGGACGATTGGCAGACGCCGGAGCCGTCACCGTATTTCTCTGCGCGCTTGCGGGCGCGCATGCGTGAGGAGCACGCCACGCAAAGCGTCGGCTGGCTGGCGTGGATACGGCGTCCGGCGGTAATGACGGCTGCGGCCGCGTTGCTTGCGGTCGGCGTCGGCTTGCTCGAAGGTGCGCATTGGAAAACGGACCATCAGGATAGACTGGCCAACAATGCCGGCACCGTAGTGAGCACCAACGCCGTCACTGACCTGCAATATCTGGACAACAACGCTGACCTGTTTTCTGACTTTGACGCTCTGGACGACAACCAGACTGAAACCAATTGAAAGCTATGCGCGCGCCGTCTTCCATCCTGATCGCTTTCGTAGTGGCTTTGAGCACGTTGTCGGCGTCAGCCACGGCGCTCTGGCCTAAGCGCAAGCAGCCGCCGACTGCTGCTACAACACCGTTGCCGCAAGCCGGCGACCAGGTGCCGTTCGATATGCTTGCGCAGGCCCGCCCGATGAACCCCGGTGCTGTTCCGCAGCCGGCAAGCGGTGGCGCGCAGATGCACCTCAAAGGGCCCGGGCCGCACAATGGAGACTGGCTGCGCAAATACTTCAGGCTTTCGCCGAGCCAGCAGGAGAAGACACTGGAACAAGATCCGGTGTTCAAGTCGCTGCCTGCCGACAAGCAGGAGCACCTGCTCAACCGGTTGCGTTCCTTTAACAGCCTGCCTCCGAATAAGCAGCAGGCGATCCTCAACCGGATGGAGACGTATGAACACCTACCTCCGGAAAAGCAGGCAGAGGCGCGTACCCTTTTTCAGCAGTATCACAGTCTGCCACCCGACCAGAAGACACAGTTGTCGCAGGCGTACCACAAACTGCGCAACATGACGCCCGAGCAGCGCGCGCAATATATGAACTCGGACGAGTTCCGCAACAGCTTCGACGATCAGCAGCGTGAATTGTTGCGCGGCATGAACGGACTGGCGGACAGCGCGGTACGTTAGGAATGTGCGCGCGGTAAGGTTCGGCTGGGCGGTTCGCGTGCCGCCCACGCAGTGATCGCGAGGAGTCAGTTAACGTCCTAGTTTTGGTAACAACTTACTTGGCGCACAACTATCACGTGCGCATTCGGCGAACCACCGGCCATTGCGGAGTGTCCAACATCACAAGCGAACGGGCCGCTGCTGCTGCTAGTCGAAGGCCTACGGTCAATCCTTCAAGGCGACGATCGTCACTCTGTGGGTGAGTTCGAGGTAGGGTTCGAAGGTGGGGGATTCCAGAACCATGGTGAACCCCGCTTGAAACAACCCTTGCATCAAGTCTCGCTTCATCGGCCAGAATGATTTCCGATTGCTCCAGGCTGACCACTTGTCCGTATGCCGCGCATGGTCGTCGTCGAACTCGGAAAACCACCGTCCAGCCCAACCCTCATTCTCGGTTATTTCGGAAAGCTCAAACTTATCGTTGGGCTGGGTATTCGCGACGTGGGTATCGATAATGACGACCCGCCGGCACACTTGCGCCATCAGGTCGACGAATTTGCGCGGCTCATCCAAGTGGTAAAGGAGGCCGCAGCAGAAAACCACATCGAAGACACCGTACTTCGCCAAGTTGTGGACATCATCACATGCGAAAGTCAGGTTGGGCAGATTGGTCCCCGCTTTGACTCGCTGACAATTCTCAAAATTATTCTGCCGAACCTCGATGCCCAGCGCATCGAAACCAGCACGCGCCAGTTCGACGGTATAGCCACCCTCGAGGCACCCAAGATCAACAATCCGTTTGCCGGCGACGCCATCCGGAAACAGTATCCGCAGGAATTGCCTGGTGAACTTAAGCAGCACGAGATCTTCCATCTGCCAGGGCTGCTCCGGCTTGGTGAAAGATCCGTCGTCAAGCCTGATGTTGTGCGCCGTGAAGCCGCTCGCCATGACTTCCCCCGCTAGTTGTAGCTAACCCTAACCCGCTAGCCAGGTCGCACACTTGCCTGCGCCCCGCACATAGGTGAGAGTCCGACTGAGATTGTCGCCGTAACGTCAGTGTGTCAAGTAAATTATTGCCCACTATTCGGCGCCAGCGTGGACCAGAGGGTGAAGGGGGGTGGACAACAGGTTGTGATAGACCGCGGCTACCTCGGTGGGATCGCCATCCGCCACAATCGATCCATTTTCCAGCAGGATCGAACGATCACAAAAGCGAATGACGGACTGCATGGCATGCGACACGAAAAGGATCGTCTTCCCGGCCTGTCGGAAGTTCTGAATGCGCGCGAAGCACTTCTGCTGAAACGCGTCATCGCCCACGGCAAGGATTTCGTCCAAAATAAGGACCTGGGGATCTACTTCGGTGGCAACTGCAAACGCCAGCCGAGTGTGCATGCCTGAGGAATACTGTTTGATGGGAGCGTCGATGAAATCGCCAATTTCAGCGAAATCAATGATGCTCTGTTCCCGCTCACGCATCTCCTCCTTGGAATAACCCATAAGCAGTCCGTTCAGCAGGATATTTTCGCGTCCTGTCAGTTCGTGATGGAACCCGGCACCCAACTCGATCAGCGGCGCGATTTTTCCCTGTACGCTGACCCGCCCGGCCGTGGGTTTGTAAACGCCGGCGATGATTTTCAACAACGTACTCTTGCCCGAGCCGTTACGACCGATCAATCCCAACATTTGGCCTCGGGGCACTTCGAGCGATACGTCCTTGACGGCATCGAGAACGTGGTAACTCACGGTATGGCGAAGAAACGTGGAAAAAAGCTCGCGCAGTGAATCAGGACGTTCGTGTGTGACACGGAACCGCTGCGTGACGTTTTCAACTCTGACGACCACTGAGTTGTCGATGAGCTGAGGCTCAGACATAGAACACAAACTCGTCCTGGTATTTGCGGAAAATCGCGAAACCGATAAACAACGCAAGGAATGCGCAGGCAAACGAGGCAGCAACCGACTGCCACCTGGGCAGAATGCCGTTGTAAACCGCGAGGCGGAATCCATTGATCACATAAATAATGGGATTCAGCTTGAAGAGCCACCGCCGATCAGGCGGGATTAAGTCAAGCGAGTAGATAATCGGAGTGAAATAAAACCATGCTGCCAGGACTACCTGCACAATATGGGCCACGTCGCGGTAATACACGTTGGCGGCGGCGCAGAAGAACGTTACCCCCAGCGTAAAGATGACGAGCGCCAGCATCGGAACCGGAAGGAACAGCCAGGTCTTGTAAAACGGATGTCGCATTCCTACGACGAGAAGCGCCAGAGGTAGGAAGGACAACAGCAGATTGATGATGTTTGAAACCACGGCGGCAACCGGGAACACCAACTTGGGTACCGAAACTTTCTTAATCAGTTCGCCGTTGCTAACAATCGATTCCGTCGCGTAACTTAAGGACTGCGAAAAAAAAGTCCACGGCAACAGCACGCTAAGCAGGAAAATAGCATAGTTCGGTATGTTAAAGCGCATGATGGTGGAGAACACCACGCTCATCACCAGCATCATCAGGGCCGGGTTCAGCAAGGCCCACATGAACCCCAGCACCGACCGCTTGTAGCGAATCTTCAGTTCCTTGAGGGCAAGGGCCCATATCAACTCGCGATAGCGGTACGTTTCAACAACAAGTTCTCTCAAGTCGTGCAACTCCAGGGCGGACGAACCGAGCTAATTGCTGGCATGAACCCGCGCGTAAACCTGAACATCTTAATGGTAACAAATCCAAGCTCGAAGAGGCAGAATAGCGGGGACTGCGGTTTGAATGGCGGATACTGCCATTCTGAGACGCGCGAACTTGCAGCAATATCTCGATGCGGGAAAAAGACTGCCGTCGCTTAAGCCCTTCTCATGGACGTCGAGCTGCGATCGAGAAAGACGGACCGTTCGGGTGCTCGAGCTGCACTAGGACTCTCTCCGGGCACCTAGCAATGGATCTGACCGACCCACTGCGTCCGTCCAAAATCATATATGATTTTGGACGAGAGGAAAGGGTGTCGTTGGCGGCTACTTCGGCGCCGGAGTCTAAGATGACGTTTCGAACGGAATACACAACGGCAGTCGAGCGGCAGGCAGTTGCCCCGGTACGCGATATCTCGTACAAGACAACGATCTTGGTGGCAGCGATCGTCTGCCTTGTCAGTTTGTGGATACGGGCGGGGATACCCCTGGTTGCTGCCTCCGTTGCGGTCCACGATGACCAGTTCTTTCTGCGCACGGCCAATTACCTGCTGGCCGGTCAGTGGTTAGGACCCTATGACAAGATGACCCTCAGCAAGGGAATGTTCTATCCGCTTTTCATCGCCGTGGCGTTTGTCGCCTCGATCCCCTTAAAGATTGCCGAGCAACTGATCTATTTAGCGGCATCGGGTATTACGGCATTCGTGACGGCCCGCGCCGCACGCCGCCGCTGGGTAGGATTGCTGACGTTTGTTGGGTTGGCATTGAATCCTGTTCTCTGGCATCCGTGGCTTGCCCGCGTCTCCCGAGAGAGCTTGTACACCGCCCTTTCGTTATGCCTGTTTGGGCTAGTTGTACTCATCAGCTTTCCCGAGCTTCGTAAGTTGCAACGCAACGCATTGCTAGGGCTGGGCTTCGGGCTAGTCTGGGGGGCTTTTTGGCTAACCCGGGAAGAAAGTGTATGGCTCCTTCCTGCGTGCATGATACTTATCGCATTTGGGGCAGCTAAGGTTTTCGTCGAGCGGAAAACCCGATTTACCACTTCCGTAGAGAACAACGCATTGTGGAAGGAGTGGCGGCCAATCGTACTGCCTTTACTGGTGGGAGGCGTAGTCTGTCTTCTTGCCGTCGGGTCAATAGCTGTTCTCAACTGGCATTATTACGGCGTTTTTCGTACTAATGAGTTTCGCTCCGGCGGCTTTGTAAAGGCATACGGTGCACTGGCGCGTATTGAGAGGAGTCATTTCCGGCGATTCGTTCCCATTCCGCTTGACGCGAGGCAGAAGGCATACGAAGTGAGTGCCGCAGCGAGAGAGCTTTCGAGTTCACTTGAGGACGGACAAGCACATGGCTGGGCTGCCTTAGGATGTTCTACGCACCCCATCCCCCCGCCTTGCGACCAGCAATCCTGGTTCATGTGGGCAATGCGCGACGCCGCTTCCGGAGCGGGGCACTATCGTTCAGCGAAAGAATCAGAGGCATTTTACTCAAGGATTGCGACTGAGATCAATAGTGCGTGCGACTTGGGCAAGATTCGGTGCCAGCCACTGCGGGAAACCTTTATGCCTCCCTTCCACTGGGAATACGCGCGTGAAGCCTTGGACAGTGCCAAGGGGCTGGCCAGCATGGTCTTCGACATGGGAAAGGGAGAGGTAGGTGCCGTACCCAGTATCGGATCACCTCAGGGGCTCGCGACTTTCGCGGACATCACCGACGAGAATCTGTCACCGCCCCTGGGAGGAACCGTACAGGACTTTCCGCTGGGAAGAGCGAGCGGGTGGGTGGCCGGCCGTTTCGAGGTGCCCACGTTGAAGATTGTTACTTACACGAAGCGAGAGCTAAAGCAATCCATTACTACTTCACCGGCCCCCGACGTGGCCGCAGTGCTCCCTGATCTGAAGTCCGTGCGATTCACGATTGAATCGGATTGTCCCGTTCTGGAATGCGACCTGGCCATCGAGTCACGTGCCGGACAGGTTCTGATTCCATTCGGAAAACTCGTAAGCGGAGCTCCTATTAACACGCCGGAGTTGATTCTGTATATTGAGCACGCCTCCGCCGATGACGCCTCCAGTTCGTTTGGTGAACGTCGACGGGCGAAACAACAGCGGATTGGATCGCTGATTGGCAAGGTATATGCCAAAACTTCTCGCGGTCTTACTGTTCTAGCGGCGATAGGGGTGCTAGTCGCGATTGTGAGATTCCGGCGGCACAGACCGTCTCTCGCGTTGCTTGCTTTGGCCATCGGAAGCCTGACGGCGGTAATCAGCAGAATTATGCTGTTGGCTTATATTGATGCGACCTCGTTCTCTACGTATTTTCTACATTACTGTTCACCAGCATCGCCATTTTTGATCGTATTTATTGGCTCGGGACTCTATATTGGATATTCATCACTCTCATCTCCCGGAATGCTCTCTCAGCTATCTAGAGATCTTTAACCCACATTTCCTTTTTGAAGTTCAACTAAGTGATCCTATGATAATGAAACACCCCTTTCAGAGTTTTGATGAAGTAACATATTTACAATTGAATCCCGATGTATTGGAAGCTATTAAAGGCGGCTCTATTTCCTGCGGTTTGGAGCATTACATTTATCATGGCTTCCGTGAACATCGCCCTGGTGTCGCACCTGAGCTTTATAACGCGCTTAAAGGGCCTATGGAGGATTTCCTGAGATCAGTTCCTCCGGAGTATATCCCTCCCGACCATCTACGACAAAGAGTTCATGGCAATGTCGATCTTACAGCCTTCGAGATCATTGGAAGAATGGTATCGTTTAATATTTATTCTTCAATCAACTCAATAATTGAATTAGGTGAGCAACATCGTGTGTTGGACTTTGGATGTGGTTGTGGTCGTATTATTAGATATTTCCGTAAATTATATGCGCAAACTAGATTATATGGAACGGACATAGATGAAGAAGCAATAGTATGGTGCCAACATCACTTGTCGCAAATAGGGGCTTTTATCGCAAACAAAGATTCGCCACCCTTACCATTTGCTGACGATATGTTTGAATTTGTCTATTCCATATCGATATTTACGCATTTGCCTGAAGACATGGAACTTGCATGGCTTGAAGAGCTTCGACGCGTAACTAGACGAGGCGGTTATCTGCTTCTAACCACACATAGTGAGGAATTATTGCAGGATTCCTCGGAAGAAAACAAGGAGCAGCTTCGAGAAAATGGCTTTTATTACTCAGTAGGCAACAAAACGGAAGGGTTGCCGGAGTTTTATCAAACGTCATTCCATACGGAAGATTATATTCACAGGCATTGGAGCAAGGTCTTTGAAATTGAGAAAGTTATCAAGAAGGGGATTGCGAACCGTCAAGATTTGATTCTTTGCAGAAAACCAAACTAGGGAATACCCACTACTATGGTTGCACATGGTCTTCGAGTCCCATATCAACTGTTAACCGGGGGTCATAGGTGCTTTTACCGCTCTTGAGAAGAAAACCAGCCTGCAAACATTCTGCAAACATATACCGTAAAACCGGCTTTAAATGCCACGCTAACTCGTGCATATCAAATTTGTCCGACCAAGTTCCATAGCCAGGCAAGAGTATATGTGCGTGAAAATAAGGCAAGATAACATCGCGTTGGCGAACAGGTGACCTAACATGGATCGTCGAGAAAAGCTGCTGTCAGGATTGGATCTTACTACCAGCACCGGCTTAGAGATCGGCCCTCTGTGCAGGCCTGCGGTCGCCAAGTCGGAAGGGAAGATAATCTACGTCGATCATGCAGATAGCGAGTATCTTCGCAAGAAATATGCCGACGATCCAGCGGTAAATACCGATGAAATTGTCGAGGTGGATGCTGTATGGGGAAAGCAGACGCTTGAGGTATGCCTGAAGGGCGAGAAAGCTGATTATGTCATCGCCTCGCACGTAATTGAACATGTACCCGACGTGATTACGTGGCTGGAAGAGATTGAAGCGGTTCTCAGGCCTGGGGGAAGCTTGAGGCTAGTAGTACCGGACCGCCGGTTTACCTTCGACTACCTGCGCCGCGAGAGCCGGCTCTGCGACGTAGTTAATGCGTATGTGCTGAAGGCTCGTACACCCATTCCAATCGCGATCCTGGACTTTTTTATCTCAATGAGGCAGGTTGACCTGCAAGCAGCCTGGGCAGGCAAGTTGCCTGCTGAGTTACCTCGGGTTCCGGGACACGATCTTCAAGGCGGAATGGGGGTTTCGAGAGATCAGATCGCAAACGGTAACTACCACGATGTCCACTGCTGGGTGTTCACGCCGCGTTCGTTTGCGGAGCTGTTCGCGGAGGCTGCGGCGGGGGGACTGATCCACTTTGCTTGCGAGGCACTCTACGATACTGAGCCTGGACAACTGGAGTTTGTCACTGTTCTAAGACTGTGCACAGACCGGGAGCAGACAGTTGAGAGCTGGCGCCGCGCGGCGTCATCGGTTGCGGACTGCAAGGCCACCTCGGAGGGTAGCGCACCAAGCCTTCCTGCCCCCAAGCCCGTGGCGTCTGACGAGGAGTTGCGCTTGAGACTCTCGCTAGCTCAGAAGGAAGAAGAATTGCAAACGATCAAACAGACCCTGGCATCTGTCTTAAACTCCCGGTCGTGGAAACTAACAGAGCCGCTTCGGTCGCTGAGGCACGCTTTCCGCCGTTAAGTCGTGATGCTTTCTTGCGTACCGGGGCGCGGCGCTTCAAGGCTACTCCATGCAGCAGCAGTCTGCTGGTCGCTGTTTGCCGAGACCGGAAACGGACAAAGCCAAGATTTCTGTATGCGCGGGGGAAAGGCAGGCTTGTGGTTCTCGCTGGCTATTAGAGATAGGTTGGGATTGTAGAGGGGATCTTCTTCGAGCGTCTTACCCCAGCGCTCGATCATTACCCTCGATTCCTGGGTAATCCGTTCCACGCGGACCGGATCGAAGTCATAGCCCCTAGACGCCGATTCCAGATGATATAGCTCAGCATAGGGCGTCCAGACTATGCGGTAACCTGCTTTGCGAAGCCTGAGGCAGAGGTCTACGTCGTTGAAAGCTATCTTCAGGTCTTTCTCGTCGAGCCCTCCCAAATCAAGAAAAAGGCTCTTATGCGTCAAAAGACAGGCACCGGTGACGCAGGACACGTCATGAACCAAATGCAACCTACCAAAATAACCGGGGTCGGAGCGGGACTGCCGGAGGTGGCTGTGACCCGCTACTCCACCTAATCCAATTATTACCCCGGCGTGCTGAATTGTGTTGTCGGAATAGTAGAGCTTTGCGCCCACCGCCCCTACACCAGGCTGCATAACCTGCGTGACCATCTCCTGCAGCCATTCGGGGTGGATGACTTCAATGTCATTATTAAGCAACCCAATCAAGTCGCCCCGGGCCTGACAGACAGCACGATTGTTCAAGGCGGAATAGTTGAACTCGCCTTCGATTCGCAAAACGCGAACCTTAGATTCCTTTCGCAGGCTATTCAAGTATTCGACGGTATCCACCTCGCAGCTGTCATTGTCAACGATGATGATTTCCAGGTTGTCGTAGGCCGTGCGATGAAGGAGACCGTCCACACAGCCGCGAAGCAATGAAACGCGGTCGCGGGTTGGGATGATCACCGAGACGAAGGGAGCAGGATTGGGAAGTTGCCTGACGACGCGATTGAATTGAGGCAGGCTGCCGCCGGTAACTCGAACATTTTCGCCTCGCTCAGCAAGATAATCAGCGATCGCGCGACGCGAAGATTGCACGGCAGTGGGCAGATGGTCGATGGAAAACGTCTGGAGCCCAGGAGCGGTGCGCCAATGGTAGAGTACGTGCGGAATGTGGCGGATCCGGTCTGGCTTCGTAAGCGCAACAATCCTTAACGCCAAGTCGTAATCCTGGCTGCCTTCGTACCCGAGGCGGAAGCCTCCGACCGCACGCACCAACGATGCACGGAAGACGCCGAAATGACTTAGATAGTTTTGCGAATAGAAAAGCTCCGGGTTCCAATCCGGCTTAAAGTAAGGTGTCTGGCGCACACCGTCGGCATCGATCTTGTCTTCATCGGAGTAGATGATGTCAGCTTCGGGATACTCATTGACTGTGACCGCCACCATGTAGAGCGCATGCACTGGCAACTCGTCATCGTGATCCATTAACGCTATGAAGTCGCCAGTCGCCAGTTGCAAAGCGGAATTGCTGGCTGCGGAGATGTGGCCATTCTCATTCCGATAAACCAGCTTAATACGCCGGTCACGGCGGGCATAATCGTCGAGGATGGTGCGGGTTTCGGGATTGGAAGAAGCGTCATCAGCGATGCAGAGCTCCCAAATCGGGTAGAGCTGTGACAGTACCGAATCCAGCGCTTTTCGAAGAAAGGCCGGCTTGGTGTCATAAACGGGCATTAGTACCGAGATCAGCGGCCGATCCCGCAACAGCTCGATGTGTCTGATGATCGCGGCCCTGTCCTCATCTTTAATCGTATCGTAGCAAGTTACCCAGCTCTGATAGTCATGCTTCGTCATTTCAGCCGGGACTTTCGTGTCGTCTGGGGGTGCGCCTACCGAACTGATGACTCGCCCCTCGCTTGCTCCATGTTCCAGATAGTGGATCAGAGGGTTCACTCCGGCCTCGGCCACATCCGGATAGCGCAGCAGATAAGCCTCGGCGTCGAACTGCGGCCCTGGATTGCGGCGCTCGGTGGCGCCGAACAACGCGTAATGCAGCGCCGGATCGCAGCCGGCCTCGGCGATACCCGCATATTGTGACAGGTACCACGCTCCGTCAAACAACGAAGACTGGGCGATCATGTCGCGTGTCTCGAGCAGACGATGCCGAGCGCGGAGCCGGCCAATCAGCTGGAAAGATACCATCCACCAGAGGAGGCGAGCGAGTCGACGAACGTACAGGCGCACTGTCGGGTAATTCTGAAAGGCAGAGCGAACCCGGGACGCGATTGTCCAAGAGGTACTGCTCTCAATTAGACCCAGCGTCTGCTGGGTGCCTGCCAATTCCTGTTGCAAGCGCTCGATGCGGTCCGCGGCGGTCGACCTCTCCTCGTCAAAACTCTTAGTTGCGTCGGCAATGTGCTCTCGCAGCTTGGAGGCACATTCATCCAGCTCTGCGATCTTCCGCTGACTCGCACCGATTATCTTGTTTTTCGAGGCAATCGTAAGCTCCCGTTGCTGAACGACGGTGCTCGCGCGACGGATCTCCTCGTCGCGACCAGCAAGTTCCTGTTGGAGGCTGCTGATCAAGCCAGCTTTGGTCCGAACTTCCTGTTCACGGCCGGCAAGTTCCTGCTGGAGGTTGCTGATCGATTCAGCTTTGGTCCGAACTTCCTGTTCACGGCCCGCGAGGGTTGCGTCGCGGCCAACCAGTTCCTGTTGCAGGGCGCTAATCGCCTGACGGCTGGTCTCGAGCTCGAGATCGCGGTCTCGAATTACCGCATTGAGGCTGGCAAGGCCGGCCTCAAGATCAGAGATACGACCTAACTGCGCCTGGAGATCGGCCGACACGGCATTGAACTGACGGGTGACCTCAAGGGTCCGCGCGCGTCCGAGAAAAGCGTCGCCACGAGCAGCAAAGATCCGTTGTATCATGGCGCGCGATTCCGGATTGCCCCCAAGTTCAAAAAGCCGCTGTAAGAGTGGCGTTTGATTCTGGCCAACTCCCAGAATCCCTAGTCCTTCCGAGTGGTGGAATTCAAATGCAGGATATGTTTCCGCCAACTCGCGCCAGAGCCTCCAGACGCCGAAATCTCGCCCTCGCCCGTTGGTGTCGTGGAAGATGACAACCGCAGATGACGAGGCCGCGTTCTTCCAAGTCTCGAAATCGTGCCTGACAGCCTCGTAGGTGTGGAGGCCATCGATATGCAGGAGATCAACACTGCCATCATCGAAGTACTCATGGGCTTCGTCAAAGGTAGTGCGCAGGAGCTTGGAGAAGCCGGCAAAATGATTCTCGTTAAAGGCGCGAAGGTCGTTGAAGACGTCTTCCTCATAAAACCCGGTTTGGTCATCACCCCGCCAGGTGTCGACAGCGAAAGCGAGCGCCGGCAATCCGAGCCATGAGATGGCTTGGCAAAATGCGGAATAAGAATTGCCAGTGTGAGTGCCAAGTTCCACAAAGACGCGGGGTCTGACGGCCTTGGTAAGCCAAAACGCCGTGGTCAGGTGACCGGCCCAGGGACTGACATGAGTCAGTCGGAGCGGCTCCCAGAGGAATTCGTCACCAATCTGGAGACTTTCAATGACTTGATGAAGGCTAGAGAACTGTCCAGCGAGTGCCATAAGCTTCAAAAACCACTCCCGCGGCGCCGTCGGTGGCGTTGTTTCCGAATAACTCGGGTAACAAGGAGTCTTTTTCGACCGCAGCGAGCGTCGAAACAGTTATCGTATCATGCTCTTTCCCTACATCCAGGCGACGTCGCCCCACGGAACCATGCCTGTATCCTGAGTAGAAGTGGTCAGCTTTTCACGGACGGACACTAATAGTTGCTTGCATCCGCCTTGGGTGCGGCCGGCAACAGTCGGTCGCTTAGACGACGAAGTCGCCTTCGGCCTAGATGCCGGACCTGGTTCCAGCAGGACTATTCATCGGGGCGTGAGGGCCTCGAACTTCTGCGGCAAAGTCGAAGTGGGACCAATCATGGGAGCCTCCGCCATGACTGAGTTAGGCGGCCCGTTGTGGCTAAACAGGGCCGAGCCAGCCGTGTTACGAGGGACGTTAACATCAGAGGTCCCGGAAGACCGCGCGACGCGGCCCCCAGGGGGGATGCTCAGTTGTAATGCGGTCAGGACTTGGCCGTTCATGTCGATCACCGTAATGGTTCCCGTGATCGGCATGTCAGAAACATTCAACAAGGCCCACAGAGCGTCATAGTCGGTTGCCGTGTTCCATCGAACAGTGACGAGTGTTGTATCGACGGCGCGAAATGAATAGCTGCCGTGCCGCCAATGTTGGTGAAAGAGACCATGTAGAGTCCGGCACTCGGTGCCGTGAACGACGCTCTGCGTCCTGCGCCAGTCCTTTCTTAAGGATGACGGGAGCATAGCCACTATTCTGCGTAACTGCCACGCTGGAAGTTCCACGGCCGCTTGCAGATAGTCAGTGGGACCGAAAATACCAAGTGTGCTGAATTGAGGCCGGTTGGCATTCAGGTAATTGTCCGCAGGGGGCTCGAATTCAACCGAGTAAGAGTGTCTGGCTTGATTTCATAACAATGTCGGCCCCCTCGACCACCGAGTAGACTTCGGTTTGTCGACGACCCAAGGCTCGGCAGGAAGGAGCCGATATGTGGATTATAGGTGTGGACTATCACCCCAGCGTTCAACAAATCGCGCTTGTAAATACCGACACCGAGGAGTGCGCTGAACGGCGACTGAATCATAGCGATGGAGAAGCCGAGAAGTTCTATCGTGAGCTGAAGGCAGCAGGCTGCAGTGTGCGAGTGGGGATGGAGGCGACCGGACATGCCCGCTGGTTCGAGCGGCTGCTGGCGGAACTGGGCTTCGAGCTGTGGATCGGAGATCCGGCGCAGATCAAGGCCAAGCGAGTGCGAAAGCAGAAGACAGATCGCCTGGATGCCGCGCTGCTGCTGCAGCTGCTGCTAGAGGATCGCTTTCCTCGGGTGTGGGTACCCAGTGCGGAAAATCGAGATCTGCGTCAGCTGCTGTGGCATCGGCATCGGCTGGTGCAGATGCGAACGCGGATCATGAATCAGTTGCAGGCCGTGGCCATGAATGAAGGAGTACGCCGCAAGAAAGGGCTGTGGAGCAAGTCGGGGCGAGCACAGTTAGAGTCGCTTCCGCTGGCTCCCTGGGCGGCACGGCGCCGGCACGACTTACTGGAGCTGCTGGATCGATTGAATCCGACGATCGAGGAGTTAAGCACGACCGTCGAGCAGGAAGCCAAGCAACGGCCCGAGGTGTTGCGCCTGACGACGCATCCTGGGGTGGGACCTATTACCGCCCTGGCCTTCGTGCTGATTGTTGGCTCGGCGGAGCGCTTTGCTTGTGGCAAGCAGATCGCCAGCTACGTCGGGCTGATCCCTTGTGAAGACTCCAGCGCCGATCGGAGGCGGCTGGGACATATCACCAAGCAAGGCAACTCTCTGCTGCGCTTCCTGCTGGTGGAGGCAGCGCAAGCTGCGGTACGGCGCGACCCCGACTGGCGACGCCGGTATACCCACTTGGCGATGCGACGCGAAAGACGGATTGCCAAGGTAGCGATGGCGAGGAAGCTAGCGGTCTCGCTCTACTGGATGTGGCGCACGCAACGGGATTATCAACAGACTATGAAATTCGGTTCGCACGCGGGAGAGTCCGACTACGTCCATGGTGTGCAGTAAATCACCGCCCACTTGATTGGACCTCCCGCTCCCTCCTAAGAGGGAGTTCGAAGTGGTAATCATGATCGCAGTTGTGACCGGAGAGATGGTTGGGTCGGACTGAGTGCCGCCCGAAAGATTAGACGCGAGCCTGGGTCGACGATGGCGAGTTTTCAACGAGAGCGAAATGGCGCGCTCCTCGGAGGGCCGGGAGTAGTGTGCTCAAAAAACTCTTGACACTCCCAACATTGTTAGAGATGGACGTAAATGCCGTACCACAAGGTTGTATCTTGGGGGAACGAGCTCTGTGTGGGCCGACCATCCGGGATGATGATCACGGGTGATGTGCAATCGGTGCTCTCGGCAACGGCGAACGGCAGTAGGGTTGCGCCGACCACTAGAGAGAAATGACGAGTAATCGAAGCGGCATGACGGATCGACGCTCCTATCGTAGTAACCAGCGACTGGTCAATGGTAATCGAGCGCGGTGTTGGTGCGGCAGGTATTGCTCTTCCGTCAGGTCGCCATTCCTACAATGGGAATCGCAGCGCTAGCGCCTGAAACCGTTCCATCGCCCGCTGGTACAACCTCTGATCTTCTTGCAGCGACTTCAAGAGCAACCGCCCAACCTCATCTTTGTGGTGAATCCAGCTGAGGTCGTCCCTGAACTCAAACGATGTGTTGTCGACAGGTACTTCGCCCTGAGGAAAATCGAGATTGGACCGCAACATCAAGTTTCTGAGGATCGCCACGCTTAGGCCCATCCGTTCGGCGACTCCCACGAAAAAGAAGCGATCTAGAATGCGCGACGCTGCGGACAGACGGTGTCTTACGTAGGCTTTGTCTTTGCGGAATGGCCCCGTCTCGCCCGGCATTGAGTAACGAGCGAAAAAATTAACGGTGTAGTTCTCGTGAAAGTTCACCTCTTGATCGCTGGTTAAGATCCATCGTGCTATCTCACGTACCGACATCCTAGTTGGATCGGGAGGCAATGCGCTTAATAAAGGCTTATCCGGAATGGTGCCGAAGTGTTTCTTTATATGGGTGATGTACGAAATGAACTGATCGACGGGGTTACGCAGGAAAGTGATGTACACAATATCCCGCCCGGCAATCCGATCTGGAAAGGTTCTTACGAAATGTGAGCTAAACCCTCGTACGGACCTGTCGCGCAAATACTCGGCGATCTGATCCTGCGGATAGACAAAGTAGGTATCTGGTACGTAAAGGGCGAGATGTGCAGCCCGATAATGTTGAATTAGAAACTTGCGAAATGCGGTGCCACCGCACTTCGGGACATGGATGTGCGCGATTACCGGATCTATCAGGGGGCCCGGGGAGGTCCTAGAGGCAACGAAACGGTCTCTAATGGTACTCAGTCTTCCAACGAGTTTCCCGGGCAGCATTTTCCTTAGCTCAGCGATTTAACCCAACATTAACACACTGACAAGAAATCAGCAGGCATTGGCGAACTGCCACACGGTCAAGTCGAATGTCCTTCCTCACAGTGGCAAGGGTGGTGAGCGGTTCGACGATCTCGAACTTGACTCGGAGGCCATCATGTCCGTTCCATCGCAGCCGGGGATTCCACCTGCGAGCGTGGGCCGCTCAACTTGCAGCATTTTCCCGCGGAATCGGGACCAGTGCGGTCGGAAAATTGTCGTTGGATGGATGGCCGATCTGGTGCGAGATCGAAATGCGTCGTCAGGCGTTGCTCGGCAGAAGCCAGCGAGAGTTCTTGCAGACAGCTCAGTCTAGGACCAGGGGGCCTTCATTTCATCCGGGGGAGCGCCCTTTTGCTGTAGAGTCGCCCGGGCTCGGAATACTCCGCCAACCGGAGCATTCTTTGAGATCTGCTCGACGTTCTGAAATCCAACGTGCTGAAGCATGGCGATGCAACAGGCAATGTTGGGGAACCAGAAGCAGGTGGGATCGTAACTTGGGTTCTCTGGTGGTCCGCTCTTCAGGCCAAAAGGGTGGAACTCGGCCATCGGCTTGTCGCTCGCGTTGTCGCAGGTTGCCGTCTGCATAAGGATGGTGCCGGTGCAAACGGAGGCGATCTTCTGCAGGGCGAGAATCGGATGCCGCAGATGGTATAGGACTCCGTAGAACATCACCAGATCGAAGGTGCCAAACGTGCCGGGGTTGAGATCGTAGACGTTTGCCATATAAGTGCGCGCTCGGGATCCCAGCGCCGCTCGGCAGATCTCAAACTTTCGGGCCATTGGAGGGTAGTTCTCAATACCAATGACTTCCGCAGCTCCTCGCTTTTCGGCTTCGAAGGAGAAAAAGCCTTCGGCGTTGCCGATATCAAGGACGCGCATCCCGGTCATGTCCGCGGGCAGGCCGTAGTGGGGTAGTTTGTCGACTTCGGGGTCACTCCAACCCGGCGTCACAATTCCACCGGCAAACTCCATCCGATGGAACCAGTATGGTTCCTCGGTAATCCTTGCCTTGAGCCACTCAGTATCAGGTAGCGATTTCGAGCTCATCTTGGTCAAGCATCCTTTCTGAAATGACCTCTGCGCTCAGGTAGCGCGAACTTCCCTGGCGCCCAGACCGAATTCACCGACACGCTCGGGTTCCTTGAAAGTACGGAGAACCACCCACGTCAGCAGCAAAACGCCGAGCACGAGCGAGAACACGTAGGTCGCGAAGATCCGTAACACAACGCCGTCCTTCGGTGCGTGCCAAAAGCGCAGCATAAACGACTGCGGTTGGCAGTAGTCACGCAGGTCTATGCTCTTCGATGGCGGAGCATCGGGCGGCGGAGTCCACACCCAGGTGTGTTTCGGCGTCCACAGAACGGGCGCGGCGCCTCTGTCGAATAGCCATACCCTGAACAGACGAGCATGAAATTCTATCGGATTCCAACTGCTATCCCCGGTGAGCCATTCTAAGACGTTCTCTCCGTCCTTCGTGGCGGCGAAGTCAATCCCACCGTAGTAATAAAACACGCCCAGAAATGAGATCGCCACGCCGATTACGGCCAGAAGTGCAACCACCGCACGCCGGCGCCACTCGAGCCTCGGAAAGGCGGCCCCGGTACACAACATCAGGGGTGCGATGGCGATGTGCATATAGCGCAGGCCCCAGACCTCGTCCGCAGGAGAAGTCAGCAGGCAAATAAAACCCAAGGTGCATCCGGTGACGAGCAGGGCGAAGATCGCGATCGGACGGTGAGTGCGAAATGCCCGCGGCACCGCGTAGAGGCTTACCAGCATCACGGGCGCATAGACGAAAAACCCTTTGCTGGGGGAGCCCAGGACTCCCATCAGATTGGTGAAGTACTGCAGCGGGGAATCGATCATCCACATCCTAAAACTCCCGGCTCCGCCACCACGAGGACCCCAATAACGATCGGTGCCCCAGTGTCCCAGCGCCCAGATAGACCCAATGATGAGGATCGAGACCAGAACCTGCTTGCGCTGCTCACGCCATTCGCCCTGAAACTGTACGTAAACCAGATACGCGATCACTGGCCACAGAATGATTCCTGTGGACTTCGCGGCCAACGTGAGACCGCACACCACCGCAAATAACAGCAGGCGCGGCCAGCTACGAATTTTTCCTCCTGCAAGCGCCAGGTAACCCGCTAAGAAAACAAAAAGCGATTGCTTGGTCTCCAGCCCAATGTAAGCATACGGCCAGAGCATCGTCCCGAACGCTGCAGTCAGCGTCAGGAACAGACTCATCCCTGGCGAGCATAGATTGCGCAGCCAGAGAAAGAGGATGGTCACCAATGCCGCCGTCAATATCGCCGGCTGAAACGAAAGCATGAAATCCGGAGAAACAAAAAGCTTGCCAGCCTTCAGAAATGGCAGATCGAACAAGACCGGCACCGGTCCATGGCGAGACCATATCATCGGAGGCACGGGGTGCCCCTTGATCCAGGCGCTTGCGACCGCGAGGATTCGCAACCCCGAGTCGATTTCTTCTGCAGCGTATCCCTGGCCGGCTATGGAGCCGGGCGAGAGACAGATATAACTAGCCGACAATCCGAGGAACAGGATCACAGCTGTCTTGCGGACTTGAGTCAGAATCATCCGATTCGCCCCTTACCGGGAACGAACCAACCCGTCTCGGGCCGGCCAGACTGAAGAACGGATCGCATTGTGATCACTTAAGCCTCCCCTCCTTCATGTCGGGCAACATGGCCAACATCGACTTGCGCAAGGCCTCGCCCGAGCCGGCGCTGCAGCTCCAGCCCAAAGAGCGAATGCGGTCTGTATTCAGTCGGACGACCGGCACGTCCCCCTTCCAACCGCGGTCGCCGCCGGTGTACTCAAACTCTACTTGCCCCGGCTGAAGACCGGCACATTCCACGGCGAGTTGCGCGATCTCAGTCACGGTGATGTAGTCGCTCGTAGCCACGTTATGTACCGCAAAGCGTCCCGGGGAGCGCTCGGCTGCTAGTAAGACAGCTTCCACCACGTCGTGGACGTAAACGTAGGACTTGCTTTGCGTCCCATCGCCCAGAATCCGCAACTTGTGAGGGTCCCTGAGCAGCTGTCGCAAAAAATCGAACCCTACCCCGTGCGTCTGCCTTGGACCGACTACATTTCCGAAACGGCAGACCCGGCCGGTGAAATCAAACATATGACAGTACGAGGTGATCAGTACCTCGCCCGCCAATTTGCTTGCCCCGTATGTCGAGATCGGCAGCAGGGGCCCATAGTCCTCGTCCGCTTCCTTTTCTCCCAGGTCACCATAAACTCCGCTGCCCGAAGCGTATAGGATCGTCGCCGTCCCCGTTCTCCGCATGGCCTCGACCACGTTGTTGGTTAGATACGTACCCTCCCGGAAATCAATATTGGGCTCGGTAGCGGCACGGGCGATGTCAGGATTGGAAGCTAGATGGATCACGGTGTCGTGGCCTTGCATGGCAGCGGTCAGCGATCCGATGTCTTTAACGTCGCCGCGGACCACGCGAAACCTGGGATCGTCCAGGTGCTGCGTATAGTGCCACTCCCGGCCCGAAGAAAAATTGTCGTACAAAGTGACAGCCGCCACAGAATTATCGGCCAGCAGACGGTCGGTAAAGTGGCTGCCGATAAACCCGGCTCCGCCGACGATGAAATAACGCTTGGAATTGGTCATTTTGCAGTATCAGCGCCGCCATGTGACGACCGGCAGACTGCGAATGTGTTAAGGCCGAACTTGTGCGAGAAGCATCGAACGTTGCTCGGCCGGAAACCGGCGCGCACCAGCAATGGCCAGAATTCTCTTACGTCGTAATATGCCTTATGGTCATCCATCTCATCCTTCGGGCTTAGTCCCAGCCGAAAGGCTGAATATTCGAGAAACCGCTTCCCTCGCCAGGACGGAACATTGAAGATACATGTTCCTCCAGGTCGCACAATACGCAAGCATCCCTGAAGCGCCGTCAACGGATCCCACAGATGTTCCAGAACGGAGATGCAAAGCACAATATCTAGGCTCGCCGACGGCACCTGGCTGAGCACTCCAGGCAAAATCCCTTCGATTGCCGTGACATTCGGAAGGCTCCTAAGGTCCGGCGATAAAACGAAATCCACCAGCACTGCGTGGCTCAACTCAGGCAGGATGCGTCGAACAAAAGTTGCGTGGTAGCCGCAGCCGAAGTCACCAAGTTGCTTACCTGCCAACGGCCCTATATATCGGCGAATCTGGCAAGCGGAGAGCCAAACCCCGAATCGATCCAGCACAGATGCCCGATAGTCTTGTCCGTAGGCGCGAGTGCGAGCGGCTTCACGCCGCGCCATCCTATCTTCGTTTGACATTCGCGACCGCGGCATGGAGCGCCAGTGTAAAGGTAAAGTTCATAGCCCCGGCCATCGCAAACAGGAGACCAGTTACCGCCATATGACTGGCCGACACGACATCCCCAGGCAGTCGCAACCCAGAACGCAGATACTGCAGGACCAGGGGCATTGCCAGCGCGCCACCCGCAACGACAGCCAGCGCACTCAATACGACGGACCGCGTATATGAGAACGTGCTCAGCCAGCGCCGCGTCGTATTACCGCTGTAATCGAAAAAGACTCGTGCCAGCGCGCCCACATAGAAGCCATGGAGCCCCAGCACCGACAATGACAGCCCGAGTAGCATCCAGTAGAGCGAGAAGGTAATGGGACCGACGGTCACTGGCCCGAACGTCATCGGCAGCGTTAATAACAGGCCGATGAATAGCAGTAGCAGGCCCGGGCGGAACAGAAAGAAATCGGCGCCATAAACGAACATCGCCCGGAGATTGATCCAGGCGGCATGCCACGGCGAGAACCAACCAGACCGCTTGTGATGGCTGAAGCGCCCTTCCTGGTCCTTCAGAAAGCCCACAGGAACTTCGGCAGTCGGCAATTCCATGCGTACCGACTTCAAAACCATCTCCGATGCGTACTCCCACGATTGCGATTGCAGGTCCATGCGATGCAATGCACTTCGAGAGATGCCGCGCATGCCGCAATGAATGTCGGAGAAGTCGCTGCCATAAAGAAAGTTCAGCAGCCAGGTAGTGATCGGCGTGCCAAAGTATTGGTGGAGCGGAGGCATGGACCCGGGCTCAATGTAGCCGCGAAAGCGCGATCCCATCACATATTCGTGGCCATCATGGAAGCTCGTCATGAACTGCTTCAGCTCGCGGAAGTCGTAGGTACAATCGGCGTCGCCCATCAGGACGTACTCGCCGCGAATAAATGGAATGGCATCGATGTAAGCACGCCCCAGTCCCCGTTTGGGGACCTTCAGCACGCGCGCGCCCTTCGCCACCGCGATCTCGGCTGTGGCATCAGTAGAGCTGTCGATAATCAGCACCTCTCCTCTGACGTTGGCACGCTGCAGACCCTCCATGCACCAATCCACAAACTGCGCGATCGTGAGCTCCTCGTTGAGCGCTGGAATCACGATAGAGAGTTCGGGATCAGCCACGTCGTTGGCGGGAACCAGCAGCTCCACATCTCCGCCTTCCGCCTCGCGAGTCGAAGTAGGACTACCGACCATGTAGGAACTCCCCACGATTCAACCTGCCTAGAGTTGGTATCCCGAATGGGCCGCGTCGTTGTAAAACATCCGCACCGTTTCGAGCGAGTAGTCGTCGAGATCCTTCCCGACGGTCTTCAGCTTGCCGAGCACACTGTCGGTCGCCGTAATGATGTGGCACCCGACGTCATTCGCCTGAAAGATGTTCAGCAACTCACGCGGGCTGGCCCAAAGCAATTCGATACCGGGGTGGCGTAACACAATTTCTACCGCCGACGCCATAACAGGAACTGGGTCTTGCCCCGTGTCCGCGATCCTTCCGGCAAACACTGAAATCACCGACGGTGCGCCACCCGCCAGCGCTGCAGCGGCGTCGCGAACCTGGTCCAGTGTCAGAATGGCGGTGACATTGATCTTGACACCGGAGTGTGCCAGACGGCGAATCAGCTCCATCGACGACTCGCGCCTGGTGTTGGTCACCGGAATCTTGACGTAAACATTCTCCGCCCAGCCCGCAATCTCGTGCGCCTGCCGCTCCATCTCATCAAACTCGTCGGCGAACACCTCGAATGAGATGGGACGGTCGGTAACGACCTCGAGGATCTCATGCGCAAATGCCTCGTAGTCCTTCACGCCGGCGGCGCGCATCAGGGTGGGGTTGGTGGTAAACCCGCTAATCAGTGGGTTGGCTTGTGCCTGCACAATCTGCGCCTTGTCGGCGCCATCGGCGAACAACTTGATCTTCAGTTCAGCGACACTTCTCAAGCGATCTCCGTGGTGTCTTCAGGATCCAATCGACCGCGTCAGACAGCGACCCGACGCGCGCGGCGGGAGCAGACGCTGGCGCTCGCTCCGCATATCCCCGGTCAATCAGGATGGTTTTGCAGCCGGCGTTCGCGCCGGCATCAATATCCCGCCAGCGGTCGCCGATCATATAACTAAGGTTCAGATCGATCCCATGCTGCCGCGCCGCGCGCCTTATCAGTCCTGGACGCGGCTTCCGGCAGTCACAATCGTCCGCATCATCATGGTAGCAGGTCAGCACGTCGTCCAGCGGCAACTCCGTAGACAAGCGGCGGTTGATCTCTTCAATCGTATCGCGCTTCTGAGTGCCTCGGACGACATCGGGCTGATTAGTGACCACCACCAACAAGTAGCCGCGGGCTTTCAGCCGATTCAGGGCTTCTGCCGTGCCCGGATAGACCCGCAGAGACGCGGCATCTGCAGGAGGATAGGGCTTGCCCTCCTGCACCACGGGCTCATTCAATACGCCGTCGCGATCCAGGAACACCGCGCGCCTCAACGCGTTGGCGTTATCGATTCCCATTTGGTAGCTTTCTGCTGGAGCGCCGGATGTGACACCAGCAAGTGCCACACAATCGCCTGAAATGCTTCCGAATGAGGCGTAACCCGGTCAGCATGCACCGTCGGAATGATGACACAAGCATCCGCGACGCGCGCTGTGTAACCACCGTCCCGCCCGACAATTCCCACCACGCTCGCGCCTACCGACTTCGCGTAATCCAGCGCCGCGACGATGTTCGGGCTGACATTGCGCTCGACGCTGCCTCCGCCCACCGAGAACACCAGAATCGCATCGCGCGATTGCAGCCGACTCACTCGCAGCCACGCTTCAAACACCGTCGGCCAGCCTTCGTCATTCGTGCGCGCCGTCAGCTCGGACACGTTGTCTGTGGGTGCATACGCCTCAATCCCTGTCAGCTTGCGGAAATCGTTGACCGCGTGCGACGCATTCCCCGCACTGCCGCCCACACCCAGGATGAACAGGCGTCCACCGCGCTCGCGCACTTGCGACAACAGTAGCGCTATTCGTTCGATGGTAGCAGCATCCAGTTGGCGCGCAACCTCTTCCACCTCAGCAAGAAAGAAGGCCGAAAAGCTCATTGAAATATCGGGTGCTTTCGACATGGGGGTAGTCAATTCGCCAGAATAACACAATCAGAAGGTTGCTCGACTTGCCGGCATTAGCGCAGGGGAACGTCTCAGGTCTAACTCAGTCTGTACCGAATTGGCGTTGAGTAGTGAGGTACTCGGATGTTTCACGCAACCCCTCAGAAGAACCGATTTCGTAGAAGCGCTCGTGGACCTCATAGGCTGCCAGCTTCCCAGCGTGAAGCAGGTCCTGGTAAACAGCGGCGAGATCCCACTTTTCGCGGTCAGGAATCGTGGCGAATACGCTTCGACGGAACGCGCCTAGACCGTAGTCAATATGGTGCATCGCCGGCGTGCGATGCACCTTATCGTAGCGTACGATCTGCGCTCCATCGTAAGCTACGTTGCTAACGTCGTAACGGCCTTCGTTGCGATAAACCGTCATCAGTCCAGTCATGCCACTCCGGACGAACGCGGTTCCGACTGCGCGATAGTCGCATGCCAGGTAGGAATCGCCGTAAAGAACGAAGAAGCGCTCTGGAAGCAACGGCAGAGCTTGCCGGATTGCGCCTGCGGTGCCCAGCAGAGCCGGGCCATCAAAGGAGTATTCAATCTTGATTCCCAGGTCCGATCCATCGCCGAAGCGCTCCTGGATCTTCTCTCCAAGATAGCCCACAAGGACCACAACTTTCAGAATGCGGTTGCGTTTGAGAAGTTCCAGCTGGTGCGACAGGAAAGGCTGACCGTTTATCTCGATCAGTGCCTTAGGTATGGTTTCCGTAAGAGGCCGCAAACGGGTGGCAAGTCCGCCCGCGAGAATAACTGCCGGCATGAGCTCTGAAGCAGAAGTTAAGTCAGTCGGAAGAGATGACACGAGTACCTTCAAAGTCGAAACGAAATCTAACTTCCTTCAAGCCCTGTTCTCGCATGGCATGGCGCAGTCTGGCCTTGTCGCCTGCGTAGAACATTAGAAATCCTCCACCACCGGCGCCGATGACCTTGCCTCCCACCGCGCCATTCGACATTGCGCAGGCATACCACTCGTCGATCTTGCCATTGCTGATACCTGCACCCCGGTGTTTTTTCCACTCCCAGTGAACATTCATAAGGCTGCCAAATTCTGCGAGATCCCCGGCCTCCAGGGCCAGTTTGCTGCGCATCCCCAAATCCTTAGTGAAATGAAGGTTCTCTAGCACCCCAGAATCCGACATTCTACTCTTATCATCCTGTTCCTTTAGTATGGCTGAGGCGGAGCGCGAGTAACCGGTAAAAAATAGAAGTAGGTTATCTTCTAAATTGAAGAGGGTTTCTTCCGAAATAGCCAGTGGCCAAGCCCGCACGGAGTCATCCGTCCCATACTCAAAACAAGTTATTCCACCGTAAGCCGCGATGTATTGGTCCTGCTTGCCGATCGGCTCGCCCAGAACATCAATCTCGAGATGGCACGCTTGAGCTGCCAGCTCATGAGGATGCACCAAGTGCTTTTTGTGGGCATACAGCGCTTTTAGAAGAGCAGTTGTAAAGCTTCCCGACGAACCAAGGCCCGTGCCCGCCGGGATGTCCGCCATGCTGGAAATCTCTAGGTTCCGGACCTCGACCCCCACTAACCGTAGCGCCTCCCTGATAATCGGATGCCGAATCTCCTCGATCGCTGACACTTCCTCGAGTTGCGAGTACTTCAGCAAGAAGCTATCCACAAATCGTGGATGGATGGTTATGTATACATACTTGTCGATCGCACCGGCAATCAGGAATCCGCCGTGATGCCGCGAATAAGAGGGTAAGTCAGTGCCTCCACCACCCAACGACACGCGTAGAGGTGAACGAGTGATAATCATGCTGTTCAACCTTATACCACGCGCTCGACATCCTCGACGATACCGCGCCGCTTCGAGATCCTCAGTCGAAATGACGCCTGGTGTTGTGGCGGAACTCGATGGAAATTCTCATGTGATTAAAAGCCTTGCGATTCAGCACTGGTCAAATGTCCGTCTTCGGTTCGGTCGCAGCCGAGACTGCGGTGACTTCGTTCAGAATCGAACGGAGATTAGCGCCGAAAGCTGCGGGACCCAGTTCCGCCTCCAACCGCGCCAGGCTATTGGCCCGAAGACACTCCCACAACTTCTCGTCCCCATAAAGCCGGACACAATTCTCTGCCATCTGGTCCGGATCACTGGCGGCCAAGTACTCGGCTCCGTCCCTCCATTGCATTTGCCGGGCGATCAGGGGAGAGACGACCATTGGCACTCCATAACCTGCCGCCTCGTAGGCTTTGAACGGCAGGCCCGCGGCGTACCGCGTAGGGACGACAAATATCCGCGCGCGGTCGTACAGCGGACGCAAGTCTTCCTGCATGCCCAGTATCTGAACCGTGTCGTCGGCGATTTCGTCTCGCAGCAGCTCCGTTCCATAGCCTGCTACTACGAGATGAGCTCCGGTTGCGCGATGAACTTTGGCCCAGTGGGCGCGGCAGAACTCGCGGATTGAGTCGGCGTTCGGATTGTCTGAGCCGTGCACTGAACCGACAAAGAGGAACACATCTCGTTTCAGAAACGGCGAGGCGGTCGGAGTAACCGATATGCTGAAACTCACGATGTGCGCCGATCGCACACCGGCATCCTGCATTACCTTTCGATCGGCCTCTGAGACGACCACGACGGCGTCTGCTATCTTCGCCAAGGAAACCTCTTCTTCCAGGCCGGACGGCTCGAGGCTATGGGTCGGAACAGTCGGCTCTCCAAAGAGTGCCGCCCGGCCACTTACCCTCTGCGAGAAAATGGCTTCGGCATCATAGACAAGAGCAAATTTACGGGAGGTGAACACCGAGGGATATTCATTCAGCAGCAGCTTAAGGTTATGAGGTCTACTCACCCACACAATGTCGGCACAGGGCATGTATTCATCGACCAACCTCTGGCGAAAGCGGAAGCCGTCGAAGAGCTCCAGCTCTCGGGGCAAATCCCCATAACCATCGCCGATGAGCGGAAATGTGGCCGTCGAGCAAACGGCATGATGACCCATACGTGCGAGCTCGGTCACGACGTCGTTGCTTCGAGGGAAGCCAGAGCCCAACGTCCGTTTCGGAATCCGATCGTCGATGTAGAGGATTCGCAGGGAGGGTGAATGAACAGATGTCCGTGCGCTGCAGATATTCGCAGGACTCGGAGAGTAGTGCCGCTCAAGCACAGGTCCCCATTTGTCCTTGAACTTGACCTGGTGCGCCGCCATCATCGGCGCAGCTAGATCATTTCCTCCCGAGCTGGCAGATTCATAATGCATAATCTGGGCGAGCGGCTCGTAGATAACTCTCAAGCCGTTCTGCCAGAGGACCATGCAATAGTCGGTGTCTTCGTAATAGGCGGGGGCAAACCGTTCGCTGAAACCACCCATCCGGTGAAATACTTCGTTGGGAGTTATCAGGAATACCGCCGAGCAGAAATCAACTGGTCGCCGGAAGTTATATTGAGGCAGATCAGGATCGTCTCCGCGTCCATATCCCAAGGCGCTCCCGTCAGACCAAATCATCGATCCGGCCTCCTGCAGTCGTCCGTTGGCCAGCAGGATCTTCGCGCCAACTGCACCCACAGACCCGCGATCGAAGTTCTTCAGCGCGGCCGAGACGGCACCTCTTGTCAGAAGGGCATCGTTGTTCAGGAAGCACAAGTATTCTCCCGTGGCGATCTCGGCAGCCTGAACGCACGCCGGTCCGAACCCAACGTTGGTTTGATTGCGAATGACCTTTGCTTGGGGAATCCTGTCGAGCATTGTCGGGACCGAGTCGGTCGACCCGTTGTCGACGATTACAAGCTCGTAGGGCACGTCGGCGAACTGCAGTACGGATTCGATGGTAAGAAGGGTAAGGTGAGCTTTGTTCTTTGCCACGATGATGAACGTCAGCGTTGGCGAGCTGCAGGCGGGAATCTCCAGGGTCTCATTCCCAGCAAGCAGCTCTTTCAACCGCTTATGTCCCTTGGCGTCCCACGCAGACTGAGCGCGCTTGAGCTGCGATTTCAGCGTGTCCCGTTGCCGGTTCAAGAAGTGACTCAGGCACCAGGCAAGAACCCTTTGCGTGGTTGCGTCCGCAACCGGGAGTCTCGATACGATCCCAAGGATGACCTTATATTTCGCTTCTTCGTTGCCCCTGCTGAAAGCTCGCCGAAGAGTGCGGAACCGTCCGATCTGTTTGGCGATCCACTTTCTGGCGGTCTGATCCGTCAAACGCTTCTCCTATCTCAGCCTGATTTGTTTCCGGGTACGGTCAGAACGACCTCGATTGCGCAGCCGCTGAACCCGTGAGTGTGTAATCCATCAGTCTAGCGGACGTGCATATCGATGACAAAGCTCGGCCGGGAATGTGTTGGCGGCGCTGACCACTGCCACCGAATAGGCTGGTGTCGAGCCACTGTTGGACGGAGCGGAATCGCCGCCAGCGAAGTGGCAGTTCTCTGCAGTGACGGATGTCATGAGACTTTAGCTCTTGGCGACCGGCTTGCCTCGAAAGAGTGCTACCGTCTCAGGCTGTGCAACTTTGGACATGACTGGTGGCAGTCCTCGCGAAATCATTTCAACGTCCGCAACCACGATTGTTCCGATTCTCTTCAGGGCTTGCTCCAGTGCCCCTGCTTTGTGAGCGGATAACAAGATTCCTGTGGTGCGACGGGCAGCATGATCAGCAGGCAAGGGCTCATCCGGGAAAACGTCGGTCGCGGCGCGGATATGACCGCTTTGGGCAGCCTGGATCATGGCATCGAAGTCCACAACGGCTGCACGACTTACCAGTACGAATACAGTTCCCGGCTGCATTCGTGCAAACTGCGGTGCTCCGACAAATGCCTTGTTCTCCGCCGTAGCACTTGCGAGCATAAAGATAACGCGGCTCTGTCGTAGGACATCATCCAGGGAACACGGTTCGCAGCGCGCCTCGGCGATCAGTTCCTCCGGCAGCCAGGGATCGTAAACACGCACGCGGCAGCGGAACGGAATCAGCAGCGGCAGCAGAGCTCTTGCGAGATCACCGAAACCCAGGAAGCCGACGGGCTGGTCGAACAGGCTCTGGACCTCGCGGTTGGCGGCGAGGCCATACTTCTCCACGCCGGCTCTGAAGTCATGATCTGACCGAGTTATTCCGCGCCCCAAGTCGATCGCCAGTGCGAGTGCCAATTCTGCGACCGGCTCGGCGAAGACAGGGCTGATCGTGAGGACACGTATGCCGCGACGGAAACAATATGGATAATCGACGTTCGGTAGAAAATTCCCTTCGACATTGAAGATCGCTTTCAATTGGGGAATTCGTTCCAGGCGAGATTGAGGGAGATCGAATTGCCCGATGATTATGTCGGCAGGCGTAACAAGTTTTTGGAAGACATGTTCGATGAGGTCCGGTTTTTCGTGAATTACGAGCTCGCACAGCGTGCGCAAATGCTCGAGATCGGATGGGTGGAAGATCTCCGCCAAGGACCTTGGGTGCGGCGCCAGGAAGATTCTCTTTATCTTGCTAGTACATGCCATAACATCCTCGACTTACTCGATTTGTCGCTCGCGGGTGTAAAGCTCCTCATCCATCAAAGGTGACACATCGAAGACACCCTCAGCAGAGATATTGATCCCGACAGTCCGGCCTTGGGGGAGAATGGCACAATCTTCGGCCAATTCCAAAGCAATTTATGGATTCCGCATTCCTCGCCTTGAAACGGAAAAACAACGGAACGTCAATGCGGCACCAAGCATGATCCGGGAGCTGCAATGGTCGTGATAAGACCTTGTCTCGGCCGTGGACCTAGTCGTAAGGTGCGCGCAAATCAGGTTGGCAGATGGACACTGGCGTAGCGTCTTCTGTAACGCCTCAAATTCCTGGCACCACGCGGGAGTGTGGATTGTTGATCGAGTAGGGTGAAGTTCTGGTCCGGTGGACAATTACCGCGGCTCTGCGCTTGGCCCGCCGTAACAGGTGCTGCGGGATATACGCTGAGACGCGTTTATACGCGAGGCGCTGTGCAATCGGGTGAGTCATCCCGGGCGGTCCTTGCGGCACGCTTTTCGATGCACCTCTTCGTGGCATTCGGCGCACAGTGTGATCAGGTTGTGTTCCACGTCGCTGCCCGACTGACTGCGAAGCTTTAGGTGGTGCACCTGTAGGTTCTGCATGCTTCCGCAAATCTGGCAGCGCCACCCATCGCGCTCCAGCACCCGCCGATGTAGGTCGCGGTAGCTCGTCGCATCGAGCCTGAGTCGCGGGGTTTTGGCGCGCATCTTCTTCACGAGGCTTTCCGGCTAATCTCAGATCGAAAGGCCTCCTGTTGTCGTGCCGGCAGAAACGCGTAGTAGCGAGCGATAGATTGCAGGAGAATGTCAGGATCATTGCCGTCCATCGAAGCCCCGGCGAGGAAGTCCGCACAGATCATCTCCAGGCAATAGCCCCGGGACTTGTCGGACCCCAGCATCAGGGCAGCGATCTCGATCGCCTGTTCGATGACCGGGATCTGACTCTTATAGACTTTGAAATAGATCAGCTCCGAAGGCTCACCGTTCTTGCCCGTCAGCTCCTTCTCCACCTCCCGCTGGAACTCCGCCTTTGGCATCTGTCTGGCTTTGTGCAGCCAGGTTGCACTTTCGAAGCGCTCACCCTGCTGGCGCGCCAGCTTTGCCAACTCCAGGCCCTTGGTCCATCCCACCTGCTTCAGCTCCTTCCGCACCTGTGGGGGAAGACGTTCGTGAATGGACATCAGGTAGTAGGCCTTTCTTCGCGACTCCGGAAATCGCCGCTCCAGGAACTCGTCGAACGACTTCAGGTCTCCAGCCGCCAGTACTGGCCGGCCCGCACCTCGCACAGGTACTTGCCCAGCTCGACAAACTTGGTGTCCCGCTCGTTCTCGTGCCGTGCTTCCCAGGCCAGGATCTCGTCGATCCTGCTTAAGACGTCCATGGCTCGGCGGCGATTCAGTTTGGGCGGCATGGGTGGATCTTTAGTACGCAAGTTCGTCAAACAGACCAAGATCGACTCCCGGCTTGCGGATCAGGCCCTGCTCCACCAGATCGCTCTGATTGAGACAGAGCCCAAGAAAAGGGCAGGTCGTACACGGATTCTGTGGAAAGCGGATGCCGCTATGGGGCAGGAAGAGCCCAGATTCGATCCTGTGGACTGTATCTTCAACCAGGGTTTCGAACTCCTCCCTCTGTTCGTCTGTGATGGTGGCCGGCAGATACTGGACTTCCACGGTGCGCTTGCGAACGAACACGACTTGGGCGACCTGACTGATCCCAGTCAACCAGGAATAACAGACCAGCTGTGGATCAAGGGCGGCGATGCCGACCGGCTCCTCGGGATATCTGACCGAACTGGTCTTCCACTCTAGGACACAGGGCATACCGTTGAGTTCGCCGATAGCGTCGACGTAGCCGACGAAGTCGTTCTCGGGGCTCAAGGCCCGAGTAAACCGAATCTGTTGATGGCTCCGTGGATGGGGAATCTGGACGCGATCGTCCTGGGCGAAGTGCTCGAGCAACTGAATTCCTTGTGCTCTACCGGTGCAAGGCGTTCCTGTTGTGTGGGGCGCCGGATGCCGATTTCTTCGCCTACGTTGATGATCTGGATCTGGCCCTGCGCACGCATCTCATCGGCTAGCATGGCATTTACGTTCCCGATGCTGTCGCTTATCACGTGGGCAGCGCAACCCTGGGGCAGGCACTTCATCCGCGCGTGATCGAGTTCGTTACTCGCAACCAGCTTTTCGTACTGATGAAGGACTATCCTCGCGCTGTCTTCAGAAAGTTGCTACCGCGAATTGTCGTTTACCAAGGGCTGTGGCTGCTGTTTGCCGTGAGCCGTGGTGGCTTCTCCGCGTATCTGAAGGGCTTGCGCGGTGCGGTCGGGGGCCGGAAATCCATGAAGGCGAAGCATCTTGACCTGATGGCCAAACGCCGCCTCGACGACAGTCAGTTGCTGGCGCTGATGCAAATGTCGGAGCGCCGGGTCTTCGACTGGCAGCGGGCTCGACCCGCGAGTGAAAGGTCATCGCTCCTCAGCCTCTACTTCCGTATATTTCCACCCCGCGCAAGTTAGAGCGCATTGCCCGTTTGTACTCAGCAAGCTATCTTGTATGCGGCTTACTTTGATCATGATGGTATCTCCCGATGTCGCCGATGCGCTACGCCGAATTCTTTTGAACGACGCCGCCCGTCTGGTGGTTGCCATCGTCTCCATGGCCATTGGCCTTGGTTCCATTCTGGTGCAGTGGTTGCGCCGCAAGAGCCAGGACCGGGTCCGCCTATGGTTTGGCCTTCTCGCCCTCCTGTATGGATATCGCGCTCTGCTTGACACCCAGTCGGCGCGATTCTTTCTTGCCCGCAGCGACGTCGATTTTCAAACTGCCCTCATTACGTTCACCATCGGAATTCCTGTCATCCTGTTTGGCTGGGAGTTGGTCGCCCAGAAACATAATTGGTTCACAAAGTCGCTGCTCACCGTGAATGCCTTGATGGCGGTTACTTTTTTGCTGTTCCATTCCAGCAGCCGCGTAGTAGGTGCGCTTTTTGTGATCAACAACATCCAGGTGATCACTTTCACCGTGGCCATGATTGTGTACCTGTACTTCATCCCCGCAAACAGCATTCCTGAGCTGAAGACATTGCGCATCATCATACTGGTCTGGGGCTTGTTTGTTATCTATAGCAACTTGAGGAGGTGGTTGCCCCAATCCGGGGCGGACGTCGAGTTCATTGGCTTCGCAATCTTTTTGTGCTCGCTGGGATACCTGGTCGCGCAACGCAGCCTGCGCAACGAACAATCGCTGCTAGCCATTCGCAAGGAGCTGGAAATCGCGCGCAACATTCAATCTTCGATTCTGCCTGACCGGATGCCCAGCATCGCAGGGCTGCAAATTGCAGCCGAGTATCTGCCAATGACAGAAGTGGCCGGGGACTTCTACGATTTTCTGGTGGTCGATGACCGGCGATTGGGGATCCTCATCGCCGACGTCTCTGGTCATGGTGTCCCGGCGGCACTCGTGGCCTCCATGGTCAAGATCGCCATCGCCGCACAGGCTCCCCACGCCGATGATCCCGCCAAAGTCACGAGCGGGCTGAACTCGATCCTGAGCGGAAAATTGCAAGGACAGTTCGTGACCGCGGCCTACGTGTTTCTTGATTTGGAATCGATGACTGGACGCTATTGCGCGGCAGGCCATCCTCCGCTGCTGAAGTATTCGCCGGCGACAAATGCGACTGAGTCGATCACCGAAAACGGTCTAGTGCTTGGAGTGTTTTCTTCCGCTGTGTATTCGAGTCGCAGCTTCCGAATCCTGGCGGGCGACCGATTCCTGCTTTACACCGACGGCGTGCTGGAGGCGAGCCGCAACCAGGAAGAATTCGGAGAGGCGCGGCTGCTCGAGTGCTTTAGAAAGTCCACCGGCGCAGAGCAGCTTTGCGACTCTGTATCGTCTGCCGTGAAGGACTGGGCAGGCGGGGTTGCGGGCGACGACATTACGCTGGTCGCCATGCAGTTCGACTAGCTGGGCGGCTAGGCGCATAAAAAGAGCCATCGCAACGGATGGCTCTGGGTAGTTTGATTGATCGACTCTTACGCGGCCGGAGCTCCAGTCAACACTTGCTCCCGCACCTCCGCGTCATGTTTTTCATCGGCGCGAGTACTCGGCAGCGCAATTTCCAGCAGCTCCGGAATCGACTTCACATAGTGCATCGTGAGTCCTTGCAACTGCTCGGGCGTCAGGTCTTCCTGTACATTCTGACGGTTGTCTTCCGGCAGGATGATGTCCTTCACGCCCGCGCGTTTTGCGGCCAGGGCTTTTTCCTTGATGCCGCCAATCGGCAACACGTTACCGCTCAGTGTGATCTCGCCCGTCATCGCCGTCAGCGGGCGTACTGGCTTATCCGTCAGCAACGAGACCAGAGCGGTCGCCATCGTCACCCCAGCCGACGGGCCGTCTTTCGGAATCGCGCCCGCGGGTACGTGGATATGGATATCGTGGCCGGCAAAGAACTCCTCGTCGATTCCGAGTTCCTTCGCGTTCGACCGCACCCACGTGAGAGCGGCCTGCATGGATTCCTGCATCACCTGTCCGAGTTGTCCGGTCATGGTGAAGCCGCCCTTGCCCTTCATTTTGTTAGCCTCGATGAAGAGGATGTCGCCGCCGGTCGGGGTCCACGCCAGTCCCACGGCGACACCGGTACGCTTGGTGCGCTCGGCAATTTCGCCCTCGGTACGGATCTTGATTCCGCCCAGCATGTCGGTGTGCTGGACCAACTCGGGCGTGACCACCATCTTCCCGGTCTTGCCTTCGGCGATGCGACGCGCCTGCTTGCGGCAGATCGTGCCAATGGTGCGCTCCAAGTTACGAACGCCTGCTTCTCTCGTGTAATGCCGAATGAGGAACCCGATGGTTTCTTCGGGAAACTCAATCTGGTCTTTGGTGATGCCGTTCTCCTCGATCTGGCGCGGGATCAGGTATTGGAACGCGATGTGGATCTTCTCTTCTTCGGTGTAGCCCTGCAGTTCGATGATCTCCATGCGATCGCGCAAGGGTTCGGGAACCGGATCGAGCTGGTTCGCCGTGGTGATGAACAGCACCTTGGACAAATCAAACGGCACGTCGAGGTAGTTATCGCGGAAGCTGAAGTTCTGCTCCGGATCGAGCGCCTCGAGCAGCGCGGCCCCAGGGTCCCCACGAAAATCGCGTCCTACCTTGTCGATTTCGTCGAGCATGAAGACGGGATCGTTGGTTTCGGCGCGGCGAATACCCTGCATAATCTGGCCGGGCAGAGCGCCGATGTAGGTGCGGCGATGTCCGCGGATTTCAGCCTCGTCATGCACTCCACCGAGGGACAAGCGAACGAACTTCCGTCCCAGAGACCGGGCAATCGACTTACCGAGCGAAGTCTTGCCTACGCCAGGAGGTCCCACGAAGCAAAGGATTGGCCCTTTCATGCTTGGCTTCAGGCGACGCACCGACAGGTAATCCAGGATGCGGTTCTTCACTTTCTCGAGGTCGTAGTGGTCGGAGTCGAGGATCTCTTTCGCTTTCGGGATGTCGATCTCGACGCCGGATGATTTCTGCCACGGCAGGATCGCCAGCCACTCGATGTAGTTGCGCGTGAGTCCGTAGTCGGCGGCCATGGGAGACATACGGGCCAGCCGGCCCAATTCTTTCAGCGCCTCTTTCTTGACGTCGTCGGGCATGCCGGCGGCTTCGATCTTCTGCCGTAGCTCCTCCGCGTCGCGGGTGGTCTCATCCTGCTCGCCTAGTTCTTTCTGGATGGCCTTCATCTGCTCGCGCAGGTAGTACTCGCGCTGCGTCTGCTGGACTTTGTCCTGCACTTCGCTCTGGATCTTGTTGCGAAGCTGTTGAACTTCGAGTTCTTTCGCCAGATGCTGGTTGATCTTGTCGAGGCGCGACTGGACGTCGGGCGTCTCCAGGACGTCCTGCTTGTCACGCGTGGACAGCGAAGGCAGTGATGAGGCGATGAAGTCCACCATGCGCCCCGCGTCTTCGATGTTGGCAGCCACGGTCGAGAGCTCATCCGACAATGTGGGAGACCCCGCCACAATTTGCTGGAAGAGCGTCAGCACATTGCGTTGCAGGGCTTCGATCTGGGCGTTTTGCGGAGCATTAATCTCGGCAATAGATTCCACAGTGGCCCGCATGAACGGGTTGAGTTGCGTGTACTCCGTCACCTTCACGCGCTCGAGACCCTCGGCGAACACGAACAGGCTCTGGTTCGGCATGCGCACCACCTTGTGCACAACCGCCAGGCTGCCCACCGTGAAAAGGTCGGTCGGTTGCGGCGAGTCCACACGCGCTTCGCGCTGCGCCACCACGATGATGGTCTTGTCGTCACCCAGGGAGTTGATCAACTGGACGGAACTCTCGCGGCCCACAGTCAGAGGCAGGACGGCATGGGGAAACAAAACCGTGTCGCGAACCGGGAGCAAGGGCAGCGTCCGGGCTTCCTCGGAGTCGTTGCGAAGCTCCGGATCAGGGACGACCTCAGGAACTTTGGCTTCTATCTTGTTAGTTTTGCTAGGCATTATGACTCCTTGAGTCACTTACACTCAAGATTTGATGAGCGATTCACTATAAAAGTTGCAAGGTCCTATGGTTATCGCTCTCCAGGACAACGTCGGCTCATCCGGCCCACGCTAGCCTAATGAGTGACGATTTGCCGATTCGCAACCAAAAATCACAACCGAAGTCGTTTGCGCCGGTTAGACGACGCACCGGGCTCTTACCTGCAAGCGCCAAGGATTGTATCAAGGCGGGAGACGGCTACAACCGCTGTTAGTGAATGTTTACAAATTGTTTCCCGAAACCGGATACCGAAGCCATCACCTCATGCTGAAACCGCAGGGAACCAACAGAGTCGGTCCGAGGCCCTGGCAGTGCACCTGCGTCTTTGGCCTACTGAGCACGCGGTTTTGCCGCTCGATAGGCCCCCAGCACCTTTACGAACTCGGCAATCTCGCCCAGATGCCGCAGCGCATTCCTGGCGGCTTCGTCGTCTCCCCGAAGAATATCGGCAAAAAACACGTATTCCCAAGGACGCCCCCGAATGGGGCGCGACTCAATCTTGCTGAGGCTAATATCACGCAGCGCGAACACGCTAAGTGCCTTGAACAACACGCCGGGCACGTTTTTCAGTGCGAATGCCAGGGAGGTCTTGTTTGCTTCCTTGCCGAACTTCTTCGATTTGGTGATCAGCAGGAAGCGTGTGTAGTTCTGCTGGTCGTCCTCGATGCCCGACAGCAGCACGCGTCCTCCATATTCGGTAGCAGCGCGTTTGGCGGCGATTCCGGCAGCGTCCCGCAGTTTCACGTCGATGATGTGCCGCACGCTGCCCGCGGTGTCGTAGAACGGTACCGCCTGGACTTGAGGGTGCGAACCGAAGAAGTTGCGGCACTGGTCGAGCGCCACCGGATGCGACAACACCCGGCGCACATCTGCCAGCTTCACCCCGGGCGGCGCGATCAAATTATGGCGAATGCGCAGGTACATTTCGCCATGGATAAAGACCTCACGTGCCAGAAGCAGGTCGAAGTGCTCTGCAACCGATCCTGCCAGCGAATTCTCGATGGGAATTACCGCCGCTCGGACTGCGCCGTTTTCCACGCGGTCGAAGACCTCGGCCGACCGAGCGCACGGCACTACGTTGGCGCGGGGCAACATCTGGCCCGCCGCTTCGTGGCTGAACGAGCCCAACTCACCTTGGATGGCGACTTTCATACGATCGGCCTGAGGATAACAGACGCCGGGTTACAGCCCCTTTCCCATCAGATAGGCATCGAGCGCGTGAGTCGGATAGTACAGCGGCAATCTGCGCAAAATGGCATATCCAAGCTTGTGGTAGAGGAGCAGCGCCGGCTCGTTGTTGACGGCGGTCTCGAGAAATACCTGCTGGCAGCCACCCGCGCGCAGGCGTTTCTCGCAAGCGTGCATCAATTGGGTGGCCAATCCGAACCGCCGGGCTTCGGGAATGATGTCGAGCGTCAGGATGCGGCCGATCTTGCGGACGGGTTGCGCTACTGCGAACCCGGCGATATCTCCGGCGAACTCGTTGCCTTCGGTAAATTCCGCCACGAGCGTGATGGCTTTGCGGCGCGTGATAAAGCCCGACAGGTCCATCTGGGTGTACGCAATGCCAGGCGGAAAACAGAGCTGGTCGATGCGCCATAGGCGATCGAAATCAGCAGCTCGATATTGGCGGATGGGGAAGTCCACGATCTCAGTGTGCAAGTCGCGGCTGATTGCACGCAAGTTCAAGACTGGGTTACGGGAAGCTCGAAACTGGGAACTCGAGACTTCTTGCATCTTCCACCCGCTCGATGGCGATGATGGCCACCCATTCGTTATTTCGGTTCTCGTAACGCATGATGCGTCCACCCAACATTTCCGCCGCACGTTCCGGCTTCACGTCTTCGTGGTAGTCGAAGAAGCGCTTCTGCAGGGCCTCGCCGAACGCCAGGTTCTGCAACAGCGGACGTGGTGGCTCCCATTTGGTGGTGAACAGAAACGCGATGTCGAATTCTCCCGTCGCCCGCGAGACCCGCTCCATTTCGGCGTTCGAGAAATTCTCGACGCGAATCACATCCATCGGTTGCTTCACATACCCGAGGAATGGCCGCGTCATCTCATCCGACGCAGGCCACGCCGTCAGCACCCGCGCATGAGGATAGCGCTGCGCAATCTCTGCCTCTGCCTGCGCGTGCAAGATGACGTAATCGCGGTAAAGCAGTGTGTCTTCTGGAGAGATGCGATACGGCGGAGGCGTGACTAGCGCGAAAAGGAACGCCGCGCACACGACCACAACACACCATACCCAATGCCGCAGTCGGCGCCGGAGGGTTGACACGCAAATCAAGATCACTAGCGGCAGTACCGGAAGCATGTATCGCGCCAGCAGCGCGCCGCCAAGGATCGACAGAGCCACCACGTGCGCCGCGATGATCACGCCGAATACCAGTTGCACCGGAATTGCGATGCGCTGGCGAAAGCTGCCATCGCCCTCCAGGCGCGCGCGCTGCGACATGGCGTATGCCGTGAAGATAGTCAGCACAAAAAGATTCAGGTATCCCAGCAAGTGCCACAGCCGGATAAGCATTGCCAAAGCCACACGCAGCGGCGTGAGGGTCGCGCCCAGATTGTAACGAAGGAACTCCGGATTACCGAGGAAGAAGCCAGTGCGATGATGATGGTAAGTGAGCCACAGCATCAACGGCACAACACATAAGAGCAGCGAAAAGCTGCGCAGCCGACTGCGTTCTTGCAGGCACAGGTCTTCACCATGCCATTGCGCTGTCGCCAGCAGCGGGCGCACCAACTCCCAAGCCAGCAGCGCCATCGGAGTGATGATGGCGGTTTCCTTCGCCAAAGGCGCCAGTGCCAGAAAGACGACGGTTGCCACAGGGCGCTGTTCGACATACATCGCCAGCCCCCAGATCGTGAGCGCGCAGGCCATCACGTCGAGGTGGGCCATCGAGCTCTGGGTGAAGAACACGGGGTACAGCGCCGTGCAAATTACCGTAGCGACCGCGACCTGGTCATTTGCAACTCGGCGCGCGAGCCGCCACACTCCCAGCAGGGCAAATGATGCTACTAACAGCATTGCGGTTCGCGTCACCACAGGAGTGAAGCCGCTATACCTCCACCAGAACGCCAGCCACAGCATCAGGAGCGGAGGATGTGCGTTCGACAACGTGCTATGCGGAATCGGGGAGCCGGTCAGCAACAAGTCGCGCGCCGCGGGAATGTAGTATCCGGCCTCGTCCCAGAAGTACGGCAGGCGCAGCAACGGAGCATGCAGTAAGAAAAGGCTGGTGAAGATCAGGGAGAAAGCAAACAGTTGTTCGCGCAAGGATTCCCAGCTCAGGGAAGCGCCGGGCGGCCCTTTTGCTCGCGACTGCGGAAGCTGGCCGCCCATGGGCTTAATGTACAGGGCCGCCCATAGGATTCATGCGGGGATCCAGTTTGATCTCGCCGAAGGTGGCCTCGTAGTTCACCAGGTTCTGATGCAAGATCGTCTGCAACGCCTTGGCCTGCTGCGGGCTCAGATAGATGCCCTGAAAATTATTGACCTCTACCTTGGTTTCGTCCTGCTGCTGCAGGGTCCCGAAAACCAGGAAGAAGTCCCAGACATTGACCCGGACTTGCACGCTGTTGGCGTAGTTTTCGCGGTAGTCCGAGGTGTTCGTCAACTGGATCGACGGTTGCGTGGGATTTGCCATCATGACCTCGCGGCGCATCGCACCGGCAGTCGCAGTTTAACAAATCGCGCTAAGGGCGCGCGCTGGAGACGAGCAATGCTATTTGGCCGGCATCGTGTAGTAGCCGGTGCGGTGCCGTACCTGAAGTTCCGAAGGGTTGGGATAGTCCTGGGTTGAGGGGTTGATCTTGATCTCGATGTGCCGGAACTCGGAGTCCGACAGGCGCGCGCTGGGGTAATAGGCGATCAGATACTGCGTCCTCAGCTCGTCGCTGATCTGGCGGAAGGCGGCGTCAAGCTGCTCAAGAGAGCTGGCATAGAAATACTTTCCGCCGGTATCGCGCGAGAGCTGAATCAGCGCGTGCTCGCCGCCGATGTCACGCCCCGCGCTGTTTTCGATGGGCACAATAATGATGCTGTACAGGATGACTTCCGCCTGTTGCGCCTCGCGCACCGCTTCCTGGTAGCTGGTCTTGCTCACTGTGTCGCCGCCGTCGGTGATAACCACCATGACCTTGCGTCCGCGCCGGTCGAGCAGCGCGTCGGAGCCGAGATACAGGGTGTCGTACAGTGCCGTCGCTGCGCCCGTATGCACCCGGCTTATGCCTCGGTCGATCGTCCGCAGATCGGCGGTGAACGGCGTCAATTGGTCGACCACCTCGCTGAACTGAAACAGCGAGATGCCGTCGATGGGCCGCAGAATCGCGTGCGCGAAGCGGCGTGCCGAGTCCAGCTCCAGCTTCTGGTTGTTGCGCGTACTCAGGCTGGCGTCGATGGCGATCACGATCGATAACGGCAACTCCGACTCGCGCTGAAAGACCGCGATCTTCTGCGGCTTGCCGTCCTCGAAGAGCTGGAAGTCCTCCTCTTTCAGGGATGACACGGGGGCCCCTCCCGGATTCGTCACCGTGGAGAAGACATTCACCAGCTTGACGTTGACCCGAATGGTTGTGCCGGCGTCGTCTGCGGGCGAAGGCGGTGGCTGCGTCTCCGGGGGATGCGCAACGGTGGTTGTTACCGGCTTGTTGGCGTCCGGCGGACGTGGAACCGTACTCTGCGCGGACAGCGAGGCAGCTGCCAGCAGGCACAACAAACCTCCGGCCCACGCCGACGAGCTTCGTTCCGCGTTGAGGCCGAAAAACTTCCGAGCGCTTATGAACATTGGCTTAAGTTAGAACCCCAGTGTAGCTACTTTGACGCGGGACTGTCTGCAATCGGCACTTCTGGGGGAAAAGGCTCGCCGTCGGCCCATACCGCTCCGTCTTCGAAGAACTCCTTCTTCCAGATAGGTACTGTCTTTTTGAGGGTATCGATGAGCCAGCGGCAGGCCTCAAACGCAGCAGCGCGGTGCGCCGACGCCACCGCGATATAGACGCTGCTCTCGCCAATCTCTAACCGCCCCAGGCGATGCACCACCCAGACGTCACGAACTGCATGATTCGCCAACGCCTGCTGTGTCAGTTGCTCCATCTGCCGCAACGCCATGGACTCGTATGCTGAGTAGTCGAGATAGAGCGTTCGCCTGCCACGAGTTTGGTTGCGCACGACGCCGTCAAACACGACCACAGCGCCATCTTCCGGTTGCCTGATCGACGTGGCAATTGCCGCTCCGTCGATGGGGCGCCGCACCAGGGCAGCGTGATCGGTAGCCTGCATTCCGGTGTTTTCGCTGATGGCAGGCTCTTCGGGGGCGCCGCCGCTGACCGGAGGGATCAGCGCAACTTCATCGCCCTCGCGTAGCTGGGTCTGGCTGCCTGAGTATTCGCAGTTCACGGCGAGCGCAACAACATGACGGAACTTCTGAAGCTGCGGAATCCGCTGCTGCAAAGTCGCATACAACTCGCCGACGAGGGCGTTGTCGGCCACTTCGACCGTCTCGCCTTCGCGTCCCGCGATATCCCTGAGCGGCCCCAGATACCGCACTATCACCCGCATGAATCAAGAATAGCGCAGACAACCGACAATCGCCGCAATCAGAGTGCGGGCTGTGTCCACGATGGATCTTTACGATGTCTAGTGCGACGATGAGGCCTGGGTAGCCTCGTCGTGCACGGTCTGGGTGGTCTCCGCCCGGTTGATCTTTGGTTTGGACGGAAGAGCACAGGCAGCGGGAGGGTTTGTCATTTGTTTGACGAACACCCGATAGCTCGGCGTACCGGGCTGCAGAGTCGACCAATAGCTGGAACGAGCCAGCAACGGCTTGTGCAAGACAATGATTTGATTCGCCAGGATCTTCACTCCGCACTCCAGATTGTTCTTGGGCTGCAGAATAGTCCTGCCGGGATCGTTCGGCTTTAGGTTACGGTCGGCTTGCCAATTGAAGTCGCATCCGTAACGTTTCTGGTCCGCATAAGTGAGTTGCAGCAAGCCTTCCGTACGCCCAGACATGCCGCTTACCTCGTCACGCTTCGCTACTTCGGGCTGCAGGTGGCGGGCGCGAGCCTTGGGATTAAGCCCCGCCTCCGCGCCCGCAAGCGCCTGGAAGAAGTAAGCCCAGAACGCGCGCTTGTCGGTCTCGCTCATGTCGTTGAAGCGTGGGCAAAACCGTCCGACGTCCCGGGGTACTTGCGACGAGAGCATTTCGTTGGGCAAAGCCTGCTCGACGATCCGGTCCCAATCCGGGTTCCAGGGCGTGCCGCCCAATTCGGCCTTCTTCTTGTCGATTGGAGTGGGAGGGGCAGGCTTGGTGGTTTGTGCCTGTAAAAGTAACACCGCAAACAGAATGGTTAGCACGGGCAGAGCGCGTTGTAGCAAGCGACGTGTGTCGTACTGTGAGACAGCATCCATGATTCTAGTAATTCACTCAAAACCAGAAGGGCCACGGTCACCTGCGCGGCCCTTTTCTGTGACACGTACGCGCTACTGTCCCGTCGTGTCCTTGTCGGGCCTTACCTCAATCTCATTCACCACTTCCTTGACGTTGGGGACCGCCTTTGCCAGTTTCTGAGCTTCGCCCTTCTGAGCGCTGGTTTTCACGCTGCCCTTCAGAACGAGAGTCCCATTCTTGGCGTCAAACGAGATGCTCTGGTCGTCCAGGTTCTTGTGTGCCTTCAAGGACGCTTTGAAGTTCTTCTCTATGGCATCGTCGAGATTGGAGTCAACCGCCTTGGCCTGGCTCTCCGCCCCGACAGGGCGAACACCAAGCTCGTTTGAGATGGCATAACCTGGGGCTGCTTGTGCCGCGACGCTTTCGGCCTGCGCCTTCTGGTCTTCGGTCTCGACATCTCCAGTTAGCGTCAGGACCCCCTTATCACGGTCCTGAGAAACCTTCACCACACCGAGATCATTGCGGGTCATGGCCGTATCAACGGCAGTTTTCACTTCGGGGTGCTGGGGCTTCTGGTTACACCCTATGAGTACAAACGTAAGCAATAGGGACGCAGTTGCTACCGCGATCCACGTCCGAGACTGTCTTGAAGCGTGTTGTGTCAATGGAACCTCCTGTGAACCCGATAACAAACAGGGTTGCAATTTAAAATGAAGAACGGAGTGGGCAGCCAAACTAGGGCGAGTTGGAGAAAGCGCTTGCCAGTACGCTCCCCCGAAGCTCAGGATTACGCCGCTTGACCCGGCTTGCGACGGCCTGACGATCCGTCAGTGCTCTCGGACCGCTGCAGGTTTGCGGCGACGTTGATTTCGTCAGAGAGCTCACTCAGTTTCTCATCAGTTTGCTTTTCTTCTTCCAGGGTCTCGCGGAGCAGTGATGCATGCTGCGATTCGCCTAGAAGATCAGCGAATGCGCAGAGCGTGCCGTAAGCCGAAATTTCATAGTGCTCCACGCGTTGCGCTGCCGAGATGAGTGCCGCGTCCAGTACATCGCCTTCAAAGTCGTCCTCCATCACCTCCGACCCCTCAGCGATGAGTCCTTCCATACCCACGCATTTCTTGCCGCCGGCGCGCTCGCCCAAGGCTTCAAAGATCTGCTCGAGGCGTTCGACATGACCGCGAGTTTGCTCGAGATGCTCCGTAAAGCCGTTGCGCAACTCGTCTGACGCTGCGGCCTTTGCCATTTTCGGAAGCGCCTTAGTGAGCTGCTTTTCGGCGCTATAAACGTCTTTTAGTTCGTCTAGATAAAGACCACGAAGCGAGTTCTTAGTCATTGCTCTCCTCCATCTCGGCGAGATTACGTGCTGAGTGCGGCGTACGAAATCGGGCGAAGGCCGTAATTGCAATAGACGATCGCCTGAGCGGATACGCGAAGATGGGTGGCCGTCACAAGTCGAGCACCGCTAGGTGTGTTTTTTCAGGTGCCTACAGGTACCACCCGATTCGCGGATCCCCGCTGGTGAGTTAGCCTCGGTTTTAACGTCGCTAATTCGGGAGAGATCGGCAAATCGAATCATCAAGGAGAAACCGACATGAAACGTAGCCGCCGAATCGCAATTCAGAGCTTGATGATAGCCGGACTAACTTGGTCCGGGCCGGCAATGTTGGCGCAGGCCACGACTGCCACGCCGCAGACACCTTCGAGCCAGAAACAGTCGGGCACCACGCAACCCAGTTCTGCAAACCAAAATCAGACCACTCCTGGAGCGCAAACTCCCGGACAGCAGGTTCCGCTAAGTCCGAACCAGAACGCTCCGGCTCAGTCGCCCGTGGAAACGGCAGCTCAGCCACAGGCGACACCTGTAGCTCCAGATCAGAACGCGCCGATGCCGCAGAGCGCACGGACTCCGAATCAGTCAACCCCGAGCGAGCAGCCGCCGGTGAAGACGTCTCCACCGCAGGAAGTGCCGTTGCCTCCGGGCCAGAACATACCGCCGCCCGACGACCGGCAAATGCCGAATCAGAAGCAGCCCGGACAACAGCCACAGGCCCAGGTAACGCCTCCTAAAGATCAGACCCCTCCTCCGCATGTTGGCAGCTAAGGAAAAAGTGGGAGTTATTGCGGTCTGACCACGAGAACGGCCGGCTGGGCGAACCTGCCCCCGGCCGTCTTCGATGGGATGGGCACGAGTTGAATTGTGCGAGGGACAATGAGGACTAAGACCGAAAAGAAGATCCGCTACGCCGTCGTGGGACTGATGCGCGGACATCGGGGCTTCTGCATACCGCCGTGGTTGACTATTCGATTACGGAGCCGAATCCAACAGATTAGGAATGACAGGTTCAGGAGGAGAAGCACAATGGCAAAGTACGGAAAAGCGGCAGGAAAAAGCGTCGAGAGTGCAATGCGCAGCGAAAAGAAGGGGACTCTTCGATCCGGCAAAGGCGGTAAAGGCGGACAGGTCACCAGCAGGAAGCAAGCAATTGCAATTGGCCTCTCCGAGGCCCGCAAAAAGGGAGCTAAGGTTCCCCGGAAAAAAGCCAGCTAGTTGCGGTTCCGGCGCATTGGCGAAATTGATGAACGCCAATGCGCCGTTATTCGTTTGATGGCGGCAGTTAGGCTCGAACCCGTCAACTGTCTTTCACATTGCGTGCTACGGCTATTTCAGCGAACTCCTACGGACGGTGCCGGATTCACTCGTAGCTTCGTGGGCGACCTACTTCGTGCAGTTCTTCATTCCGACTCTGTTGGGCAACATTATTGGAGGAGTTTCTCTGGTTGCTGCGCTGGAACATGCCCAGGTAGTCGGCGGGAAGTCCCGAGTCAAATGGCAACCGGAAACGAACAAGTCGCTAAGCTGGAACTGTCTTCTGCTTCAGTTGAAGACAAGGCGCGGAAGACTGCCACGGGGCGACGACCTTCCGATTCGCCGAACGCGATTCGACGTGCATTAGCGGTACTCGGACCAGGACTCGTCACCGGTGCGTCAGACGATGATCCCAGCGGGATTGCAACGTATTCGCAGGTAGGGGCACAGTTCGGCTATGGAATGTTGTGGACCATGGTCTTCTCCTACCCGCTGATGGCGGCGATTAAGGAGGTCAGTGCCCGGGTGGGTAGGGTCACGGGCTGTGGAATCTCCGCCAACCTGCGCAGATACTATCCACGCCCGGTGCTTCGTGGGGTAGTCGCCCTCATGCTAATTGCGAATGTGTTCAATCTTGGAGCTGATATCGGTGCCATGGGTGCGGCTGCGCAACTGTTGCTGCCCGCCAGAACTTCGATATACATCCTGCTGTTCGGACTTGCGTCGCTGCTGTTGCAAATCTTCGTCCCCTATTCCAGCTACGTCAAGTATCTGAAGTGGCTGACGCTTTCCCTCTTTGCCTATGTCGCCACTGCTTTCTTCGTGCGGATCTCCTGGCATCAGGTCCTGCACGAGACGTTCCTCCCGCGTGTGTCGTGGAGCAAGGACGAACTAACCAGCCTCATCGCCGTGTTGGGAACAACGATCAGCCCGTATCTCTTCTTCTGGCAGGCCTCGCAGGAGGTGGAAGAAGTGAAGGGTAATCGTGGAGAAAAAGCACTCAAACACGCGCCGCGACAAGCCCCGGCTCAGTTAGGACGCATCCGCAAAGACACTTATCTCGGCATGGCGCTATCCAACCTAGTCGCCTTCTTTATCATTCTAACGACCGCCGCCACCTTGCATGCTCATGGCTTGCACGATGTTTCCACGGCAGCTCAGGCAGCTGAGGCACTGGCGCCTCTCGCCGGGCGTTGGGCGGAGGCCCTTTTCGCTTGTGGGATCATCGGCACTGGGATGCTGGCGATACCTGTCCTTGCGGGATCGGCGGCCTATGCCATGGGCGAGTCCTTCAAGTGGCCCGCCAGCCTGGCAAAGAGACCCAGTCAAGCCGTTGAGTTCTACGCGACGATCGCCATTGCAACGGCGGCAGGCGTCGGGCTGAGTCTCCTTAGGATCGATCCCATTCGAGCTTTGTTCTGGGCCGCAGTTGTAAATGGCATCTTCGCCGCACCATTGATGGCGGTAATCATGCACATGGCCTCCAGCTCGAAGGTAATGGGCACGTTTACCATACCGCGCTACTTGCGAGTCGCGGGCTGGGCGGCGACAACGGTAATGCTCGGCGTGTCGATTGCAATGTTTGCGACATCAATCTGATTCGCCCTCTGCCGATTTCGGGCTGGGATTTTTGCGGCAACAAACAACAGCCACTCATAAGTGGCTGTGTGGTAAGTAGATGACGTGGTGGGCGATACAGGATTCGAACCTGTGGCTTCCACCGTGTTAAGATGTAAAAACTATTACTTTCAACAACTTACATAGGCTCGCAGCGGGCTGCTAATCGCGCAACCTCCTACTAGTCGATTGAACATCATGAATTAACAAATCTACCGTTAGAAAGTAGGAAGACTGATCGTCAATTCGCGCATTTCCTCCTTTAGAGACCCAGCACTGCGTCAAATATCACAGATCGTAGTGATGAACATCACTGCTCGCTTGTGACGAAACGGAAATACTTTCATTCCCATAAGCTAAAGCACCCCCGACGGCGAATGTATTTGCCGATCGTTGCCAGGGCGTCAATTAGGAGAGTTGCAATGTCGTGGCTTCTGTTCCGCGCAAATGTAGGCTTGATGCTGCTTATCTTTATGGTTCTATTGGCCTTAATGGCTCAGCCGAGCTACGCTATTCCGGCATTTTCCCGCCAATATGGCACCAGTTGCAGCACGTGTCACATCGACTTTCCCAAGCTGAACGACTTCGGTAAGGCCTTCAAGGACGCGGGCTTTAAGTTCCCGAAAGACGACGAGTCCATGCTGAAGATTCCCCCCGTGATGCTAGGAGCTCCGGCGAACGCAGAGCTGTGGCCCAAGGCAATCTGGCCGGGGACAATACCCGGCATCCCGCCGATTGGACTGCGCTACAACCAATATTTCCAGTACACGAGCGGCAGCCGTAACCAGCTCAACATACCCGGAAACACCGGGCCGTACATACCGGCGACGGACTTTGAGACCGGTTTCTTCAGTATCTTTACCGCCGGCAATTTCGGCAGCGACATTGCGTTTTGGGTCGATGACGACATCAGCGTGAGCGGGGCGAACGCCAACGGCGGATTGGGCGAGGCCTATCTCAAGTTCGTGAACCTTGGTCGGCTGATAGCCAAGCTGCCACCTCATGTGCTGAACGTGCGCGTCGGCCAGGTTGAGTTGGAAATACCATTCACCCAGGCGAAGTCCATCTGGATCAGCCCGTATGACATTTACTCGCAGGCCAACATCGGCGTCGTCAATCCGGCATTCAACCAGCAGTTTGTGAACAATGCGTTCGCCTTCGCCGGTTCGGGGAAAGGCATTGAGTTCAGCGGTGGTTTGCACACCGGCGGCTACAACTATTCCATCGCTTTTATCGACCAGACCACCACGCCCGGGTATGCCCAAGGCAACACCAACGCCTACGTACCAACTGCGACGGGCTCCAACCAGGGCGGCGTAGGAATTGCTTCGGACGCCAACTTCAAAGACATCTACACCTCCTTCAACTACCGCTTCAACCTGGAGAAAGACAAGGAGAGCCGCAACTCAATCCAGGCGGCTGGGCCAAGCGGTCCACGCGATCACACTTACCTGAACGTAGGCACGTACTGGCTTTATGGACGTTCGGTGCAGCGCCTGACCGGCGCCCTGCTGGATGGTACTTCGGCGACACTCACCGCCCGCGAGCCGTTCTACCGGGTGGGCGGCAACGCGACCTTTAACTACCACAACCTGCAGTTCAACGCGCTGTACATGTACGGCCATGACTACAATCTGCTGCCCGTGGACTCTACCGGCGCTTTAATACCGTTGCCGGTGACCGGAGCAATTACACCGGTGGGTTTTGTGCATGGCTCGCCCGCAACTTTCAGCGGCGGCTTCGTCGATGCTGAATGGCTGGCTTATCCGTGGATGTACGTGATGATCCGCTACGACGGGGTCAACTCCAACTCGGACTACCACAACGCGCTGGTGCCCGGTGGATTCATCAACTCGCCGTTCAATGGGGCGTCCAGCGTGACGCGCAATCGAATCACACCCGCGGTGCAATTCCTGATTCACGCCAACATCAAGGCGACTGCCGAGTATCAGTTCCGACCGTCGCAATCCTTGCAGCAGATCACTAACCCAATCACCGGATTGCCGGTAGCGGTCAATTCATTCCATACCAGCACCCTGGTGTTGGGACTCGAGTACGTGTACTAGCCAAAACTACTGGGCGAAATCAGCCTTACAGAAAGGGACATGTAACATGAGCCGTTTTACACTCTCCGCCGTTCTGGTTCTTACTCTCGCAACCGCCGCTCTCGCGGGAACAATCACAGGCACGGTATCACCGGGAAAGTCCTCAGTGGTTTACGTGGACACTATCGCCGGCAAGACGTTTCCGGCACCGCCAGCAAAGCCCGTTATGGACCAGAAGGGTCTCGTCTTCAACCCGCACGTCATGGTGGTCCAGCAGGGTACGACCGTCGAGTTTCTCAACAGCGACACGGTTCAGCACAACGTCTTCTGGCCTTCCATCAGTGGGAACAAGAAGCTCGGCCACAATCTGGGTACTTGGCCCAAGGGCGAAAAGAAGTCGTTCAAGTTCGATGATCCGGGTGTGGTGCCCCTGCTGTGCAACGTGCACCCCGAGATGTCGGGCTATATTGTCGTCAGCCCGACTCCTTACTTCGCCGAAACCGATGCAAGCGGGAATTACAAGATCGAGAACATTCCGGATGGCAAGTACAATGTCGTGGCCTGGCATGAGGGCATGAAGACCCAGACCAAGTCGGTAGATGTTGCCGGTTCTGGCAAGGCTGACTTCACGCTCTCCAAATAATGTTGACGGAAGGCGCGCTCTGGCGGGCGCGCCATCACTCTTGGCGTAAGACCACGAACACCTCGCCGGACAGGGGGCTATGCTAAGCCGCTTCACCAAGAAGACGGTCGACCGGGAATGGCTGAACACCAATTTCCCGTGCATGATGGCGTGTCCCGCGCATACCAATGCCGGCCGCTACGTCACGCTGATCGGCGAAGGGCGATTCGAGGAAGCGTACAAATACGCTCGCGATCCGAATCCCATGGCGAGCATCTGTGGGCGGGTATGTGCGCATCCCTGCGAGACGGCGTGCCGGCGCGGCGAAATCGACCGTCCCATCGCGATTCGCGCCCTCAAACGTTTTCTAACGGAAAACTATGGTCCAGAGTCGCGGCATCCCGTGGCCCCGACCACCAAACCGTCGGCAAAACTTCCGTACAAAGTCGCAGTCATCGGCGGAGGGCCAGTCGGACTCTCGGCTGCTCACGACCTGGCATTGATGGGGTACTCCGTCACCATCTTCGAAGCTTCGCCAGTCGCCGGCGGAATGTTGTATCTCGGGATCCCTGAGTATCGACTGCCGCGCAGCGTAGTTGAGGCACAAGTGCGCGAGATCCTCGAGACCGGCGACATCACTCTTAACCTCAACTCCGCAGCCGGACGAGATTTCACAGTTGGCGAGTTGCGGCATCAAGGCTTCGACGCCGTGCTGATCGGCGTGGGCGCGCACCGCAGCCGTGATTTGTCAATTCCGGGTGTTGACCTTGACGGTGTTCATCGCGGCATCGATTTTCTGTTGAACGTTAACCTCGGCTACAAATTCACCATCGGCAAGAAGGTTTTGGTCATCGGCGGTGGCAACGTCGCCATGGACGTCGCCCGTTCAGCAGCGCGTGAGGTGCTGCGCCAGCATGACGAGCCGGGCGAGATCACACCCTCGGAAGAGAATGTGCAAGCGGTTGCTGCCCACGAGATGATGGACATTTCGCTGTCTGCGTTGCGCATGGGCGCTCGCGAGGTGGGTCTCGTCTGCCTGGAGAATCGCGATGAAATGCCGGCTGCATTGGAGGAGATCGAAGAAGCGGAGACCGAAGGCATCATCATGCATCCGGGCTTCGGTCCGAAGCGCGTTCTGGGACGCGACGGCGGAGTTGTCGGCCTGGAATGTCTCAAGACAAAATACGTCTTCGACGAGAACCACCGCTTCAATCCAGCGTTTTACGAAAACAGCGATACCCAGTTTGAGTGCGACACCATCATTCTCTCGATCGGGCAGGCGCCTAACCTCGACTTCCTGAGGACCGAAGACGGCGTTCAGGTTTCTCCGCGTGGGCTGATCGGCGTGAATCGCGAAACCTTGATGACCTCCGCGCCCGGAGTGTTTGCCGGTGGTGACTGTGCGTTTGGCCCGCGATTGATTATCGACAGCGTTGGCGACGGTAAGCGGGCGGCGGTGGGCATCGACGAATACCTTCGGGGAACGAAACATCCGGAGCCAAAGATTGAAGTGCAGGTACTCGACCGGTGGCAGATGGCTGTGGACTACATGAACATCCAGCGCCAGGCCATCCCGATGCTTCCGCTGGAGCGCCGCACCGGCATGACCGAGGTGGAGTTGGTCTACACGGAGCAGGAAGCGATGGCGGAGGCACAGCGCTGCCTCAAGTGCTACATCAACACCATTCTGGAGGGCAGCGAAAAGGATGGTACGGACTGCGTGCTGTGCGGCGCGTGCGTCGATGTGTGTCCGGAGAACTGCCTGGAGTTGGTGCCGCTCGACCGCATCGAGTTCGAGCCCAACGCCATTGATGCGCTTTCGAATAATCCCGAGATGTTCACCTTCCAACTGGAAGGCATACAGGCGGCGGAGTTGGGCAGCGTCATCGGTACTGCGATGTTGAAGGACGAGACGCGCTGCATCCGTTGCGGGTTGTGCGCGCTGCGCTGTCCGGCGAACACCATCACCATGGAGGCTTACCACCTTGTGCCGTCTGAACCCACGGGACTGATCACGATTCAAAGCTTTGATGGGCCCAAACCGGCCGCTGCGGCAGCGGCCAAGTAGTCAATCAATGAGGATTTATGGCTGAGGATGCAAAACGAACGCCCGCTCCCGATAGTCCTGAAGAAATGAGCCGGCGGCAGTTCTTCGTCAAAATCGGAGTCGGCTCTGCGGTGGTAGCGACCCTGGGCACGGCTGGCTTCGCGTACCAGTACCTCTCGCCCAACGTGCTCTACGAGCCGTCGCCAATCGTCGATGCGGGCAAACCCGACCACTATGCCCCTGACTCGGTCACCATGGACCCGCAGACGGCGATCTACGTGGTTCGAACCGGCGAGGGCTTCTTTGCGCTCTCCGCCATCTGCACTCATCTCGGCTGCCTGACGGCATACAAACCAGACCTCGGCATCATTGCCTGCCCCTGCCACGGCAGCAAGTTCAACAAAGATGGAGTGAAGATCGAGGGTCCGGCCCCGCGGCCGCTTCCGTGGCTGCGCATGTGGTTGAGCGATGACGGCAACCTCATGGTCGATCGCTCCAATGCCATCGCAATCAAGCAACTGGTGCGGGTGTAGACATGGCAAACGGCGTCGACAATCTCGTCAATCAGGTGCGTGAGAACCGCATCTGGCGGTCCATCTTTCGCAGTGGCAGCGGCGACAGCAATTTGCGTCGCGCGCTGTTCGTGCAGCAGAACGTGTTTCTGCACCTGTTCTCCATCAAGGCGCGCAAGCGCGTGCTGGAGTTCAGCGCGACGTGGTACCTGGGCGCGCTTACTTTTGGAACGTTTTTCATCCTGGTAATCACCGGCATTCTGCTGATGCTCTATTACCACCCCTCGGTGCCCCAGGCCTACGCCGACATGAAGGACCTGCAGTATGTAGTTTCGTCCGGCGTGTTTCTGCGCAACCTGCATCGCTGGTCGGCGCACGCGATGGTCTTCCTGGTCTTCGCCCACATGTTCAAGGTCTTCTATCGCGGCGCTTACCGCACGCCGCGCGAATTTAATTGGGTAATTGGTGTATTACTGTTGCTGGTGACGCTCTTCCTGAGCTACACCGGCTACCTGCTGCCGTGGGACCAGTTGGCCTACTGGGCGGTCACCGTAGGAAGCAACATTGCGTCGGCAGTCCCGCTGATGGGCGCAAAAATCCGCTTTCTGATGCTCGGCGGAACAGCAGTGAACGCCAATGCGCTACTGCGGTTCTACGTTCTGCACTGCGTCATCCTGCCGGTGATAGCGGTCATTTTTATCGCCGTACACTTCTGGCGAATCCGCAAAGACGGCGGAATTTACCCCGGCGAATCGGCCTCGGAGGTGAGCAACAAATGAGTGACTCCAAGGATTTCGTCGCCGTAATGGACTCCGACGCCCGCAAGACGCCACGCCGCATCGCGTTTATCACCAAGCGCACCTCGCCGCAGGTACACGTGAAGGATGAAGACCGGATCATGACGTATCCGGAGGTCTTCTTTCGCGCGGTCGTCGCCATCGAGGTGATGGCCGCCGCACTCGTCATCGTGGCGTTGCTGTGGGACGCGCCTCTGGAAGGCTTGGCCGATCCCATGCACACTCCGAACCCCGCCAAGGCTCCATGGTATTTCCTCGGCCTGCAAGAGATGCTGCACTATTTCCCGCCGGTGGTAGCGGGCGTCCTCGTACCGGGCTTGGTGGTGATGGCACTGATTGTCATTCCGTACTTCAAAATCAATGTAGAAGCCGAAGGGCTGTGGCTGCACGACAAAGCGAAGCGGCTGCGAATCTTCGGAATCGTCGTCGTGCTGTTCTGTATTTTCCTAGCGGTCTTCGACGTCTGGGTCGCGCTGGTCCCCACGTTCATTGTCGCGGGATTCATGCTGCTGGCAGCGCAGGCCGATCCGCAAAAAGCACAGGGCTTCCGACGATGGTTGGTCCGGAAGCCGCTCTCTTTCTGGGTTATGACCTGGTTTCTGGTGGAACTCGTGGTGCTGACCGCCATCGGAACATTTTTCCGCGGCCCGGGATGGTCCTGGGTCCTGCCCTGGAGGGCCTAAGTGACGATGACTGACAAACTCAAGTCACTGTGGCGGTTCTTCTTCGGGGACAGTGCTCGCGCATTCGGCTCGATGAGCCTCATCCTGCTTGTGTTGCTCGCAATCTCTCCGGCTAAAGATTATTTCAGCCAGTGGCGCCGTTATCAGAAGCAATACTTACATCTCATCCGCGGCCGCGCCGATGCCGTTACCCTCGAGCGGCACTATCAGGGCGGTATTCAGCAGATCTGGATCCCCGAGCAGCAAATAACCGACCGCTGCACCACCTGCCATCTTGGACTGAAGGAGAACAGCCTCGCCGATGTGAGCGCGGTGGCGTATCGCAAGCATCCTGTAATTCCTCATTCGTTAACGGAATTTGGCTGCACGACTTGTCATCGCGGACAGGGCGCCGCCACTACCGTGGCAGAAGCGCACAATGCTACCGAGCAGTGGGAACAACCGCTGCTGCCCGCGAAGTACATCGAGGCCGGTTGCGGACAATGTCATTTGGAGAAGCAGATTGCCACCCCGTTCCTGAACCAGGGGCGGCAACTCATCTCCAGCTACGGTTGCACGCATTGCCACACTATCAAGCAGGGTGATGGAACGTACATCCAACCCGACGATGATCCGCCATCGCTGAAACACATCGCCGACAAGACGACTCGCGAGTGGGTTTACGCATGGATCAAGGATCCGCAGGCTTACGCCAGCACGGCCACGATGCCGAATTATCACTTCAGCGATGACGATGCGCGCGACGTCTCGGCTTTCATCCTGTCGCAGAGCACGCCGCTAGAGCCACCGCTGCAACCGCTCAACGCCAAGCCTAATCCCGATCCCGCCGCAGGTACCTCGCTCTATGGCCAATCCTTCTGCGCCTCATGCCACGCCATGCAAAACGCCGCCGGGATGATGGTCGGAGGCAACGTCGGACCCGAGCTGACAGGCATCGGCACAAAAGCCAAACCCGAATGGATCGGGGATTGGGTAGCGAACCCGGACCACTACGATCCCGGAACCATGATGCCGCACTACCGCTTCGATCCCACGCAGGTGGCCACGCTCGCCGCCTTCCTAGAGTCGAAGACAGAGCCTGACTTCGTCGCCAATGTGCATCTCGACGCTGCTACTCCGCAGCAGATCGAGCACGGAAAACTGCTCGTTCTCGAGAACGGTTGTGCCAGTTGCCATGAGATTAACGGCGTCAAGAAGCCGGAAAACTTCGCGCCGGAACTGAGCCGCATCGGCAGCAAACCCATTTCGCAATTACTTTTCGTCGAAGGCGTGGATCACAACCTGCACTCTTACGTTGCAGCGAAAGTCAGTAATCCGCGCGCTTTCGGTCCAGCGTTGAAGATGCCGCAGTTCAAGCTTACGCCGCAGCAAGTGGACGCCGTCACCACCGCGCTGCTGGCACAGACGGACCGCGCGGCAACGCAGCCTCCGTCCATGCGCATCGCGTCCGTTCAGCAGTCGAAATATGAGCCTGCTGGACACCCCGGTCAACTCATGCACGACCTGCGCTGCTTCAGCTGCCATGTGATCAACGGACACGGCGGCGACATGGCTCCCGACCTCACATGGGAGGGAACGGCGGTTACGCGTGAGTGGCTGACGCAGTTCCTCAAGAATCCCGAGACTCTGCGTCCCGCGCTGATCCGCCGCATGCCGAAGTTCAACCTCAGCGACGCGGACATCAACACGCTGACCGACTACATCATGACCGTTTATCAGACGCCGGAGTTCGACCGCGATTCGCTACCGGCATCGGAGCTCACACCAGCGATGCTCGAACAGGGGCGAGAGCTCTTCTACTCGAAGTTTGCCTGCCAGTCGTGCCACATCGCCGACTTCGCAAAGGACAAAGGCTACATCGGCCCAGCTTTGGCTGGTACAGGCAAGCGCTTCAACGCTGCATGGGTTTATCACTGGATGAAAGACCCGCAATCGCTGCGGCCCGGGACCATCGAACCGAACCAGCACATGACCGACGACGACGCCCGCTCGTTGACTGCGTTCCTGATGTCCCTCAAGTCAACTGGAGCGAAGGAGGTGGCGGAGAAATGAAGCGCGCGCTCAACTTTCCTTGTGCCATCATGCTCTGTGCCCTGACGCTGCTGACCAGTGGATGCTCGCACAAGAGCAAGCAGCCTGCTCCGCTTAAGGCCACAGGCACCGGAGCTGCGATCGTCGAGTCCAGCGGCGGCAAGCAGATCGGCTACATCGGAATGCCGCTTGACCAACCCGTCGTTGTGCAGGTCAACGACGCCGCTGGGGCCGCAGTCTCCGGAGCGGCAGTCTATTTCCGCGGGCCGTCCGGCGTGAGTTTTACTCCCGCAGCGGCACTCACTGACTCCAGCGGGCAAGTCACAGCAGTCGTCTCGCTTGGCCAGCAGGCCGGACGATACAAGCTCATCGCCAGCACGCGCGACGCATCCGGCAAGAACATCGAACTCCCCATTGAAGAGATCGCGTTGGGCTACCAGCAAACGGTAGGGGCGCAACTCAATGCGCAGTACTGCATTCGCTGCCACGATCCGGAATCTTCGTCACTGCGAGTCTCGAATATGGACAACCTGTCGGTGAAACCGCACGCCTTTACCGAAGGCGACACGCTCAACAAAATGAGCGATGTGGATCTGATCGCCATCATCAGCCACGGCGGTCCAGCGTTGAACAAATCGTCGGAGATGCCACCCTGGGGATATACACTCTCCAAAAGCGACATAGCGGCACTGGTGTCGTACATTCGGGCCGTAGCCGATCCGCCTTACGAAGCCGGTGGTCTGGTGTACGCTCAGAAATAGTCCGGCGCGAAGATTTTGCCGGTGTGGCGGAGAATGTTTGCAGAATGAGATTTCGAGTGCCTGCGCTGCTCGTGGCGATATTGGGGCTGCTGTGTCCCGCGATCGCCCAGGTCGTCACCCCCCTCGAACTGAATGACCCCAAGCTGCAACGCCTGCAGCAACGCAACTTTCGGAAGTTGGTCGACATCGGCGGCGAAATCCAGCGCTACAAGTTTCCCTATCCGTTCTATCTCAGCCGCGTACTCGACGTCGATCTCATCAAAATGAAGGAGGTCGATCAGCGCTCCATTCGCTTCGATATCTACAAGGGTGAGACCGCGCTCGAAATCACCGGCAACTACTACGCCTCTTACAACGCCGACAGCATGAACGCGGAGTCGCGCCTGAAAGCTACATTCGAGCAGGTGATCGTGCCCATCCTCAAGATCGAGGTGCCCCACTTTCCCGACGACTCCGAGTTCGCGTCATTCGCCGTCGAAGTATCCCACCACGTCCGCGAAAAGATCATGGGTGTCCACCAGGAGTACGCCGAGAACGTCACCGTTATCATCCCTGTCCCCTCGGCGCAGAAGTTGGTGGATGCCAAGTCCGACGATCAGAAGCAGAGCGCCGTGCTGGAAGCACATATTTACCTTAACGGCCAGCCCCTCGCGTTGTGGATCCATGAAGGTCCGCCACCCGAAGACTGGCAGGACCGTTACGGGCCGCCTGTCACCAAGAAGCAGTCGATCGAGACCGCAGCAGGTGCGGCGAATCAGCCAGCCGCGCCGAGCAGCGGCGTCTCGCCAAATCTGCTGAAGACGACGCCGACCGCCATGCGCATCCTCACCCCCGAGGCCCTTGCCACGTTGCAGCACAAGCACCAGGACACCATCGATCGCATGGCCAGGAGTCTCGACAAAGAGGCGCACTTTGTCACCTACGCTCCACCGACTTTCATCGGATTTCGCCAGGGCGCGTACCTGCAGCTCTCCATGAGTACCCAATTGGACGCTCCCCCTGAAACTTCACGCTACAAGCAGGCTGCGCTGGCTTTCGACGAGCACGTTTCGCACCTGATCCGGCCTCTGCTCGACTTCTTCCCGGGTGAAAACGATTTCGACGGTATTGACTTCAGCGCCGTCATCCATGTGAAGAGTGGCGAATCCAAGACCGAGTCGGTTGAGTTCTTCTTTCCCTTCCGCACGATGCGTTGCTTTGCCAGCTACGACTGCACCGGCCAGCAACTCGTCGACTCTGGAACGGTAGTGATCAACGGAGAACGCTCCGCTCTCGACCTGCAGGTCGCTGAAGGTAAGAACTGAGTACCGCCCCCTGTTTCCAACAATGTCATATGTGATCGCGGACTGTGGTCGACTGCCGGGAGAATGGGGAGTTGAGTGTCAGTTGGCGAAAACAGGGTTTCGCCTGAAGCGGCTGTTTGCCTCCAAGAAAAGAAGACCACCGGGAAACCGACCAATGATTGTGGGTTGGTGGCTTGGCACCGCGAAGTTGTCCAGAAGCCGCCATATCAGATTCGAGAGGGTTGCAGGTGCGGAAGATTGGGGGAAAAAGAGTCTGAGGAACAGTTGGAAGAGGAGTACTGGGGAAACGAAGAGGATGCTTTCCCCCGCCCCGCCCCTATGTTACCTGCTATCTAGACTAGACGCGTGCCCTCCGGCCTGCCGAATTGAGTCAAATTACGAGATCCCCTGTTTTCGCCAAGTGATATTCAACTCCCCATAATCTCACGATGCCATTTCCAGTGTCCAATTAACACGCCCTCACCCAAGTTGGCTAAGACCTGGGCGGTTCGACTTCATTGAAGTCGAGTATTGGAAAACTTAACGACGGGGTGGAATTGGTAATCGGTTGCCGTCCGGTACGATGGCTGAGTCGACGCCACCGTCGAACTGAGCGTCCGGTCTAAGATGTCCATCTTTACTTTGGCCTAAAGGCCGAAACTGTTTGATTGAAGACCTGTCCCTAGCATCGCGGAAGGGCCACGCGAGCTCTAGACGAAGCTCATGGTGAACGAGTTCTTGAGCTGCAATGGGTTTCCCCACGCAATCGACATCCTGTGAAACAGCCCCGATCGCCATTGATTTGATTCCGCTAAATTACTCGCTCATTACAACTCCGTAAGGTTCTCGCCCACCCTCTATTTTCTGGTCGTCTCGACACCCTATAGACACGAAAGCGCGAGAACGACGTTTTCCGGAAGCGGCAGCTTCTGAATTCTAGAGAACGAACAAAGAGAGAAGAAATGTCAACTGCGTCGAGACCGCTTACAGATTTCGTTGTACTTCCTTCTTCGCAAGCATCAATGCCAGATTGCGAAACGCAACCCAAATCCGTGGTAATGAACTTCCAAGAAGGCCCGTTGACGGTTACCGCAAGTGCATTGCGCGAGTTCGACATTACCAAATATCAGGTCACGAAATTCTACAACGACCAAATCCGAAATAGTGGGTACTACGACCAACTGAAGCACATCGTTGAGCCCACACTGAAGGAGTTCGAGAGCCCGGGCAATCTGGACACGAGCGGCGAGCACGACAACACGGTGGTGCCCGGACTGCAGCACAAGTACCGGCAAACCGGACTTCTGCTGGTCACCGACAAGTGTGCGTCGTACTGCCGTTACTGCTTCCGCAAGCGACTGGTGGGCAACGACTCCAATGAGATCGCGCCCGACTACACGGTGGTTGCGAACTACATGCGCCGTCACCCGGAAATGAACAACGTCCTGCTGTCTGGTGGCGATCCCTTCACGCTGAACACACACAAGCTGCACCGCATCATGGACCATCTGCTGACGGTGCCGAACTTGAGCTCCATTCGTTTTGGTACCAAGATGGTGGCGTTCTATCCGCCGCGCTTTGCGGACCCCGAGCTGCCCGCGTTGTTCGGAAGGATCATGGCTGCCGGTAAGACGCCGGTCATCGTCGGGCACTTCGACCACATTGGCGAAATCTCGAGTGAGGCCATCAAGAACATACAGAAGTTGCGTGAAGTGGGTGTGCAGTTCCTGAACCAGTCGGTACTGTTATCCAAGGTCAACGACGACCCGCAGGTGCTTGCCGACACGTTCGCAAAGTGCCACTCGATTGGGGTTCGTCCCTATTACCTCTTTCAGGGCAGGCCGGTGAAGGCGGCGTCACACTTCCAGGTGCCGTTGCGACGCGGGGTGGAGATTGTTCGCGGCATCAACCAACGGTTGAGCGGCATCCAGAAGACGTTCAAATACATCATGTCGCACTACACGGGCAAGATCGAGATCCTGGATCTGGGCGACGACAATCGCCTCTATATGCGGTACCACCAGTGCAAGGACACTGCGAAGATCGGCAAGATGTTCTCCCGGCCCTACGTCGAAGGCGCGTGCTGGCTCGACAGAACTTCCGGAGAACTAAATGGGCCTCCTCACGAACACCACTCAAACAGGGGGCGCGGTGATGTCGCACGAGCGTCTTACCGCGTCACCCACGGGCGGCGCAGCAGCCACCGCTTTCCCCCTCGCGACGGATGCTGCGCTGTCCACCCTGCAAGCAGGAGGCAACGCCGTCGATGCCGCAGTGGCGGCGGCCTGGACGCTGTCGGTGTGCGAGCCGAGCGCATCGGGTCTCGGAGGGCAGTCAACGCTGCTGATTCACCGCTCGAATGGAGCAACATTCATTATCGATGGACACTCATATGCACCATCTGGAGTCTCGATCGACACCGTCGACGAACGCCAGCAAAGGGTCGGGCATCGCGCCTGCACAGTTCCATCGACTCCGGCTACCCTCGAATACGCGCAGCGTAAGTACGGAGTGCTGCCACGGGCGGCCGTCTTCGAGCCGGCAATTGAGGCTGCGGAGGAAGGTTACGCGATCACGCCCCTGCAACACCGACAGGCAGGATGGTTTGGACGCCAGATGCGAGTGTCACCGGGAATCGCGAAGCTGTTCCTGGTTAACGGTGCGCCTCCACCAGTGGGACACGTGCTTCGGCAACCCGAACTGGCTCGGACCCTACGGCGTCTCGCGGCAGAAGGCGCTGAAGATTTCTATCGTGGTCAGATGGCGCAGCAGATCGAGGACGATATGCGGCGCCATGGCGGACTGCTCAATGCTAACGACCTCGCCAGCTGTTCCCTTCCCGTCGAACGCGAACCTCTGGAGACTTCGTATCGTGGATTGCGGGTTCTCAGTGCTCCTTCACCAGGTGGCGGTCGCAACCTTCTGTTCGCTCTGAAGCTCATCGAACAGCTGCTGCCGGGCGGAATCGATGCTGCGGACGACGATATCTGGCATGAAGCGATTGCACTGGCTAGTCATTGCACCTTCCGCCAGCGCGACCGGGAAGCCGCGCGATCGAACAGTCGCGTCGATGCTGGCGGCGATGACATGCCGAGCGAAGCTGAGATTCAGCGACTCGTCGCACAGTTACGCGGGCAGGGCTCCTTGCAGCAGATGAATGACGACGAGGGGCCAGGTGACACAACCCACCTTACGGTCGCCGACGCCGAGGGGAATGTCGTCGCGCTGACGCAATCGATCCAGTCGGTATTCGGAGCCAAGGTCGCCCATCCGGAATTGGGATTCGTCTACAACAACTACTTGTGGACGTGCCCGCGCTACTCCCATCCCAACCAGTTGGCACCGAGAGCCATGCCTCGGTCCAACGCAGCGCCAACCATCATCATGGAGCAACGGGACGGACGAAGCAGGCCGTTGATCGCCGTGGGGGCAGCCGGAAGCCGGCGTATCATCTCGGCTCTTCTCCAGACCATCAGCCAGGTGATCGACCGTGGATGGGCGATCGACGAAGCCATCGGAGCTCCGCGGCTTCACGGACTCGTCAGCGGAAAGGTCTGGATCGAAGAGGACATTGCAACCCGGGACATGCTGGCTCGATTGCGAATTCGTTTCTCCGAAATCCAAATTAAGCCGCCCCGCAGTTTTGGTATGGGATGTGTGCAGGGACTGCAGTGGCTTCCTGACGGAATGATCGTGGCCGCAGCCGATCCACGGCGTGACGGTACGGGTGTGACCCAGAATTCCAGCCGTGAAATGGAGATTGCCTGAATGCCGGTCGATAACGTTGACTCGAACAATACGGAAGCGCGAAACCCTGGCGGTCGAAATTGGCTGTTCGCTATCCTCTTACTTTTGCCAGTTCTGGTGATGGCCGGCAAATATCCGTTGTTCCCGACATCGGCTGCGTTTACCTCGTGGTTTTCGCTTGCCGATCTGCCGAAGCACGTACAGACGCACGCTGAATACGTGTTGTTCGTGCCGCTGAGTGCCGTGATCGTGGCGTTTTTTCGCCTGACGCTCGGCATTCCGGTGCTGAGTTTATTCCGTCCGATTTTAGTAGCGATCGCCTTCCGCATGATGGGTGCTCCCACCGGCCTGATATTTCTGGTGTTGGTGCTGGGCACGATTGTGGTGATACGGCCCCTGCTGAAGGGCCGGCATTACTACGCTCGCGTGCCGGTGCTCCTCAGCATCGTCGCCAGTTTCATGGTGGTGCCGCTGATGCTGGAGCGCTATTCGCCCGGCTTGTGGTTGCAGCATCTGGCTTACTTCCCGCTCATCTCGCTGGCGCTGATCTGCGAAGCATTTACCAAAACACTGGATGAGAAAGGCCTGGCGGAAGCTGCCTGGCCGACTCTCAATACTGTCATCGTAGGCATGGTTATCAATTGGATCGCCACCTTTCACGGAACACTCCATCTGCTACTGCGCTTCCCGGAATTGTTGATGTTGCAGATCGGCGTTGTCTTTCTGATCGAGAAATACCTGCATCTCGAATTATTGGATTGCAGGAACCCATTCCTGGTCAAACGCGCGCAACTCGTCGATGAGTCGCGCCAGCTGGCTGCCGCAAGTCTCAGTCTTGTCGGCCAGACGATCCCCAACCCTGAGATAGGAGAACAAGTCGCATGAAAATCGCAGTCGTACACAATCGTGACCATTCGGGCGTTATCAACCGATTCGGCCAGATATGCCCCGAAAAATATGGCGAAAAGGCCATCAACGCAGTGGTCGGAGCGTTACAGCGCGCAGGCCACGATGTTCTTCTTTGCGAGGGAGACACGACCCTGTTTGCGGTTCTGGATGAGTTCATGCCAACTGGCCAAGAGTGTGGGCCGACAGGCATCGTGTTCAACATGGCCTATGGCATCCAGGGGAATTGCCGCTATACCCATGTCCCAGCCATGTTGGAGATGGCGGGCGTGCCCTACACCGGCTCCGACCCGCTGGGCCACGCCCTGGCGCTCGACAAGATAATCACCAAGGACCTGCTGCGGCAGGCGGGGATCCCGACGCCGAATTATTGCGTGATGAAAAATGGGGATGACTCCGCCACTGGGGTGCGCTTCCCGGTGATTGTGAAGCCTCGTCACGAATCGACCAGCTTCGGCCTGCGCCTGGTCACTGAGCCTGAGGGCCTGTGCGATGCCGTCGACACCATCGTCCAGCAGTATCAACAGGACGCATTGGTCGAGGAGTACATTGAGGGCCGCGAAGTTTGCGTCGGCCTGCTGGGGAATGGGGATGACATCGAGGTGCTTCCGCTGGTCGAACAGGACTTCGGCGACCGTTCTGTGCGATTGATGACGTGGGAGGACAAGTCGCACAAAGGCACGGCGGAGCCGCAAAAGATCTGTCCCGCAAACGTAAGCAGGGAGTTAGAAGAGCAGTTGCGACAGATCTCTCTGGCAACCTTCCGCGCGTGTCATTGCCGTGACTACGCGCGCGTCGACATTCGAATCGACCAGGAAGGCAATCCCTACGTTCTGGAAATCAACTCAATGGCATCGTTGGGGCCGACCGGGTCTTACGTGTTAGCCGCACAGACTGCCGGCTACACGATGGACAGGCTGATCACCCGCATCCTCGACGTCGCCTCTTCTAGATATCTGCCGATTCACCCATCGAGTCTAGAGGTTCTGAATGAGTACCTCTCGAGCGAGTCTGGTCGATCTATTCAATGACAAGTGGGAGACGGAAATCGATGACGAGAGTAGTGGGGATTGGCGAAGCAATGCGATGCAGCGCTTGAGCGGGGCACACGCGATCAGTACAGGCTTACGGCAGGCTTCTCCGGGCCTTCACGGCGCTTCTCGACAGGCACTGCCACCATTGGCATCGACAGCGAGATGAGGGCGCCTCCTCCGGGCGGATTCGATAACACTACAGCTCCACCATGTGCCGTTACCACAGCCTGGACGAATGCGAGCCCGAGTCCATGTCCGGTAGAGTGCTCGCCCTTCACAAAGCGCTCGAAGGCGCGACTGAGGAGTTCTGGCGGGAAGCCGGGGCCGGTGTCCGTGATGGTAATTCTGGCTTCCTGGCCTCTGGCTTGTGTCTCGATGTTGATCTCGCACCCGGGCGGAAGATGGGCCACTTCGTTGTCCAGCAGGTTCGCGATCATCCGATTCATCAGCGACTGGTCGGCGTCCACTGTAACGGGCTCCAGGCGGGTAGTGACTCGATGTCCTCGCTCGTCCATCGCCGGCTGATACAAATCCACGAGCGTTTGAATTAAACCGGCAAGTTCGATGGGCTCCTTTTGAAGCGGCAGCGCTCCCGCATCGGCTTCGGCAAGATCGAGTGTGGTGTTCAACATATCCGAGAGACGATCGAGGCCTTCGATCGCTTCGGCGACCCGTTCCTGCAACTGTGCCCGGTCCGTCTCTGCGAGGGCAACTTCGAGGGTACCGCGGATGGAAGTAACCGGGCTCTTCAAGTCGTGCGCTACCGAATCGGTAAGAACTCGCAGTTGATGCACCGAAGATTGTATGCGGTCGAGCATCTTATTAAACGTTTTCGACAGGCGGGAAATTTCATCGGGGTAAGGGCCCTCAGGCAACCGGCTGCTGAGGTCATCGCTGCCGATGTGCGACACCGTGTCGCTGATGCGCTCGACTCGGCTCAGCGTTCGGTAGGCCGCCACCCAGGTAATCAGGAACCCCAGAACGACCGTAATGCCCCACACCGAGAGGTATCGTTCAGTCAGCCGGCGAAGCATCTTTGCACCTGACAGGTCCGCGAATCCGAGATAAATGCCTCCAGCACCGTCGCGCGCGTGATAAACGACCCGAAACGGCAGCTTAAACCCCTCGACGCGTACGTTCGCAGGGATCCCGGGGGCCAGTTGCGCCGATTGAATCGTCTCGATAAATCGCTGCTTGGGAGTTGGCCCGACCCAGATCGGTTCGTCGTTTGGCTGTATTTGGAGAAAGAAGACGGAATTCTGCTGCTGTCCCGAAAGGCTGGCGTCGGAGACCTCATGCGTCGCCAGTTCCGCGACTTCTTCCACGAGGCGCCCGTAAAGATTGTCCCGCGGCGTCTTGGCTGACACGTCGGCCAGCGTCTCGGCTTCTCCACTCAACCAGGCATCGCTGCGCGCGCGTATGTCCCGGGCGATAAAGAAATACAAGATGGAGAGCGCCAGTGCGACACCCACCGCGAAGGCAACCGCCGGCCACGCGGCGATACGCCACGCCGCGGAGTTGCGGAGGGCGTTACGCTTCCCTGAGAACATAACCGACACCTCGAATGGTGTGGATCAGCGGAGGTTTGCCGTCTTCATCGACCTTTTTGCGCAAACGATAGATCTGGACTTCAACCACGTTGGTGGCTGGATCAATGTGCATGTGCCAAACGTCGTCGAGGATCATCGTGCGCGTCACCACGCGTCCCACATTCCTGATCAGATATTCCAGAAGAGAAAATTCCTGGGCCGTAAGTTGCAGGATCTGCCCCCCTCTGCGGGCTTCACGCCGAACCAGGTCCAACTCTAGGTCCGCCACGTGCAGGCGGATCGCTTCGTGCTGAGGCGTGGGGCCGCGGCGCAGAAGATTCCGCAGCCGAGCCACCAATTCAGCCAAAGCAAACGGCTTGGTCAGGTAGTCGTCGCCGCCTTGTTCCAGACCCCGGACTCGCTCATCCACCGAACGGCGTGCAGACAAGATCAGCACGGGAGCCGAGTGGCCTTGCGCGCGAAAGCGCGCGATCAGATCCAGCCCGTCTATATCGGGTAACCCGAGATCAATGATGAATCCATCGTACGCCGTATCGCCAGCAAGAGCTTGAGCCGACTTGCCATCGCGCGCAGTATCAATCTGGTAGCCGGATTCCGTCAGCCCGCGCTTTAGAAAATCAAGAATCGCCGAGTCGTCTTCCACCACGAGCAGTCGCACGACGCTCCTCGGTATTGATAAGAATTGGGTCGTTGAAGGTATTATCGCAAGTTGCACCGGTTTCCGACACTCCCAACCCGCCTCACGCAACCCCAGCTCCCAGCGCCCCCCTCCTTAGGGTGACCCGTGGCCTTCAAATCATTTGTAGATGCGTGGCGCGCGCTGGTCGTTGTCGGTGGCTACTAAGGTGCTACCTCCGCCACCGCCTGGGCTACGTCGAGCCGCCCGTAGCCCAGGCTCAGGCTCAGTGCCTTGGCGTGGGATACCGCGTCCGCTGCTTCGTGAATCAGCAATCCTGGCTTGAATTGTTCGAACAGCGCAATCGTGCCGGTCACAAACGGCGCGCTAAAGGAAGTTCCCCAAGCGCCGGCGTAGTTATTGCCGGGATAGGTCGTGACGATCGCTTCGCCTGGTGCCGCTAAATGCGCAAGCGACGAACCGTAATTGGAGAACGTGCTGCGCTGGTCGCTGTTGTCGGTGGAAGCCACCCCCAGCACATTGACCATCGATGCGGGATAAACCATGGTCTCCTTGCCGTTGTTTCCGGTCGAAGAGACACAGACCACTCCATGCTCAGTCGCGTAATTGACCGCCCGGACGAACTCGCTGGAAGGATCGACCAGGCTGAAGCTCATGTTGATGACGGAAGCGCCGTTGTCTACGGCAAAGTAGATGGCCCGGATGATGTCATAGGTGCTGGCGCTGCCGTCGGACTTAAAGGCCTTCAGCGGCATGATTTTCGTAGTCGGCGCTACCAGGTGCACGATGCCGGCGACCATGGTTCCATGACCAAATGCAGCGGGAAGATTGGCTGGATTGATCGCCGACGCCTGGTTGCCATCGAGAATCGCCGTAGTGGACTGATTCAGCGCTGCGACATTCGTCTTTCCCAGCTCGTTTGTCTTCGACTGCAATAAGGTCGCGGTGTTCGGATCGAGATCGTTCATCTCGTTGGGAATGCCCGCTTGATTGCGCGTGAAGTCGTACCCCGGAACGACTACGTTGGCCAGCACCGGGTGGTTGGGATCGATACCGGTATCGATGATGGCGACCACCCCTGCACCACTCGCGTTATACGTAGTCTGCGCAGTCGCCAAATTGATGATCTGCGCCGCCGGCTGGCTCACGTAATTGCTCACCGTCGTGACGCCGAAGTAGGTCGTTTGGGTACGACCACCTAAATTGTCCAGAATCGCTGTGGTGGACTGGTTGAGCTGGATATTTGCCACGGTCTCTGGCGCAATGCCGCGGCCGGCAACCTCAAAGTATTCGACGTCGCCGTCGCTGTCCACCTCACCAAGGACCTCCGGATCCGGCACACCGGTTGGGCCACTAACCAGGGAAATGTTGTGGCTGGGAACTTCATCAAGCACAGTGAGTCCGAACGTAGCGGCGATGCCAGGCACCTTGGCCGGGTCTGCGTGGAGGATGAACTTGTCTTGAGCAACAACGTGGATTGCTGGCAACACCAGAAAGAACGTCAGTGTCAGAGCCTGCATGCGCCTCTTCATAAAGCCTCTCCTATCGACTTCGAGTACCGGTGCGTATGAGTTTCCAGGTTTGTGAGCCGTTCTAAGGTTGGCCAGGTTCAATGAGTGTAGCCAGCCCACACACCGAATGCAGTGATATCAACATGAACTTTTCGTCACCTGGCAGTCATCTGTCGCTCCCCACAGAATGATCCGTCGGCGTATTACAGAAGCCTGCGCCCAGAACGCCAGTCCGGCACTCATCGTTCAGACCTTCGGCCGGATCTCTTTCCCGGCTTTGGCACCAACCAACCGAGTTGCAGTTCGATGCACTGCTTCCTCTTCCGGATGGGAACATGCAACTTGAGCCGGGGGTTCGGTTCGTAATTTAGTTGGAACTCGCCAAACTCGTTGCTGACCGACTCTGCCACGATCTTCCGGCCTGAAAGCAACATGATCGGAACTCCGTCAAACGAGTCCGTCGACTGTGACCGAAGAGCGAGTTGGCCGACCATATTCACACGGGTCGACCCACGCTCCTCCTCCAGCCGAATATCCACGGAGTAATCCCCAGCCTCGTAGAGAGTGTGTCGCATGCCTGGCGTGCCCGAGCGTGCGCCAGCTAAGGCCGATTGCCCTAAGCTGTCGAATACCAGGCTACCGGTCACCTCTTGCAGCAACGTCCGCTTGGATGGCGCATTCGCCCGGAAAATGGCGCGTGCGTTACGAGTGACGTGCTCGGGAATCTCGTATCGAAGGTCGGCCTGCATTCTCTGAGCGACACGTGCGAAACGGTCATGTGTCGCTTGGCACGAACTACATTCCGCGAGGTGGCGTGTCATTTCGGAGTGCTCCTGCACGTCAACCAGTCCGCGCAAGTAATCGACCCATCGGGTTATGTCGTAGTGGCTCACAGATTCGTTCCCTTTCCTTCAGAGGCCGGCACTCTGAAGCTGCCGTTTTCGTCCTTGCCTAGTAGGGATGGCAGAGCTCCGAAAAATATAGTTTTGGCGAAAATAGCTTTGTCGCCGCAGGCAACACCTTTGTGGTGGCGCCTTTACCTTCTCAGGCGAACGTTCTACCCGCAGCCCGAGACTGCCGGAAATCACCAATCCGGAAGCGCTGGTTGGCGCTCCCGGATCATTCTGGCGGATTCAAACAACACAGGTTCGTGTTTCAGATCAGAACTTGCCAGAGACGATCTTGGTGTGTCCGTAGTAAATCGCCACCGTGGTTCCCTTATTGACGATCGGGACTTTTTGATGGGCGAACGTGTCGAGTAGTAAAACGCCACCACTGTCGGTGAGCGTGAAAGACCCTGCCAGTTTGCCGCTGACGTACACACTGAGGCTCGTACCGTCGGGCAGATTGACATTATCGGCTTCGGCGGAAAACCGGCGGCGGGTGCCTTCCACTTCGTACTCCGCCGCGCCAACCGGTATTGCACCGTTGAACATGGGGCCGACGAGATTGATGTTCCACGTGATGTTGAGGCGACCCGCAGGGGCACTGAGCGCGTCTGTTTCCTGGGCCTTCAGCGACTGCGGAAGGGAAGCGAACAAGGTGAGGGTTAACATCGCGATCAAGGCGGACTTGGTCAGTTTCGAGATCATGGTTTCTTCTCCTGTTTTGGATTGAAGCTGGCTGCATCCGCATCTCGGAACAACCTGCTTACACACATGTAGGGAGAAGGACCGTCGAAGAAATATGGGCCACGCCGAAGATGGCGCATTTGTAATGATCGTGAGAGGCTGCGAATTAAAAAGGCTTACCCACAAGCACAAACGGCGCCCAGTAATATGGGTGTACGCGACTTTTGCGAACCTTCAGCGCAGCCAGCCGTAGCGCTTGCGACTTCGTCATGCTTCGCAAGTTCTTATAGAAGAAGGTCATGAATTCAGTAGTACTTTCGTCGTGAACATCCCAAAGAGAAACCATCATGCTGTGCGCGCCAGCGTGAAGCAACCCACGTACCAGTCCCCGGAGTTCATCGCCGCCCAGAACGACATTGATGCCAGTGCCACAACCACTGAGCGCAACGAGGTCCGCCGATAGAGTCAGCTGGTAAAGATCAATCAATGTCAGCGACGAATCGCCCAGGCGGATTGAGGAGAACATCGGGTTCTCCTCACAAAAATAGCCGTGCGCTGCGATGTGAATATTGCGGGCTCTCGGAGCGAAGGAGCGCAGAGATTCCAGTGTGGCCGACTTGCCCAGCAAGAGGGTTGCGTTCGAGAGATCGGACGCCACGGTTTCCACTTCACGTTGAATGTGAGGAGCCAGAGGATCCGCGACTCCGATTACCAGGGATTCACTGGTGCTGACGGTTTCCTTCTTGAGCAGCCATGCCAGGACGCTGGCACTGGGCGCGTACGAGATGTCAAATTCGTCCAGCAACGCTATTCCGTCCCGGGCTAAGGCGTGGAAGGGCAACTGGTGCAGCAGGCCGTGAGGGACTATGACCAAGTGCTGGCCACGTAAACGGGCACGAACGGGTGCAATCAAGTCGCTATAGAGAAGGGCCAGATTCGTCTCCACGGCGCGATATAGCTGTTCAGTAAAAAGCGTGATGTATCCGGGACCCAGACGAAACTTGGAAAACTGAAACTGCAACAAGCGCAACCGCTCGCGTATCCGGGATACGTGTGCGATTTCCAGAATCTCGATACCATCGCGGTCCAGTACACAGGCGAGGAAGGAGTCGCGACACTGGTAGTACTCAAGGACCGTAGTGTCGGGCGGGAGGGACTCGCGAATGTCAACGAGCGAGAGAGTGCCTCCACTCTCCGTCACCGGTACCCGCTCTCCCCTGAACTTAGCCTCCATCAATGCATCAGCCAGTTTGCCCTTGAGTACTCGTGCTTTCTCACGCAACTGTTTCGTATGGGTGGCTGAGGACGGCTCCGATTGCATCTGGTCCCGCTCAAGTAGATGAGTGGTCCAGTTAAGTTGATCGCGGAGTTCGTCGACGCCTTCCATCCCAGTAGGGCCAGCGGGTGAACTCACGGGCTTAACATGCACGGCAAGAAGTTCGGCGAGGCTGCGCGACTTGGCTCTCTCGATCTGGTCGAAGGCGCGCGTCTTGTCATCCTGATTTGGTTGCCCACGCAGAATCAGCGCTACCAGATTCTCGTAGATGGTGAGCTTGTCTTTGAGGAACGCGATTTTGGAGTCTTCCTGGACGAGTTCGCTGCGAAGCTCCTCCAGGATCGCACTTGCCGTCTCGTAGGATGTGCGCGCGTCTTCGAAGTCCAGCAGGCTCTCCTGCGCCTCTCCCATGGAAAGGTACGCATGGCAGGCGATTGCGGGCGCTTCGAGGGTCTCGAGCCGATCGATCGTGGAGCGACAATACTCCTGGGCGATTGTGAATTCACAGGAGCGGAGTGCCAACTGTGCGAGCAATATCTCACAAACAGCCGCCCGGCTATGAATGCTGTTCGCTACAAACACGTCCAGCGCGGCCTGGCACAGTTCCGCTGAGCCCTCATCATCGCCATCGTCAAACAAAACTACCGCCCGGTACAGATCGAGTACCGCCGGCCAAAGCTGGTTCCTTTCCTCGATGAACAGCTTGCGGGCCGTTGTGAACATCTTTAGGGCGCGTGCACGGTCACCCAGTTGATTTGCCGCAAGTCCGATAAACGCCGTAGCCTTGGCAATCTCGTACCGCATTTTCAGCTTCTGGAATCCGGCCCGCGCACTCTCCGCAAGTCTCGCCCCATCCCTGCTCATGTTCAATTCGAGATACATCTCGGATTGATCAAGGTCGCAGAGCGCCCGGTGGTATGGATCGCCGGCTTGAACGCACAATTCACGAGTGATTTCGTAGGACGAGATGGCACGAGCGTATTCGCCGCGGAGGTAATACAGATACGCTACGTTGTACTCGACCTCGGCCAAAAGGAGAGGCGCATGCTGCCGTGCGCAAAAATCGCGGGCTTTGCTGTAGGTTTCGAGCGCCTCGGAAAATTGATTCAGGCTGATGTAGGAGACGCCGAGGTTGCGGAGGACAATGGCGGTATCGAGCACCTGTCCTTGTTCTTCGAATACGGCATAAGCACGCTGATAGAGTGCGATGGCTTCCTGAAAACGGTCTTGGCGGTGACAGATGTTTCCGACGTTCGTGTCAAGGCGGGCCAGGCGGAGCAGGTCGCCATGTTTTTCAAAAATCGCTCTTGCTCTCTCGCTCCATTCAAATGCGAGATCGTATTCTCCCAGATAGATCAGGCTCTGCAATGCGGCGGTCATCGTGCGTGCGAGTTCCAGCTCCCGGTTGAGCGAGGTGTAGATCGCGATCGCCGCCTCATATTGCTTGCGGGCAAACTGGTGTTTGTTCTGGAGGTAGTAGACGTGTCCCAGCGCGCGCAAGCCCAGAGCGCGTGAAGGCTCGTCTCGAAGCTGACGGCCCAGCCACGAAGCTGCCTTGGCAAGGCGGTGGGCGCGGCGAAGGTCAACGCGCACGAGGCGAATGACTTCGTCGAACAATTGCTGAACGGCTTCCGGAGTTTGCAGCTTTGGATCGCGGCTCAGAAACGCACTGCGAGAGCGATCGTCCGGTATCCGAGAGAGAGTCTCAGTCCAGGACAGATCTTCCGACGCGACAGGAGAGACTGGCATCACTCAGAATCCTGATTCTTGCAGGATCTTTTCGAGCTGCTTCAGACATCGTCCGCGTATAAACCCGATTGAACCGGTCGCCAGTCCAAGACGTTGCGCAACTTCGTTGTACGGCAACGGAGGATGTTGATAGAACAGCAGCCGAATCATCTCAGCGCAGCGCGGCTTCAACTTAGCGATGGCTTCCCGTACAAGCTGTTCCTGCTGCACTTCGATCATGAAGTCCGGAGCAGCGACAGCGGTCGCATCCGCCTGCTCTTGCTCCATTGCGTCAAGCTCGACGTTTCCCCGTTGCTGTCGCTTCCACTGCAAGCACTTATGTACCGCAATGCTGATGATCCAGGACTTAAGCGAGTCGACTTTGCGCAGCTTGCCCAGTTCGGCGTAGAGATCCAGACAGACCGACTGAAATATGTCAGCGCAATCTTCAGGGGAGGCGTGATACTTGAACGGAATCGAATAGATCAGCCGCTTGTAGCGTTCGATCAGCGTATTCCAAGCCTGCTCGTTTCCAGCCAGACACTCGCGCACAAGTTGGCCGTCGCTGCCTGGCTCGTCAGGCAAAAGGTTCGGCATCGCCGGCTGGTATTGCGTATCGGGGCTCATGCCTTTTCTGAATTACGCATCGACAAAAGATTGGCCAGGTTCATTCAGTGTAAAGGAGTGTGCAAACAGAATGCCGTGATGTCCATATGAAAACTTTGTAATCGCATTGCTCATGGCTCACTGCCGCCAAAATAATTCGTCGGCATTCCACAGTATGTAGTGGTCCAGAATGGCGGGTCGTAAATTGGCGAGCTTCGCCTTGGCGCCAACCAGAATGTTCGGACTGACGAGACAGATGATCGGCAATTGCGCAGCAACGATCTGCTGCACCTGATCGTAGTCGCGCTTACGTTTTTTTGCATCCGTCTCAGTTTCCTGTGCCCGCATCAACCGGTCGATCTCGGCCTCCCACGTTGTGGCAGGCTGTTTCTCACCCAAGTGCCAGAGGTGTGTTCCGCCGCTCGAAAGCCACACGTTCATCTCCGCTGTTGGGTCAACATCGCCGCTGCCCAAAGCCATGATGGCTGAGTCGTAATCGTGCGTTTGAACGACTCGATCGACCTGGGCGCGAAATTCGATAGGCACCACCTGCACGTTGATTCCGAGTTGTTTGAGATCAGCCTGGATCAACGTCGCCATCTGCTTGCGTTGCGCGTTGCTGGCGCTGGCCAGGATAGCAAACTCGACAGGCTGGCCCGCGGAGTCAGTCAACGTTCCGTCAGGCTTCCAATGAAAACCCGCACCTCTAAGAAGGTCCTTAGCTCTCGCGAGTGACCGCTCCGGTTTGGGAAGCGATGCGTCTGACCACAATTTGTTGCCGGGGGTTACCTGCGCGGCGATTGGCGTTGCGCGGCCCTGGTAAACCAGCTTCACGATTGCATCACGGTCAATGGCTTCGGATATCGCCTGGCGAAACTCTCGCTCGCGAAACCATCCTTGATGCCACGCAACTTCAGGTAGGCGGCCTGTCGTGTCATCGTTCAAATTGAACAGCAGAAAGTTATATTCCAGCCCCGGACCGAGGTCGAACAGTTTGAATCCGCGCGCGTGTTGGTCCTTCTGCAGCACCGCAAAATTCTCCGCGCTGATACGGTTCAAGATGTCAGTGTCGCCCGCCTGAAACCGGAGCACTTGGGCGTCCTCTGAAGGCACAAACAGGTAGACGATCTGTTCGAGGTACGGAAGGCGGGTTCCTTTGCTATCGATCTTCCAGTAGAAGGGATTACGTTCCAGCACGACGCGCTGGCCCGCAACATATTCCTTCAGGCGAAATGGCCCGAGGCCCGCGATCGCACTCACCGGCACATCCAGGCCCCAGGCGCTAGCGAGTTTCCCTTCCTTATAAGGCTGCTCCAATAAATGTCGGGGAAGTATTGCAACACTGTCGAAGAGCCTCTCGGCCGCCGCGTAGGGTTTGGGGAGTTCGAATTGCACTGCATACGGATCGAGCTTTGCGACGCTGATCGGCTTGCCGTCAATCACCAGAAGGTCACGTTGCACAGAGTGCACCTTCTCGTCCAGATAGACCTGGAAGGAGAAGACAACATCGTCCGCGTCAAAGGGGTGGCCATCGGAAAACTTTATTCCGCGTCGCAGTTTCAACGTGTAGCGACGCTTGTCGGGAGAGGCGGTCCACGATATCGCCAAGGCAGGTTCAGTAAGCTGCGTGCTGCGGTTGATCCGAATCAGATCGGCAGTCATGCGGCGGATTACATCGCGTGATGGACCGTCGAGCGCGGTGATGGGGTTCAGCGTCTTCGGCTCAGACCGCTCCGCAACAATCAGTCGCCCACCCAGGCGGCCTGCTTCGCTCCTGGTGACGAGAAAATCGCCAACGGAGGAGGTGGACCCGGCAACAGCGCAAACGGTTTGGGCGCACAAAACCGCTACTACGCCATATCGAAGGAAGGCATTCATGGGGCCTCAAGTTATTGAAAGCTCTCGTTTTGCGAAGATTATACTTGCTGCTCTAACGATCGCGCCACTAAGTAGTAGCTGAGGAATATTGGAATGAGTACAAGACCCGGAATGATCATCCACCAGTAAGATGAAAGAACGTTGTATTGCTGCAACACGGACAACATGTTTCCCCAACTCGGGACCGGCTCCGCAACTCCCAAGCCAAGAAACGACAACGTGACTTCCGCCAAGATGAACTGCGGGATCAGGATGGCAGCCTGGGTAAGCAGTACTCCGCGAGTTTGCGGCAAAACATGGCGTCTCAGCAGATACCAATCCGATGCACCAAACCCTCGTGCCGCAAGCACGTAATTCCGCTCTTTCGTGCTCAACACGATGCCGCGCACCAATCGCGCCGGACGAGTCCATCCCACCGCTCCGATGATAGCGATCAACAACAGAAATGTACCCGCCGGGCTCATCCTCAGAGGTAGAAATGCGCGCACGGCAAATAAGAGGTAGAGCCACGGCAGCACCAGGAAGACCTCGCTAGCACGCATGAGCAGGGCATCCAGCAGTCCGCCAAAGTATCCTCCCGCCGAACCGCAAAGCAGACCAAGCGAAAGTGCCAGTGCCGCTGCAAGAAGCCCGGAGAACAGCGAGATCTGGCCGCCATACAACAAGCGTGAGAATTGGTCACGTCCGTACCCATCGCTGCCTAGAATGAAGATGTGCGTTGGCTCTTCGACTCCGAAGAGATGGACGCTTGACCCAAGAATGTGAACCACCGTATACGGGTCGCCGTGCACGAAAAAGCGGATCGGCATGATGCGGCCGGTGTCTTCCAGATACTCGGCGAAATTGCCGTTATTCTTCCACGCATAAACGAACGGGCGAGCGTGAAAATGACCGCTTTCATCGCGAAAGTGAATCCGCGAAGGCGGTGCATACGGATGCTCACGGAATTGTGTAGCGGCATCGTAAGGTGCGACGAATCCTGCGAACACAACCAGCAAGTGCACAGCGATCAAAGCCACCAGGGGTACAGCGAGCTTTTGTGCCAGGGTCATCGCGCATCTGTCCTGATTCGTGGGTCACTCCAATACAGCAATACATCCGCGAAGAGGCTGCCAAGAATGACGAGCGCAGCCGAAAGCAGGACAACGGCAATGACCACATAAACGTCGCGCGCAAGGATCGATTCCAGAAGCATCGGCCCTAATCCAGGCCAGCCCAGAACCACCTCGACCAGCAAGGACGCACTCAAGAGTGTTCCGAAAGATAGTCCGAGCAACGAAACCAGCGGATTAGCCGCCGCGGGCAGCGCCTGGCGAAACAAGAGTTGGTTTCGTCGAATACCATATCCGCGCGCAGCCTGCACGAAGGGCAACGCGAGCGATTCAGAGACGCTTGACCGCGCGTGCCGGTAAAGCAGCGGAAATGTCCCCAGCACGATGACCGTGGCCGGCAAGAAAAGATGCGCTCCCAGGTCCTTCACTTTCGCCCACGCGCTCAAGTCCGTAAAATCGATGGCCACCATGCCTCCCGCAGGAAACCACCGGGTGCGCACTGCGAGCATCAGAAGAGCAAGCGCCAGCATCAGGTCCGGAATCACCAGCAAGGTCGAGCTTGCCAGAGCACACAATCGGTCTTCCCATTTTCCCGGCCGCGCCGCAGCCCAGGTGCCGAGCGCCACGGCAAGCATCCACGCGATCACCAGCGCCACCGTATTCAGCAGAAGCGTATTGCGCGCCCGTGGCCAAAGGAGCGAGGAGACGGGTTGGTTATACGCGAATGAATAGCCGAACTCCCCCTTCAACACTGACCGCAACCACAAACCGTACTGCACAGGCAACGGCCGATCGAGTCCATACTGCGCACGCAACGCATCAACCGTTCCAGGAGCAATCTGCGGACTTAAGCGCATCTCGGCGAAGAACTCTCCCGGCGCGAGATGCAAGAGCAGAAACGACAAGATGGATACGGCAACGAGGACTACCACTCCGTGTAAGACCCGACGGAGAAGGTAGCGCATCTAAATAGCCCCATCCGCATCGGCGCGCCTCGCACCGGGTCCGCACGCCGCGGCTACCAGCTGCACTGTAAAAGGCTGCCGTGGAGTCCGAAGAATCTCCGAGGGTGTCGCGCTCTCAATGATGATTCCAGCGTGAATTACAGCGATCTCGTCTGCGAGGCTGCTGGCCAGCGCCAGATCGTGAGCAATCAACAGGTAGGTGAGCGATCGCTCCTTCTGCAGGGCGAGTAGCAGATTCGCCATCTGTGCTTGCACAGAAACGTCGAGCCCGACGAAGGGCTCATCCAACACCAGGAGTTCGGGATCGAGCACCAGAGCGCGCGCGATTGCCAGCCGTTGCCGCTGTCCTCCGCTCAGTTCGTGTGGACGCCGCTCAGCCAATGTCTCCGGCAGCCCAACCTGTTGCATCATCTCAAGGGCCTTGGCTTTCGCCTGCCCAGCCGTGCCGCGCTTTTGGATTCGCAGCGGCTCCGCTACAACCTCCCACACCCGAAAGTACGGGTTTATGGCAGCACTAGAGTCCTGAATCAGCAGCTGAATTTTGGGTCGAAACGGCCTCAATTCAGCATGATCAAGGCTGGCAAGATCGGTGTCGCCAAACCAAATCTCTCCAGTGCTTGGATTCTCGAGTCTCGCCACGCAGCGAGCCAGGGTCGATTTCCCGGATCCCGATTCACCCACCAGTCCCAGCATGCATCCTCGTCGTATCGAGAAGCTGACTCCTCGTAGAACGAATATCTCCCGGCGCTTGCGCGAAAGAAAGCGATGTTGCGTGTAGGTCTTCGTCAGGTCCCGCACCTGCAACAATGGTTTGTTCATGAAGGTCCCTAATCAGAGTACTTGAAGCAGCGCACCGAATGCCAGCCTTCCAGTGTGACGAACTCTTCGGGTTCGTCCCGCAAACATTCGAGCATTCGTTCATCGCAACGGGGCTCGAACGAGCAGCCAATTAAGCATAGTGACAGATCTGGCGACGCTCCCGGAATGCAGATCATAGCGGCCTTACCCAGATAATTGAACGTTGGGCGCGACCGGAGGAGTCCGACAGTGTAAGGGTGAAGTGGATTCGTGAACACTTCGGCAGTGCGGCCTGATTCAACGATGTGCCCGCCATACATTACAACCGTACGGTGAGCGATTCTCTCCACGATGTTGGGATCGTGGCTGATAAACAGCAACGCGGTTCCCAATTCGTCCACCAGGCGCTGCAATAGATCGAGGATCCCGGCCTGTGTAATCGAATCCAAGGCGCTGGTCGGTTCATCCGCGATTAGAAGAGCGGGTCGGCACACCAAAGCCTGTGCGATAACGACGCGTTGCTTTTGGCCGCCACTCAGTTGGTGAGGGTAGGCATCACAGTACCGCGCACCACCCAATCCCACGCGTTGCAACATCTCCTCGGCCTGCTGGCGGCACTTCTTCGCGGTCAAGCGGTGATGTGCCCGGACGACTTGCGCAACCTGCTCACCCACGCGCAGCACCGGATTCAGGGCTTGGTTGGGATCCTGCCCCAGAAGCGAAATCTGTGCGCCGCGAACCGCGTCCATCTTCGCCTCACTCAGGTTCAGGAGGTCGAGATTCTGGAACTGGATGGATCCGCCAAGGATTTGAGCGGACTTTGGCAACAATCTGCAGAGTGCCAGCGCCAGGGTACTTTTGCCGGAGCCGGACTCACCAAGCACGCCGATAATTTCCCCTGCACTTGCGACAAGGCTGACCCTACGCAGCGCGACGACCGGCGGTCGGCGGTGAACTCGGTACTCCACCGTCAGATCACGAACTTCCAGTAACGAATTGTGATTCCACGACGCCACAAGCACCTGCACTTCATGGACTCTATTACCAAGCTCGTTGGCCCGGGTGACTCGAAGCCGAAGATTAGAGACTCCCTTAGGGTATCGCCACCCAGCGGGACTGACACGAAAAACAGCCGGCGCAGAAGATCATGAACGCCTAGTAGATTAGCAGTTTTGCCGGAGCCGCTGAAAGCTGCAGCGACTGCCATTCCTCGACTTGTTGCTTCAGTTGTCCGAAGTTCCTCTTCATCCGATCGACGCCGATGGCCAGGCTGTCATCGTTAGAGAAGTTCTTCGAATGCTTCGCAAGCACGGGTTCGTTCACGCTTGGGACGATGTTTCTGAATTGACGAAGCGTTAATGACATCGTTTCCAGTCTCCATTAGCACATCACGCCAACTCGGCCTCGGTGGTTAAGTGTTCGAGCGTTCACACGCAGTGGAAGATCCATTGGCGGCATAGCGACTAGTCTAATCCAACTGACGAGCCGATAACTGCCGGTTTGCCCGTCACCCGTCCACAGTCCCGCAACTTCCCAGAAGCTGAATTTTGGAAAGTCGGCGGGATTCCACTTGTCCGATTGAAGTTGCACCGCGAAGTCACCGCGACCGTAAAAGCTGGCTGTCCAAAAGCAGGAGTAATTCCTGGGAACGCCAAACTTGTCCCGAGCAACGCCGAGGGATCTCCCGATGAGCGTTTTGAAAATCTAAGTGTCGCGCTTCTCGCCGGATTCCGTCGGCGGGGAAGCGCCGACCCAGCCGCTGATTCCCGCGGACATTACGTAGACGTTCCGGTATCCCATGTCCTTCGCGCGGGCCGCGTTCGGCGCCTTTCTACACATGAAATTCGAGCAATAGAACACCAGCGTGGAATCTCTGTCTGCTGGGAGATTGCTCTCGTCGTAGCCCATCGGGTCGAGAGGCCGCGCACCCGGCACACGCGCCGTGAGCCAGCTCTGCCGCGAGTTCACATCGAGGACGCTCACAGGCTGTCTCTGCATCAATTGCTGCAGCTTGCCGGGCGAGATGACGTTGAGGCCCATCAATCGGGCGAACATGGTTGCTCTTTAATCTCCGCGGCGCTTCACAGTGCGCTCGGCTTCGCCCGTCGCAGCCAGACCGCTTGCCCGACCGTGACGAGGATGGCGCTCGGCAGCAAGAGGAAGGACGCCGCCTCTGCCAGATTGATCGGCAGCGTGAGCCATGCAATCGCAACCGCGAGACCCGCCAGCGCCCAGATCCAGCCGGCGAGACGTTGAACGGCCTGAACCTTTGCGGGGTCGCAATGCAGCGCCGCCAACGGCGTGAGGGTTTTCGGTATGGCGTTCCCGGTCACGGCCAGGAAGGCGCCCCCGATCGCCATCGTCGCGCGTAGCGCGATATCGCCGTAGTGGACCGCGCCGAGCGCCACGGCAAGTTTCACGCCAAGCGAAATCACGAGAATCAGACCGGCTGTCACGATCCCGCTTCGGACGGAACCCCCGGCATCGCTGCGCGTTGCTTCTTCCTTAGGCTCGCGAGAAACGAGGACAAGAGCCAGCGTCATCCCGATGAGAAGAAGCAGGACCACGAACCAGCCCCCCGCGCTCTGGGGCCGCAGATACCAGTTCTCGGCGACGAGCAAAGTGTTGAGCGCGATCAACGCCGGCGGAATGTAGTTCCAGATCGGTTTGGCTGCCATGGTTAGCCCTCCTGCTTCAGTGGACGCAATCTTGTCCCGCTCTTTAACGCGGCCCGGCGCGCACCGCCCTGTGCCTTCATGTCCCAACCCACCGTTTGCGCGAAGCCGAGCAGCGCCTCCTCGAGGACGGACATCTTGAGCCGGTAGACGATTGTCCTGCCGTTTTTTTCGGCTTCGATCAGCCCCGCATTCTGGAGCACGGAAAAATGGGCGGACATGGTCGGCTTGGAGACGGCAAAATGGTCGGACAACTCACCGGCCGACATCGGCCGTTTGCGCAGCAGTTGCAGCACGCGGCGGCGCGTTGGATCGGAAAGAGCTTTGAACACGCTGTTCACGAGTCTATATTTAGCTAATCATCGAACTATTGTCAAGCGCCAATTTCGAAGTACCAGCAGTCAAGAATGGGGATGATTCCGACGTGGATAACGTGATTGCGTCCGGTTTCGACTGGAGTCGCCCGGCGAAGCTCCCGGATTGTCGGCAACCCTTCCCTTACCGGATTATGGAAGAGTTGCCCGTTAACCGGAAATAATCGGCAGTTGAGTGCTCTTCAAAAATCGCCGCCGGCACCTCCGCCTCCCGAAGCTCCCCACCGAAGCGAACGTGTGCACTCGTTGTTTGCGGGCTTGGTGTTATTGACTGAGGTGTTACGAGGCCCAATACGGCGGAGCTGGCGTTTAGCCACTGTTTGTCCTTTCCTGATAGGCGCGCGGCGGTAAAGCCGCCGCGAATTCCGCCCGGGCCCCGAGCAAGCCAGTGTCGAATGAACAATGCAACGCCGGTCAACAGTATGCCCAGAAGCATCGGATCCCAGGTATGCCGTGGCCAGCCAAGATAGGGTTTATTGGAGACCAAGGTCAGGACGGCGACAATCGGACCCACCGCGATGACGAAGCGGTCCTTCTGCCGAACTCCGCGCGCGAGTACGACGGGCGGCAGGACCCAGGCCAGCACCCACGTTGTCCAGTAGAACGACCTCGCGAATTCAGAGGCGGCGATAGTGCCGCCGGCCCACCACTGCGCGCGCAGGTCCAACGACGAAAGCTGGAGGTTGATGGCCAGGTAGATGCCGAGCCAGAGAAACGCTTCGACGAGCGAATAATCATCTTCGACGTAATCGAAGTGGTGGCGGGAACGTACCGCGGTTACACCTATGAGCCCGATTGCATAGAGCAAGGCGACGATCACATGCTGCGCCGAGTGGGACGAGGTCCAGTAGCCCGGCAGAAAGAGGGCGGAGACCATTGCGGCGAGAAATGCATACCAGAGCCCGAAGCGGCGCCAGATCCAAAGCGAAAAGACAGCGCCGGCGGCGGGAACCAGGAACAGGAATCCGTTCGGCTTAGGCGAATAAGGCGTGCCCCTGAAAAGAGCGGCCTGCATTCCCGCGCAAAGAAAACCAACCGAGCAGACGGTGAGCGCTTCCTCGATGCCATAGCGATACAAACGGGCTTGGGAAACTGCGACTTCGGCCGCCGCGTAGCAGACGACGGCGCAGATCAGGAGGAAAATGCCAATGGTTTGCGGCGATGGCGGCGAAAAGCTCACGATAAACAGCGCGGCGGCGGCGCCCACGCCGATCACGGTGAAGAGGAACAAGACCAGCCGCAGGAAAATGTTGGTAGTGCGCAACTCATGGACCGTCTCCTGCTTCAGACGCTGGTACTGCGCCTGCGTAAGGAGGCCGTCGCCGGCCCAGTCCCCCAGGAGTTTGCGGGCGCGAAGAGTCTCTTCGCTCGAGGCAGAGTAGATTCTCATGCCCGCGTCCCGAAGTGGCGCGCGATCTGGACCAGCGCCACCAGCATGGCAACTGTGGTAAAGACGAAATAGCCCAGGACAACAATTTCGTCAGTGATGCCGCGGATGAGTATCCAGCTGAAACCCACGTAGCCATAGACCGCGGAATAAGCAACGAAGGCAAACTGCCGGCGAGTCAGGCCCCAGACAAGAGACGCGCCACAAGCGAGAAGCAACGCCAGAAACCATACCCCGTAGCCTTGCCGATTGAACACGCCCGAGAGCAATGCCCAAAACAAAACGTTGGCCACGATGTTCAGATACGTGCCGAAGAAATGCGGTTTTACACCGCGCTGCTGAAGAAGCACTCCGCCGAGTCCGACCAGCAGGCAATAGAGAAGGGCATATTGACGGTACGCTGCGTCCTGATGGGACGGCCAGTGCGAGATCGTCAGCCCGAACCATCCGGCAAGTGACGACAAAGCGAGCGACAGCACGAAGCGATTGTCGAAACGATAAGCGAGGAAGAAAAAGAAGACTGCTGTCGTCAAGAGATAGAAATCCCATTGTCCGGAGAGCAGGTGGAATCGCTTCTCCAGGTAAGCGAGTTCTATGCACCAGACGAGGCCGCCTAAGCACGTAGTCGAAGACCGCACTCGGTGCAGGCGTTTGCGCGAGGGACCAAGCGGGCGCGCTGGAAAAGCAGTACCAAAAACAGGCGGCGAGGAGGGTGGAGAGAATGGCCAGGACGAGAACGTCACCGAGTTGTTGCGATCAAGTGGTGACAGTCCAGCCGAGTCCGGCAACAAACGCCAGCACACCAGCATAGAGAAGAACGTTCAGCTCAAGAAAAAGGGAGAAGGGTTCTCCACGGCAGAGGCTCGCCAAATGCGAGTGCTGCTCCGGCGATATCGCGCCTTGCTCCCTCCAGTGCTCTAAGCGGGCGAGGATGGTCATGAAGTCTTCGTTCTGATGGGACAGCGTATCCGTGGCCGGCATTAAATCCCGGTACCGCTGCAAGTATGCTTTAACCCGGTTTTGGAGTCACCGATCCGTTGCAAGGTAGAGATGCCTGGTCGAAGATGAGCCTCCCGGCGCAGCTTGACGTTTTGCCAGCGACCCTGTCCTCACGCTAGCGCGTACAGGTACTCGACAAAACGAGTCCACAGCGCCATCCAGTCCCGAGATCTTCGGATTGGCGCAAAATCAAGAGCTTAGGGACTATAAGTTCGAACCGAAAGCCAGCAAACGGCCGTCGCAATCCTTCACTACAAATTCTCGCGAGTGCCATGGGGTGTTGGCAAGTTCCCGCACGAACTCCACCCCTTTGGCTACGTACTCGGCATAAAGCGCGTCTTCCTGCGCCGCGGCTCGAGCAGAACATTCGACAGGACGGCATCCATTGCACTGCCGCAACTCGCAATCATTTTCGACTCCGCCCGAGGACTTCCGGCTGATTTCCTTGAGCCCCCCGGTGCTCAACTCAATGATCTTTACCTTATCGTGCATTTCGTGGAAGGGCTCAAGCCGGGCGCTTACTTCTTCCGCCGTGAGCGGAACACCCTTGAGCTTTTGAAAGAGGGGGAATTTCGCGCCGAGGCCCACCATCTTGGACTAGAACAAGACCTTCCAGCGGACGCCTGCGTGGACATCTTCTTTCTTGCCGATTTGAATCGCATCTTGGAACGATATGGGAACCGCGGCTACCGGGCTGTCCAACTGGAGGCGGGAGCAATCGGCGGCAGGATGTACTTGGCTGCGTACGCCCAGCGTCTGGGTGCGACCGGGTTGACCTTCTTCGATGATGACGTGATTCAGTTCTTCTCGCCACACGCCAAGGGCAAGAGTGCCATCTTCCTGCTTGCGATCGGCAAGCCGCTGAAACACAAACTACAGCAGGGGCTATAAGCAGAGGAAGCCACCAGAAGCCCAGCGCGCTGCTTGGCTCTCTTGGGTCCTGGTCGAGCCGCGACGTGATAAACTCCCGGATCGTCGCCGACCCTCGAAGTTAATCGCGTCCACATTCTCACTTGGCGCAAAATCGCCTTTTCGTGAAGTGGCCTGATTGAGACGAGTTCGACTGAATTATTCCCGAGGCACGAGTGACCGTGACCGTATGGGCCAATACGGACTCCAGTCGCCCGCGGGCCAGAAGTCTGGTTGGGGGAAACGTGGCGCGGCAAACTGGCGTTGGCCCTCGATCTCCTCGGAGCCGGTTTCTGGACAATGTGACGAGCGAATGGTTCGGAGGCCGCTGTGTCCGGTTCAAATTGGTTACGAGATGGCCTCCCTTGAAAAGGGGCGGCGAGTTATTGAGGCAAAAGGATCAGCATGAGCTTACTTTTCATACTTGATTGTGACGGGAATCGTCATGCTGACCCTGTTCTCGCCAACTGACACTCAACTTAAAGATTTGCCCTCATCCGCCAACTATAAATCGCAGGTATCCAATGGATGCTCTGCCACCGGAAGGACTGTGTTTGATCTCTTTTCGATTCTGGTACTACTCCAGCTTCGCGTACTCGGCTTTGGCTTGCTTATAGATGGGGATGTCGGGATCGGCGTCTTTCCAAAGGCTGAGGAAATTCTGATACGCCGTGCGGGCTTTTTCGCGGGCGGCAGGGTCTTTGGCGGCAGCCCGCAGTCTCAGCGAGATAATCGCAGACGCCTAGCGCAATGGCGCGTAGCGCCCCATCGCAGTTTGTGAAGGAAAGGCCGCGGCGCCCGATCAGATCGCTGAAGCGGGCGGCCGTCATGGCCTGCAACAGGGCGTTCTTGTCTGGGTAATGCATCCACCGTCTTCGAGATCAAGCTGAACAATTGGCCTGATAGCTGAGACGCTAGTCTAGAGCATTTTCTGTTTTACTGTAGACCATTGAGAGCTAGTCTGAACCAGGCTTGGGCATTGCCGGGAGTGATGCATGGCAGGGCCTGGGTGATAGCCTGTTCGAGTGTTTCTTTGGTGCGTGCCTTGGCCGCGCGAAGCAGTTGTTTGAGTTTTGCCCAGGCTTTCTCGATAGGGTTCAGATCGGGAGAATAGGGCGGCAGATAGAGCACCTCCGCACCGGCCTTTTCGATCCATTCGCGCACCGCTGGCGCCTTGTGGACGCTCAGATTGTCCATCACCACCACGTCGCCGGGCTGCAGTACCGGGTACAGCAGATGTTCGACGTAGGCCAGGAAAATATCGCTGTCGGTGGGCTCTTCGATAGTCATGGTTGCGACCATGCCGCGCAGGCTCATGGCGCCCAGAATGGTCAGGATCTTCCAGTGGCCGCCAGGTGTCGCCTCGCGGATGCGTCCGCCTCCCGTACCGCGCGCATAGAGCCGTGTCATGGAGGTCGTGACGCCGCTCTCGTCCAGGAAAATCAGCCGCTCCGGTGAGATCGACTGGATGCGCGCCGCGAATTCTTCACGTCGTGCGCGGTTGGCTTCGCTGTCCCGCTCGACCGCGTGGAGTGACTTTTTTTCAGCCGCAGGCCCAACTTCTTCAACAGATGCCAGATCCGCCCCAAGCTCAGCGAAATGCCCGCCTCGCTGGACAACTTGGCCTGCAGTTGAGCCAGCGTCAGATCAGGCTTCGATGCCACCCAATCCATCACCTGACGCTGCGCCTCGACACCGGCCCGCCACTTACGCCCGGGTTGGTGCGGCACCCGCTCGGCCTGCCCGGTGCGGTTCCGTTGCGCGGAAATCTTCTTTGCCCAGCCCACGCTCACCAGGAAGCGGTCGGCAAGTTCCTCCAACGTCTCCTCGCCTTGATCGTAGGCCAACAGAAACTTACGGCGCAGATCATCCCCATATGGCTTCGCCATCGCTTCACTCGCCGCAGAGTCTCGCCAAGGTAAGTCTACACTATTAAAGAAAATGCTCTAGAAAAAGAAACGGTTAAGAAGTAGATAGAGAATCGTACCTATTCTCGGCGGTCACCACCAATGGCCGGGCTGCCGGCAAGGGAAATTTCTTCGAATGTTCTGCCAGGAATCAGGCTGCTTCAGGGGTGCTTTTTGACGCCTTGGTGCGCGAATGACTCGGGCTACTTCAGGTCTTCAACCACGTACAGGGCGGTCGATCGCTGGCGGTAGCCATATGCATAGCCGGTGCCGTCAGGGGTCACGTCGACCGTGGAGATGTCGTTTGCAATCGTGGCGCGTGGGGGCTGAAGATGCCACAGCAGAGTACGGTGTCCGCTGGCCAGGTTGACGCGATATAGAGTTCGGCCCTCGAGCCCTTTCTCAGCAGCCTTGACGAACAAGTCTTTTCCATCCGCGCTGAAACGAATCGGATGATCGCTCTCGCGCAGGCAATCGAGGAGCTTGGGATCGCCGCGTGCCACCGGGTAAAGCTCGTAGACGCCAGCGGGTGTTTGCACCAGCACGAATTGATTGTCCGGGGTCACCAGGTTGCCGGCCGTGCCCGCCGGGGTCAGTGCGGTTTCGTTCCCGTCAAGATCCAACACATGGGTCCGGTTGTCGTCGGCGATGAAGGCGATGCGCTTGCCATCGGGGAACCAATCTGCGGGAAGGTCGGCTCGTATCGCTGTCTTCGATGCGTGCGATACTCCACTGACGTATTGCGGGCCGGTAAGCGTGAGCCGCCGGGTTTCACCGGCACCGGTTGGGAGCAAGACAAGTTCGTCCGGCGGCACACGGGCGAGCGCCCATTCGCCGTCGGGTGAAAGGGCGATGCCATCTCCGTCTCCCACGCGCACCGCTGACGATCCGTCAACATTGCGGAGAAAACTGGCATGACGCCGCCCACTGACGTCGCTTTCATCGCCCATCAGGATCTGCTTCCCGTCATCGGAGAACCGAAAAAATTCCGTGTTATCCAGCCACCCGAGGTCTTGCTCCTCCGGATGGTTTCGGGTGGAAACCATGATGACGGTGCGCTCACTGGCGTACGTCGCCAGCACCTGTCCACCGAAGCCAATGTCGTCCAGAAGCAGGCCGCCGGGCACCGTGAGAATCTGGCGGGTTTCCCCTCTCTGCGTCGTGGCGTAAAGAGAATAGTTGAATCCGACGTCGGTGGCCGTGTACCAAACTTCGCCGCCGGGATGCCAAGCAAGCCCCCGCACGTCACCCCATAGGCGGGACAGACGCCGCATTGTTCCGCCGGAAGAAGGAATGACGGCGACGTAACCCTGATCATCGCCAAAGATGGGATGATCAATAAAGGCGATGGTTTTGCCGTCGGGGGACAATCGGAGCTGGCCAATCCAGCCCGAGGTTTCGTACAAAACCTTGCCAATCGGATACTCTAGGCGATACGCGTGCTTTTCGGGAATGAAGTGAGTGATTGCCAACTCGCTCCCATCCTGCGACCAATCAGCAAATTGCACGTCGTTCAGGATTCTCTTCGGTGCGCCTTCACCCAGGGGAACCCGTGCTAACGATCCCGCCCTGGTCGAGCCTTCCAGCGCTCGCGAGGATTCAAGAATAGCCAGTTCACCCTTTGACGAAACCGACAGCAACTGATCGGCATTAATGCCGAGGGGGCGCAGACCCGGGCTGTCGAGCCGGACGGAGTAAACTTCAAAGCTTTTGCCAAACCGGGCAGCGCAAAATACTGTGTGTCCGTCAGGCGAGAACCTTGCTGACTCAACGATTCCTTGCTGATAGGTCAACTGGTGGTATCGCGGCAAGGTGGCGGGCGCCGAACGCTGGCCAACGCGATACACGCCAAATCCCAGGGCAACGGCACCGACGATGCCCAACGCTCCCAGCACCTTCCGAGGCAAGTGGCGCGATTGCTCCGGACTAGATGTTCCCACACCAACACCCGAAGTGGTACTGAAGGTGGACATCGCCTGCAAGTTGAATGCAATGTCGCTTGCCGATTGAAAACGCTGCTGTGGTTCCTTCTCCAGGCAGTGCCAGACGATTTGCTCCAGCGCCGGAGGCACATTGACATTGAAGGCGCTTAGATGAGCTGGCTCCTCCCTGAGGACTGCAGCCTGTGTGTCCGCATCGGTGAGAGCTTTGAAGGCCGGTCTGCCGGCCAACATTTCGTACAGGATTACCCCAAAGCTGAAGATGTCGGTGCGGTAATCAGTGGGGAGACCACGCACCTGCTCTGGCGACATGTAACCAACGGTGCCGAGCACGACGCCGGGCAGGGTATGTCCCTCATGTACGGAAATGGTCTTGTCACCGGGATTTGCGTGTGGGGGATCGAACAACTTGGCCAAGCCAAAATCGAGAATTTTGACGTGACCATCACGGGTGACGAAGATGTTCTCCGGCTTGAGATCGCGATGGACGATACCTTTTCCGTGCGCCGCTGCCAGGCCGCGTGCGATCTGCAATGCATAGTCGATAACGGTGCGCAGGGGAAGCCGCGCCGATCGGATGCAATGACCCAAGGTTGAACCCTCGAGCAACTCGGACACGATGTAGGGCGCGCCATCGTCGGCGGTACCGATGTCAAAAATGGCTAGAATGGCAGGATGATTCAACGCCGCCGCCGCTTGCGCTTCCTGCTGAAAGCGATGCAGACGATCGGGATCAATGCTGAAGGCTGGGGGCAATACCTTGATTGCGACGTAGCGCCCCAGGCGGGTATCGCGTGCGCGAAACACCTCCCCCATGCCGCCAGCACCAAGCGGTGAGATCAGTTCATACGGCCCGAAACGTCGAGAGGTTGGCGCGCTCATCGCTTCGTCTCTGCCGGGATCCATGAGGCGCACGACCCAGGAGTCAGACACATTATAGCGCCGGACAACAAGCTAAGACCCTTTCCCCTGTCTTCAGCTATAGGAGTGCGAGCCACCATTCCTATGCAGGGACGGCGGCAGCGCAAATTTTATCTAGGTCGGCGGCGATTCTTCGATGGATGTGCGAGAGCACCGCAAGCAAGTCGGCACAGTAGATGCTCGGATTGGCAAAGCCGGTGTCGCGGCGGTATCGGTGCGGCAGGTAGCCGCCACCGCAGACCCGACGATAGGCACAGGACTGGCAGACTTGGGGCAGGAGTTCCTCATTATGCAGACCAATTTGATAGAGCGGCACCGCCCAAATATCTTCCACATCGTGGGTTCGAACGTCGAGTCCAGTTCGCGTCATGCCGTTGCCGCAGACGCGCAAGGTGTCCAGGGGTTCCCAGGTGCCGTCGGACTCCACCATGATGTCGGCGACAGGGTTCAGCCCTAATGCATCGCATTCGGAGCGTCCCCCGAGCATCAGGCTCATCGCACTCTCGAAAAATCGGATTCTTGGAGGCGAGGGCAGTTCGTCGTACCAGTAGTCGAAGAGCTCACAAAAGTAGTTCGCCAGCATTCCATGCGGCCAGGGCGGAGGATGGTCATGGTTGAAGTCTGGCCAAATGAAGTCAATCCTTCGTACCCCGATGTCGGTAAAGTGCTTTAAGACCGCGCTGCCCCGGGTCTCGGGATTCACCACAGTCAGCACGCCCCAATGTGCGCCGGGGGTTGCAGCCAGCAGGTCGAGGGCGGTCCTCACCTTGAAGTAGGAGCCTCTTCCGTCGAAGTCACGCCTGTCGCGGTCGTTCCATTCTTGCGGCCCGTCGCAACTGACGCCGATCGTGACATTGTGCCCCGTGAATAAGGCGATCCAGTCTTCGTCCAGCAATGTGCCGTTGGTTTGAACTCCCACGTTGAGCGAGATTCCGGTTGAAGTTGCCACGCAGCGCGTTTGTTCGAGAAACCACTGCACCCAACGGTGTCCGATAAGCAATGGCTCCCCGCCATGAAGCACAAAGGTGACTTCCGGAAGGTTGTGACGCTGAGCGTAGCTGGCTATTCGAGCGAGCATGGCGGTAGCCAGATCTGTCGACATGAACTTCGGGCGGCCAAGAAATGAAGTATCGCCCTTGTTGTACATGTAGCAGTAGCTACAGTTAAGGTTGCAGCGTTCCGCAATCTTCAGTACGAACGTCGTCGTCAGAAGAGGATTGCCTGGAGCAAAACTCGAGCTCGGCATTGGGTACGGCATAAGAACGGCTTCAGTCAGTCGTCATCGTGCTTGCAGCGGGTCACGTTGTGATAACCGCGGGAGTGCGGCACCGAGGTCGCGTCGGGAGAAGCCTTCAAGGCTTCCAGCAACCTCTTCAAGATCGGGTTGAGTTGGTCAAGCAAGGGTTTCAGGTCGGGTCGCGTCGAATCCAGGTTAATATGGATTTCCGAATGGTGGTGTTTGCCAGTTTTGCCGCTCATAGCGTCCTCCACAGGTCTTCTTCACTACTTGCATAAACGTTATTGATTCCCCGAAGCCTAAAAGTGGACCGCCACTCCGAAATGAATAGCTTCATCCCCGGCGAACTCGGCTGGTCCAAAAGTAGGCACCGAAACTACCATTCCTCGCTCACGGAAGTCAATCGAATTGATAGCTGTAATTCGAAGCTAACGCCGTGCGACGAGGCTTTGCCGACATCGGCATTGGCGGTTCGCTGCCAAAGGTACGCGAAGATCCCCACACGTCTTAGGGCTGTATCGAAAGCGCCCACGCACTCCAGTGTGATTCATAGTTCCTCGCACGGGCGCTTCCGATACAGCCCTAAGACTTCTGACCCGCGTCGATAAGCTGTTGTGAACACCAACTCGCAACTTGCTAGGAGTCGAGTGGCTCCAGATCAACCGAGACTTTGAGGGTATGGGACCCACCCCCGAGGATCAGTCCACGGAGAGGACTTACGTCGCTGTAGTCGCGGCCCCAGGCACATAAGCTGACACCCACGCTCCGCGTTTGATTTATTCGACAGCGACGGTTCGCGGGTGGCGGCTTCCGCGTTGGGTGGGTTCCCAGCCGCTCGCAGAAGTGCGGGCAGGAACGAGTGATCTCCTCACCATGTTAAAGCCTTGCAGTCGAACTCTGAGTGGTCTAGCGCAGCACAGTTGTGGGATCTACTCGCGTGGCGTTTAACGCCGGAAGGTAGCAGGCCACAGAGGCGACGGCGAGCAGCGAGAGCAAGCCGGCCCCCAAGCTGAATGCGTCCAACGGGGAGATGCCGAACAGCAACCGCGAGAGCACACGGCTGAGCGCCACAAAGCCGAGCAAGCCGGCGCCGAGTCCCCAGAACACAGGCTTAAACCCTTGGCGCAGCACGGTTGCGATAATGGACCGCGCACTGGCGCCAAGCGCCATTCGCACGCCCATCTCTTTTTCGCGCTGCTTCACTGAGTATGCCATCGCGCCGTACAGCCCGGCACTGGCGAGCAGCAGCGCCAGTGATCCGAAAATGCCTAGCAGCCCAGCGGCCATCCTGGGCGAGAACAAGGTGTCATCGACCAGTTTGTCGCCCGTGCGGGTGTCGGTTACAGGCATGGCGGGATCGAAGTCGCGAATGTTTCTTTGCACGGTTTCGATGACCGAACCGCCGGCACCCTTGGCTCGAACATAGAGGGTCATGCCGCCTGAAAAGTTCTGGAGCAGCGGGACGTAGACGCAGTTTTGCGGCGCCTCTCCTAATGTTGTGTAGTTGGCGGTGCCCACAATGCCCACGACCTGACGGGGCTTGTTTTCGCCAGCGAGTTCCAGTTCTTTGCCAAGCGCATCTCCGCCCGGCCATCTTTCCCGGGCTAATTGCTCGTTGATGATGGCGACGGGGCGCGCGTTCTCGTTATCTTCGAGCCGGAAGACGCGGCCGCGCTGAATGGGAATTTGCATGGTGCTGAAGTAGCCTACATCCACAGTGAAGTTGATGGCGGGCAACAAGCTGCTCTTCTCTCGCTCGCCCGCGCCACTGATACGAACCGACTGCGATGCGCGATTCCAGAACGGAAGCCCACTGGCCCAGGACGCAGAGTCGACGCCCGGTTCGGAGGAGACCCGTTCGCGGATCTCACGGTAGAACTCCTTCACGCGCGAGGTATCGTAGCCGATTTGCTCCGGGTTCATCATGTAGATGGATAGCGAATGCGCATTGAAGCCCGGGTCGATGTTGTAGGCGCGCTGCACGCTGCGAAAGACGAGCACTGCCGTCGCGAGGCACACGAGGGAAAAAGCCACCTGCCCGGCCAGAAGCGTTTGCGTGAAGACGCGCGCGCGGCGTGTCCGCCCACCGGAACGTTCTGCTTGCTTAAGGCCGGAAAGCACGTCGATTTGGGCTGCGCGCAGGGCGGGAACAAGGCCGAACAGGAATACGGTAGCGAGGGATACTCCGACAGTGAAGAACCAGACCACCGGATCGAGCTTGAAAGAAACCAGATTCGCGGAGACTTCCGAAGGCAGGAACGACCAGAGCAGACGGCAGCCGCCGTATCCGATCAAGCTTCCGACGGCACAACCGGCAAGGCTCAACAGAAGACTCTCCGCTAGGAATTGCCGGACCAGGCGAGCCGGTTGTGCTCCCATGGCGATCCGCACCGCGATCTCGCCTGTCCTGGACGCCCCCCGCGCGAGTTGCAGGTTAGCGACGTTGGCGCATGCAACCGCGAGCAACAGTCCGACGATGGCGAGCAAGACAACACTGCCAATCACTAACCCGCCGCCGTCACCGCCTCTCAATTCGTGCAATAAGGGGCGAACGGCTACGCGCGCGGCATCGTTGCGATCGCCGTATTGCTGGTTGACGGCAACCGAGAGCGCATCCATTTCCGAGTTCGCGGTAGTGGCCGACGTTCCAGAACGCAATCTGCCAAACACCTGGAACATATCCTTGCTGTGGTCGGTCAGCGCTTGTTTGAACTGGGTGGGTAAGATCGTTTCTCCCATGGTCGCGGGAATCCAGAAGTCCGGACCGAAGAAGACCTCGAGACCGAGGAAATTCTTGGGGGCTACGCCGATAATCGTAAGCGGAGTGCCGTTCAAGACCACGGCGCGACCGAGTGGATCACCTCCCTGGAATCGCAACTGCCAGGCGTTATAGCTGATCACTGCCACTGGGACAGAACCGTTGGCAAGGACATCCTCCGGACGAATGAATCTGCCCAACACCGGGGCGATACCGAGCGTCTCGAAATAACGGCCTGACACGAACACCCCGAACGCGCGCGCGTATCCCTCCTGAGTTCTCAGCGACAGCACTTGCGGTCCGAGGTACGCCGCAATGCTGGAAAACGAGCGCTGCCTGCTTTCGAACTCGGTGAAATCGGCGTAGGAAACAGGCAGATGGGTATTTGCCCGTCCGTTTGTCTTCGCTTGCGTCTTGTAAACGACTGCCAATTGCGACACGTCGGCCACCGGGAGGGGATGGAGAATCAGGGAGTTGATGACCGTGAATACGGTGGTGTTTGCGCCGATGCCGAGGGCAAGCGTGAGCACAGCGAAGAAGGTAAAGAGGGGTGCATGTCGCATGCTTCGAGCGCCATAGCGGAGATCTCGCCACAGGTCGATCAGCCAGTTTCCGCTCGATGCCGGTTCCGGAGGCACCGACGCCTGCCGACGGACCCGCGAACGCGACACCTCTTGCATGCGGCCTAGCTCCGACCACACTATGCGCGAGGCGGTCTCCTCGTCTTCTCCGGATCGCAGCAGTTCGTCGTAGCGAGCGTCGGCGTGCTGAGCAAGTTCTTCCACCATTTCGGCCTCAGAGGAACCATCGAGCCCGGAATTTTCTAAACGTTGGCGAACTTCACTTTTCCAATCAGGCATTTTCAGGCTCCAATATCTGGGCTATGGCGCGCGCGAACTCCTTCCAACCAGTTCGCTGAATAGCAAGTGTCTTGCGTCCTTTCGCCGTCAGGCTGTAGTAGCGCCGGCGGCGCTGCTCCGGTTTTTCCTCCCACCGTCCAGTCACCAGTCCCTGCTCCTCCAGTCGCGCTAACAACGGATAAATGGTGGTGACGTGAAAGCTCAATGCGCCGGCCGAGCGCGATTCGATCAACTTGGCCAGATCGTAGCCATGGCGCGGTCTCGCTTCGAGGAGCGACAGGATGAGTAGTTCGGCGCTCCCTTTCTTCCATTCATGATCAGCAGTCGTCATATATGCGAATCCTTTAATATGTGACTCCAATATATATTGGGCACCATAGTATTGTCAAGCGCATGACTGTTGAATTCGGCGCGGAGGAGTTCATGGCAGAGCGCGATAACTCTGTTGTCGGGGGCATTTCACGATGTAGGCGAGAGTTACAGGTAGAACTTGAAATAATCCAAGTGCCCCCTAGCACCTTCTGTCGCTGTCCAGAAACCCTAGTGCTGTATTGGATGCGCCCCAAACACAGTCAGTGTGCGGGTGGGTCGGTGCTGTGGGGCGCGTCCGATACAGCGGTTTGAAGGAAGCCGCTTTTGTTCGCGGCGGACGCGGTGGAGCTCTATAGGATTTCAATCGACTTTGGCTGGGAAGTTATTGGAAGGAAGAGTACTTGGGGGACGACCGTCAATCTTGAGCTCATCTCTTTTCCCATGATGCCAAGGCTCCCAACAGCCTCATCGTAACGCGAGACACATCATTCTTCAAGACCACTGCTACCTTATTGCTAGTCTCGAATCTTCCATGTCGCTCGCTTCCGGGTACGCGGAAGCGTCCGCCGCAAAGCGGCTTCGTTCAAACCGGTTTCGGGGAGATCGGGATAAAACCGGCGTTCCATAACACCACATTTCCTCCACGCGGACTTCCGGCCCGTGTCGACGGGAGTTCGTCCTAGGCCCATATCTTCAGAGTCGTCCGTGATCGAAGCTCAATCCCGAGAGGTGCGGCCAGCCGTTTACCGCAGCCGACCAAACCGCCACTGAGAGGTAGGGCAGAGGGCACGAACCGCAGGTTGGTAAGGACATCCTTCGGGCATTTTCAGTACCAGCTATATCCCAGCGTCAGTTGTAACGACACAGGAACTCCAGGGTTCAAGCGGCCCAGGTACGCATTGGAGACGTGCAGAACGCCCACACCTACATCGACCGACCGCCGCGGGCGGTGAGACAGGTGAGCGCCTACGTCGATGGCTGCAGTGAAATTCGTTTGCAACGTATTTCCTGGAGGAAAGTTGTGGGGGCTGAAGATCATGCCACCCGTCGCTCCGGCGTAGGGCACCACGCGGCGACGATCGTTGGTAAAGTTCCAGCGCGGACCGAAGGCCTGAAAGCCGCCGGCATAATGGCTTCCGAGAACCCAGAAAATCTCCACTGGGATGACGCTCACATCCCATTCGAATGTTCCTCGAATCCAAGCGGGTCCGTGCTCGCTGCTTAACACCCGGCCGACACGAAAAATTACAGCAACATCACTGATCGAGTGATTGGCTGTCACAAACCTGGGGGCTGATGACTGCACGACAGTCGTGCCGCCCGAGAGCTGAGCGCCATAGTTCCAGCCGGGATGACAGAGGGCGTTCAAAGGAGCGTCGTCCGGGTTCTGTGCAAACATCAGGTTGGAAAACACAAAGCAGACGCACAGAGAGGTTGCGATCCTATTCAGCACCTTTATGCGGAACAGGTGCACACGACTCGCGTGGGATGGCTCCGCAAGCCTCGCATTGACGCTGATGGTCACGCCTGCATCCAGTTTCGGCGTACTAAAAATTCCACGATATGCCAAGACGAACGGTTCGCGGTGCTTCTACTGCCAGCGGCACGCGCAGCAGGAACGCCGGGCCTGTGAGATCGGCCTCACGTGTGTTGCTGTTCAGATTAAGAATGTTGAACATATCGAGGTAGCCAGAGACGGTCCCCTTCCGCAGATGGAAGTTGTGGGCAAGACGCACGTCCAGAGTCGAGTTGAGTTGTGTCTGAAAGCCGCCGGGATGTCCCACCGGTGTCGCCCTCACGAAGAAAGGGCCCTGGTTGAATCCGTTGACGAAGAGCAGCCGCCCGAAGGGTACGCCGTCGAAGTAGGTGGCGACCGCCGCGAGATAGAAACCGTGAGGCGCGGAGTAGTAGGCAGTGATCTTGCCCATGTAGCCGCGATCAAAGTACGTTCTGCCCTGCGACATCACGAGTGTGTTGGGATCGATGCCCAGCGAGCCCGTGAATCCGGTGTCATTTTGGAAAGGAGAATTGCCCGGGCTGGTGCGCGCCAGTGTTTGTCCAGCGGAGAAGCTCGCGGAGAACTCCCAGGAATTCCGCAGCTGTGCCATCATCGAAGCTTCGAAACCCTTGTAGCTGGCACGAAGCCCAGGATTCGTCAGCAGCAGGAAATCATGTCCCAGGGCCGATGCCTTCTCGTTGTAGAGCGTCAGCACCTGGTCATCCGGCGTGCCGAGTATGCCGTCATTGCCGGGATCGGTGTACTGCAGCGGTGTGTAGTCGGAGAAAGGTACGCCGGGATTTTCAAGCCCTATCAGGCGATGATCGTCGCGCCGAAAGAAGTGGATGGAGGCCGTCACGCGGTTGCCAACACTCTGCTCCAACCCAAAGCTGATCTCGTCGGTGAAGGGACGAGCGATATGGGGATCAATGGCGGAGTACGGTCCGCCTGACACGCGCAGCAGAGGACCCACCTCTTGAGGCTGGGCGACTCCATCTCCGTTCGAGTCTTGCCAGCGAAACACCTGTGCTCCCAGCGCCGCAGGGTTTCCGAAGTCAAGATAGCGCCCTTGCAAGAGTTGGCCGTAACGAGACCAACTGCCCTGCAGAATCATTCCACGCGGCGACAGCGGCACCACGAAACCGAGTCGCGGCTGCAACGTTGTCCATCTGATGCTATTCGCGGCTTCGCTGGCTTGCCCGGTCGAGGTGTCGATGCGCAGGCCAATCGGCAGCGTGAGCCACCTGGTTGGCCGCCATGAGTCTTGTATGTACTCGCCGACATTCTGCACGTGCTGCTGGGCGACAGCAGGGGTATTCCAACGTATCAACTCGCTGCCGTCGCCGTTCACCAGAACCTGCTGAGCATTGCCCATGGCATACCAGCGATTGGTGATGTCGCTGCGGCTCCAATCGAAGCCAAGGCTCAGGCTATGGCTTCCCAGCGGACTGTACAGGGTGGATTGCAGGATGCCCTGGGCCTCGTAGCGTGTCCGCAAGCCCGAGGTCGCCAGGGGAGCAGGGCCGCTGAAGATCAGTAGTGGCAGGCCCACCGTGCTGATGCCTTGCACGCCGTTCTGAAAGCTAGAGGAGACAGTCGCGTTGACCACGCCGAAGCTGGCGCTGAGCGACATCGCCGGACGGAGAATTTGGGTCCACGATGCCTGGAATTGATTGAAGTCGTCGTTGCCACGGGTGGTGGCACTCGGCGCCACAGTCGGCATCGCTCCTTGGCTGGAGTTAAACACGTGCTGCCCGCTGTACCACAGATTGAGGCGCTGGGAACCGCGGGACCAGGGTATGAAATCAGTTAACACGCGATTGACGCCGCTATCGATGGGAGCGGCGAAGCCTCCAAGAGTTTGCGAGACCTGCTGCGTAGAGAGCGAAACAAAGAACGGCAGCGCTGCCAGGGCGGCCGGCAGCTTGCCGCCGAGTTGCGCGCTGGCGTCGATCAGCGAGTTGAGCCGCTCCGGACCGGGAAAGTCGAAAGCCCGCAAGCGAGCGTCCATGTTGTCGCTCTGCAACGCTCCTCCTGAGCCAAACAACCAGACGCCACCGTGAAGCGCACCACCCGGTTCCGGCGCTGCCAGAGTGAGATTTTCTCCCGAACCCTGTGACGCCGCGGGTTTGGATGCCGTCACGACCTGGAATTCCGAAATGGCATCGATGCCGGGATTGATCAGCGGCAGTCCGGGAACGTAGGGGTCGGTTACATCCAGGCCGTTGAACTGGTACTGATTCTCGGTCCACGAAGCACCGAAAGCGGAGAACAGCGCGGGGACCGCGGTTTCCAGCCCGCCGATCTCGAACCGGTCCGTGACCGTCGAAGGTTCCTGGCCTTGCAACAGCGACCAGATGTCGCGCCCATTCGGTAGCTGCCGGATTGCGAAATCGCTAAACTGAGAGCCGAACCAGACGTCTTCGTCAACTACTTCAACCGGAACCGGCGCCTGATCGCTGGTCAGCGGCAAGAGTGCGGCGCGCACGTGCAATGTGCTGCCGGAGCGAACCTCGATTAGGATTCGCCTGCTTTGCCAGCCGTCCGCCGCAAGATCAATGTTGTAGGATCCCCACGAGAGGCCGGCAAAGCGGAAGCGCCCGCGAGCGTCGGTCACCGTATCTATAACGGTTTGGGAAGAATCCTCGCGCGACAAATGAACTCCCACCCCGGCGAAAGGCTTTTCTGAACCTTGCACCACGCCGAGCAGGTTGCACGAAGGTGACTGCGCCAGAGCAGCGGCCGAGAGCACGACCAGCACGATCGCGCTCCAACAGGCACTGCAACCCGGGCTTGGGGAATATTGCGGGAGGGTCTTGCCTCGTCTTAGCGTGGACTGCAACACAACTAGCTCACGGATCGGAAGAGATCGCTAACGCCAGTTTATTCCCGTCGTTCCTCCTCAGGTTCGTAGAAGCGGTCGGCGTTTCGATTCGAAGCACTACGCGATGGCTGCAGGTTGGGTCTGCCAACCCAAAGCTGTCCAGAAACCGCTTAGTGGTGTATGGGATGCACCCCAAACAGAGTCAGTGTGCAGGTAGGGTCGGTGCTGTGGGGCGTGTCCGATACAGCGGTTTGAAGGAAGCCGCCCCTGGGGAGGCGATTATGCCTATTCAATCGTGTTGTGGTTAGGAGAGAAGCTTGGGCAACAGCTACTGGAGCCGGCAAGAGCGAGGCGAGGATTGGTTGGGTGAGAGTTTGCGTGTGGTGGGAACGGGATTTTGGGTCGAGGTTGGGAACAGACAGCTGGTTTGGGGGCAAGCCGGGCGCACCACGCCTGCGCGTGGTGAGTGGCACCGAGTGAGAGAGCTGGGAAAGGTTGTTTCATGCAGCGGCTCCGGAGAGAAAGGGTGGCGAACGGAGCTGGATGTGAGCCGCCGTAAGCCTCTCGATGACCACCATGGGGCCCGCCACAGTTGGGACAGAGCCAAAGCGGTGTGGTTTCCTTGGCGGTGGATGCTTGTGGTTGGGTTTGCGGCTGAACCGCTGCGAGGGCCTGCCGGCAAAGTGGCAGGAGAGTGGCCCGCCGCCGGTTGGCGAGAAAGCCGAAGTGGCAAATGCGGACGAAGCTTTTGGGGAGCAGGCGTAACAGGAAGCGGGTGAGGAACTCATCGAGCGATAAGCTCATCACTCTCTGTTGATTGTGGTGCGCCGAACACGAGGCGAGCTTTTTTCCAGGTGAAATCTGGCCAGTCCGGTAATTGCCAATTCCATTTCATGAGCGATAGACCATTTATCTATCGCTCACGGGAGTTGAGAAACCGCCATCAACTCGTGCGCGATCCAAGCTAAACGGCATCCGCCAGGATGGGGTACGAGTTGGGCTGCTATCAATATCTATCGCCAGATCGCTAATGTCCGAGTCGCCTCAGCATTCTGTGCCATTTGAATATCATTTGCTCGGAAAAGAGGGGCGGCGAAGGTGCGGTAAAGGTCGACCATCAATTCTGCGGTCCCTTGTTCCCTGGGCGCGACGCGTCGATTATCTGAGGCGAGTCCAAGCTGCCTTTGGATGGAAGACTGCACACTGGCGCGATCCAGAATTTCGCCCTCGATCTCTGATGTGGTGACCGCCTCTGTGATCATCGCCTCAACAGTGAGTTGATTGCGCTCTCTTCAGGCGCCGGATTCCTCCCGAGTCAATGCCCGATGAAGGTCACTGAACGACCTCCGAGACAGACTGCGTTGCCAACAATTGGGACATATACTGCCGCTGTGCATCCAGCGCCCTTGCGAAGTTCCCGTGCGTGTACACGGCGGTCATGTCCGGTTTGCTGTGACGAAGCAGGGTCTGAGAAACGGTAATGTCCTTGGTGACATCGTTCGCCCACGTACTCAGGCTGTGTCGGAAGCAGTGCCAACCAAAACGCTCGCCCTTGGCTATCAGCCCGAGAGACACCGCGGCTGGTTTCACGAAATCGGCATTAAGGGTCTGGCCCCAAAGCGGTCGCCGTCCATTCAGCTTCAGTGAGGCAAAAATGAAATCCTCATCATTGCCATACGGTGTCTGTTGCCGCCAGTCGGCAAGAAATGCCGCTAGAGCCTCACACATGGGGACCGGTGCTTTGCTGGCCCTGGTTTTCGTCCGGTTCTGTTTCTCACCCCGCCTAAACGCCTGCTGAATTTGGATGCGGTGGTTTGCCCAATCAACGTGCTTCCACGTATGTCGGAATGTCTTGGTTTGACGTGCCGTACCTCCGCGCCGGCGGTAGACCTGCTTTACGAGTGACGACACTGAGTCCAAGTTTCCCTGCCAAAGTCTTCCCAACTTGATCTCGTTATTCATCTGACATCCTCCTCTTTTGCCACTTTTACCTGCCGCTCAGCGCGTCAGACTAACTAAGCTTTCCGCCCGCGACCTGCAAGCCTACTATCTGTGTAAGCACATGAACGCGGGTCGCCAAACATCCTGCGGATTGTCTGGGTCAACCGGGAGATTGGCTAGAAGCCGGCCACACATCTACGTTTCCAAGCAGACCAACGATCGACAGCCTTCGCGTCGGCTCGGCGTTCCGCTGCCTTCGATCGACGCCAACCGAGATGCAGTCGACGAGCGAGAACGACCTTGAGTGTTTAGCGAGCACCAGGCTGTACACACCTGCGACAATGCGACAGAAACGATGTTCGGAGCCTTCATGTGATGTACATAGCACTAACGTTTCTGGACAACGTGACATGCGAATGTCGCTCGGAGTATTACGTCCAGTTCAGTTAGGTTGCGAGTTGGCCTCCCTTGAAAATACACCTCCTCTACGATGTCGCATTCAACTTTCGGTTCAAAGCTGCGGAGACCGGGGAGTCCAGAATGACATGGTGCCCAAGGGCTTCTAGTCTTTTGACTAGGCGTTTGGTTGTGCGAAGTGTGTGCCGCTGATCGAAGTAGTTTGCCCCTAGATCTTGGTACGTGGTTCCACGCTGCAACAGGTGGTAGCCGGTAGTGAGTATGGTGTGCGCTACGGCAACGACCGCTCGTTTCTTCCCTCGTGCGGCAGCCAGGCGACGGAACTGCGCCGACAGGTAGCTGTTCTTGGCTTTGGCTGCGGCCCAAGCCGCTTCGCACAGGGCTCGCCGCGCCCAGCGGTTCCCCTTGCGAGTCTTTCCGCTCTGTCGTTTCCCGGCGCTCTCGTGGTTTCCTGGACAGACTCCCACCCAGCTGGCCAGGTCAGCCGGAGATGGAAATGCCTGTACATCGGGGCCGATCTCTGCCACCAGCGTCCAGGCGACGCGGTGCTTAATGCCTGGTAGGCTCATCCATGCCTGTAGAGCTTTCTCGAAGGGCTTCATCTGCAGTTCGATCTCAGCTTCCAGTCGGGCGATACTGCCCTCGATGTGGCTCAACTCATTCAGCATCTCGCCCAGCAAGAAGCGATGGTGCGGCAGCAGGTGTCCATCCAGCGCCAGTTGCAAGGTCGCCAGCTTCTTGCGCAGTTGCATCTTGGCCATGTCGGCCAAACGCTCTGGGTTTGTTTCTCCTCGTGCCAGGGCATGCAACATGGCGGTGCCGCTGACCCCCAGTACATTACTGGCGACGGAAGCGAGTTTGATGTTGCATTGCTCCAATAGCTTCTGAATACGGCACGCGACAGAGCACTGGTGCTCTACCAGTTTGACTCGGTAGCGCGTGAGGTCGCGTAAGACCCGAAGTTCGGTCGGAGGAACGTAACTGCCTTCCAGCCGACCGTCCTGTAACAGTTCGGCGATCCGCTCACCATCCTTGAGGTCAGTCTTCTTGCCGCGAATCGCTCGGTAGTGCTCCGGGTTAATCAGTAGTAGTTCCAGACCCTCGCGTTCCAGCACGTTCCACACCGGCACCCAGTAGACGCCGGTAGCTTCCATCGCCACGGCGGTCACCTGTGCCTCACGCAACCATTGCGCCAGCTCCCGCAAGTGCTGCGTCATCGTGCCGAACAATCGTTTCTCCTTGGTCGTCATTCCACTGGCATCTTCGCGGATCAAACACGCCGCGATGGTTTCCTTATGAACATCCAGTCCGCAACAGTTGCGATGCACCTTCATGGCAGCTCCTTTACCACTGCCGAAGACGCCAGTGCTCTGAGATTCTCCCTTTCGCGCTCTCCCTTAAGGAGGCAACACTTGATTGTTCCTACGGCGTCCCGCTCAACCTGTTCAACAGGCTCCAACTACCACACTAGTGCCAAACTCCAAGCTCAATCGGCAGCGGCAACAACATTCTGCACCCCTCACGCATCCATTTTCATGCTTGATTGTGACGGGCACCGTCATGCTGCACCTGTTCTCAACAGGTATCCTTGGCCTGCTTAGGGTTTGGCCCTGCGGACCTCATTATTCCCCGGTTGTCACTTCGCCCTAGGGCAGTCGTCACTGACAAATGATCTCGGAGGAGCGTGGAGTTGATTGAGGTCTTCGGGGTGGGAATCAGTGGTCTCCCCACCTACTGCGTAGCACCTACATTGTTAGACATTCAGGAGAGATCGTGGAAACACGCTCTGTCGCCCTCGTCTCAGCGCGCTGGATTGCTCGCTTGTGGAGCGTGATGAGTGTGCTTTTCGTACTCGCATTCGTCATCGGCGAAATGGGAGGGGGCGGCCCGCGGCCGACAGCCCAGGAGTGGGTTGGCTTAGCTCTCTGGCCAGTCGGAGTCGGACTGGGGCTAGGCGTGGCTTGGTACCGTGAAAAGTTGGGGGGGATTTTCGCTCTGGCGTGCTTCTTTGCGTTCTACGTTTGGAACCTATTCCGATCCGGCAGGCTACCTCGCGGTCCCTTCTTTTTCTTGGTTGCAGCCCCAGGTCTTCTGTTTCTCGTTGGTCGGACTCCTGTCTCATCGCAATTCGACTAACAAGCAGTAAATGATGCTGGCGGTGGCTCCTGTCCAGGATTGGTTACGAGTTGGCCTGATTACGGCAGCTATCTCTCGAAGTCCGGGATCGCCACATTGACAAGGTCTTGTGACCCGAATCACAGACCCATTTACAATGCCCTGCCGACAATGGATGCGAAAGGCGCATGCATTAAGGATGCAAGCGGACGGAACCCGAGTCCCACACTTCCTACATGCCGGTTTGAACGAAGCCGCTTTGCGGCGGACGCTTCCGCGTACCCGGAAGCGAGCGACATGGAAGATTCGAGACTAGCAATAAGGTAGCAGTAGGTCTTGAAGAATGATGTGTCTCGCGTTACGATGAGGCTGTTGGGAGCCTTGGCATCATGGGAAAAGAGATGAGTCTCAAGATTGACGGTCGTCCCACAAGTACTCTTCCTTCCAATAACTTCCAAGCCAAAGTCGATTGAAATCCCATAGAGCTCCACCGCGTCCGCCGCGAACAAAAGCGGCTTCCTTCAAACCGCTGTATCGGACGCGCCCCACAGCACCGACCCACCCGCACACTGACTGTGTTTGGGGCGCATCCGATACAGCACTAGGGTTTCTGGCCAACTGCCACGTTCGTGAACACTGGCGGACTCCTCGGGACCGATCCGGATGTCAAAATCTGGATTGCTTTCCGATTGCCGACGATCCGGGAATTGATCGGGCACGACGCACTCGGTGTCCGCCGGTCAGCCCAATCGGCTTATGAAAACGAGATTCTTTCCCAGGAAGCGGCAGGCGAAAACCAAAGGAAAAAAGCCCGCAATCAGTGCGCTTCTGGTTAGTGGGTTTAGTGGTGGCTGCTCAATGGCCTGCTTCTCTCGAAGTGCCCGTGCCGTCTAAAGAGTTCTGCGGGGAGCGGGCTAACGTGAAACTGCATTCCGTAGCAAGGAGAGATGTACACTCGGTGCATTGCCTAGGCGCGGCAAGTTCAGGTATTAATTGCTAATAGAGGCGGTTCGACGATGCAGGTTTCCGATGAACACCTTCGAGGACGAACAGTAATTGCGGCTGATGGCCAGGCGATCGGCGAAGTGGCTGCTCTGTTTATCGACGCCTCCACATGGATTGTCGTCGCGCTCCAGATCAAATTGAGTAAGTCGGTCGCCGAGCAGCTCGGTGCTGCGCGGGGCCTGCTCCGCGCTGCCACACTCAAGTTACCTGTCCGACTGGTCCAGTCGGTAGGGGATGCTGTCCTTCTATCCATTCCGACGCTGGAACTGCGGCAGATTCTTCCGGACGCCGCCGACCGGCACGAGGAAAAGTCTTAACCCCACATTTCCTTTTTGAAGTTGGCCTGAACCGCCGTATGATCGGGCCAACGCCAGTATTTATGCGGTTTTGACGGCGCAACGGACACACCGGAGGCTTGCACCCAGTGGGTGAACAACCAAACCAGCCCTTTCAGCTCTCTTTCAACCCCTCTTTGAAAGTGGATTTCCAAGGATCGCGAGTCTGTTGCGTCAGGCTGTGTACAGCCGATTGGCTGGCTATGAAGACGTGAACGATGCCGAGCGTCTTGCACAGGATCCGACCTTCCGGCTCATGGGTTCGGAACGGATCTGGGAGCGAGGAGCAGCGCTGACCTCCCGGGTGCAATCGTTCGAGACGGAGCTGTTGACCCAAGAAGAGAACCTCTCTGGCCTGGCCGCGATTAATCGGGAGCTGATTGCACGAGCGGAAGCGTTCGATTCGCCGCCGCGCGTGGTTCTGGACATGGACAGCACTGAGATCCCGGTGTATGGCCAGCAGGAACAGAGCACCAACAACAAATACTACGAATCGACCTGCTATCACCCGCTGTTGATGTTCAACGGCGAGGGCGACTGTCTCGCGGCGAAGCTGCGGCCGGGCAACGTGCATAGCGCGGAAGACTGGGCAGAACTTTTATTGCCGGAGATCGAGCGCCAACAAGAACTGGGTAAGGAAGTGGTGTTTCGCGCCGATGCTGCCTTTGCCAAGCCGGAGATTTACGAGGCGCTGGAGAAGCGAGGCGTGAGGTATGCCATCCGCATACCCGCCAACGACAACCTGGAGCGAGACATCGCGGAGTTGCTGACGCGTCCGGTGGGGCGGCCCAGTCATAAACCCATCGTGTGCTACAAGGGCTTCCTCTACCAAGCCGCAAGCTGGAAGACAGCACGTCGGGTGGTGGCGAAGGTAGAGTTCCATGCTGGGGAGTTATTCCCCCGAGTCGGATTCATCGTGACCAACTTGGAGACACCCAGCCGGAGCGTGGTGCGCTTCTACAACAAGCGCGGTACGGCAGAGCAATGGATCAAAGAGGGAAAGCAAGCGGTGAAGATGACACGACTGAGTTGTCATCGTTTCCGCTCAAACCAGGTACGGCTGGGGCTGAGTCTGCTGGCCTACAACCTGGGGAATTTGTGGCGGCGGCTGGCGTTGCCCAAGCGAATCGAGAACTGGTCTCTGACTAGTGCTTAGTTGCGAAGATTAGCGTAATATGGTTGCGGGTGGACGTTGCGCACTTCACGTTTGGTCCACTCAAAGGGGACGGCATTCTTATTGTAGACGGCGATGAAGCGGTCGATGGCCTCTCGTACCTCGCCCGGCGAAGTGAAACTGGCTCCACGCAGAGCGCGCCGGCTCAGGATGCTGAACCAGCACTCAATCTGATTCAGCCAGGAGGCGTGTGTGGGCGTGAAATGGAGGTGCACGTTGCCGTGCTGGGCCAGCCAGCGGTCGTGCTTGGGCTTGTGGGTATTGAGGTTGTCCAGACTCACGTGTAGTTCCCGCCGTGGGTAGAGTGCCACCAGTTCATTCATAAACGCCAGGAAGTCGCGTCGGCGACGGCGAGGGGCGTGTCCTCCGAAGACTTTGCCGGTGAGCACGTCCAGAGCGGCAAATAAGGTGGTTGTGCCGTGGCGCTTGTATTCGTGGTTGAAGCCGGTCACCGCCTTGCCGTTGGGCAGTTTCAAATAGCCCTGGGCTCGTTCCAGAGCTTGGATATGCGGCTTTTCGTCGACCGACAGCACCACCGCATTCTCCGGGGGGTGCAGATAGAGCCCCACGATATCGGCCGCCTTGGCGGCAAACTGAGGATCCGTCGAGATACACCAACTGCGCCGCCGCTGCAGCTGAATGCCTCGGGCCCGCAACACCCGCCAGACCTCATGTTTGGACACATCGCCCAGCGACTGGGCCAGCAGCGCCCCGCTCCAGGTGGCGTACCCCGACGGGGGCGGCTCGTCCAGTGTAACCAGAATCCGGTTCTCCGTATTCTCGTCATACCGCCGCACTGCCCCGGGCCGCGGCGCATCCTGCAACCCACGCAGACCGTCGCGACGGAAGCGCACCCGCCATTTGCTGACCCGCGCGGCGCGCATGCGCAGTGTGCGGGCGATCGGGATCGTGCCTTGCCCATCCGCGGCCAGCAAAATGATCTTCGCGCGCTCGGCGAGGCGGCGTTCGGTTTTACCCGCGCGCACCCATCCTTCCAGGGTGGAGCGGTCCTCTTGGGTTAGGGTGACCACTGTCGGGCGTTTGCTCACGCCCGATCATGCCATATAACGTATTCCTTTGCAACTAAGTACTAGCTTGCAGCAACGGCTGGTGAAGACCGGAGGACGGCTGGTGAAACATGCGCGTTACTACTGGCTGATCCTGGCGGAAGGACATCTGACGAGGCGGCTCTTTGGGAGTATGGTGCGGCGGATCGCGACGCTGTCGCTTCCGGCGGGATAGCTGAGGCTGTGGCCGGAAAATCGATCCAGAGTCGAGAGGGGACGGAGAGGTGTCTGACAAGACCGGATGGAAAGGCCGTGGTCAGCAGTTGGGGGCTTGCATTGGCATAGTCTGGACTCTGTCCCAAGCCCTGGGTCCGGCCAAAGAGAATATTTATGCGCTGGAGTCCCTAAAGGGGTATATAGTGTCGGGCTGTTGGGGGCTAAAACGGAAATTCCGGTTTAACGCAATACTTCGGCAAATTGGGGCAAGATGGCGTGCGTCCATCGATGACGAAACGAGGAGGCACAGGATGAACTTTTGTCGCTCGACCCGATACTTAGTACTGGCTGCTGCGCTGCTATCGTGTGGAGTTGCGTTCGCAACCAGCTACAACGCAGTTACAGACTTCTCTCTGACTACCAACGTCGCCAGCAACACCTGGAGTTACTGGGACTCGCCCAGCACCAGCGTTGTGAATTATTTCTCGAACGTCACTTTGCTGCCCGAATTTATCCCTGGTTGCGGCGGACCCGGAATACCCTGCTGGTACGACCCTGGCACACAGAATCTCATTCTACAGAACGTGACGGGCAGCGACGCGCTCCTCCCCAACTCGGACGCGCGCAATGGCCAGCTAACGTTCTACACGCGGTCTGGAATCGTCGACGTGCGCTTTCTGGCGCCTACGGCAGGCACCTACAATGTTGCAGGCTTCTTTGAAGGCAGCGCCAACGTTTCGGAGACCACTACCGAAGCAATCGCAATCAACGGCAATGGCACCTCGCCGGTCTTCAGTATGACCGCTGCGGTACCATTTGGAAGCACGAACAATTTTTCCTTCAGCACATCGCTTGCAGCGGGCGGCACGATCGATTTTCTGGTCGCGGGTGTTAGTACGACGGGGAACAGTCTCGCGACGGGTTTCGATGCTACGATTACGTCCGGAAGCACGGTGCCGGAACCTTCGACTTTGTCGTTACTTCTGCTGGCCGGAACGCCACTCGCGGCTGCACTGCGGAAGAGAAAGCAGCGGTAGTACTGGGGAGGAACCATTTCAGTCTGATTACGCCAGCTATCTGAGGGTGGCTCCTCCTTGCTTTTGCGACGCTCGGCTGACCGATCGCAAGATTCGCATTCACGCCTTCTACTGCCTCTTGGGTATCTCTCTGCTGCACTATGTGCACCGGCAGGCGCAAGCCGCCTGGGCCGATCTCTCGGTCGAGCAATTGCTCGCGGAACTGGAGCAGATCAAACAGTTCGTCTTACTTTATCCGCCTCAGGGCGAGAAGGGTCCGCCTCGCACCGCCTACGTGCTCTCGCAGCAGACTCTGCCCCAACAAGCCTTGGTCAAGGCTCTGGGGCTGGAGCGATGGCATCGTAGTACCCCACGTGGGTAAGACAATCCAACTCCTGTAACACCCTCCGAAATTACATGGTTACTCTCTTGCCTATTCAACTCGCAGTAAACTACCGCTAGGCGTGGCTTGGTACCGTGAAAAGTTGGGGGGGCGCTCTGGCGTGCTTCTTTGCGTTCTACGTTTGGAACCTATTCCGATCCGGCAGGCTACCTCGCGGTCCCTTCTTTTTCTTGGTTGCAGCCCCAGGTCTTCTGTTTCTCGTGGTCGGACTCCTGTCTGATCGCAATTCGACTAACAAGCAGTAAATGATGCTGGCGGTGGCTTCTGTCCAGGATTGGTTACGAGTTGGCCTGATTACGCCAGCTATCTCTCGAAGTCCGGGATCGCGACATTGACAAGGTCTTGTGACCCGAATCACAGACCCATTTACAATGCCCTGCCGACAATTGACCATGCGAAAGGCGCATGCATTAAGGATGCAAGCGGACGGAACCCGAATCCCACACTTCCTACATGCCGGTTTGAACGGAGCCGCTTTGCGGCGGACGCTTTCGCGTGCCGGGTGTCAACAGCAGTGCTGTGAACGGATGAAGAGATAGGGTGGGGTCATAAGGAGATGACCTATGACCCACCTTCGCAAAATGATGCTCGAGGAACTCGAGCGTCGTAATTACGCTCAGACTACCAGAGACTGCTACATCCAGACGATCGAGGACTTCGCGCGTTACTTCAAGCGCCCTCCCGACCAGCTCGGTCCGGAGCACATCCGTGAGTACCAGGCGTATCTGTTCCGCGAGCGGAAACTCGCCGCACATACCGTCACGCAACGGCTGGCCGCGTTGCGCTTCTTCTTCATCCAGACGATGAAGAAGCCATGGAGCGTGGCCGATACACCTTATCCGAAGAAGGCACGACATCTGCCCAGCATATTGAGCCCGGAAGAAGTTGCCCTCCTCATCGACTCGGCGCGGACTCGATTTCATCGCATCGTATTGATCACCCTCTATGGCACCGGGGTACGGCGCGCCGAGTTGGCTCGTTTGCAGCTCGCCGATATCGACAGCCGACGCATGGTCATCCACATCCGCGGCGGGAAAGGCTGTCAGGACCGAGATATCATGCTCAGTCCCATCCTGCTGGAAGCTTTGCGCGACTACTGGCGCGGGTTAAAGCGCAAACCCACAGACTGGTTATTCCCCGGGGGCTGCAACCATGCGGCGGATCATCCGATCACCCCCAAGACCGTCTATCACGCCTGCGGCCAGGCCGCCCGACGCGCTGGCCTGCAGAATCGAGTCCATCCCCACACCCTGCGCCACTGTTTCGCTACCCACTTGCTCGAAAACGGTGCTGATCTGCGCACTATTCAGTTGCTCCTGGGACATCATGATCTAAGAGAGACCTCGATCTACCTGCATCTCTCGCGACGTCACCTCCAGGCCACGGCCAGTCCTCTGGATTCGCTCAAGCTAAAAGCCAGGTCACCGCAGGAGGAGTAGATGATTCGGCCGCCCCTGGAGGTGGCCGAGCTGGTCCGCGCGGCCGGAACAGCTTTCATCGAGCGCAACCGCCAGTGGATCCACTGGCCGCACATCAAAGTGCTGCTGGCCATTGCGCGCTGTCGCACCGCCGCCCTCGGCGGCCATATCGATGAGTGCTCCCGCTGTGGACATCGCGCCACCATCTCCTACAACAGCTGCAGAAACCGGCATTGCCCGAAGTGTCAGACCGGTGCCCGCGAACACTGGCTCGAAGCACGGCGTCACGAACTTCTCCCCTCGCCCTACGCCCATGTCGTCTTCACTCTGCCTCAGCAGCTGGCGCCACTGGCTGTGCAGAACAAAAAGATCATCTATGATCTGCTACTCCGTGCCAGTGCAGAAACTCTCCTCGAGGTCGCCCGCAATCCCCGACGTCTCGGGGCCGAGATCGGCTTCTTCAGTGTGCTGCATACCTGGAACCAGAAGCTGCAGCTTCATCCCCATGTTCACTGTGTCGTCGCTGCCGGTGGCCTGTCGCTGGATCACACCCACTGGATTCCATCCCGCCCTCGCTTCTTTCTTCCTCGCTCGGTGCTGCGGCGCCGCTTTCGTGGCAAGTTCGTTGCTGGTCTCAAGTCCGCCTTTCAGCGTGGTCAACTGCACCTTTCCGGGGATCTGTCCCTGCTCGGTCAGCCTCGGGTCTTCGCTTCCTGGCTAAGACCACTGTTCCGCAAGAACTGGGTGGTCTACTGCAAACCACCCTTCGGTGGCCCCGAATATGTGCTCCAGTATCTGGGCCGCTACACCCATCGCGTGGCCATCTCCAACCATCGCCTGATTTCATTGTCTGACGGCCAAGTCACTTTCCGTTGGCGCGACTCGGCTCACCACAATGAACAAAAAGTGATGAGCTTATCGCTCGATGAGTTCCTGCGCCGCTTCCTGTTGCACTTGCTTCCCAAAGGCTTCGTCCGCATTCGCCACTTCGGCTTTCTCGCCAACCGGCGCCGGGCTACTCTCCTGCCACTCTGCCGGCAAGCCCTCATAGTGGTGCAGCCGCAAACCCAATCAGAAGCATCCGCCCCCAAAGAAACCAGACCGCTTTGGCTCTGTCCTAACCGTGGCGGGCCGATGGTGGTCATCGAGAGGCTTAGCGCCGCCCAACTCCAACTCCGCTCGCCACCCTTTCTCTCCGGAGCCGCAGCATGAAACAACCTTTCCCAGCTCTCTCACTCGGTGCCCCTCACCACCCGCGGGCGTTGTGCGCCCTGCTTGCCCCCGAAAAAGCGATCCCTTCCCAACCTCGACCCAAATTCCAGTTCCTACCACGAGCAACTTCAACCCAAGCAGTTCTGCCTTTGCTGTTTCCAACTCCAACAGCTGTTCCCGGAGCCTCTCTCACACCCCCCAAGACCATTGAATATGCATAAACGCCTCCCCACCGGCGGCTCCCTTCAAACCGCTGTATCGGACGCGCCCCGCCGAACCGAGCCTACTTGCATACTCACTGTGGGGCGCATCCGATACAGCACTAGGGTTTCTGGCCAACTTTAGGTTGCCGACAAACAGTCCGAAGCCGGCCCGATACCTATATGGGCTAATGAGAGCAAAGAATTCGGGCACGTCGGAAACTGACGATTAGTATGATCGGCCGCACATCCTGCACATGTCAGCTATCGTCAGTTCCCAGCGGGTGCGGCCGGCGCGCCTTTCAAGTACTTCTCAAACCATCCCACAATTCGGCGCGCAGCGTCGATCTGGTGTTCGAGTTTGTCAAACCCGTGGCCCTCGTCGGGATAATAGACCACTTCCACTACATTGCCTCGTTTCTTCAGGACTTCCACCAGTTGCTCGGTCTCTTCCTTGGGTACGCGCGGGTCGTTGTCGCCCTGAAGAACCAGCAGTGGCACCCGGATGTTCTGGATGTATTTGATGGGAGAGTCCTGTTCGTAGACTTTCCTGTCCTTATCGGGGTCACCGAGTAGGTTACGCAGATACTGGTTGAGCAGCGGGTCTGAGTGCTCGAGCATCGTGTACCAGTCCAAGGGGCCGAACAGATCGACGGCGGCAGCGAACCTTTCAGGCTCTTTGGCGACGAGCATTAAGGTCATGAATCCGCCGTAGGAGCCGCCAAAGGCGCCTACCTTGCGCGCATTTACATAGCCAGTATCCAGGAGCCATTCCAAACCGGACATCTCGTCCTTGAGGTCGCCCCCGCCTAGATCCTGGTAGTTCGCGCGCTGAAAATCCATGCCGTATCCCGTGGAGCCCCGCGGATTGGGCATCAGTACTATGTATCCCCGTGTTGCCATGGCGTTAGACCAGCGGCTCCAACTATCTACGGTCTGGCCTGTGGGACCGCCATGCGGAAAAATGATGGCAGGGTTGCTCCCGTCGCGCTTGAGGTTGAAGGGCATGCGCAGGACGGCAGTGATGATCTTCCCATCGAAGCTTTTGTAATGCACCAGCTCTGATGGCCGGATCGTCTGCGGCGTAAGGCTGGCAACAGCCATGTGCGTAAGCTGCTTTGCGCGGTGTGTGCCAACGTCATACACCCACAGATCATTGGGCGTGTTCATGGCCTCGTGCTCAATCAGTATCTGCCGCCCATCGGGCGAGAACTGTTGTGGAGTCAGAGTCGTATTGACTCCCGGCGGCAGTTCTAATTTGGTTGGCTGCCCGCCTCTAACATCCCCTAAGTACAGCGTGCTTCGTCCATCGGCGTTGACTCCATAGGTGAAGTGAGCGCCATCCGGCGAGAACGCACCCGCTGTGACCTCCCACTGAGTGTCCGTCACCCAGTGGAATTTCCTGGTGGCGGCGTCGAGCAGCGCCAAGTTTAGATAACCGCCCTTCTCGTTGCTGGTCATCAATATGGTCTTGCCGTCAGGTGAAACGTCCGCCCCGACATGGAGTTGCTTGCCCTCATGCGGCGTGAGGTTGGTTTGCTTCCCGCTCGCGACATCTACCGCGTACACGTCACCAGCATCGAACCCCACGCTGGTCCGGTTTGCATACAAAGTCCCGTCATCGGGGCTGAAGGCGATCACATCCCAGTTCTGCTGAGGATCTTTTTCCTCGGTTAGCTTGTGCAACTTGTGTGTGGCAACATCAATGACCGCCAAGTCGTAGGAAGGCGCCTGCTTGGGCTTATAGGAGCAGGCGATGAGCTTGCCGTTATGCGCCCAAACCGGATGCTGCTCGCGGATGTCAGGCGTGTCTGTTAGGTTCGTAGGCGATCCGCCCTCGCTCGAGATGACGTAGATGTCCCATAGCTCGTTGCCGCCTTTGTCTTGCGAGTAGGCGATCCAACGGCTATCGGGAGACCACGTCGGCTCAGCCTGTCGGTCATCCGAATTAAGGATCTGTACCGGCCAAGAGCCTTCAGCTGAAATCTTCCAAAGATTGGTGCGGCCGGTCAGGTTCGTGGTCAACGCCACCTCAGCGCCGTTCGGCGAGAGTGCGGCGGTGTCGATTAGGCGGGTGACATAAAGATCCTCAACAGCCACAGGCTTTGCATTCGGATTCGTGGCCGAGATAATCGACTTCGGATCTGTGATCTGGCGATCGTTGGGCCCGGAGACCGCCGCCGCCAATCCACCCAAGGCAATCGCGACAGTGACAACACGCAAGAATCTCATCGCACGTTTTCCTCTTACTCTTGGGAATAGAAGCCAGCTTCGATATGGAAGGCATTCTACTCCCGACTCGCCCGCCGCCGAACTTCTGCTCCCGCCTCCGATATAACGTGCGACTTGGCCACTTCGAGCCAACGGAGAGGCTGGAGCGTGGCATCACTTCGGATTGCTAACCATCTAGGCGGAAGTCTGATCCGAAACTTCCCACATGCCGGTTTGAACGGAGCCGCTTTGCGGCGGACGCTTTCGCGTGCTCGGTGTCAGCAGCAGTGCTGTAAGCGAGATGAAGAGATAGGGTTGGGTCATAAGGAGATGACCTATGACCCACCTTCGCAAAATGATGCTCGAGGAACTCGAGCGTCGTAATTACGCTCAGACTACCAGAGACTGCTACATCCAGACGATCGAGGACTTCGCGCGTTACTTCAGGCGACCTCCTGACCAGCTTGGTCCGGAGCATATCCGTGAGTACCAGGCGTATCTGTTCCGCGAGAGGAAACTCGCCGCACATACCGTCACGCAACGGCTGGCCGGGCTGCGCTTCTTCTTCATCCAGACGATGAAGAAGCCATGGAGCGTGGCCGATACACCTTATCCGAAGAAGGCACGACATCTGCCCAGCATATTGAGCCCAGAAGAAGTTGCCCTCCTCATCGACTCGGCCCAGACTCGATTTCATCGCATTGTGTTGATGACCCTCTATGGCACCGGGGTACGGCGCGCCGAGTTGACTCGCTTGCAAATCCCCGATATCGACAGCCGACGCATGGTCATCCACATCCGCGGCGGGAAAGGCTGTCAGGACCGGGATATCATGCTCAGTCCCATCCTGCTGGAAGCTTTACGTGACTATTGGCGCGGGCTGAAGCGCAAACCTTCGCAGTGGTTGTTCCCCGGGGGCTGTAACCATAGGGCGGATCATCCCATCACCTCCAAGACCGTCTATCACGCCTGCCGCCAGGCCGCCCGACGCGCTGGCCTGCAGAATCGAGTCCATCCCCACACCCTGCGCCACTGTTTCGCTACCCACTTGCTCGAAAACGGGGCTGACCTGCGCACTATTCAGCTGCTCCTGGGACATCATGATCTAAGAGAGACCTCGATCTACCTGCATCTTTCGCGACGTCACCTCCAGGCCACGGCCAGTCCTCTGGATTCGCTCAAGCTAAAAGGCAGGTCACCGCAGGAGGAGTAGATGATTCGGCCGCCGCTGGAGGTGGCCGACCTGGTCCGCACGGCAGGAACTGAGTTCATCGAGCGCAACCGCCAGTGGATTCGCTGGCCGCACATCAAAGTGCTGCTGGCCATTGCCCGTTGCCGCACCGCCCCACTCGGCGGTCATATCGATGAGTGCACCCGCTGTGGACAGCGTGCCACCATCTCGTATAACAGTTGCAGAAATCGGCATTGCCCGAAGTGTCAGACCGGTGCCCGCGAACTCTGGCTCGAAGCACGGCGCCGCGAACTTCTCCCCTCGCCCTACGCCCATGTCGTCTTCACTCTGCCTCAGCAGCTGGCGCCCCTGGCTTTGCAGAACAAAAAGATCATCTATGATCTGCTACTCCGTGCCAGTGCAGAAACGCTTCTCGAAGTCGCCCGCAATCCCAGACGTCTAGGGGCCGAAATCGGCTTCTTCAGTGTGCTGCACACCTGGAATCAAAAGCTCCAGATTCATCCCCATGTCCACTGTGTCGTCCCTGCCGGCGGACTCTCGCTCGACCATACTCGATGGATTCCATCCCGCCCTCGCTTCTTTCTTCCCCGCCCGGTGCTGCGTCGCGTGTTTCGTGGCAAGTTCGTCGATGGCCTCAAGTTCGCCTTCCAACACCAGCAACTCCACTTCGCGGGCGATCTGGCGCCGATCGCTCAGCCCAGGATCTTCGCCTCCTGGCTAAGACCACTGTTTCGAAAGAACTGGGTGGTCTACTGCAAACCACCCTTCGGTGGCCCCGACTATGTGCTCCAGTATCTCGGCCGCTACACCCATCGCGTGGCCATCTCTAACCATCGCCTGATCTCATTGGCTGACGGCCAAGTCACTTTCCGTTGGCGCGACTCGGCTCAACACAATGAACAGAAACTGATGACCTTATCGCTCGATGAGTTCCTGCGCCGATTCCTGTTGCACTTGCTCCCCAAAGGCTTCGTCCGCATTCGCCATTGCGGCTTTCTCGCCAACCGGCGGCGGGCCACTCTCCTGCCACTTTGCCGTCAAGCCCTCGCCGTGGTTCAGCCGCCAACCCAACCAGAAGCATCCACGGCCAAGGAAACCAGACCGCTCTGGCTCTGTCCCAACTGTGGCGGGCCGATGGTGGTCATCGAGAGACTTACCGCCGCCCAACTCCAACTGCGCTCCCCACCCTTGCTCGCCGGAGCCGCCGCATGAAACTACCATTCCAAGCTGCCACACTCGGTGCTCATCACCGCCAACAGGCGGTGTGCGCCCTGCTTGCCTCCGAACAAGTCATCCGTTCCCAACCTCAGCCCAAAATCCCGTTCCCACCACATGCAAACTCTCACCAAACCAATCCTCGACTCGCTCTTGCCGGCTCCAATAGCTGTTCCCCGAGCTTCTCTCCTAGCCCCAGCACGATTGAATAGGCATAATCGCCTCCCCACGGGCGGCTCCCTTCAAACCGCTGTATCGGACGCGCCCCGCAGCACCGACCCTACCTGCACACTCACTGTGGGGCGCATCCGATACAGCACTAGGGTTTCTGGCCAATGTGACAGACGAATGCTGCTCGGAACGTTAGCTTAAGGCAATCCTTGAGCCGAAGCCTCGGCACTCGGCGTCGGAATTAGATGGTCGGTTCGACCGAATCTGATAACAAAGGACAATGCGAGGGTGTAGAGTGTCACCTGTTCTGGTCCCCACTGCGGGCGGGTTCCGTAAGCGTCGGCCTACCCTACCTGTCTGTGAACTGTTCCGATTTGAACTCGACGAAGGAGAGTCTTGTGATGAACAGGAAGGTTACAGTAGTTGCGATGCTCACGCTCGCCTGCTTGGCGATGGCCGCTGTTCCAGCCACCGCGCAAGCGTTCTACACCAATGGCGGACCCACTCAGTACGTCAGCGGCGACGCCCTCGCCGTACTCACGCCTAGCTTCGCCGGGATTTGGGCCGATACGTTCAACTGTCCCTACGTTGCTGGCTGCGACGTAACCGGCTTCACCTGGTGGGCTCTGATTGACCAGAGTGGTGGTTTCAACGCAGTGAATACGGTGAATTGGGCCATGGGGCCCGTTCGATTCGATCTTACGGGACTCCATGGCACGTCCGCACCATTCCAGATAGGCGGCTGCAATGGAGTGTTCTTTACCACGTATTGCTCGGCCCTGGAAAGTGTTAATTTCGGAACCAGCCTCGATGTGCCGAGCGGACTGAACTATCTCACCCTGCTTGATGCAACGAGCACCAATGGCGACAATGGCACTGTCGCGCAATCCAATGTGATATGGCAAAAGGGGACAGGGGTGGGAGGCTCCGTTCAGTACCTCTTCTTCAACGGCTTTGGCGCCACCGTGCCCCCGTCAACTGCGTTCACCCTGTACGGCACACCAATTCCTGAGCCCGGTAGCATCCTGCTGCTCGGCACCGGCGTGCTAGGCTTGGCCGGCGCGTTGCGCCGCAAGCTAAGGCTCTAACTTCGCCGCGTCGACCGTAAGCGTGCAACAAACCGTGCGGGTTCTCAAGCCCGGGGGCCCGCACGGAATCCTAACCCCTATACGAAAATGACTGCGCCATGAGAGCATTCGGTACCGCACTTAGTGCCGCCACATAGTGCCCCGGGGTAGCCGGCTATGCCAAAACTGGTCTGATCCAGTCAATCCTCGGATAGTTGTTGATATGTCGCCATATAGTAAGTAATCCTGAGCAACGGCCGATCGGCGAGTCCGCGTTTGCCATGATTGTCCAGAAGTCCTATAAAAGGGGATGTCCTATAAAAGGGGATGTCAAGTGAAAAACACTTCTCCCTGCCGGAATGCCAGAAATATTTTCCGGCATCCAGCCCCCCTCCACACTGCGACACCTCGTCTTTAGCTGCTTGACCGTTTAGCCCTGTCGCGGAGCGGCCCGGTAGGCCGCGGAGCGACGGGGCCCCGGTGTTCCTTCCTATGGGGGGTTTCATGTTCGTTATGACGGCGCCGTTCGGTTCTTCTGAAACTCACAAGCTAACCTGGTTGCAGAGTTGCCAACCCATGGTCCTATCGGAGACTCGTGGCCTACGGCTTTGTTGGGTCATGCGAGGGGGCATAGGGTCTCGTTGGAGACTGGGTGCCGAAGCACACAAATCGCCTAACTTCTGGCTAGATACTCTCCCTCGACCCGAGCGTCTCAAGAAGAAACCCGACTGCCACCGCCAAGGGATGATCCCCAAGAGATGGAACGGACTCTCGTTCCGAGACGCTCAAGCTGCTTGTGGTTTCAATTGTTTGGCGTCGAAATGTGCTCCCTTCTTCCACAGGATTAGAGTGATCGCCGCAATCTTTCGCGCCAAGGTGAGGCGAGCCATCGCTGGTTTCATACCTTTGGTGAGCAAGCCTTGGTAGAAATCGTAGAACGCTCCCTCTTGGCTGCTGGCCATACTCGCCGCACTCTTGAAGATGGTTTTCATATCATGGTTATGATTTTGATTGAGCCCACGCAGTTGCTGAGGTTTCTTGCAACGCTGCGCTTGCCCGCCCACGTAACGGTATTGGGCACTGTCGCGCGTCTCGATCGCCAGACCGCTGTAGGTCCACAGTTGCCGCTTGCTGCGGAAACGATGAGGGGTTTGGATCAGCGCGATGAGCAGCGCGGCTCGGATCGGGCCGATCGAAGGAACCTGACGCAGTAATTTGGTCGCGCTCTGTTTCCGGCTTTCCGTCAACAGATCCTTCCGCACCGCTTGGCGCAACCCTCGCAGAGCATCGAGCTGTTGGTAGGAGAACTCAGCCCGCCGGCGGACGCCGGCTTCTCCAATCTTGTTCAACCACTCTGCGCGATGACGCGGGGCGTAGACTTGCTGACCCTCACAACCAATGCCCCAGCTTCGATACAGAGCCTTGACCCGATTCATCACCCGGGTAAGATCTTTGCTGATCGTCAGATAACTGCGGGCCAGCTCCTTTAAAGTTCGTAGGCCGTTCTCGCCATGGTAGACCGAGCACAGATATCCCCCGCGCAGCAAATCGGCGAGCTTGCGCGCGTCAATCTTGTCGCTCTTGTTGCCTTGCTTCAGTAGCGCGTTCTTCCGCGGATCGCACACGACTAGCTCCGTGACATGTGGCTTCAGTAGGTCATACAGCCAAGCCGACCAGGTCCCTTCTTCCAAGGTCACATGCAAGTCACCGCGCAGTCCCTGGATAAACTGCAAGATGGTGCTCGCCTTCGTTTCGATGATCGATTCCATTACCAGCTTTCCCTCGCGGTTCATCACTGCGATGGCAATCGCTTCTTTGTGCACGTCCATGCCGATATACTTAATGTCCATACGGGTGCTCCTTTCGGTAGAGTTTTGCGTGACACTCAAAACCTACCTCAAAGGGGCGCCCTTTTATAATGCGTCTGGTTCTGGGAAGTGCGCTCTCGGGAGCTTCACGGACCACTTCGACGGTTTGCCGACAACCCGTCAAACTGGATTACTTCCGAGTAACGGACAGCGGGGCGCTGTCAGTGGTACCAGAAACGGAATCAGAGTGAGATGCTGACAGCGACGTACCCGGCAGTCAAGGCCGCGGCAAATATGGTGCCCCTGTGCCCGTTTCCGAGTATGGCTCCGGTTCCTGGCGATCAGTGAGTTGGTGGCAGTCGGCTGACGTTGATCAGCTGGCTCGACCCCGTTGGAGAGATTCATAAACCGATTCGCAACCGGGCCGGGTCCGTCTGACTTCAGTTGGAGGGATCAGTCTATGCCGAAAGGCCCGAAGCAACCAAGCAAGCGAAGGAAGACAGCCGGGAAAGTGGATCCGACCGAAGGACTTCCACTACTGAATGTAAATGCAGCGGGGATCGATGTGGGAAGCGCAGAGCATTACGTGGCCGTACCCACAGACCGCGACGCAGAGCCGATACAAAGTTTCGGCAGCTTCACAGCCGACCTCCATCGGATGGCACGCTGGCTAAAGAACTGCCGAATCCAAACGGTAGTCATGCAGGCGACTGGCGTGTACTGGACGGCCCTGTACGACGTGCTGGAAAGTTACGGGTTGGAAGTGAACGTGGCGCATGCTCAGCACACGAAAACACTGCCGGGACGCAAGACGGATGTGCAGGAATGCCAATGGTTGCAGAAGCTGCACACCTTTGGGCTTTTGAACAAGGCATTCCGACCGGCCGAAGAGATCCGCGTGCTGCGCAGCTATCTGCGCCAGCGAGAAAATCTGGTGGCGGCAGCGGCGATGTGTGTCCAACACATGCAGAAGGCGTTGACCGAGATGAACATCCAGTTGGCCAATGTGATCAGCGATATCAGTGGTACGACTGGAATGGCCATCCTGCGAGACATCGTCCGGGGAGAACGTGACCCCGAGAGATTGGCGCGACATAAGCACGCGCGCATTCGCGCCACTCATCAGGAGATCGCTCGCAGCTTGGAAGGAACGTGGCGCGAGGAGTTGCTATTCGTGGTGGCGCAGAGCCTGGAACTCTACGACACGTATCAGGAAAAGATTCGGTCATGCGACCAGCGAATCGACGAACATCTGCACAGGATGGAGGCCAAAGTCGATCCGGCCAGCGACCCAATACCGCAACCCACTCGTCGCGGGAAAGGTTCGCGCCCGCGCCAGCCGCACTTTGATCTGCGGGGGCATTTGTACCGTATCACCGGGGTGGACCTGACTCAGATCGACAGCATCGACGTCCGGATTGCGCAGACGGTGATATCGGAGGTGGGACTGGACATGAGCCGATGGAAAACAGAGAAGCACTTCGCTTCGTGGCTCGGCTTGTGCCCGGACAATCGCACCAGTGGCGGCAAGGTGCTCAAGCGCGGGACCAGGCGCGTAGTGAATCGGGCGGCCACCGCTTTGCGCCTGGCTGCCTGGAGCCTGATACGGAGCCGGAGCGCACTGGGCGCAAAGTTTCGTCGCCTGCGATCCAGACTCGGGGCGCCCAAAGCGATCACAGCGATGGCGCACACCTTGGCTCGACTCGTTTATCGCATGCTCAAGTTCGGTCAACAGTATGTGGATCAGGGAATCGAGTACTACGAAGCCAAATACCGACAGCACCAACTACGTTGGACAGCTAAGCAGGCCGCAGCCCTCAACATGCAACTCGTTCCACTTCCAGAGCTTGCCAGTTGAGTTTCTGGAGAGTGGCCGACCATCCGTCCAGAAGAAGCCACAACGGAGAAGTAAGCCTCGATCTCTCCGGCACAGGATTCTAGATCCTCTCCCGAGTCGCGTGATCGAACTGGACGTCCGCGACATTCTTGCTCCGGAAGACACTGAAGTCGTCAACGTTGTTCAGCGCGAACGTCGGTACATCCGTTGCGTGGGGTGTACGGAGGCGGAAGAAATCTGCGCCCCGGACATCTTGCAGAACGAAGGCCGGACGGGCGTCTTCCTTTAAAGATCTGATCTCAATATTATTCAGCGAGATGTTCTTCACGTGGCGTAGAAAGAACCCATGCGAGGGCATTCCTCCGAACATGTTGGGCTCGGGGTACTTGTTCTCCAGTTCCGGCGGTTGCGTCGCTGCGGCCTCCGCCGTCCCCCCGCCCTGGTGCTGGATGTAGATATCGTTGAGCTGGATATCTTCGATCGGGTGGCCAGGAATACCGCTGAGGATCGAGCAGAAACTGGATTCGGAATTGGAGCAGACAACATTGCTGATCAAGATGCGGCGCAGGACCCCGACCGGTACGCCGGCGGGACCGCGCATGCGGCTTCCCAGGCGAAGGAAGATGGGGGCAGAAAAGATGTCGCGCATTGTTATGTTGGTGATAGAGACGTCTTCGAGCAGCGCTCCATCGACGGTTTCCAACGCCAAGCCATAACAGCCCTCAAAGACGCAGTTGGATATGGTGATGTTCTTGAAGCCCCCGTTCGATTCGGTGCCGAACTTGATGCGGCCGTTCCCGTAATCATTGGGACCACTGTCGAAGCGCTGGAAGGTGCCGTCGAGCAAAGTGCCGAGCTTATAGATGCCCGTAACGTAGCAGTTGGTAATAGTAACGTTTTCGGTCGCCCGCGCATAGCCAAGGGCAAAGGAACTTTTGGGGCAGATGGCATCGTCCCAAGGCGAATTAACGGAACAGTTGGAAACGCGGACGTTGCGGCAGCAGTCAATATCAATGCCGTCGCGGTCTGTGTCAACCTTCAGATTGTCAATCGTGAAATTGTCAACACCGGTCGCGAGGATTCCGAAGTGTCCGCCTTTGAGAATCGAAAAATCGCGAAGAGTGATGTTCCGACAGTTCTTCAGGCTGACAGCCTTGTTTCCAACACCAGGGTGCTCGGCGATGGGACCCGGCCCGAAGCCTCTGCTGAGCCCTCGGCCCCAGATGAGACCCGGGCCAAATATCGAGAGATTCTCAAGTCCCTCGCCCCAGATCAGACTGTTGTGCCAGTGATTATGGCCAAAGTCCTGGTAGGCATCCCAGGGGTTCTTTGGCTCCGCGACGTCATAGCCCCCAGAGCCAGAAGAAGGCGGATCGGCTGCGATGATGGTCGCACCCTGCTCGAGGTGTAGAGCGACGTTGCTCTTCAGGCGAATGGAATAGCACAGGTAACTCCCGGCCGGGAAGCGTACCGTGCCTCCCCCGCCTGCAGCCGCAGCTTCGATGGCGCGGTTGATAGCGGGAGTGTCGATCGTTTTGCCGTCGCCGCTGGCTCCGAAGATCGTTACGTCATAGGTGCCGAAGTTTGGCCCAGCCAAGGTTGTTTGCGCGTGCGCAGCGCGAGACGGAAAAGCGGCTCCCGCAAGGCCCGCGCCGGACAGGCGGAGGAAATCTCGACGTGCTGTGTTACTTGTCGACATGAGCTATCTCCGGAAGTAGCTGGCAATCGACTGTGTTGGAGGCGCCATTGTACATCCTTGATGCGATTCGGAAACCTACGATGATCTGAGATTTCGCCCAAGTGGCGGGCTACCCTTCCCTAATCTTGTAAGGGAAGGTTGGCCGACCAACCAGCAGTTAGTGCGATTCCAACAGCGCGGCTAATCTTATGCGGCTGTCTTTAACAGCGGCGGCAGGTAGTCTCGCACCCAAGGTACCGCCTGTTCATAAGCATAAGCCATTTGCAGTACAGCGAAATCCGCATGGGGCTTCCCAATCACCTGCATGCCCATTGGCAAGGCGGTCGGACCAAATCCAACGGGGACGCTGAGTGCCGGCAAGCCCGCCATCGTTGCGGGAATCACAACTTCCATCCATCGGTGGTAGGTATCCATTTTCTTCCCGTTGATCTCCTTCGGCCAGTGCTCCTGTGCGTCAAACGGAAATACCTGCGAACTCGGGAGCAGCAGGTAGTCATATGTCTGAAATAGCTTCAACAATACGCGGTACCAATCTGACCGGACTTGCGACGCATGCTGAAACTCCATGGCTGACACTTTCAATCCCCCTTCAATTTCCCACTGAATTTCCGGCTTCAACTTCGCTCGCTTGTCCGGGTCGTCGTAAAACGCCGCTAGGTCTCCGGCGACCAAACTATGCCGCAGCGTGAGCCACGCATCCCAGAGTTTCGCCATATCAAAATCGAGACTGGTAGGCTCCACAAGGCACCCCAATGATTCGAACGCCTTGAAAGATTTCCGACACAATTCCAGGATTCCAGGCTGTATTTCGAGGTAGCCTTCGAAATTGCCTAACCAACCGATGCGCGTTCCCTTAAAATCTCGTTTCAATGACTGCGCGAACATCGCCGGATCTTGCTCAATCGAAAACGGCGCGCGTGGGTCCGGTCCAGCCATCACGCTGAGCAACATGGCCACATCCGAAGCCGAGCGGCCCATCGGCCCTTCCACGCTCAGCGTATGAAGAAACAGTTCACCGCCAACTTTCGGGACCCGGCCGTACGAAGTGCGGAAGCCGAAAACATTGTTGAATGCCGCGGGATTCCGCAGCGAGCCCATCCAGTCGCTGCCGTCGGCCACCGGCAACATGCGCAACGCCAGCGATACCGCCGCGCCGCCGCTGCTGCCCCCGGCGCATTTCATCTGGTCGTACGCGTTCAAAGTCGTGCCGAACACTGGATTGTACGTTTGCGAGCCGAAGCCTAGTTCTGGAACGTTTGTCTTTCCGATCAGGATCGCGCCGTTGCGCCGCAGCCGCTCCACAAACAAGGCATCGTTATCGGGAATAGAATCGAACAGCGGCGATCCGTTGCTCGTCCGTATACCCTTTGTCGCCGCCAAATCTTTCACCGCATGCGGAAATCCGTGCATCCATCCGAGATATTCACCGCGCACCAGTTGCGCATCTCGCTCCTTGGCTTGCCGCAGCAATGCCTCGGTTGGCTGCAATGAAACAATCGCGTTCACTTTCGGATTGAAACGTTCGATGTGCGCCAGATACGCCTGCATCACCTCGACGCACGACACTTGCTTCGCTTTGATTTTCTGAGACAGCTCGAGCGCGTTCAGCGACACCAGTTCCGGCAGCACATTCGCCGGCATCGCTATCGATGACATCCATGGCGCTATCATCGTTGCTCCCGCAACTACAGTCGCTTCCGCGAGAAATTCTCGGCGTGTTAGCCGGGATGTCTCGCGCTGGCCGTTCTGCTTGACATTTCCGCGCAAATTGTCCATTTCTGTCTCCGCCCATGAATGACCTTGCGGCCTTGAATGTAACACTGCGATTGGCCACGCGCCTTTTCGAATACCGTGCCAATGTGACTCAAATCACGTGAAATGAGCTTTGCTGTTTGTTAGCGGCATAAGTTCAGAGTAGCCGAGGGCTCGCAAGGAACTGTCCGGACGGAAACGTGTGGCGCCAAAATGGTCTTTCGCCAGCGATTTCCCCGTGCACAAACGCAGCTTTGTCTCCGGGTACAGCCGCATTTCACGGACGCTGCCATCTTTATCGAGCTTGAACACCATCCAGAAGCTGGTCGAATGTCTCTGGCGGCATAATTTCCCGTTCATGCGTAAATCTGCATCGGGCTGTAAGAGGGCAGGCCGGAGCTTGTTTGCGTTGGTTACGGATTGGCTTGTTCATCTGTGCTACTGGGAATCGGTGGGCGGCTTGCGCCTGTGCCATTCGGTGGCTTGCTCGTATGCATGCGCAAGGCGAAGAACAGTGGCTTCAGCTCCCGGTGGACCGCTGATCTGCATTCCGATCGGCAAGCCTTCAGCGGTGAAACCACAGGGAACGGAGATTGTCGGCAACGCCAGCACATTAATTGGCCGGGTGTTGCGGAGCATTTGGAGTTCCTTCGGCCGAGCAGTGTTTGCGTCAGTCAGATCGTCAATCGCGAACGGAGGAACAGGTGCAGTGGGAGTGATCACGAGGTCCACGGTATCGAAGACGCGCGAAGCGGAATGGCGAATCTGGTCGAGTTGGCGCCGGCTCTGCATGTACGCCGATATCGTCACATCCGCCCCGGCGCGGATTCTCCTAATCGTGGCCGCTTGGTAAAGCTCGGGACTCTTAGAAACGTAGTCCTTGTGGTACTCGTAAGCCTCCGCCGTGAGGATCGTAAAACTAGGGTTTAATACCGACGAGTAGGTACCATCGCTCGCGAGCGGAGCGATTTCACCCTGGGTGCTCGTGAGTCTCTTCAGAACAGAGAGTGCGCTCTCCATCGCCGCTTGAACGTCGGGATGAAGTCCCTCGTAGAACTAGGCGCGCGGAATGCCGAGTCGCAACGAGGAGGTCGAGGCTGCGATGGTGGCCACGTAGTCTGGAATTGGGAGGTCGATGCTGCCCGGATCCTGTGGGTCATAGCCAGCAATGACCTGGAGCATCAGAGCGGTGTCCATCACCGTCCTCGTCATCGGCCCTATGTGGTCAAGGGACCACGAGAGAGGTATCACCCCCGAAGTACTTACGCGACCGTACGTGGGTTTGAGTCCGACGATGCCGCAGTAGCCCGCCGGTTCGCGAACGGAGCCTCCCGTATCAGATCCGATCGCAGCGTAACAGAGTTGCGCCGCAACCGCAGCCGCTGAACCTCCTGAAGATCCGCCTGGACTGTATGCAACATTCCAAGGATTCCGAACCGGACCAAAGTAGCTGATGGCCGAACTGCCGCCGTAGGCGAACTCGTGCATGTTAAGTTTGCCCAATAGCACTGCCCCAGCGGCTCTAAGACGGCGGACAACCTCCGCATCTTGAGTGGGGACACGATCCTTGAATACACCACTGGCTGCAGTGGTGCGCACGCCGGCGGTGTCCACCAGGTCTTTGAGGGCGATCGGGATGCCGTGGAGCGGGCCTTTCCAACGGCCCTGCTGGATCTCTGCTTCCGCTGCACGGGCCTCGGCCAGCGCGAAGTCGGCCGTAACGGTGATGAAGGCGTTCAGCTTGGGATTGAACTGTTCAATGCGGCCGAGACACGCTTTCGTCAGCTCGACGGGAGAAATCTCTTTGCTGTGGACCAGTTGAGATGCTTCGGATAGAGTGAGCGATGGGAGACTCGTATTGTTGGCAACCGGTTGAGCTTTGCCTCCAGATGGACCAGCGCCCGTTGCGATTCGCGGAATCAATGTCCCCACCGCTCCGACCATTGCAGTTTTCACAAACGACCTTCGAGACAAATGCGCAATTCCCATGCGGCCCTCCCCTACGGAAAACCTCGACGCCATGAATAAGGGTGTTGCGAGCCACAACGCCCCAAATTGCTCGCTTACGACACTGTCGTGCAACTCTACACGATAGATCCGCAGGTGTCTTCGCCAGCCACTTGATAAGGAGAATCAAGGTGCCATCAAAGCGATACCGGAAATACATCGGAAGTAAGGCAATGAAGCCGCACGTAATCCCACGGAGATATCGCCACCTGTCGTAAAAATAACGCCCACACTGGAACCGGAACGGTACGGATGTGCTTTCCTTTGCCAATCAGGTCAGCGATTACCCAATGCTCCTCGCGAACCTGGAAATCTTCCATTCCGAGTCCAACCAGTTCAGCCCGTCGCAGGCCGCATCCGATGAGCAGCGCCAGAATCGCCCGATCACGCTTGCCTCGGAGACTGTCTGACGGTGATTCGCCAAGCAACGTCCTGGACTGAGGGACAGTCAACCAGTTGCCGATCCGAACCCCGAGACGCTTTGCCCCTTTGACACGGCGGATTCCGGCGGCCAGATCAGGGCTCAGAAGGCCAGTGTCGGAGGCTTCATAAGCCAGTCGCCTCACAGCCGCTAGGCGCACGTTGATGGTGGAGGGTGCGAGGTTCTTTTGTTCGAGGAAGAATCGATAGCGAAGAACGACAGTGCGGTTAAAGGCCAAACGCGGTTCGGAACAGTACCACCCGATGAATTCGTCGATGGCATGACCGTATGATTCTTGCGAAGTGGCCGCTGCGAGCGAGCGGAGAACTGCGTTCTTCGATTGCTCCAAGTCGGGCAGCCGAAGTATTGTTTTGGCCTTACGGCGTTTCGATGAGTTCCGACGTGGCATACTGGCGGCCTCCTATGCCGCAATCAGTATGGTCGTTCAGTTGGAGGCTGATGTCCGCGAAGCCGGTTTCGGGACAATTAAGACAAGCAGGGATTCGCTGATCATGTTGTCCGGGACAGATAGAGTGTGATATGGCCTGTTATCGCTGGGGTACCCTAAGAGAGCTACAATTCGGTTTCGGAGGTGAAACCCATGCCTCGGAAACGGTTGCTTCTTCTTGTATGCGTTTGTTTCGCATCTGTCGCAGGTTAGGCACAGGACACGCCCTCACGTGCAGAGGGTGGAATCACCGGGGTCGTGTTGACCAAAGGCGGTCAACCGGCCACTGGCTTAGCGGCGCTTCGTAAGCTGGCGAAGCGACCTCGAACGTATAGGGAGACTTCGTCGTAGTGCAGAACTCTAGTATTTGGAGGTAAAGAATGAGCCTAGATGTGGTCAGCGCTATTCAAGCGCTACAACAGCAGGTGAACGATCTCCAAGCCGGTTTGGACGCTGCCAATTCCGACAATGCAGGCCTCAGTGCACAGGTAAACGTGCTAGCGAACCAGGTGCAGCTACTCTCACAAGCGGGCACGCAAGGACCACAAGGGCCGCCAGGGCCACCCGGGCCACCGGGGCCGCAGGGGCCACCAGGACCGCCGGGGCCGCCGGGATAAAGACCAACCGCCACTGAATCATCTTCAAACGTCGACACGACCTTCACAGATGGGTAGTCATCCGTCCATATGGAGGGGAACAGAGCTGGAAGTGCTTTTTCAACTTTAGAGTTTATACACAGAGGAGACTCGACATGTCTTGGGAGATTACGGGCAACGCCAATACGAATGAATTGGTCAACTTCCTGGGCACCACTGATCAACATGCCCTGGTTATACGGACGAACGGTCAAGATCGGATGACAGTTGATGTCAATGGGAACGTAGGTATCGGCACGAACACCCCGAACAGCAAACTGGAGATCATCGGGCAGGATGGATTGCAGATCGTAGGATTCCAACCATTCCTGACGTTGAATGACAGCAACAATCAAGAATTCGCGCTTTGTCGAATGCAGGGAGCGAACGGCGACATTTTTTTTCACACGTTCAGCACCATTACCCTGAAACAAGACGCCGCAATGGTGATCAAGACAGGGTCCGGTAACGTGGGAATCGGTACGCCGACTCCGTCTAGCAGGCTGCACGTCGCTGGAGATGTGCAGGTCAAAGGAGACATCACCGCGACCGGCAACTTGCACGCGACCGGCAACTTGAATGCGTTTGACGTACTGCTTGCCGGTGGAGACTGCGCAGAGGATTTCTCGGCCGTTCTCGAAGAACACCTAGAAGCAGGGAGCGTGGTTATCGCCAGTGATGCGGATGGCGCACTGCGCCTATGTGAGACACCATACCGACAAGCGCGTTGTGGGTGTTGTCTCTGGTGCTGGCGCCTATCGCCCGGGAATTGTGCTGGACCGCCAGGCGTCGCAAGAAGATCGGGTTACGGTCGCTTTAGTGGGTAAAGTGTACTGCCGTGTAGACGCGCAAAACTCAGAAATCACCGTTGGTGATTTGCTGACAACATCTTCGACACCGGGATACGCTATGAAAGCCGCTGATGAAAGACGAGCTTTTGGCGCCATCATCGGAAAGGCGCTACGACCGCTGCGGAGCGGTCTTGGGTTGATTCCTATCCTGGTTGCGCTGCAATAGTGGGACCTGGGAAACCTGCCGGGCGTCTCTGCTTCTGCACCTGGCTCACTAGCGCGAAGAGCTGAACCCTGTTCGGACAAGAATTGGTGGCGAAATAACCCCATGTCGTAGGTAATCCTGATGGGTCGCCTGCTTCGGGTCAGGTTGCAAGGCGGCGTGTTCACGACAACCTATCGACGCGGGCCAGAAGTCTTAGGGCTGTATCGGAAGCGCCCCCGCGAGGAATCATGGATTTCACTGGTGTGTGGGGGCGCTTTCGATACAGCGACTTGAAGGAAGCGGCTGGCTATGGGATTTGAATGGTGCCGAGGTGAGATGAGAGGTGTGGCAAGCCGGTGCCGGAGTGCGAAGGAGTGGTTGCATTAGAGATGGGATCGGGTTGTGTGTGATCAGCGCGGAGGAAACGACCCTCGCCGGGGGAGAAGGCAACTTGGAAAGCGGTCCACACGACGCAGAAGTCGTGTACGTGTCGAAGCACGGGGATGGATCGAGGTTGGGGCTGTGGTTTCATGCAGCATACTCGCGTGGAAACGGCGGAGCGCGGAGTTGTATCTGGGCTGCAGTAAGTCTCTCGATCAGGTGCATCGGTCCACCGCACAGGGGGCAGATCCAGAAAGTAAGTGCGCGAACAGTACGCGGAGCAAGTCGAGGGGCCGGGTTTGGTTGGTCCGCCGCCAGCAAGTGAGTACAGAGTGGTAGCGATAGAGCGCGCCGGCGGTTGGCGAGAAAGCCGAAGTTTCGAATGCGCACAAAGCCTCGGGGGAGCAGGTGGAGCAGGAAGCGCCGTAGGAACTCCTCAACGGGAAGCGTCATCAGCCGCTTTTTGTTGTTGTGAGCCGAATCCCTCCAGCGAAACGTGACTTGGCCATCGACAAGGGATACGAGTCGGTGATTGGAGATGGCGACGCGGTGGGTGTAAGCGCCGAGATAGCGTAGAGCATGCTCGGGACTACCGAAAGGCGGTTTGCAATAGACCACCCAGTCATGCCGGAACAGTTGGCGGAGCCAAGCGGAGAAGATTTTAGGCTGAGCGAGCTGATTCAGATCGCCATAGAAGCGGAGCTTTCCTTCGCTACAGGCGCGCTTCAACGCAGCCACGAACTTACCGCGAAAAACTCGGCTCAGCACTTTGATGGGAAGAAAGAAAGAGTAGCGGGTGTGGATCCATTGGGTGTGATCCAGCGAGAGTCCACCGGATGGGACCACGCAATGGACATGGGGATGATGTTGGAGCCTCTGATCCCAAGTGTGCAGCACGCTGAAGAAACCGATCTCGGCGCCCAGATGTCTGGGATCGCGAGCAACTTCGAGCAGGGTGGCGGCGCTGGTGCGGAACAGCAGGTCGTAGACGACCTTCTTGTTCTGCAGGGCGAGGGGTGCCAGTTCCCGCGGCAGAGTGAAAACGACATGCACATAGGGAGTGGGTAGCAACTCACGCTGACGTGCGTCCAGCCAGCGGTGGCGGGCATTGCCCTGGCATTTTGGACAATGTCGATTGCGACACGAGTTGTAAGAGATGACGGAATGTCCGCAGTGGGAGCACTGATCACGATGTCCGCCGAGCGCAGCGGTACGGCATCGAGTGACGGCCAGCAACATCTTCTGATGTTGCCAGGTGATCCACCTACGACTGCGGTCAAGGAAAGACTGTCCAGCACAGCGAACAATGTCGGCCATCTCCAGAGGAGGCCGGCTCATTTAGGGGTTTCGCGGGGGCTCCGGTTTCTGCTTGTCAGCGGACAAGACCAAGGAGTCCAACGGACTCGCGGTGGCGCTGAGATGGCGTTTGGATAGATGCAGATAAATGGTGGTTTCTTCCAAATCGTGATGCCCCAGCAGCAACTGAATGGTTCGCAGATCAGCGCCGTCTTCTAACAGGTGGGTTGCGAAACAATGCCGTAAGGTGTGGGGATGGATGTTTTTCTCTTGCAGGCCAGCGCGTCGAGCGGCCTGGCGGCAGGCGTGATAAACGGCCTTGGGGGTGATCGGATGATCCGCCGTATGGCTGCATCCCCCGGGGAACAACCACTGCGGGGGTTTACGCTTTAACCCGCGCCAATACTCGCGCAGTGCATCCAGCAACTTGGGGCTGAGCATGACGTCACGATCCTGGCGTCCCTTGCCCCCTTGGATGTGGATGACCATCCGCTGGCTATCAATATCGCTGATCTTCAGGCGCGCCAGTTCGGCACGCCGCACCCCGGTGGCATAGAGCGTCATCAGTACGATGCGGTGAAAAGGAGTCTGTGCCGCGTTGATCAGACGAGCGACCTCCTCTTGACTGAGAATGATCGGTAGCTTCAGCACTTTCTTGGGATAGGGAGTTTCGGCCGCGCTCCAGGCCCGCTTGAGGGTCTGGATGTAGAAGAAGCGCAGAGCCGCCAAGCGCTGGTTCACCGTATTCGGCGCCAACTTCCACTTCTTGAACAAGGCGGCTTGGTACTCGCGGATGTGTTGTGGGCCCAACTGTTCGGGCGAACGGTGGAAATACCGTGAGAAGTGTTCGACGGTGCGAATGTAACAATCGATGGTGGTCTGAGCGTAGTTGCGACGCTCCAGTTCTTCGAGCATGATCTTGCGAAGATGGGTCACAGAGAAATCCTCCTTTCTCTGCCAGCCACCTTAGATCAGCTCCCTCCAAACTGCTTGCCTACGACACGCGCAAGCGTCCGCCGTACCACGGCTTCGTTCAAGTCGGCTTGTGGGAAGTTTGCCGCGCCACGATTCGATTCTGGCCGTAAGACGAGGAATGAGAAAATAAAGGACGGACAACCGTTTTTCGCCGGGTTCTTCCGAGGTAAGCTATTGTTTTTGTGTGTTATCAGCACCGCTGGAAGCACTCATGATCCGTAGGTGTCGCTAGCAAAACAAGTGAGCTGAACCCATGGCGAAATACGTGACAGCATCGAAGGGTTCCCAACCTAGGGTTCCCACAACAAAACTACGGTTCCTCAAATTCAGAAATCTTAACAACTTATGCGATTGAAGCACCACATATGAAATTCATAAGTTATTGCATTCTATTCACGCTGCTCAATGCGGGACCAGGGGGTCGGAGGTTCAAATCCTCTCTCCCCGACCAATTTTTTCAATAAGATACAGCCGGCTTGAAATCCGATGAAATCTCACTGTAGGCAAATCTGTAACCGCGAAATCCCCAGTGGTCCACAAGAGGGATCGGTTCGGCCAGCATCACAAATGATAACGTCCCATCCGAAGCCGCAGATATTATTAAGCGCCTGTTAAAAATACTTGACCTCAAGTTCCAGGCAGGTGTGTACCACACAGTTCGATGTAGAAGACACATTATGGATTCTCTTTCCCCGCTCGCTGGACGCGCAACTCCACGATGAAGTCGGGGTTTTACCGCGACGGCACAATTACTCGTCCGATCGAGAGTAGTGCCTGAGCCACTGTCTCGTAACGATCAATGTTCAGAGATAGCTCATTGGCGGTGTAGATTCTCGCCGCTGACCAAAGGCCTACCGCTTAGCTGAGAGAGGAAGCTATGAACCAGATAGCTCTTAGGCCCCTTGCTGTGATCGCACTGGCCTTCCTATCCTTAGTTGTGTCTGCCAACGCTTCAAGTTCTCTCGATGATAATGACAGGTACATTCACCCAAATCTTGCCGCCGATGGCGTTACCTCCGACGACGAAGCACTGGCGAAGGCAGCGGCGAAATGCGACGCTGCCGGAACCAGGCTAGTGCTCCCCCCTGGAAAGATTCTGTTGACTGGGGCAGCGACCGTCGTTCTCAACCATTGCGCCATGATGGGCGTGGGAGCTCCAGCGGGGGACCATACCGGAGATTACGGTACTACCATTCTGCTGACCAGCGAGACGGTGCCTCCTTTTCAACTCGAAACAGGCTGGCAGATTTCCGGCATCAACTTTTATTGGCCGAATCAGACGACGGGCAGGATGCCCTATCCACCGTTGTTCAGCGACGGTGGCAAGAGCCGGGGATTCAAACACGGCGTCATCAACAACATCGTGATTGTCAACGCCTACGACGGCATGACAACGACGCCTGGCGGCGGCTCAGGAGACGTGAAGATCAGCAATTCCACGATGTGGGCCTACCATTATCTTTTTAATCTGACCAACACCGGAGACAGCTGGGCATTGAGCAACAACCGTTTTACTCCCGGGCCGCTTTTGAACATTTGCAGTTTCTCTGCGGCCTGCGAGGCGGCAATTAATGAGGCGAACCATGTCAACGCTCTTTTCCACATAACCGAGGGGAAAGGTGTCACACTCGTCGTGCACAGCACGGAAACCTTCTCGTGGCGCTACGGCATCCTCATCGACAGCGGAGCTCTGTTGGGTGCGTCGATCTTTGACGTCGCGTGGGACGGCATGGGAACGCTAATTGATTCCAGCTCCGGCGGGGCGTATGCATTCCAGAATAATTTCACGGGTTCGATGTCCAGATGCGGGATCGTTACCTACGGCAGCGCTCCGACGGCCATTACGCCTACGACTTGTTTTAATCTCGGTAAGGGTAGTGGTCTGTTTATCCACGATTTTCGTACAGATGGAAGCACAGGTAATTGGTTGGTCGGCGCAGGGGGCAACACCGTGGAAATCGATAACGTCCACATCGCCACAATCGGCGAGGCCAGAGACACTGGGGAATATTTCGTGGCGGCCTTTGCGGCTCCAACAAATTCACTGGTGGTGCGAAACAGCTACTTAGGGGGCTTGCGGTCTAATAGTCACGTGCACGGAATTTATCTTGGAACGAATACCATGGGAAGCACGGTCATTCAGAACTGCGTGTTCAATTTTATGAATGACTCAATAGCCGGCACCACCAATAACCGGGTCATTCTGACGGGCAGTACATCGTTCAATACCAACAAATCGGGCACTAGCGTGGACCTCAAGGGCACCGGCTCCATGGTCTATGTCGGCAACTATTGGGACGTACCCCCAACCGCATTACTCCGAATCGTTTCAAACTAAAGCGTATGACGTTGACGCAAAGTCGATGCCGGATTTCAGGCAGGGGTAACCCGTTACGCACTCTTCTCGTTTGGCTCCTGGCGCTCTCGCCACTTCTGCTACTAGTTCGCTCGGCGGTGGCACAGACCTTCACTGAGCTGTACCCATTCAACAGCAGTGGTGACCTTTCGGACGGCGCCTGGCCCGAGGCTGGTGTGACCAGAGACGCGGCCGGCAACCTCTATGGAACTACCTTCTTCGGCGGTACCGGCGCAGGATGTGACATCTACTTCGGTGGCTGCGGAACGGTCTTCAAGCTCGACACCAGCGGCACGGAAACCGTGCTGCACAGTTTTGGCGTTGCCGGTTCGCCAGATGGATCGAATCCAACGGCAAGATTAGTTCCGGATGGCTCGGGCAACCTGTATGGTACGACCGCGTATGGCGGGAAATATGGCTTTGGGGTGGTCTTCAAGATAGATGCAGCGACTGGCAATGAAACCATACTCCACCAATTTGCAGGGGGGACGGATGGCGCCAACCCGAACGCAGGACTGGTGCCGGATGCGGCCGGAAATCTGTACGGCACCACGCGGTATGGGGGCAAGGGCTGCTATGGCCGAGGCTGCGGGACCGTCTTCGAACTAAGTGCGACTGGTCAGGAGAGGGTCCTCTATCGATTTGGGGACGTTCCGGACGGCGCCAGTCCTCTCGGCGGCGTGGCGCTGGATTCGGCGGGAAACATCTACGGCACGACATGGGTGGGTGGAGTCTACAGCCTGGGAACGGTATTCCGGCTCGACAGCAGCGGCCAGGAGAAAGTGCAGCATAGCTTTGCTGGCGCGAGCGACGGGGCCAATCCCATCGGCGGGCCGGTTCTCGACAAGGCTGGAAGTCTATACGGAGCTACATCGGCCGGCGGACCTCACTTCGGAATTCTGTACAAGATCGACACCTCCGGCAACGAGAGCGTCTTGTACAGCTTCACTGGCGGTACCGATGGCGCATATCCCTATGCGCACCTGCTAGTGGACGCCGCTGGGAATCTCTTTGGCACAGCCTCTCAAGGTGGCTGCTGCGGGCTAGGCACAGTATTTGAGTTCTCCGCCGGTACGTTGACAGCTCTGCACGGATTTAGCGCCGCTCCCAATGGAACAAATTCCGACGGACAGGTTCCTATGGGCGGCTTGATAACGGATTCCGCTGGCAATCTCTAAGGTACGGCAGCTGAGGCTGGTACTTATGGATGGGGTTCCGTATTCGAAATCCAACCTGGGGGTCAGTCGTTTGATGGTCAGTCATCGAAAGATGTCGTCCAGACGCCCGAGTGGCATAGTGATATCGCAACGACCAGATTCATTCCCGGTGTAAGGTCATTCGGTGTTCCAGTTCCGACGAACCGTGAAGTCGCGCCCTCAGACGCGCCGGGGCTTGAGCCGATTTGCAATCCCACGATGTCCGCGCCGGTCGAGGTAGCTACTTCCCGTCAGCGATACGTGGCCGGCACGAAAGCGCAGCCGCCGCTGACCGACAGCTTCGATTGGCCCGACGGACAGCTCTCCGTACTCAAAACCGACGATGGCTACATGTTCTTCAGCATTGACGCCGGCCTTCACAGCCGTCAACTCTGGCACGGCCAGATGGTGGGCAACAACAACTCCGGGTCCGTCGTGAGGACGACCGGTACGCTGGACAATCCGCTGGGCTCGGCACCACCCATCGACGTGGTTATCGATCCCAATCCTGATCCCAAAGTAAATCCTTACAACTGCGATCCCACAAAATATCCACACCACTACTGTTACACCTACATCGGCGGAGGTCCTGTTTATCAAGTCCCGCAGGGCCAAGTGGGCGCGGGGAACTGGCTTCTCGTTTATCACGCTGAATACAACAATCCTGCGTATTTCCTGTTGGGTCTCGCCATTTCCTCAGACAAGGGCCTGCACTGGACCGATATCGGCGAAATCATTCGCTTCAATATGCCCTTTAGCTATGACGGTCAGCCGGCGCCCGGAGCGATCGGCGATCCTTCGCTTGTGGTTTCGCCCGATGGCAAGTACTTCTATGTTTATTTTCTAGACTGGCTGAAGAACGGCGCTAACACCACCGCATCCATCGCGCGAGCGCCCATCGCCGAAGTGCTGCAAGACGCTTTCGGGGGCAGCGTGCACTACGCCGCACCATTTAAGAAGTACTACCAAGGTGCGTGGGACCAACCGGGAATCGGCGGCGCGTCGACTGACCTAATTCCGGAAGGGTACTACGGCGGCGGGAACAATGTGGCTTACAACTCCTACATTCACCGCTACATGATGCTGAACAGCGACTCGCAAAACTACAGCTATGCCGAATCGCCCGACGGCCTCCACTGGACGGACACCATCTTCCTGGGCATGTTGGGCTATGTCCCGGACATCGCTGGATACTCCGGGCCCGTCGGCCTGGGCGAGGACCCAGCCATACTCGGCAAAGACTTCTACGTGTATTACACGCAATTCCGAGGGCCCTGGCCTGGGGCGCAATCGGTGAAGAGATTCACGCTTTCCTGCCGGTGAGGCGCGGCGCTGCGAGCATTGATGTCGGTTCACTAGTTCTGTGCAGCGTTTCGTCGGGCAGGATAACCGAATCGAGCGTCTTCTACGCATGGACGTCACTGCTTCTCACAGTTATCACTGCCCACGAACTTCTTAGGCACAAAACTTCGCTTCCATTCGTCTATCTGATCACGTGCATCCTTCACTAGTTTTGAAAAACGGAGGGCCAGTTCCCGAATTCGCTCTGCCTGGCGCCGCTCAATCGCCTCGGTGGGAATCAACTCAGTGCCAACACCGATCGCGGTAGCACCCGCCAAAATGAAACCAGCGGCCGTTTGTTGGTTCACCCCTCCCGCCGCGATCAGAGGGACCTGCGGCAAAGCCGTGTGCAGCGCCTTGATGTACCTGTCACCGCCCACTGGCCCGCAGGGGAAGACCTTAACAAAATCGGCGCCCGCACTCCACGCCTCGACCACCTCAGTCGGCGTCAATGCTCCAGGCAGGACCGCGATGTTTTCTCTGGCGGCGAACTCCACAACCGCGGGATTAAAGGACGGAGCGGTTATGAAGCAGGCTCCAGCTTCAATGCACTTCCGTGCGGTTTCGATATCAAGAATCGTACCTGCCCCGACTGCGAGTTTTCCCTGGGATCGACAGAGGTGAGAGATCAACTCCACCGCACCCGGCACGGTCATAGTGATCTCTACAATCGGTATTCCGCCGCGGGTGACAGCTTCGGCTGCGAAATGTGCGTCGTCGCCCGACGAAACTCTGACCGCGGGAACGACGGCAATTTTCCTGATAAGAGCGCACACCTCATCTTTTTTCATTTGTCAGACTCCTTCTGCCCGAACACTTGTTGCGGCCATTCCTACACAGGTTCGTTGGCCTCGGCGGCCGGCAGATGGTCGTCGCGGCGCGCGAACCAGGTGTATAAGGTCGGCAGCAGAATCACGCTTATGATCAGGTCAGCGATCAGACCACCGACAATGACAATCGCAAATGGCCGCTGCGAATCGGATCCGATGCCGTGCGAGACGGCCGCAGGCAGCAGGCCTAAGGTTGCAACCAGCATGGTCATCGTAATTGGCCGAAGCCGCAAGACTGCACCTTCTACTGCTGCGTCCTCGATGTCGTAACCGCGGGCACGAAGCTGGTTGATGTACTCCACCATGATGACCCCGATTTGCACGGACACGCCAAACAGGGCAAGAAAGCCAACTCCTGATGAAACGCTAAAGTGAGTTCCCGAAAACCAGAGCGCCAGCAGCCCGCCAATCGGAGCCATGGCGATGTTGGTCAGAATCAATAGCCCCCACTTCACTGACTTGAACATGGTGTACAAGATGACGTAAATGAACAAGATGGTCAGAGGCAGTACAAATAACAATCGGCGTTGTGAGCGCTTCGCGCTCTCGTATTCGCCCGACCAATCGATGGTGTAGCCGACCGGCAACTTAACGGCAGCATTGACCTTCTTCATTGCCTCTTCGACGGTACTGCCCAAATCTCTGCCACGCACGCTGAACTTGACGGCAATGTATCGCGAATTCGCCTCGCGATAGATTTCCGACCCGCCATCCTCCACATTGACCTTCGTGAGCTGCGCCAGCGAAACCCGCTCTCCTGAAGGAGCGAGCAGCCGAATCTTCTCGATGGCTTCCTTAGTGTCTCGATAGGGCGGCAGGTAACGAAGCACCAGATCATATCGCTGCTCTCCCAGCAGCACCTGGCTTAGGGCGTTACCTCCCACGGCGGTCTGAATTGCATCCTGGACGTCGGAGACGTTGATCGCGTAGCGCGAAGCCTGATCGCGGTCTACCGTGAAGTTGAGGTTGGGCTGTCCGACGACCCGGAACACACCCAAGTCTTGCACGCCTTGAACATTTTGCATGACGGCCACGATTTCGTCCGCCTTGGCTTCGAGCGTTTTCAGGCCGTCGCCATAAATCTTGACTGCCAGCTCGCCCTTAACGCCGCTTACTGCTTCTTCTACGTTGTCCGAAATCGGCTGCGAGAAGTTCCAGATGACTCCGGGGATCTTTTCCAGTTCTCGGTCCATCGCCGCGATCAGCCGCTCTTTGTCCTGGTGAAAGACTGGACGCCACTTTTCCTTGGGCAACAAATCGACGAAGTATTCGGTGTTGAAGAAGCCTGTCGAGTCAGTGCCGTCATCAGGACGTCCTACCTGCGATACCACCCGCGGGACTTCCGGAAAGGAAGCCAGCACTGCGCGCGCCTTGTCCACCACCATTAAGCCTTCCGTCGGTCCGGTGCTGGGCGCCAGGGTGCCACGTACCCAGATGGCGCCTTCATCCAAGTGCGGCAGGAATTCGGAACCAATCGCACCACTGAAAGCCAATATCATCGCCAGCGTAAGTGCAATCATGGCCGCCCCAACGGTCAGCAGGCGATGCCGAATGGCCCAGTGGAGAGTGGTCCGGTAGTGCCTGATCAGAAACTCCATGACCGGGTTCTGCCACTGCTTGGCACCCCTCCGGAACAACAGGGTCGACAGCGCGGGTGCGATCAGCATCGAGAAGACCAGGGCGCCAAGCAAAGCAAACGCCACGGTCCACGCCATGGGTTTGAACAGTTTTCCTTCCACCTGCTGCAGCGTAAAGATCGGAAGGTAGGCCGTGATAATGATGGCAATCGCGTAAAACACCGGGCGCTGTACTTCATGCGCTGCTTCGCGAATCCGTTCCACCAGCGGCCGCGGCGTTTCATCGGGGCGGTTTAGATGCCGCACGATGTTCTCAACCATCACCACAGAGCCATCTACCACCATGCCGAAGTCGAGGGCACCAAGCGACAGCAGGTTTGCCGAAATGTGCCTCAGATCCAGACAGATGGAGGCGAACAGCAATGCGAAGGGAATGGTCAGCGATACGATAAATGCTCCCCGAACATTGCCGAGAAGAACGAAGAGGACAATAACGACCAGGATCATGCCTTCGGCGAGATTGTGGAGGACGGTATGCGTGGTGTAATCCACCAGGTCGTCGCGGTCGAGATAAGGGACGATTTTTACTCCAGGTGGAAGTATGTGGTCGTTGAGCTGCTTGACCATTGCGTGGACACCCTCAAGCATCTTCGCGGTGTCTGCTCCTTTGCGGAGAAACACAATACCTTCCACTACGTCGTTATCGTCCTCGACCACGCCATCGGATCGATGGACTGCTTTCCCAATCTGCCCGAGGCGGATCTTTGGTCCCTGGGTAACCACGGCAACGTCTTTTATTCGGATTGGCGTGCCGTTTTGCGCCTTGATCACGGTCTCTTGGATATCAGCGATGTCCTTGACCAAGCCCACCGCGCGCACATTGATCGCTTGCGCTCCCTCTTCAATAAAACTGCCGCCAGCATTGGCGTTGCTATTTGTGAGTTGCTGCTCGATTTGGGCTAGGCTGAGTCCGTAAGAAATCAACTTCTCGGGGTCCACACGAATCTGGTATTCCTTCGTGATCCCGCCAAAGGCTGAATCATCCACCACATCCGGGACCGACTTGATGTACTTGCTGATGACCCAGTCCTGCAAAGACTTCAGCTCCATCACGTCGTAGGCAGGATTCGTGCCCTTAAGCGTGTACCAATAAACCTGGCCCACGGGACTGTAGTCGGGGCCGATTTGTGGGCTTACTCCGGGCGGGAGTGTCACTTGCGAGAGGCGTTCGAAAGTCTTCTGGCGGTCCCAGTCGTTGTTGGAGGTGTCGTCGAAGATCAGGTTCACCACGGACAACCCTGCCAGAGACACGGAGCGCAGGTGCACCAGGTGGGGAATTCCATTCATCTGGATTTCGATGGGTATGGTTACCTGTTGCTCGACCTCTTCCGACGCCCTCCCTGGCCATTGGGTGATGATCTGCACCCAGGTGTTGGCCACGTCGGGATAAGCCTCGACCGGGAGGTTGTGAAAGGCGATCATTCCCCATATAAACAGGAATATCGCCAGTCCCAGGACGACAAAACGATTGTTGAGAGCGAAATCGACAAGGGCGTTAATCATCACTGTTCCGCCGTGTTCTGGAATTCAAGTGCGTTACCGACCACTTGTTGACCGGGTGCAATTCCCGAGATAATTTCCTGCATTCCGCCCGGCAGCATGTCTCCACCCACGACTTCGGTTCGTCGAAACTGATTGCCCTTCACCGGCACGTACACCCAGTCGCGATCATGAAGGTGCAGGATTGCGGTGGCGGGCACAGCCGCGCGCTTCTCTTTCTCCCGGCCGTGAAAGGTCGCCGTCACGAACATCCCCGGACGCATCAGGCCGGGGTTTGCCATTTCAATGCGGACCTTAACCGTCCGTATGTTCGGATCCATGACGGGACCGATGTTGCTGATGGTTCCTGTGAAGACCTGGTTGGGATAGGCATTCAGGCGAATATCGGCCTTCTCTCCCAGCCGCACATTGCCAAGATCGTTTTCATATACGTCACACAGAATCCAAACGGAGCTCAGGTCGGAGATGGTAAAGGGATTCGGCGAGCCCAAGCCCGGCACTCCTGCGGCGTTGGTGACCTGCTGATCAGTGATGAAGCCGGAGATAGGAGCGCGAATCTCAACAATGCCCGTGGGGTGATCCAGACTCGCATTGCCGAGCACCCGAAGTTTTTCTGCTGTCGTCTGGACATCGACCTTGGCCTTGTCTTCCGTGTCCTGCGCGACCTGGAGATCGTTCTGCGAAATCGCGCCCCGGTCAAAAAGAATTTTCGCGCGCTCCACCTGAGTGTTTGCCAACTGTTCATCAGCCTTGGCTTTCTGGTAATCAGAGAAAGCGCCTGAAATGTCGGCACTCTGCACTTTGAGCAGGAGTTGCCCTTTCTTGACCGTGTCTCCCAAGCGCGCGTCAATTTCGACGACTCGGCCGGTCGCCAGTGAAATAACGGGAACAGCGCGAGAGATGTCTGGGTTAACCGTCCCGGTGACCTTCAGTTCCGGACTCGCAAGGTGCTCCACAGCTTGCGTCAACTGGAACCTTTCAGGTTTATCCACTTGAAACAGGTTGCGGTCCTCCACTTTTTCCAGCTTGAGTGGAGGTGGCGCTTCCGCCGCGGGATTGCTCTTGCCACTGCTACAGGCCATACTCCCCATGCACGAAGCCACCGACAAGGCGAGTGCAGCCAATTCCGCGCGCTTCATGGAATCACCTCACGTCCTACGGCGAGATTCAGTTGGTTCGCGGCATTCAGATAGGAACCGATCAGGTCCAGGTAGTTGACCTGAACGCTACGGTAGTCGGCCTGGGCATTCAGGAAATCGAGAAGCGATGCCGCTCCGTGCTGGTACGAAAATTCGATCGTATCTCGAACGCTGGAAGCCTGCCGCAGGTATCGTTCCTTATACGGCTTGAGAAGAATCACGGTGCTGAGGACTGTGGCGTAAGCGGAATCGACATCGCTGAAGACCTGCGCGCGCGTGGCCTCGACAAGTTGTTGGTTACGGCCGATATCGAGTTGTGTGCGCTGCTTTTCTCCCTGATTGCGATCGAAAATGCGCAGGGGAATGCTCACGCTTACGCCGACGTAGGTGTCGATCGGCGGGTTGCGTCCGACATCGAACCCTATTGTCGGGTCGGTCGATCCGTTTGCCCACGCCAACCGATGGTCCGTGTTTGCTTTGTCAACGGATTCTAGGGCTGCTCTCAAATCAGGCCGCATGTCGAGGGCCGACTGGCGGACGTCGTCAAGAGGAGGAAGTTGCTCTGAGAAGTCGAAAGGCCCGGTGACATCGAACTGGTCGACTGGGGTTCGCTCGTTGAGCAGCGCAAGTAGCTGAATCTTGGCGGTCCTCAGATTTACGTCCGCGGTTTGTAAGTCGGACTCGTATTGAACCCTCTGCAGTTCGAGGCGGTCGAGGTCAACCCGCGCGATCCCGCCGACTCTGTAACGGTCGCGACTAACATCCAGTACCTTGTCGTAATAGGCCAGATTCTCCTTTGCCAGGTTCAGGATGGCCTTTTCCTGGAGCGTCTGCACGAAGGCCATGCGCAGATTGAAGACCAGCATCCTCTCCAGGTCCGCTTGACCCGACACCGCAATTTTGGTCGCCTTTTGCGCGCTTTCCAGTCGCAATTCGCGTTTGTGCTGGCGCTCAACCAGATAGCTTCCGCTTCCTATGGTGAGAAAGTAAGCGAATGGTCCATGCGGCGGCCCACTCGAAAATGGATCAATCTGATCGGCGACCAAGCTCAAGGTAGGATTGGGCCGAAGGTAGGCGGTGATCTCCTGGGCCCGGGCCTCTTCGATACCGATCTGTCCCGCCCGAAGAGTCGGATTCGCCGCTTCGAACTTCGCCCTAACCTCCTGCCAGCTGAGTGCATTTTGGGTGAAGCCGTTCTCCAACAAGGCCGCGGCCAGGAGCAGCCCGAAGCACACGCGTGTCAAGGCCCGACGCATGAATCCTCCTTCTATTCCTCATCGCAATTTGACCGGCCCGGACGACGTGAACATGTCCTCTGCAAGGGAACGACATTCCCCGGGAGTACGACGGAGGCCGCGATCGATGCCTGTTCACGAGCAACTGGCTCTCAGTGCGCTACTCTGTGCGTTTCCAAGCTGAACCCGCAAACGCGAGCGGAGTTCTCGCCGTGTAATTTGGATTTCGCTTGCATTAAACAGATGGAGTATGAATAGATTGTTAATCAAGCCGGATTCCAGCAAATTGCCGCATGCCGCAAGCAAGCTGTTGACCGCACGGGTCAGGCAGTTCTCCAGGAGGAGTTCTTCTCGAGAACTAAGGGCGGAGATGACCCAGCCGAGCGGCTATCGAAGGCGCACAAACATCAGGGAATGATAGCGATAAGCGCGCCGCACAGCCGAGCCTCCAAGTCATTGATTCTGCCGACGCATAGAGTTTTGGCGAGGCACAGTACGGATGCAGCCTAACTCAGTCAGCGAATCGAGCTAATTCAGGCAAGCTCTGCGAGAGTGTGCTCCCATCACTTCTCCGGTACGACCGGCAGAATCACCTTATTTATCGCCGTTCGATCGTCGCGCAGCTTGACGTACAACTCGGTTCCCGTGGGATGCGGCACGGTCAATGTCAACCCAGCGAAGCCGTCGGGCACCGGGACGCTCTGTTGAAACTGCGCGTCGGTTGACACGGAATCCAACAGATACAAATCCATTCCCTGCAAGGTACATTGCTGGTCTGAAGCGTCAGGGCAGCGCAACTCTTTCAGTGCCGGAAGCCGGACCAACGTCACCAGCGGCTGCCAGTCTCCCTTCTCTCCGTTCGCATCGACTGGCCGAAAGCGCAGCGGCCCGAAAGCCGAGGGTCCAAAGCTCTTCAGCGGATCGAGCGTTGCCAGCACGGTCTGCGAATCTTGCAGCGTGAGAGTTCCGTCGGCGACGCTAAGAAGAACGTGGACCGATTCATCCTCAGCCGCCACCTCGACCTTCTCATCCCGCGGGAAGGTTTCCGGGACTTGCGTTTTCAGTGAAAAGGCCAGCTTCGCATTCTGCGGCAGTTCATCCTGGCCTTCGAGGCGGATCGCTGAGGACGTTGCTGTCGCATCCGGCTGAATATTCTTGTTAAGCAGGGTCAACTTCGGTCGTGGCGGCTGGACGGTTGCAGCCACATCCAGCGCGCGGCCGTCCTTCAGCGAAACATGCGCCGTTTGCTTTTCTCCGGAATGCAATCCTCCGACATCCGCCGTGCCCGGCGCCGACAGTTGCAGTTCATCTTCATTGCCGGCGCGCTTAAGTCCAGCAGGCGTAAAGTGAACTCCGCCGACCTCCAGGCCCTCAACCTCATCCAGTCCTCTGCCCTTCAGCACTCCCTGACTATCTCCAGCGTCAATAGTAAAGCTGTCCACGCGCCCGGCTTCCGAATAGGTTTGCAATGCGACTTCGTCGGGCTTCGCCAGTCCAAATTGTTTTACTCGAATGGTGAGCGGTCCGGGCGCCGCATCCTTCAGGGAGATTTCCACTTGCAGTTCGTCGGGACTGACCATCTTCTGGGTCGTCTTGAGCCTCTTGCCGTGTTCGTCCTCGGCACTCACATCCTCCACGCATGCTGCGGCATCAGAGTGCAAATGCAGCACGTCCTCTCGCCCTACGACGAGCGACTTCTGGTCTGCCGCCGCGATCGTCCATGGAGCCGAGTGCGAAGTCCGCAGATGAAACGTCGGTCCTTCGAACGATTCAAATCCCCACTGTCCACGCAGAGTCCCACTGACTTCGGGATCAATCCCTTTGCTCTTCACAGCGTCCGTATCAACCACGAAACCACCACGCGCTGCATCAGCTTTCACGGGGAGGTCCATGGAAGCGCCCGACTTACTCGAGACGTGAAGGACCAAATCGTGAGCAAGATTTGTCGAGAACACCAGCGGTGCGCCTTCCGCCGGCAACACCAGTGAGGAACGCTGCAAACAGCTCACCGCTTTGGGATCGACGGCGCGAAGCGGCGGCAACTGTGGCGCTGCTACCGGCGGCAGTCCAATCACTAACACCGACTTAGGTTTGCGAAACGAGGGTGCGGCATTGAGCTCTAGGTTTAGCAGGTCTGTCTTTGATAGCGCCAGCGCGGGAATGTACTGATACTCGGCGGTGCGAAGGCTCGTCGTCAGCCGGACGACGTCGACAATCGCTCCTACGTATGGACTGTAGAATCCGCCTCCGGCCCAGGGCGTGGCGCTGAGCTGACCGACCAAATCGGCCGAGGGCCCCGAGGCCAACTCGGCGACCATCGATTGGCTGTGGGAATCGTCGAGCACAAGTTGGTCGGAGTTCTGCATAAGGCAAGGCAACTGCTGTTCCTCGGGCTTCTCAAAACACCTGTTGTCGACCTTGATGTTCAGACTTCGCGCCAGCAGCGTCGATTTCTCCTTCAACTCGCCGGGATCTGTGTCGGACGCGTGCTTGACTGCGCTCAGGTAAACGTCCAGCCGCGAACGGTCCAGGCTTGCTCGATCCAAATCTTGCGTGGCCCGCACGAAGGCGCCCGGCTTGCCGCGCACCGTGGTCCGTAAGGTACTAAAGTCACCGCCGGTTTCCGGAGCGAGAAACAGCAGTGCCTGCTCAGCACCTTTGGGAACCGTCACGATCACACCCTCGGAGCGCACATGCTTGTCCCAAGTCTCTATCTTGGTGAACCAGTTCTCGGGAGGTGGATTCGTCGATCCGCGAAGAAACGTGGCAATCAGCAGATAGTGCGCGCTTTGGGTCTCCGGAAATGCCGGATGCAGCCAAATCCGATCACCTTCTTGCAGATTGGGGACCTGCGAGATAGGCAGTTGCTTGCCGCCTCGTGTTATGCGCACTTCGACGTGGGGACCAGGTAGGTCGAACGCAGCCGTCTCGGCATAAACCATAGCCGGCAGCGACAACAAAATTAGGAACAACCGACGGAATGCACTCAGACGCAAAATCATATCGCTTGCTTATATGACTATCCTAAAGCGAATTGGGGTGCCGAATGTGGCAGGCTCGAAGGAGTGCCACTAGCCGGGCGCAGATCTCGAGAAGGGGACGATCATCCACCTCGACGGGAGGATTGCTGTCCCAGCCATTTACTTGCGCCTGGAGCGGCACTCCGCGCGGTGTCACTCGTCCAACTATAATCTCGATTGGCAATGTGACCGCCTTGAAGCGGAAAACAGAGAGTGTTGCCGCTGTTTGTCTGCATGCAGTAACTGGTGGACGGATGGGCATTGAAGGGATTGAACCGAAGCGGCGAGGGACGATCCTCGGTTGGTTCGGAGGAAAACGGATCCGCGCCCTTCCCTTGGCAGCCCTACTTTTGAGTGCCGGAATCATGTCGTCGGCATCAGCTCAGTCTGCTCCTTCGACTATTCGCTTCGAAGAAATTGCAGCCAAGTCCGGGCTGCGGTTTACGACCAATAACTCCCCGACCGAAAACAAGAACCAGATCGAAACCATGGTCGCTGGTGTGGCTTTGTTCGATTATGACGGAGACGGATATCTGGACATCTATCTCGTCAACGGAGCCGCCATACCCTCGCTGAAGAAAGAATCCCCTGCATATTGGAATCGGCTGTTTCACAACAACCACGACGGGACGTTTACAGACGTTACGGAGAAAGCAGGCTTGGCCGGTGCAGGCTACGGAATGGGGGTTGCTGTCGGTGATTACGACAACGATGGACGTCCCGACTTGTTCATTGCCAACGTGATGGGCAACCAACTCTTCCACAATAATGGCGACGGCACCTTTACCGATGTCACAGAAAAGGCTGGGTTGTCGGGCGCCAAACTCGACGGCAAGAAGATGTGGTCTGTCGGGGCCGGATGGTTCGACTACAACAATGACGGCCTTCTCGACCTTTTCGTCGTGAATTATTGCGTTTGGGAAGTGAACAAGGATCCGTATTGTGCAGTAAAGAGTGGCGTGCGCGCGTATTGCCATCCCAAGCAATATGCTCCACTGCACAACACTTTGTATCGCAATAACGGCGACGGCACCTTTACCGACGTTTCGCAGGAGACGGGGATCGCCCAGCACGCAGGCAAAGGGATGAGCGTCAGCTTCGCCGACTACGACCAGGATGGCTACCTTGACGCTTTCGTCGCCAATGACACGACACCGGCATTCTTGTTCCACAACCTGAAGGGCAAGAAGTTCGAAGAAGTAGGCGTGACTGCGGGTGTGGCCTACGCGCCCGATGGTGGCGCTCTCTCCGGGATGGGCTCCGACTTTCGCGACGTCAATAACGATGGCCTTTCCGACATCTGGTATACCGCTGTCGAACACGAGACGTTTCCCCTGCTGATGAATCAAGGCGGCGGGTCGTTCGTGGACCAATCCGCCAGCAACGGACTTCGTTCCACAGCAGATATGTCGGGATGGGGAAATGGGATCGTCGATTTCGACAACGACGGCTGGAAGGACCTCTTCGTCGCGCGGTCGAACGTGATGGACAACATCAGCCTGCTGAATCCTAGCCGCACCTACGAGGAGCCGAACGCCGTCTTCCGCAATCTTGGGAATGGCAAGTTTGAGGATGTAAGTGCAACGGCTGGGCCGGATTTCCAACTTAAAGCCGCCCATCGCGGCGTGGCTTTTGGCGATCTCGACAACGATGGCCGCATTGACGCTGTCGTTTCCGTGCTGGGCGGTCAGGTCAAGCTCTTTCACAATGTGTCATCGGCCTCGAATCACTGGATACTTCTAAAACTGGTCGGAACGAAAAGCAATCGCATGGCCATCGGCGCGCAGATTCACGTGGTAACGCCTGACAACCGCTCGCAGTGGAACGAGGTGACAACGGCCACGGGTTACGCTTCGTCGAGCGACAGCCGGGTTCACTTCGGACTCGGTGCGAACGCGCGCATCAAAGACATCGAAATCCGCTGGCCAAGCGGAATCCGCCAGGCGCTGCATGATGTGGCAGTGGACCAGATCCTCACTGTCGAAGAACCTCGAGCGGCAGCCAAGTAACCCGAGAATCGCCTTCCGCTCGCATAGCTATTTATCCGGTCCAATCTGTTGCACCGACTTTGCCTTCTGCTGGTCCTGATTCAGTCGCTGAAACGTTGCCCGCGCACGAGCAGCATCGTCTTTTCGTCCGGCAAGTGCATAGGCGCTGCCGAGTGCGAAATAGAGCTTCGCCTCATTCGGATACGATGTGCGGGCGATTTCGAGCTCAGGAATCGCGCGCTGGTAGTTGCCAGTGTCCAGCAAAAGCAAACCCAACAGGTAGTGTCCCAAGCCAATCTGCGGATCGGTTTTCACCACTTCTTCGGCGTACGGGATTCCAGCCGGTGAGTTCACCTTGTATTCCGCCGCTGCGATCTTGAGCCGCGCCATGACATCACGAGGTTGATTGCGGATCTCCGCTTGAAATTGCTGGACGGCAGAATCAACATCGCCAATGTCGAGCAGCAACAGGCCGGCGGCGTAGTGCACGTTGGGGAATTGCGAATACTGGTTCGTGAGCGGGCCGAGAATCGTCTTTGCGTCTTCGTATTTCTTCTGACCGACAAGGCATCCTGCGTGTCCGATGCTGGCGACGATGGTGTCGTCAGGAGTGCCTGCGGCTGGCGGTGTCTTTGCCGTCATACGGAGAAGGGTCATTCCCAGAGTGCTGTCGATCTCTGGGCTCATTGTGCCTTCCAGACATAACTGCTCGAGCAGGCTCTGCGCGCGCTCGAATTTACCGCTGCGCTGCAGCAACACCGCCTCGTGATAGAGCAGAACGCGGCGAAGCTCAGGATCGGGGGAAATGCCGAGGTTGGTGGCGGCTTCCAGATGTTGCAGAGCATTGCTGTCGAGGCCGATCTCGAACTGGCAGAGTCCGAGCATAGCGTGTGCCATTCCGTTCTTCGGCTGGAGAGTGGCTAGCTTCTGAAAGCTCGTCGCAGCGGCGGCGTAGGTGTTCGTGTCGTACTGAATCGTTCCCAGCGACCACCAACCTTCAGCCCAAGTTGGATGCAACGCAAGCGCCTGCTTATAAAGCATGGCAGCTTCGTCGAGGTGATCGGCATCGCGAGCTGCATTGGCTCGCGCCGAGAGCGTCGCAAAATCCCGAGAAGACCTGGTCTGTGCGCCGAGTTGGAGTGAGTCGAGCAGTAAGGCAGTCAGGAGAAAACAAGTTCCAACTCGAAGGAACTTCAGCGAAAAGCGCAAGCGGCAATGGGGCATTTCGACTAGCAATGCCGTAAGCCTACCACCGCGAGACTTCCAGCACCGCCAGACCGTTCACCGGCACTTCGAGATCGACGGCGCCGTTTTTCATTGTCGCCGCTTCCGGAGCTGCAAGCGCGCTTTCGCGATTGAGCTGTTCAATCTGCGCCTGCGTCGGATACCGCGGACTGCCCATCGCACGATACGCGGCGAGGCTATTGCTGCGGTTCTCGTCGACCCGACGGACGAGGACCGGTTCCGCGGTTTTGACATTGCGGAACTCGAGACGAAAATGTTGCGGCGTACCTTTCTGATCCGGTTCAACCTGGTTCCAAACTGCGACAACCAGGGTGCCGTCCGAGCGTCGCGTTACCAACACGCTATCTGCGGTATTGGCGAGGCGTTCGGATCCGAGGAGGTGCAGTAGAGCGTAGTCGTAAAATGCGGGCTTCTTGATACCACCGACCGCGATGAGCCCGAAACCGTTGTGAAAAGGATCTTCAGCGACGCCGCCTTCTTCAAACACATCGTCGAAGGTCCAGTACGACATCATTTCCACCAAGCCATCGCATTGCACAATGTCATATGCCAGCGCCGGTCCGACATATACGCTGTCGCGGGCGCCCAGTTCGCCATAAGACGGGACGTTCCACTCCGTCCAGAACAGGGGTAGCTGCGGACCTCCGGATGCCTTGATTTGGTCCTTTACTTTCTTGATGGCCCGACAGACGCGCTGGTTCATTGGAATCTGCTCGTTCGTGTGGAACAGATTTTCAACGGTGTCGTCGCCGTACCCGTGGCTGGAGACGAAATCGATGGGTATGTTTTGTTGCGCGACGTGCGCGAGGAATGGCTCGATCCAGTCTGCGGCAGCGGTTGCGGGTCCTCCAACGCGCAACAAGAGCGAGACCGACTTCAGCGCCCGAGCGGTGTGGTCGTATAGCTCGAAGTAGGTCGGTTGCTTGGGATTGCCCGCCCAGAAGTCGATGTTGGGCTCGTTCCAGACTTCGAAATACCATTGCGAGACTTCCGCGATGCCGTACCGATCGACCAGGTGCTGGGCAAAGTGGCGGATCAAGTCGTCCCACTTGGCGTAGTCCTTCGGCGGCGAGACGTTCTGCTTGTACCAGAAGGGATGGATTGCGTTGGGGTCGGAGGCCAACTGTTTGGGCATGAAGCTGATCTCGACCATCGGGCGCACACCATTGGCCAACATGCCATCGTAGATTTCGTCGACGTAGGTGAAGTTGTACTTCGGATTGCCCTGCTTGTCTTCGCTGTAGACGCCGACTTCGTCGTGCAGGATGGCATGACCGCGGACATAGCGGAAATCGGTAGCGTGTTTCACTTCGTGAAGATCGCTGCGAAAAGCCGCGCGGAGCGCAAGAACCGCTCGGCCCGAGCCAAACATCTGTTCCCAGAAGTGTGGAAATGCCGTTCCGGGGGCGGATGCATCAATCGTGACGACATGTGGTGCAGTTTGCGCTCGGAGGACTATAGGAAACGAAAGCAGGGCGAAGCAGAGGAGAATTGTCCCCACAATTGCCAAAAGATGGCAATTGTGGGCCATCCTGACAGAACTCGAGGGCACCCCCTCCCCCCTCCCCTTCGGATCTTTAGAATCATAGGGATACGTGTGAAATGTTGCGCAAAGTCTAGATAGCGAAGGAGTTATAGGTAAGGGATAGATTCTAAATGAGTTGCGAGGGCAGTTTGTGCCGCCGGCTGAAGCCGGCTCCGGTTGATCGAGCGAATCGGTATCCGCGGGCTTACGCCCACGGCTAACACAAATGTCGCCCTTCGGGCTCGCAATATACCCGGAGGCAGAGAAGGCCCCCCAGAATTTCTTAAGCAAATCCAGATTGCAATCGGAGTGCGAGCCATGCCGCGAGGCATCATGGTCGTGGACGGGATCAGGCATTGCAGCCTCCAAAAAACAGGCCGATAGCTGTCAGCTTTCCGCGGTCAGTATCCCGCGTCAGCCAACAGTCAGTTCGTACAAGCTGCCCGAACACCGGAGCAGCAAATGACAACAGCCAGAGATGGTGATCCCACCCTTTCGCCAAAGGCCGTCGAAAGGATGGAGAACCCACATTAGCCCTTGTGGGGACAAAGCCCCACGCTAATAGCGTGGCGAAGGTCGAGACGGATTGCAAGAAGTTTCGGACTAAATGTCGTGAGGGATTCCCGAATTGGGAGGAACTCATATTCGCCATGGAGGCACCCTTCATCTAGCGAATTGGGACCAGGACACGATTTAAATACGGAAGAGATGCGACCTCATCCTTTCAAGGCTGTTACGAAACTCTGCCGTCCCTACGGGACTCAGACAATTTCCCACTCACCCCCCAATCCGCCCGCAGCGGCGGGCTGCGTGGTGGGGTAGATTATGCCGTGGGTCCGGCACTGCGTTTTCGCGACTCTTGTTCCTTCGCACGAAAGCCGAGCCAAGCTTTGTCCCCCACCCTTTCGCCAAAGGCGGCGAAAGGATGGGGCACCCACACGAAACAAACGCATGCATGGTTCAGAACTGGAACCTGAATTCAAAGGTGACGGTGCGAGAGCCGAGCGCCGACTGAACCTGGCCAAAGTTTGCATTGGCGATGAAGTTACTGATGCCGCCGTTCCAAGGCCCGCTCTGCGAGCTTCCTTTCAGATTGAGGTTGTTGAACAAGTTGAAGAAGCTGGCGCGAATTTGAAACTGCGCGCCTTCGCCCAAGCCTGGTATGTGGGGCGCTCCGAATGACTTGGTTAAGGTCGCATCTACGTCGAAGTAGTGAGGACCAGCCAAGGTATTGCGGATGATGGGTGAAACCGGAGGCGCAGCTCCCACAGCGGGGAATGGCGGAGTTGGCACCGGCGGATTGGTGAAATAAGCCAGACCTCCGTTGGGGAAGTTCGAGTTGCTAGCGCTCGAGTTCGGACCGTTGCCGGGGCCGGACATGAAGGCCGAGTTGCTGGTATCGACGCTGAAGCCGGCGATCTGGTTTCCTGGGCGCAGTTGGCAATCCGAGCTGCTGGAAACGACGATGCATGGCGGGTTATAGACCGGCGTCCAGGGGAAGCCGGAGTGCCAATTGAGAATGCCGGCGAGAGTCCATCCTCCCAGGACCTGCCCCTCCCAGTTGCGCTTGCCCTGAAACCAGGGAGACTGCCAGACGCCAAAGGCCTTGAAAGCATTGGTTACGTTGTAGTCCGCAGGCCCCCAGGATGCAGCAGGGATCCACATGTAGGGATCCTGGTAATAGGGCTGGGAAGCATTGTCCATCAGTTTGCTCCAGCGGTAGTCGGCTTCAAACTGGAACCACCTGGTGAATCCATGGCGGACGCCAACGAGCATGGCGTTGTAGTTCGAGTTGGCGTTGTTCGCGTTCCAGTTGACTTGCGTCGTAGTCGGATTCAGCGGAGCGCCAGCCACGCCATAGACAATGTTCTCGTCATACTGACGAGTGAAATGGTGACCGGTATTGCCCTGATAGCCGAGGGTGAATACCCACTGATAGCTGAACTCGTGCTGGATCTCGAGCGAGTAACGATAGTTATAGGCCGTCGGCAACGAGGACGGGAAACCGGCTACAGTGGTAGTTCCTGTCAGGGGCAGGTTGTTCGGGCCAAAGGCAGAAATGGTGGAGGGGTTCGAGGGAAACCCGTTGAAGTTATGAATGTTGTCGGCGGTCGAATAGAGAATCGGCGCGGTGGTGACTGGACCGGTGGTCGTGAGTTGGGGATTAACAACGAGAGGCGGATTGTCGCGTCCGTTCAGAGAAATCGCTTCCTCCAATCCTGAATATCCGATCCCAAAACCACCACGGATTACCGTGTTGCCGCCGAATTTCGCGGGCGACCAGGCGAAGCCGATCTGGGGTCCGAAGTTGGTCAAAGGCACATTCCACAAGTTGCCGCCTTCGATCAGATGCATTCCCGTCAGAGCATTCGCTGTGCCAGAGCCCAGAACCAGACGACTCATATTGTTTTCCGTGGAGTAGGGGGAGCCGAAATACTCCCAGCGCAGACCAAGGTTTAGGGTCAAAGTCGGGCGAATACGCCAATCATCCTGGAAATAAAGACCCCATACGGTGGAACGAACGTCCTTTCTCACCGAAGTGGGATTACCGGTAAGCGGGTTGAATGCGCCATTTTCGCCCGAGGGAGCGTCGTTCAGAAAATCCCAGATGTTATTGAAGAAATATTGGGGCCGAGCCGACCATGGCGCTTCGTCAAGGAAATAGAGGCGCGTGACGTCGCCGCCGAATTTGAAGCTGTGAGTGTTATGGACCTTGGAAACCTTGTCGGAGAGGTTATAGGTCCACTGATCGAAGACGCTGGGGCCTGGGGCTCCGAAAAACTGAATGGTGTTGCCGCCATAGGGGCTAGATTGGTTGAGTGGGGCGAGATTGTCCTGAGGCAAACCCCAGGGCTCCTGTGGGTTGGATGCGATTTCGTTCCAGCGCCAGCCCGCCGCGTTAACTCGTAGTTCGTTCAGCAGGGTCGGAGAAAACGTGTGGTTCCAGAGCGCGGTAAAAGAGTTGTTGGTTTGGGTGTGATTCCAGAGGTTAGCGGCCCGGACTGGGCCGTTATAGTTCGTGGTACTTAGGGGGACCCAGTAGATCGAGCCAGCGATCAGGTCCCTGCTGGTGACATTCCAGTCAACGCGTCCGTTGTACTGGGTATTGACGTTGTTGGTGGGATTAATGGTGTTGACTTCGAAAATATCGGGAACATTGGACAGTCCACTGCCGACACCGGGGTTCCCGAAGCCGCCAAAGGTCGGGTCAAGGGTTCCCAGTGGGGTAGTGAGCGGCGAACCTACATTCAGACCCTGCCCCGGTATCGTGAGGCAGTTGACTCCTTCGGTGAGTCCGATGCCTGCGCAAGTCGCCGGCAAAATGGAGCTGAAGCTGGCGCCTTCGCCCGGGTAGTTGAGGAATTGCGATGCAACGCTTCCGGGACGCGCCATCGCATTGAACTGCGGAGTAGTGTACCAGCCAGTCGCCGTGGCAACCGAACTGTTTGTGAGCCGTTCAATGGAAAAGAAGCCGAAGAGCTTGTTCTTAATGATCGGGCCGCCGACACTGCCTCCCCAGGTGTTGAATCGTCCGGTGTCGCGCTGCAGACCGCGCTCGGATGCCGTTGTGTTGGTTGGCGTGAAGTAGGAGAAAGGTCCGTTCCAGGTCTGGTATGCATTCAGACCGGGACGGTTGAGGCGGAAAAAGGCGCTGCCGTGCCAATTGTTGGTGCCATTTTTTGAGATGACCTGCATCTGGGCGCCGCCGAAGCGTCCGTTCTCAGCGTCATAGTCATTGGTAACGATTTTCATTTCCTTAACGGACTCTTCATTGGGCGTTATCACCGCCGCGCCGGCCCAGCTAATACTGTTGATGCTCACACCATCGAGGGTGATGTTGTTGGCTTCCAGAGGCGAACCGTTGGCGATAACCTGGACCTTGTTTTCCGTCTGGAATATTCCGGAATTGGCTCCCGAGCCGCCGGGCCCGGTATTCCCCGGTAGATTGTTGGTGCCGCCTCCGGCACCTTGCGAGCCATCGCCGAATGCGCCGGGAGCTAATTGGGCCAACTGGAAGACATCGCGGCCGAAGGACGGCATGTTCTGTACCTGCTGAGTGGTGACGGTACCGCTGATCATCCCGGTTTCGGTGTCAATGGCCGGAAGTTGCGAGCCGCTCACAGTGACCGTCTGGGAAGCTTCGCCAACCGCAAGTTCTACGTTGACCGCGTTGGCCTGCTCGGCGATGACCTGGACGTGGTCGAGCACTTTCTTTTGAAATCCAGATTTCTCGACTGAAATGGTGTAGGTGCTGGGAAGCAGCGCGTTAAACGCATAAGCTCCAGAATCCGTGGTCGTGGCCTGCAGCGTCTGGTTAGTTTCGTTGTTGGTAAGAGTCACCGTCGCACCGGAGACCACGGCCCCGGTAGGATCGGTCACCGTTCCCTGGATGCTGGTTCGGTACTGAGCGCGGGCTACTTCGGTCAACGAAAGAAAAGCGCACGCGACCAGCAAAAAGGTGAGGATCAGTTTTCCGCGACCAGAGGCGTTTGGAATTTTGCTAGAGGAGGCTGAGGCCACACGCGGAATGCTGAATGACCCAAAACGGCGATCTATGCTAATCATGTTCGTCCCCCACGTTCAGTGTTTACGAGGTGCTTTTGCTGCACCTGACGCACAAATCATGCGAGAGGTGCAACCAACTCATCTGAAGCAGATCGACGAAGAGGCTTTCCCGACAGCGACTAAATCTCTACTAAATCGCTCTTGTTAACCCCAAACACGCTCGCACCATGTACTCCCTAACGATGTCGAGCTGTGTTCCGGCACCATAGATGCTGCTGCCGTGGCGTGGGTTGCTACTTTTTTAGTTGTTTGGATTTGTTGATAGATGCTGACGGGCGAGGATTAGTAAAAACTCGAGTGGGCCCGGCTCGACTTCGGTAGGATAATTCCCCGGCTTCATAACTATTCGAGACTTCAGCGCGGAGACCGCCCTCCACCGTCTGAGTCGCGCCCCAAATATGGAGTCGGACAGCTACTTGCTTAAGCGGGGATTCGGCGAGGCGCCGCGCCGTTCCAAGGCCGTTACTTTTTAGTTGGAGATTGGTGAGTTGTGGGGACTTTCTCAGCAGGCTGCTCAGCCACCGGCGCCGCCTCGTAAGTTAAGTCCACGTCGGCATGCACATCGATGGTGCCAGGCGAGATCGGTGCGAGGTTAGTCGATTGGAGCTTCTCGAAGCTGATCTCCCGTGGAGGCGACACGATAACGGGTTGGCCTTCCTCGACGGTCAACAGCCTCACGATTCTTAACTGCAGCGAAGTGGCGAGAGCTTCAGCGCCTGCTTGGGCTTGGCGAGCTGCTGCCGCTAAAGCCTGGGCCCGGGCCGAATCTTCGTTGCGCACCGTAAACGTGAGCCGGTTGATACTGGTCGCCCCTGATTTTACGGCGATGTCAACGACGGTCTGCAGCTTGGAAATATCGTTCAAAAGCAGGCGGACCGTGTTACTTGCAGTGTAGCCGGCAATCGTCGGCGCCCCTTCTTTGGGATACTGATAATTCGGGTTCACGGAAAAGTTGACACCATTTATGGTTGCCGACGGAAATGCGGCATTGAGTTCGTGAATCAAAGCGTCGGACTGATGCTTGTTTTGATCGGCAGCCGCTTTAGCAGTTGTTGCCTGGGTCACAACTCCGATATCAAATTGCGCCTGGTTCGGCTCGACCGAGATGGTCGCCTGACCGTGGACCCGGACTGACGCAAACCGGCTGGCATGCGGCGACTCCTGTGCCTGCATCAGCGTCGCGCAGGCTATAAGAATGGCCGCGAATCGCAGAAGCGGCCTTCGCCGGAACTGCGATGACCCAACACGGAATGCTGAATCTCCGAGGCTTCTTTCGGCGTGTAGCAGTGCGCGCGACCTGACGCCTTCCTGATCCATCACTTCATCAAAGTTCGGCCCTGAATTGGAGTCGGCGTCCCACATGTGGGTAATATAAGCCAGAATGGGGCCGCAAGCAGAGTGGGCAGGCCTCGATAGAAATGCGATGACAACCCTCTCGCGCCGCCGTTTCCTGTCGTTGGCAGCAGCACTCCCGGTCGTATGCGGTTTTCGGACCGACATTTCCGCTTCGGATGACGCCTTCCTGGAGGATTTGTCGCACCGCGCATTTCTTTTTTTCTGGGAGCATGGCGATCCTCACAGCGGACTGGTGCTTGATCGTGTCCGGACGGATGGAACGGCCATCCCCGGACGAAACCTGGAAGTCGCCAGCATCGCGCTCACTGGTTTTGCTCTCACCGCGATGTGTATCGCCTCAGACCGTCGCTGGGTAGATCCCAACCAGCTGCGGGAGAGGGTTCGCACCACGCTTCGCTATTTTGCATACGACCAGAACCATGTGCGCGGGTGGTATTACCATTTCGTGAACCGCAAGAGCGGCGAGCGCGCGTGGAATTCGGAACTCTCCACCATCGACACAGCCCTTCTACTTGCCGGAGTTTTGACGGCCCAACAGTATTACAACGACGACGCGGAGATCATGGCGCTTGCTTCCAGCGTTTATGAGAGGGTCGATTTTAGCTGGATGCTGGACCAGCGGACCGGACTGCTGCACATGGGCTGGACCCCGGAAAAAGGTCTCTTGCGGGCTGAGTGGGCAGCCTATGACGAGCAAGCCATCCTCTACCTGCTGGGAATTGGCTCGCCTACTTATCCTATTCCCGCCGAATGCTGGTATAAGTTTGACCGTCCAGTCATTGATTCCTACGGCTACAAGGTCGTGGGTTACGGGCCGCTCTTTACGCATCAATACTCGCAAGCCTGGCTTTATCTGGCTGGCCTTCGTGACGGACCGCCATTCGAGATTGACTACTTCCGAAATTCCGTGGCCGCCACTTACGCTCACCGGGCCTACTGTCTCAGTCTTCGTGGAATCTATCCAGGCTATTCAGAGTATTTGTGGGGCATTACCGCTTCGGACAGCGACATCGGCTACGTGATTTGGGGCGACCCTCTGTCGAGACGCGACCTGGATGGTACGGTCGTCCCCTGCGCCCCAGGCGGCTCGCTAATGTTCGCACCCGAAATCTGTTTGCCCACGCTTCGCTACATGCACGAGAAATTTGCCCAACATGTCTATGGCCGCTACGGATTTGCCGACGCTTTCAATCCGCAAACTCTTTGGGTCGACCCAGACGTCGTCGGTATTGATGTCGGCATCACACTGTTAAGTGCGGAAAACCTGCGCTCGGGCCGTGTCTGGCGTTGGTTCCAGCGATCATCCGCAATCCAGCGCGCCACGAAACAACTGTTTCAGCCTTACTAGACAGCTTTGGTAAAGTGGCGCTTCAGCGACTTCTCCAACAAAGCTCGAAGGCTGCCCGTCAGCTAATTGCTGCCGCCTGGACGGAAGGCTGGAATCCCACCAGTTGCATGGCCCTTTGCGCCTCCGGGTTCCTCATGAAGGTCTGCCAGATGAGCCCACTGCGATAGTTCTCCGCCATCATCATGCTGATGCCGGTGTCGATGCCAATCACGTCCTGGTCGATCCAACCTGTCAGCGGATTAAACGCGTTTACGAACCCATAGCGTTTCCAGACTTGCGATCCATACTTGAGATAGAGATTCCTCAAGCAGCTAATCGTATCTTTGGGAAGAAATGGGATCGAGCCCGCAGCCGCGCCTGGCACCACGGTTCCGTTCGAACTCGCCGGTCTCCGACGACCCGCCCCAGGCTCGATAGCCACGCGAAGAGTCCGAAGCTGAGATGCCCCAAGTCTGGTCGTCGTAATCGGGGAAACGCTGGGTCAACTTACGACAGAACTGCTTATGGGCATACGTAGCAGTGGCCGAGTTCTCGAAATAGTTCGCATACCGGTCCCGCCGGCCGCGAAAATCGAACCATGCCTGCGAGTACTGGTGCACGAACAGCGGATCGTCACCACTAATGTAGGTGTGGCCGCCCTCAAGCTCTTTTACCGGCCGCCCCAGCGCATCCCATGATGAAGGGCTGATGTTGTAAAGCGGGGCGCCAACGGCCAGCAGATACATCATCATCAGCTCGCTGTAGGTGTCCCAACGGTCGGCGGCGAACTGGTTTTCTGGCGTCCAGCACTTCGCGAACGTCACTCCGCCATTCAACATCCAGCGCCAATTCATCCGGCGATAGATGGTGCTTGCGAGCTGCTGAATCTCAGGATGTTGAAAGTATGCACGGGCCGTCAGAACTCCGCATAAGAGAATGGTCGTGTCGATGGGAGAGACTTCGCATCGGCCCACTCTCCGTCCAGTTTCTATATCGAGGAAGTGGTAGAAGAAACCGTTGACCTGCTCGGCATGGTTCAGCAGAAAGTTCAGCGTCCCGATGACCCGTGCATAAATTTCCCGGGAAGGAATGTAGCGGCGCTGGTGTGCGATGCAGAGTGCAGCGAGACCATATCCGGTGGCTGCAATGCTCGCCATGCGCCGCGGATCCGGGCCGCCGTCTGCCAAAGCGCGGTCGCGGACCAGTCCGGTGCGAGGACTGGCTTCATTCCAGAAAAACAAAACCGCGCGGCTTACGATCTCTTCCAGCAGCGCGGCATCGGTCAGCTCCCATTCCGCGGGGAACGCCTGCTGCCCTGCCGATTGGATTCCGGGACCGATCCCGAACAAGTTCGGGCCGAGAATGGAAGATGCCAGCGCGCCCTTGGCGATCAGGGAGAGGACTTCACGACGGGTGGGCCCTTGTCTTTGTTCAGACAGGAGGCTCCCTGCGGCCAGCAGACGAGTGCGCATAAAACTTTACTGAAAGAAGATAATCTGATTTCAGGAATTCGGGAAGCTTTTTGTTGGGAGCATGTGCATTTTCCGAGAACGGGTGGAGCACGCCTTCACAGGTTGCGGAAAAGGCGGTTTTGGGTCGTACTGGTCTTCGGGCCAGCATCCGAGCCGTCTATTCTCGTCCGCCCGGTGATGCACAAGTGTTGTAGTGATGTATGACACCATATCTTTAAAAACTATTTGGCTGCTGTTTAGAATCAGTCAGTTAGGGGCAAATTGTTCGCAACTTATTGAATAATAAGCAAGTTATATGTATCCATTAGATTCAAAAAGGGTTGGGGTGGCAATTTTCGCCAGTTCCTTCGCCAACAGTCGTCGGCGCGCGGCTTTTCGTTGCGCGGCAAGGAGATTGGGTCAGGCGGGCTCGGCCTAACGTCGATTGCCAGGCCCCAAGGCTTTCTGCGAGTTTTCAAAGAGCGATACGCCCCGCGGCTTAGCGCGGCCCGGGAAGAGACACATCCCTTCCCTCACAATGCTTTCATTACAGGACAGCAAGTGAGGTGCGAAAGGACGTAGGACACGTCGCTTTGTGATAGGTGAGGCAGCCGCGGAACAACGGAGCCCGGAGGAAAGCGTCTGCCGTTCTTGTAAGCTTCGGGCGCGCGAAGCAACCACTTCGGCAGGGCGAGATGAGTACGGAGAAAGCCTGATTGTTGCCATGCGTTGCTGGAAGATATTGTTTGTTAGAGCGCGATGAAAGAGAGATGTCCGAAGCCATAGCGGAAATGATTTCTGGAACGAGGCTGCTAAGCGGCCCAGTGTGCGAGCTGCCGAGACGTAATTCGCGGTAGGGGAAGTATGAAGGAGATCCTAGCGCGGGCCGTGTTGGGAGGAATACTGGTGTCCGCATTTGCGGTCCTGGGAGACGTCTTAAAGCCGAAGAGCTTTGCAGGTCTGTTTGCCGCAGCTCCATCTGTGGCGCTTGCAACTCTATCTCCGGCGGTTATCGATCGTGGAGCTGGGTACGCGAGCATAGAAGCGCGGTCGATGGTGGCAGGGGCGGTCGCGTTTTGTATTTACGCTGCGGTGACAACGCGGTTGCTGATTCGCGGCAAACTAAGCGCCTTACTGGCTACAGGCATGTCGTTGCTCGTGTGGTTTGGTTCGGCCGCGGCCCTGTGGGCGATGTTCTTGAGGTCGGCGTGAAAGTCGAGGTCGACATCGCCGCCCTGGAAGAGTCAACGTGGCGTGAATACCTGGTTCGCTTCATTTTTGGCGGAATCATAACCGCGGTCACCGGGCTAATCGCGAAGCGGTATGGCCCCGAAATCGGAGGCATTTTCCTGGCGTTTCCTGCCATATTTCCAGCCGCGGCGACCCTTCTTGAGAAGCACGAAAAGCAGAAAGAGCGGTCAGATACGAAAGCCAGAAGGGCAGTAGCGGTAGATGCCGCAGGCGCGGTTCTGGGCGCTGTTGGCCTGACCGTTTTCGCATTCGTTGTATGGCGCTGGTTACCGCGTCATGCTGCCGCCGCGGTACTTCCTGCGGCAACCGCTGCGTGGTTCCTGGTGGCCGCGGCGTTCTGGATAGTCCTACCAAAGTTGAGTGGAGGCTTGCGGGCCATGGTTCCCAGACATAGCGCCGCAATGGTTTCCGAGAGGCACTTGGACGCACGTTCGCGAAACAGGAGGACGGATGAGTAAACGGGGGCCCCAGAAGAAATCGCTGGCAAATCCGGCACTTCTTGCTCCGGCGGAGAAGGACGTCGGGGACGTCATCCGGGTTGTGATTGAAACGCCGAAGGGGAGCCGAAATAAATTCGCGTTCAACACGACGGAGAATGTGTTCGAACTCAGCAAGGTCCTACCCGCCGGAATGGCGTTCCCTTACGATTTTGGATTTGTGCCGTCCACGCTCGCCGAAGATGGTGATCCGGTGGACGTGCTGGTTCTGATGGACGAACCAGCATTCCCTGGTTGTGTATTGAAATGCCGAATTATTGGAGTCATCGAAGGCGAGCAGGGAGACAAGAAGAAGAAAGAGCGAAACGACCGGGTCGTCGCGATTGAAAAGGACAATCACAGTTTCGCTGACATTAAGAATGTTGACGACTTAGGGAAACAGTTCGTGCACGAACTGGAGGATTTCTTCGTGAATTACCACGAATTATCGGGCGAGCAGTATTCGATTCTTGGGGTGAAAGGGCCCGATCGCGCGAAACGACGAATCGCTGACGGAAAGCGGCTGGCCAATCGGAAGTAGTTAACTGGGATGATCCTCTTGTCGCGCGACCCGGACGTCATCGTGATTGGCGCAGGCATTGCGGGGCTCGCCGCAGCGTGTGAATTGGGACGTGCCGGCGTTTCCGTGTGCATCGTTGAGGCTCGCGACCGAATCGGCGGGCGCATTTTTGACGCACACGATGCTTCCTGCGATACCAACATCCCGTTGGGCGCAGAGTTCATTCACGGCATGCCAAGCGAGATATGGAACCCTCTCCTTAACGCGGGCGTGCAAATAGCGGAAGTTGAAGGCACGAACTGGTGCGTATCCCACGGGCAGCTATGCGCGTGCGATTTCTTTTCACAAGTCGACGCAATTCTGGACAAGATGGACGGCTCTCAGCCCGACGAATCGTTTGTCGACTTTCTAGCTCACTGTTGCAACACTCTCCAGAACGATCCTTCCGAGGAAGAAGCGAAGCAGCGCGCGTTGGGCTATGTCGTCGGCTTCAACGCGGCTGACCCGGCTCAGGTCGGAGTGCACTGGCTGGAACAGGGGATGCGTGCGGAGGAACGCATCCAAGGAGACCGCGCATTCCGACCCCATGGAGGTTACGGCACGCTGGTTGAGATCTTTCAAAAGCAGTCAGCGGCGTATGGCGTAGCCATCCGAACCGGCGCCGTCGTTAAAACCGTTACCTGGAGTTCAGATCATGCGGAGGTGGCAATCATGGGCGCCGACGGATCGTCACTGCTGAGAGCAAGACGCGTATTGGTGACGTTGCCCCTTGGCGTTCTGAAGGCGCCGGCTGGACAGACCGGCGCAGTGGACTTTGTGCCTCAACTTCCGCTAGCAAACATCGGTGGGATGAACCGGCTTGAGATGGGAAAGGTAATACGAATTGTATTGCGGTTTCGCGAGCGATTCTGGGATGACATCTTGCCATCGTCGTCGAATGAGACAAAGACACTGTCCGATATGGGATTCCTGTTCTCCCAAGACGAATGGTTTCCCACCTGGTGGACGACGATGCCGGAAAGGCTGCCGATCATTACAGGTTGGGCGCCAGCCCACTCGGGCGAACGTCTGTCGGGTCGGGACCGCTCTTTTGTGATTGAGCGCAGTCTGCGAACGCTCGGGGATTTGCTTGAGGTGAGTCCCCAAAAGTTAGAAGGATTGCTGGAGGCTGCTTATTTCCACGATTGGCAGAGGGACCCGTTTTCGCGAGGAGCATACAGCTACGGCAAGGTCGGGGCGGATGGAGCGCAGCAGATGCTGGCGGCACCAGTAGACGACACTCTGTTTTTTGCCGGAGAGGCCACCGACATTTCGGGTAATAATGGTACGGTCCACGGGGCCATTGCAAGTGGCTATCGCGCAGCGCGGGAGATCCTAGGGCGATAGAAACGATTTGAGCGCCACTACCGCAAGAGATTCCTTCATGTGGCCCCTATAGGCGAGATGATTAGCACTCTCGGGCTCTGGGCCCCTCGAGCAGACCGCGCATGAAACCCACGCCATACAGTAAACACTGTATGGCGACGCATCCGGGTTCATGATACATCTTCGCTCTTGTGTCCTTCTCTGGCCCCAATCGCTTCATCTCGTTGATTCAACTGAGCCAACGCGGACACTTTGCGGTCCAGCCGTGTTCCTTGTAGGCAAAGGACTGTATCGAACCCGATTCTCGTCGGTACGCAGGAGATAAGCATGAAACGAGCCGAACGCAATGCGTCGATTGCGACCGCCAACAACGGCGACTCCGCTGAAAAGGCTGACATTCGCCTAACTTCCAGTGCGGTTGCAGAGCCGCCGATTGCTGACCTTGGGGCAATCTTGAGCAGTCTGCAAGTCATGCGCAATGGCGACTTCTCGGTTCGGTTACCGGGTTCGTGGACTGGTCTGGCGGGAAAAATTGCGGACACATTCAACGACATTGTGGCCGCAAATCAACAGATGACCCAGGAACTGAGGCGCGTGGGGCAAGTTGTTGGGAAAGAAGGAAGAACACGAGAGCGCACCAAGTTCCATGAATCCAGAGGGGCGTGGGGCGAGATGGAAAATTCCGTCAACACGCTGGTGGAAGATCTACTACGGCCTACTACAGAGGTGACGCGCGCGATCGGAGCCGTTGCACAAGGAAATCTGACGCAGACGGTTCGGCTGGACGTGGACGGGCGACCACTGGAAGGAGAGTTTCTTCGCTCGGCCAATATCGTCAATACGATGATTCAACAGCTCAGCGTCTTCACGGCTGAAGTTACTCGGGTGGCGCGCGAGGTGGGCACTGACGGCAAGCTCGGCGGACAGGCACAGGTACCGGGCGTTGCGGGCACCTGGAAAGACCTCACGGATTCCGTCAACTCGATGGCGAGCAACCTTACCGGTCAGGTGCGCAACATTGCCGAGGTCACCAATGCTGTGGCGAATGGAGACCTATCGCGAAAGATCACGGTCGATGTGCGAGGGGAAATTCTGCAGTTGAAAGAAGCCATCAATACGATGGTGGACCAGTTGCGCTCCTTCGCATCCGAAGTGACGCGCGTAGCGCGCGAGGTTGGTACTGACGGCAAATTGGGCGGACAGGCTGTCGTGCCCGGAGTGGCGGGCACGTGGAAAGACCTCACCGATTCCGTCAACGCAATGGCCGGCAATCTCACGGCACAGGTTCGCAACATCGCCGAGGTGACGACGGCGGTGGCTCGCGGAGATTTGTCGCGCAAGATCACGGTGGATGTGAAAGGAGAAATCCTCGAGCTCAAAGACACCATTAATACGATGGTGGACCAGCTCAATGCCTTCGCGGGGGAAGTGACGCGCGTCGCACGCGAAGTCGGAACCGAAGGCAAGCTAGGCGGACAGGCGCAGGTGCCGGGAGTTGGCGGCACGTGGAAAGACCTTACAGACAACGTTAACTTCATGGCCAGCAACCTGACTGGCCAGGTTCGCAACATTGCTGAGGTGGCGACTGCAATCGCGAGTGGCGACTTGTCGCGCAAAATCACTGTCGACGTGCGCGGCGAGATTTTGCAGCTAAAAGAAACGCTGAACACGATGGTCGATCAGCTGAATCGCTTTGCCGGCGAAGTAACTCGCGTCGCGCGCGAGGTGGGCACCGAAGGCCGACTGGGCGGCCAAGCGAACGTGCCCGGCGTGGCAGGAACGTGGAAGGACCTCACGGATTCCGTGAACTCAATGGCCGGAAACCTCACTGGGCAGGTGCGCAATATTGCCGAGGTAACGACGGCTGTGGCTCGCGGCGACTTGTCGCGCAAGATCACCGTGGATGTGAAGGGCGAAATTCTCGAGTTGAAGAACACCATCAATACGATGGTGGACCAGTTGAACGCGTTTGCCGGCGAGGTCACGCGCGTGGCGCGCGAAGTCGGCACTGAAGGCAAGCTGGGTGGGCAGGCACAAGTGCCTGACGTAGCCGGTACGTGGAAAGATCTGACTGACAACGTCAACTTCATGGCTGGCAACCTCACGGCGCAGGTCCGCAATATCGCCGAAGTCGCGACGGCAGTGGCGCGCGGCGACCTGTCGCGCAAGATTACGGTCGATGTGAAGGGTGAGATTCTCGAACTGAAAGACACCCTCAACACGATGGTGGACCAGCTTCGCTCGTTTGCCTCGGAAGTGACTCGCGTGGCACGCGAAGTCGGTACGGACGGGAAGCTGGGTGGACAGGCGCAGGTCCCTGGAGTTGGCGGTACATGGAAGGACCTTACAGACTCAGTAAATTCCATGGCAAGTAACTTGACGGGTCAGGTCCGCAACATCGCGGAAGTCTCGACGGCCATTGCCAATGGAGACCTGTCAAAGAAGATCACGGTCAACGTGAGCGGCGAGATCCTACTGCTGAAGGAAACCATCAACACGATGGTGGACCAGCTCAATGCGTTCGCCGGTGAAGTGACACGCGTCGCGCGCGAAGTCGGAACGGAAGGGCGTCTGGGTGGTCAGGCCAACGTTCCCGGTGTGGCTGGAACGTGGAAGGACCTCACGGACTCTGTGAACTCGATGGCCGGGAACCTGACTGGTCAGGTACGTAATATCGCTGAGGTGACCACCGCCGTGGCCCGCGGCGACTTGTCCCGCAAGATTACGGTCGATGTGAAGGGCGAAATTCTTGAACTGAAAAACACCATTAACACAATGGTGGATCAGCTCAACGCCTTCGCTGGTGAAGTGACGCGCGTGGCACGCGAAGTTGGCACCGACGGCAAGTTGGGTGGTCAGGCGGAGGTGCCCGGCGTGGCTGGCACGTGGAAGGACCTCACGGACAACGTTAACTTCATGGCCAGCAACCTGACTGGCCAAGTCCGAAACATCGCGGAAGTTGCAACGGCGATCGCAACCGGCGATCTGTCAAAGAAGATCACCGTTGATGTACGGGGCGAGATCCTCCAGCTCAAAGAAACACTGAACACGATGGTCGAACAGTTGCGTTCGTTCGCCGCCGAGGTGACGCGCGTAGCTCGTGAGGTCGGAAGCGAAGGGCGCTTGGGCGGACAGGCGAACGTGCCCGGCGTGGCCGGAACGTGGAAGGACCTGACCGACTCGGTGAATGCAATGGCCGGAAACTTGACAGGCCAGGTACGCAATATTGCGGAGGTGACTACTGCGGTTGCCCGTGGCGACTTGTCTCGCAAGATCACGGTGGACGTAAAGGGCGAAATTCTGGAGCTGAAGAACACCATCAACACAATGGTTGACCAACTCAACGCATTCGCCGGGGAAGTGACGCGCGTTGCCCGCGAGGTCGGTACCGACGGCAAGCTGGGCGGCCAGGCCCAAGTGCCCGGTGTTGCCGGTACATGGAAAGACCTCACCGACAACGTCAACTTCATGGCCAACAATCTCACCGGCCAAGTCCGAAATATTGCTGAAGTCGCGACCGCGATCGCAACGGGCGATCTGTCGAAGAAAATCACCGTCGACGTGCGCGGCGAAATTTTGCAGCTCAAAGAAACCCTCAACACCATGGTGGAGCAGTTGCGTTCCTTTGCCGCCGAAGTTACACGCGTAGCTCGCGAGGTTGGTACCGAGGGCCGGCTCGGCGGTCAGGCAAACGTACCCGGGGTTGCGGGCACGTGGAAGGACCTTACGGACTCGGTGAATGCCATGGCCCGGAATCTGACCGGGCAGGTGCGCAATATCGCCGAAGTGACCACGGCTGTCGCGCGTGGTGATTGTCGCGCAAGATCACGGTTGATGTGAAAGGCGAGATTCTGGAACTGAAGAACACCATCAACACCATGGTGGACCAGCTCAATGCGTTTGCAGCCGAAGTAACCCGCGTGGCGCGCGAAGTTGGAACGGAAGGAAAGCTGGGCGGGCAGGCGCAGGTACCCGGCGTCGCCGGAACGTGGAAGGACCTGACCGATAACGTAAACGTAATGGCGGCCAACCTTACCGAGCAGGTGCGCGGAATCGTCAAGGTAGTGACCGCAGTCGCAAACGGTGTGCTCACACAAAAACTAACAGTTTATGCCAAAGGTGAAGTCGCGGCGCTGGCGGAAACGATCAACAACATGACGGACACGCTGGCCACCTTCGCCGACCAGGTCACGACTGTAGCGCGTGAGGTGGGCGTTGAGGGACGTCTTGGTGGTCAGGCCAATGTGCCTGGCGCCGCCGGTACCTGGAAGGACCTCACCGGAAACGTCAATCTACTGGCTGACAACTTGACCAACCAGGTACGCGCTATCGCCGAAGTGGCGACGGCCGTCACAAAGGGCGACCTGACGCGCTCGATTCAGGTCGAGGCCAGCGGCGAAGTTGCCGAACTGAAAGACAACATCAACACCATGATCAACAACCTCCGCCTCACGACGGAGCGCAACACCGAGCAGGATTGGCTGAAGACGAACCTGGCGCGATTCACCAGCATGCTTGCAGGGCCAGCGCGATCTGACCACCGTCGGAAGAATGCTGCTGTCGGAACTCTGCGCAGTTGGTGAATGCCCAGCAGGGAGTCATTTACCAGATGGAGAGCGAAGGATCGACCACCATGCCCTCCTCTCCGCATTTGCCAGCGACGGCGAAAACGGCAACTTGCGGCAATTGAAAGTCGGGGAAGGCCTCGTGGGCCAGTGTGCGGCTGAGAAACGGCGGATGCTGATCAACGATTTGCCGCCTGACAGCATCTCGATTCGCTCGGGTCTGTTTGAGGCTGTACCGCGAAACGTCATTGTGCTGCCAGTGTCTATTTGAGGATCGAGTCAAAGCTGTGATCGAACTGGCTTCATTAGGTACGTTCACCGCGTCGCACCTGGCGTTTCTGGAGCAACTGACCGCCAGCATTGGCATCGTGCTCAACAGCATTGAAGCAACCATGCAGACGGAAGGATTGCTGAAACAGTCGCAGCAGTTGGCGACCGAACTACAGACCCAGCAAAAAGAATTGCAGCAAACCAACGAGCAACTGGCGCAAAAAGCGCAACAGTTGGCCGAACAGAACGTCGAGGTGGAAAGGAAGAACCAGGAGATTGAGCAGGCCCGTCGCGCCCTGGAAGACAAGGCGAAGGAATTGGCCCTCACCTCAAAGTACAAGTCGGAGTTCCTGGCGAACATGTCACACGAGCTGCGTACACCGCTGAACAGTATCCTGGTTCTCGGTCAGCAACTCGGAGACAATCCCGATCACAATTTGACAGCCAAGCAAGTCGAGTATGCACGCACCATTCATGGCGCTGGAACTGACCTGCTGAACCTGATCAGCGACATTCTTGACCTCTCGAAGATCGAATCCGGTACGGTTTCGGTCGAGGCGGAGGAAGTGTTCTTCGGCAGTCTGCTGGATATGGTGGCTCGGCCTTTCCGCCATGAAGCCGAAAACCGGCGGCTCGGCTTCGAAGTTTACACTGACCCGAACCTCGACCGTAGTTTGGTCACAGACTCCAAGCGTCTGCAACAGGTGCTGAAGAATCTGCTGTCCAATGCTTTTAAGTTCACCGAGCAGGGTGGAGTACGCCTTTCAATTCTGCCTGTCGAAAAAGGATGGAGCGAAGATCATCCGATCCTAAGGCGAGCTGGGTCTGTGGTGGCCTTCGAGGTTGCAGACACCGGAATTGGCATTCCGCACGAAAAGCAGCGGATCATCTTTGAGGCGTTCCAGCAGGCGGATGCAGGAACGAGCCGCAAATACGGGGGAACCGGCTTGGGGCTGGCGATCAGCCGCGAATTGGCGAGCCTCTTAGGCGGAGAGATCCAGTTGCGCAGCGAGCTCGGCAAGGGTAGCTCATTCACTCTGTATCTCCCCCAGACATATGTCGGCCCATCCGTGCCCAGTGTGTCCGTTCTGGAGGGGAAAGCGTCTCCATCCTCTTTGCCTCTTCAATTGGCGAGTGTGGGCGCGTCAGAAATTCCGGTTGAGCGTATCGTCGATGATCGCGACAACATCCAGGCGGGCGACGCCGTCCTGTTGATCGTAGAAGACGATCCTCACTATGCCCGGGCGATTTGCGATTTGTCCCGCGACAAGGGCTTCAAAGTTCTCGTGGCTCTTCGGGGAACGGAAGGGCTTGCCCTTGCCCGCGAGTTTCACCCGACGGCCGTCTCACTGGATGTTTTTCTCCCGGACATGCTCGGTTGGACGGTCCTTAACCACTTGAAACAAGACCCGGCGACCCGCCACATCCCCGTACAGATGCTTACCTTGGATGAGGGACGGCATCACGGTTTGGCGCGGGGCGCATTCTCCTTTGTGACGAAGCCTACATCGCCCGAGGGACTGGATGCGGCGTTGGATCGTATCAAGGCATATGCCAGTGCTCGACGCAAGAAACTGCTGGTGATTGAAGACGATCCCGCCGAGCAGTTCAGCATTCGAGAGTTGCTGGGTTACGACGACATTGACGTCACCTTCGCCGATACCGGCACTGAAGGACTGGCGTTGGTCAATGAAGAGCAATTCGATTGTGTCGTGCTCGATCTCCGACTGCCCGACATGTCGGGCTTTGAGGTCCTGGAACGACTCCGTGATACGCCGTCGCTCAGCGATCTACCGGTCGTAGTTTTCACAGGGAAGGAACTGTCTTCGGAAGAAGATGCACGGCTGCACTCTCTAGCGCGCAGCGTGGTTGTAAAAGGAGTGGAGTCGCCGGAGCGGCTGCTTGACGAAACCGCACTGTTCCTCCACCGGGTAATTACCAACCTGCCGCCGGAGAAGCAAAATATGCTTGATCGCCTGCACCGCTCCGATGAGGCGCTGGTTGGAAAAAAGGTGCTGGTGGTGGATGATGACGTGCGCAATATCTTCGCACTCAGCAGCGTACTCGAGCGCCGCGGAATGACTGTGCTTACGGCGGAGACCGGGCGCGAAGCGATCGCGACGCTCGAGTCGACTCCAGACGTCGCCATCACCCTTATGGATATCATGATGCCTGAAATGGACGGCTACGAAACGATGCAGGTGATCCGCCAAAATTCATCGTTTCGCCGCCTTCCAATCATTGCGCTTACAGCCAAGGCCATGAAGGGCGATCGTGAGAAGTGTCTCGAAGCGGGAGCTTCAGAATATCTAGCGAAGCCCGTCAATACCGAACAGTTGCTGTCAGCTCTGCGTATGTGGTTGCACAGATAACGAGAGGGCGCGTGGCTTCGCAGGTTGCCGCCTAAAGCGTCGCGCAAGGAAGCAATGCAGGTGAATGACCAGGTCAACATCCTGATGGTGGACGATCAGCCGGCGAAGCTGCTGAGCTACGAAGTCATCCTTCGCGAGCTGGGCGAGAATCTGCTTAAGGCTTCGTCCGGGAAGCAGGCCTTGGAGCAGCTTCTGAAAACCGATGTTGCCGTGGTACTGATGGATGTAAGTATGCCGGATCTGGACGGCTTTCAACTTGCCGAGATGATCCAGGAACATCCAAGGTTCCAGAAGACCGCAATTATCTTTATTTCCGCTGTACACCTGTCGGACGTTGACCGGGTTAAGGGCTACCAGCGAGGCGCGGTGGACTACATCTCTGTCCCCGTGGTTCCTGAGGTGTTAAGGGCAAAGGTGAGCGTGTTTGCTGAGCTACATCGAAAGACTCAGCAACTAGAAAAGCTAAATCGGGATTTGGAGCATCGAGTCGTACAGAGAACTGAGGAACTTCAGGCGAGCGAGAGTCAATTCCGCACTCTAGCGAATTCGATCCCGCAATTAGCCTGGATCGCCGACCCTGACGGGTCAGTCTTCTGGTACAACCAGCGGTGGTACGAATACACCGCCACGAGCCTAGAAGAGATGCAGAAGGACGGTTGGCAAAAGGTAGTGCATCCAGAACATGCAGCCCGAGTCGTTGCCGGAATTGAGCGCTCATGGGCCTCGGGTGACCCGTGGGAGGATACGTTCCCGCTCCGGGGACAGGACGGCGAATACCGTTGGTTCCTTTCACGGGCGCTGCCAATTCGCGAAACGAGCGGCCGAATTGTGCGGTGGTTTGGAACGAACACTGATATCACGGAGCAGAAACGCGCACAGGAGCGGGTATCCGAGAGCGAAAGGCGCTTCCGAACTATGGCCGATAAGGCGCCAGTTATGATTTGGATTTCCGGGCTCGACAAGCTACGCTCCTATTTCAACAAGCCATGGCTTGAGTTTGCCGGCAGGACGCTGGTGCAGGAGATAGGAGACGGTTGGATGGAGGGCGTCCACCCAGACGATCTTGAACGATGCTGGCAGACTTACAGTACGTCGTTCGACGAGCGCCTTCCGTTCTCCATGGAGTATCGTTTGCGTCGAGCCGACGGTGAATATCGCTGGATCATAGATAACGGTGTTCCGCTGATTGGTCCGGACCAGAGTTTCTCGGGCTACATCGGGGGGTGCATCGACATGACAGAGCGAAAGCTAACGGAAGATGCATTAGTCAGGTCCGAGAAGCTTGCGGCCATGGGTCGCCTGGCTGGCATCATAGCTCATGAAATCAACAACCCGTTAGAAGCGATTTCCAATGCATTCTTCCTTCTCCGGAAACATCCATCATTAGATAACGAGGCCCACTATTATGCGGGCTTAGCTGAGCAAGAATTGGCACGCGTAACCCATATAACCAAGCAGACACTTAGTTTTTATCGCGAGTCAAAGGAACCCGTATTCATCTCCGTGTTCGATGTCCTGGATAATGTTCTCGAACTGCAGTCTCGCCGTATCAATGCGAATGGAATCACGTTGGAGAAACAATTTCGAGGTAGCGCCGCGATCCAGGGATTTCCAAATGAGTTGAAGCAGGTATTTCTGAACCTCATCGGAAACGCCATAGAGGCGATGAGAGAGGGCGGGCGCTTGCGCGTGCGGGTTGACAATCGGACCGAAGAAAAAACAGGGCGACACGGAGTACGGATTTCGATATCAGACACGGGATCAGGTATTGATCCACAATATGCCAAAAGAATCTTCGAACCATTTTTCACGACTAAGGACGCGAAAGGCACTGGGCTTGGCCTTTGGATTAGCAGGGGAATCATTCAAAAGTATGACGGCACAATACGGTTCCGCAGCATTCGTTTGGCGACTGGCCGCATAACGTGTTTCTCGGTTTTCATTCCCGGGTTGCCGACTGCTCCGAACGTAGGTTTTAGTATGTCCGCGACGGCCGGGTAGGAAGAGGAAGCAACCGATGATGCTCGAGGACAAAGCCGTCATCCTATGCGTAGACGATGAAGAGATTCCGCTGAAGCTTAGGAGGCTGGTGTTGGAGAACGCTGGCTACAAAGTAATTACTGCGGGCTCGGCGACAGAAGCTTGGGACATTGTTACTTCCCGCCATATCGATCTGGTGCTGTCGGACCAGCTTATGCCTGGTTCGACTGGGACGGAACTCGCCCGCAACATAAAGACCAGACTGCCAGGGCTGCCTGTCATCCTGCACTCCGGCGTAAATGAGGTTCCTAGCGATGCAGACTGTGCAGATCTGTTTCTGAGCAAGGTGGTGGGGCCGGTAATATTGTGTGAGAAAGTCTCTGCGGTCCTGGCCGAAGCGAAAACAAGGAAGCGACACAACTTAGGGTCTTCTTAGATCTGCTCGATGTGACAGTGTGTAGAAATCGAGCATTGAGTCAAATGGTTTGAGGCGGTCTCTTGCATAAGATGAATGCCACAATACTTTGCGTGGACGATGAGGAAAACCAACTAGCCTTGCGCAAGCTGATGTTGGAGCGAGCGGGCTATCGTGTGCTCACCGCAGAGTCGCCGGCTAAAGCGATTGAGGTGTTTCGACCAGACGCGGTTGATCTTGTGATCGTTGATTACTATCTGCCGGGCATGAATGGCCTTTCTTTGGCGCGCGAGTTACTGCGACAGAAGAAGTTGCCGATTGTAGTGTTGTCTGCCTATGCAGAGCTACCATGCGAGTCGATCGGAGCTGCCGACGTGTGGATAACTAAGGGTAACGCTTCGGAAGAGTTATTGACAAAGCTAGAAGAATTGCTTTCCCGGACCAGATCCCTAGCCAGCCGCCAGGGTGGAGTTGCGGAGACTTAAACATAATCGCGCCGGTTCGCACTCTTCTGTCGGCGCCATGGGGTAGAGCCCCTAAACCCTGAGAGCCACCGCCACGCAGACTCCAATCTCTCCGTGATCAGGGATGAATGAGATTGCCCCATCCAAACTCGGGCTGCCAGCAACAACTCTGTCAGCATCCCCACTCCGCTTCACCAGGCTTTGCAAAGTAGCGCTCAGAATTCTTCCGTATCTTGATCTTGGCATTGGCTTCCAATTCGAGAACCGCCAAACGCGCGGCCGCGACCAGTCGGTCGCGTTCCTCTGGTGACGTCGAATTCCATGACGCACTCTCCTGTTCCTCTTCGAATGAAAGCCCTTCGCAGTGGTGACGAAATAACCTTTCAAACTGTTGAACGAACACTTCCTGAGCTGACATTTCCTTATTGGCGCCTTTCCGCGCTCATCCAATTGGACGCCGGCACACATAAAGCGTGAATCAATGGCCTGTAAGGAGTTTGTAAGGGGAACAGTTGATCAAATATTTTCAATAGGTTGCACGCTTAATGACAGACACCTGGCCTCGGACCATCGGAGGCTGCGGAAATATCAGTAACTGCGCGAGTTACCGACCGCAGTGGTGCCGTAAATCATCAACGGCGACCCGCCGAACTTTCGATAGCCTGTGGAGGTCGCGTCGAAGTTCTTGCGATCCATCACTCAGGGCGCATGATTCGTAACTACTGAAGCGAATTTTATCATTTAGTCACTTGACCATCTGACCTTACTTGTGTAGTGTCATACAATCATGTTGAGTGGTCGTCAGAATTGTTGTTGCATGTCCTGCTGTTGTTGCGGGTGCACAGATTCTGACGCCTCTGGAAATACCACCTAGCTTTCTTATCTAAGCAGGATTTCCCTAACCCACGCGTCAGAGCCATCTGACACGTGGGTTTTTCTTTTTGGCGCAAAGAGGTGGCGGATGCCGGAAGTTGTCAAGGAAACGAAGGCCCAGCGAATCGAGCGGCTTAAGCGGGAGAAGAATGCCTGGGAGTGCCTCGACGAGATTCGTGGGTTTGCACAGAGCGGACTTGCGTCGATTCCTCCGGAGTGGTTGGGGACGTATTTCCGCTTCTGGGGCGTGTACACGCAAGGCGATGGCGTGGGAGCGGTCGGGGGATCGGGTGGTGAAGGCAAGGCGCTTCCGTACTTCATGGTGCGCATCCGGATACCGAACGGAATCCTGCTCTCGCACCAAGTGCGGGCCATTGCCGATGTGGTTGAGAAGTATGCCCGCGGCAGCGCCGATATCACCGTCCGGCAGAACATCCAGTTGCACTGGGTGACGATCGAAGACCTGCCGGAAGTGCTCGACGCGTTGTGGCGCGCGGGTCTCACCACGATGGGCTCGTGCGGTGACGACGTTCGCAATATCGTCGGCTGCCCGCTGGCCGGCGTTGATGCCGACGAGATTTACGACGCCTCGCAACTGGTGGAGGAGGCGAACCGGGAGTTCGTGGGCAATTGCGAGTTCTATAACCTGCCGCGCAAATTTAAGATTTGCATTACCGGGTGCCATGCCTGGTGCTCGTATCCAGAGATCAATGACATCGGCTTGACAGCCGTGCGCCGTAACGGCGGCGAGGTTGGTTTTTCCTTGCGCGTCGCGGGAGGTTTGTCAACCGATCCTCATCTGGCGAAACGGCTGGACGCGTTCGTCCTGCCGGAGCAGGTGTTGCCAGTGCTCAAGGCCGTCGCGTCCATCTTTCGCGACAGCGATGTCCTGCGCGAGAACCGCGAGCGAGCGCGGTTGAAGTTCCTGTTCCTGAAGCATGGATGGACGACTGAGCAGTTTCTCGGCGAGCTAAACGGCCGCCTGGGACTCCATCTGGCTCCAGCCGTTCCGGAAGAGGTTCCTGATGACGTGTATCGCGATCACGTGGGAGTGCACCGGCAGAAGCAGCCAGGCTACCGCTACGTGGGAGCTTCGGTTCTGCGAGGACGGATTTCGGCGGCCCAACTACACGCCGCAGCCGATCTGTCTGATCGCTACGCCGGGGGCGAGTTACGCACGACGAACATGCAGAACCTGCTGATTGTCAACGTGCCCGAGCACAACGCGGCTGCAGTTGCGGGTAGGCTGCAACTCGCGGGCCTACCTACCGAAGGCTCGCCCTTCCGGCGCGGCATCATCGCCTGCTCTGGGACCGAATTCTGCAAAATCGCGATCACGGAAACCAAGTCATTTGGACGGTGGCTGGCCGAAGAACTGGACGAGCGACTGCCGGGCTTTGAACAACACCTGAAGCTGCATGTGACAGGTTGCCCTAACAGTTGCGGCCAGCACTGGATCGCTGACCTCGGGCTTGAGGGCAAGAAGATCAAGCAGAACGGCCAACTGATTGACGCTTACTACTTTTGCGTTGGCGGCGCGGTTGGCAAACATCAGGCCATCGCGCGTCCGGTGGGATATCGCTGCCCGGCCGGGGAAGTGCCCGACGCCATCGAGCGCCTGTTGAACCGCTACCTGGCGGCGAGAGGTCCGGATGAGAACTTGCGGCAATTCTTCGGGCGCCACTCGAACGAGGAGATTCGCGCTTTTCTCGCCGGTGGAGATGTCATCGGCGTCGAGCGCGATCCAGCGGCGGGCCGCATTCCTCACGGGGTGGAAGGATGAACAGACAACAGTCAGCGCTCTTCGCGATTTTCCTGAAGCTTGATGGAAGGCCGTGTCTGGTGGTGGGAGGGGGCGCAATAGCGGAAGGCAAGATCGCGAGCTTGTTGCGCTCGGGAGCGCGCGTGACGGTGGCTTCGCCCCACTTGACACCGGCCCTGCTGCAACGTGCACACCGAGACGAGATCCGGTGGGAGTCCCGCAGCTTTCGAGCCGATGACCTCGACGGAATATTCCTGGTAGTTGCGGCGACGTCAAGTTGCGAAACGAATGCCCTGGTTTATCGCGAAGCCGACCGGCGCGGGATTTTGTGCAATGCGGTCGATCAGCCGCAAGATTGCCATTTTTATTATCCCGCGGTGGTGGACCGCGGAGCACTGCAAATTGCCATATCCACGACGGGGCTCAGTCCCTCGCTGGCGCAGCGCTTGCGGAAAGAACTGGAAGTTCAGTTCGGCCCGGAATACGAGCGCTGGGTGGAATGGCTGGGACGAGTGCGCTCAGCGTTGATGAGCCGAGGCAGCAACTTTGAATCGCGGCGCCGCATTCTAGGGCGCCTCGCCAGCCGTGAAGTCTTCGATCGCCTGGAGGCTGCGCGCGGGCGCGAACTCGAGCGCGGGGAGGACGCGGCATGAGAGCGAAAGTCTACCTCGTTGGCGCCGGCCCGGGCGATCCCGAGTTGTTGACGGTGAAAGCTGTCCGCATTCTGCGATCTGCCGACATCGTTCTGCATGACGCACTGGTTAGCGAAGAGATCCTGCAGATTGCAGGGCCGAATGCGCAGTTGGTGGATGTGGGCAAGCGCGTGGGTGAAAAGCGCCTCACGCAGGATGCCATCAACCAGCTACTCGTAGATCTCTCGAGCTGCGCTGACGTAATTGTTCGGCTGAAGGGTGGAGACCCTTCGGTATTCGGCCGGGCCGCAGAAGAGATGTCGGCGCTGCGGCAAGCTGGAATTGAATTTGAAGTTGTGCCCGGCATTACCGCGGCCCTGGCTGCCGCGGCGCAGGCAGGGATCACGCTCACCGACCGGCAATCAGCGGCAGGCGTGATCTTTCTCACCGCCCAACAGGCGACCGGCAAGGGGCGGACGAACATCGCGCGCTACGCCTCGCAAGACTCCACGCTGGTGATCTATATGCCGACGGGCCACTGTCGCGAGATTCGCAGTGACCTGATCACCGCAGGTGTGAGTCCCGATACGCCGTGCGTGGTGGTGGCGAACGCATCACGGCCGGACCAGGAGTTGCTGTGGACCGACATCGCGGCGCTCGGGTCAATCGCCGTGCCGCCATCGCCCGCGCTCATCATCATTGGCCAGGTCGCCCGCTGCCGCAGTGAAGCTTTGGTTGGCAGCACCGGATGGCAAGGGATTCTCGGTAACGCTACGACCTTATGGCAAGAAACCGCCACGACGAAAGGGAATGGTGAATCATGAACCTGCAGACAAATACAGGACAGTACGAGAACCTGGATGCTGGGGAGGTGATTGATCGTGTACTCGAAGAAAATCGTGGCTCGGTCTGTATCACGTGCAGCTTTCAGGCAGAGGGCATGATCGTACTCAGCCTCCTGCGGAAACGCCTCCCACACGTGCCGGTTCTCTTCCTCGATACCGGATATCACTTTGCCGAAACTTACGCTTACCGCGATCGCATGGCTCGATTGTGGGGCCTGAACCTTGTGAACGTAATGCCGACCCAGTCGGTGGCCAAACAGGAATCCGACTTGGGAATTCTGTATCGGAGCAATCCGGGTCTGTGCTGCCAGCGACGCAAGGTGGAACCATTGATGAGAGCACTGGAGCCGTTCGATCTTTGGTTTAGCGGATTGCGCAGAGAGCAGTCACCAACGAGAAAGAACCTGAAGATGGTCGAAAACCATTTCCTGCCCAGCGGCAAACACTTGCTGAAAGTGAGCCCGCTCGCGGCCTGGGATTGGAAGAGGGTTTGGAAGTACACAGTCGAGCACGAGATCGAGTACCTGCCGTTGTACGACGAGGGTTTCACCAGCATCGGTTGCGAACCGTGCACCAGCGTCCCGCTGGATGGTGCGGACCTGCGGTCGGGCCGGTGGGGTGGGGCCAAGCTGGAGTGCGGCATTCATACCTTCTCGCAAAAGGCGGAGTGAAGGCGTAACTCTCCCGAACTGAGCCGGCCGTCAAGTCGCTGGAAACGGCGAGCTACCCACGGTTGTGTGCGAAAAGACATTTCCAAACCAGAGACTATAAGTATGCAATATGGTTGGGGATTGTTCGTCCTGACATAAGACCAAAGGCAGCGATATGAACTAGAACTGTTCGAGGCTAAGGTGGGGTTCACCACACCAGTCTATTTGTGGCACAAAAGTGCACTAAAACTTCTGACAATTAATTCACTTTGGACTGGCTAAGCGCCGGTAGTTGGAATATAAGTACTGAATTCCAATCAAGGCGGATGCAAGGTGAATCAGTCCAGCGTCACTGACGAAAGAAACCATGTCTACGGCACGGCTGTTGCGCCGGATGATACATCTGCATCTCATCTGGCTTCAACAGGCAAGCGAATTCCTCGGGTTGCCATCGTAGGAGTGCATGGTGTGGGGGCGCACGCAGCAGGCGCGACGGAAGACGCGATGGCGAACTTGCTGTTCTCGCTGCCCGCCACCGAACCAAGCACTTCCCGCTACTTCGGTTTCTTCCCGTCCGTGGGCGTTCAAATCCCTTTGCAGCCAGTTCAGGCTAAACCGCTCCCTGTCGAACTGAAGAAAGGTCTCGCGGCTCGCGCAATGAATCTGTACGAGGAGCAAAGCACAAAATTCGCGGAATTGGCGACCGACTATGGCAAGAAGAACAAAGTAGTGGAACGTGGAAAAGCCGGAAATACCTTTATGCGACTGCTTCTGCAAGGCTATAAAGGTGGCGCCAATACCGATGCCTATGTCACGACCCGACTTGAGGGCAAGCGGAGCGCAAAAGCGCCAGGCGGAGAAGCCGATGTCCACATCTATGAAGTGCTGTGGGCCGATCTGGCCCGGCCTAACAACACGTTTCTGAGTTTCCTGTTTGCATTGTTCCAGTTGATTCTGCATCTCGGCAGCTTGAGTGAGCTCGCCGTCGATACCGGTTCAGCGGAGAATACTGGGACTTTGTGGAAGATCTACGTCGCTGCGCAGCGGTATGCAGTCCGCATGTTGCAAATTTTCATCCCATTGCCGGTGGTCATTCTCCCAATCGTGCTCTTGTCGGCCGCCTGCGTGCACATCAGTCTAATCTACGACCTGAGCTGGCTCCCTATCTTGATGTTCGCACTTGCGGGAATTGCAGTCAGCTTTCTGATTCTCAGCCGGAGCAAGAAGCCGGTCAAATCCCACCCGTGGCTTTGGGCATTGCTCGCCCTGCTGCCAGGGATCTTAGGGGCAGCCGCCGGGTGGTTGTTGAGTGGGAGGACGAATCCAGCCATTGCCGGCTCCATCGCCTGCTGGCTCGTTCTCGGTGTTCCCCTGTTGTTCTATGTGCTGCACAACTATGAAGACCTGCGAAAGGGCGTAGAGGTTACGGGGTGGCTGGTGTACGGCGCTTGTTTCCTGATTTTCGCCGGTTACCTGTCTCTCGCGTCCGCTATCCAGGCGCCTCAAGCAGCACTCTGGCAGGTTCCTCAAGCCACATTCTGGACGGCTGAGTGGGTGATCGCTTTCATGCGAGCATCTTGGATGCTATTGATTATTTTCGCATTTTTGGCGCTCGTGCTCGGCAGTCTGGGTTGGCATCTTCAGAAAGACGTTGCCAAAAGGGCCCGCGCCCGAGCAGCGGTGCGCACCAGCCGATTCGCGCTCGCTTTGCCCGCACTGCTGTTCCTGCTGACAGCTTCAACGTCTTCGGAGTGGATGTATCTGATTTATTCGGTATATGCCTACTACATTCTCAAAGTGCACCCCCCCTTTTTTTCCGTGCCTAGTCTCAGCCTTCCTCCCAGCGGAGCGTGGCTGCAAATTCTGAATCTGATTCCCGATCCGGTTGTCACAGGCGACAAGATAGACTATGTCCCTGCGATAATCGCGTGGAGTGCCGGGTACGAGCTTCCCATTACCATAGCGCTTTTCGCGCTTGCGCTTTTCTTGCTGGCTTGGTGGACCCTTCCTTGCGCGTTGACGGAAAGATTCTTACTGCGGAGCCAGATGCGGCCGCCCCGCAGTTCCACCAATGCAGCGTCGGTTCGAATGGGTACCTGGAACTCACGTGGGTTGGATACTATATCGGTCGAAATCTTCTTGTTCTGGTGCGCTATCTTCGTGGCGCCGCTGGTGTTCTACTTTCGGCCGGAGTTTTGGCCTCCTAGTTTTCAAGTCTGGACCCTGCAAATTATTGCTGAATCTCTATTCGTGCTCGTCGCTATATGGAAGTACGGTCGCCCGATGCTGGGCACCGTTCTTGATGTCGACACTTACCTGCGTACTTCCCCAGCAGATGCCACGCCCCGGGCCCAGATCATGGAGCGGTACGCATCGACCCTGCGTTATCTGGCTCGCTATCGCGATGCTGACGGACGCGGCTATGACTCGGTGGTGATTGTCGCCCACAGCTTGGGAGCCTTGATTTCCGGGGACCTGCTGCGCTTCCTTTACTCGGATGGCGATCCGCACCTGGCAGTCTTCGGACTTTCCGGGGACCAGGAGCCCGGCACGATTCCAATCAGCTTGCTGACCATGGGAAATCCAACGCGGCAGCTCTTGAACCGATTCTTTCCTTATCTCTACGACTGGGTGCGCGCTGAACCTGACAACGGACTGCATCCCCTTCCGGACCCAGCCACAGTACCTCCAGTTGCCATACCGCCTCACGCGTTGCCGGACCCGCGGGAGTTGGGAGTATCCAAATGGTTGAATACCTACCGCAGCGGCGATTACATCGGCCGATCACTGTGGCTCGAAGTGTGGTACGGCCGGACAGACGGTCCGCCGGATGAAGGACGCTATCCACAGCCGATTCACGTGGTCCATGGCGATCGCCGTACTGAGATGTGCATTGGCGCCGGAGCCCACACCCACTATTGGGACGACACGGCGCCGGATGTTGCCGAACTGCTGAATTCGTTAATTATGTAGGGCGGTCTCGGGTGCCTTAGCGTCCACCCCTCAAATTTTCCGGCCGGAGCGGCGTGCTCCGGCTTTTTTGTGCTGCCCTCGAACTTGACGGGAATAAAACCTCCTCACGCCAGTTATCAACTCAGAACGCGTGAGGAGGATACATGACCGGCAACAAGTCGAATTTTATCGATCAAGCGATGCAAGACCTTAAGAACGATGGCATCGACCGTCGCGGATTTCTGAAGTGCATGGCATGGGCCGGCACGGGACTGGTCTGGACTTTCAGCGGCGGCATTCCTGTGTCCGAAGCCTTCGCCGGCAACCCCAATCGAAACGCCGGCAAAGGCGGGGACTTCAGCTTTGTCCAGATCAGCGACAGTCATATGGGCTTTAACAAACCGGCCAATCCTGACGTCGGAGCGACCCTGCAGGCGGCGGTGGACAAAGTCAATGGCTTGGCGGCAGCGCCTGAATTCATGCTGCACACGGGTGACATCAGCCATCTCTCGAAGCCGGAGGAATTCGATGCGGTCGATCAGATTCTGAAGAGCGCGAAGCCCAAGGATGTTTTCTGTGTTCCCGGCGAGCACGACGTATTGAATGACGACGGGAAACAGTTCCTTGAGCGCTACGGAAAAGGCACACAGGGTGCCGGATGGCGCAGCTTCGACAAGAACGGCGTGCATTTTATCGGACTGGTGAACGTACTCAATCTAAAAGCGGGAGGCTTGGGCACTCTCGGACCTGAGCAACTCGAGTGGATGGAAGCTGACGTAAAGCACCTGAAACACAGCACTCCGATTGTGGTGTTTGCACACATTCCTCTGTGGGCGGTGTATCCCGAGTGGGGTTGGGGTACGTCGGACAGCGCACAGGCCTTGGCGTACTTGAAGAAGTTTGGCTCGGTCACCGTACTGAACGGACACATTCACCAAACCATGCAGAAAATCGAAGGCAACGTGACTTTTCACACTGCAACTTCCACCGCGTTTCCCCAACCGCATCCCGGAGCGGCGCCATCTCCAGGACCAATGAAGGTTCCGGCGGAGCAGTTGCGGAGCTTGCTTGGAATTACAGACGTGAACTATGTGCGGGGTCAGCACTCCCTGGCGGTAGTTGACTCTGCGCTCGGCTAGACCACTCGACGTAACAATATAACTAGTTCGGAAATCCAAAAAGGAGCTCTAGATGTTAAGGAGAAGTGTGTGCATTCAAGCTTTGGCGGTGGCAATGGTCAGTATCGCGCTGTTGTCGCCGGGAGTCATGGTGAGCGCGCAACAGGCGCCGCCCGCCGCTGTCGACGTGAAGGTCGATAACTTCAGCTTCGGCCCCGCGACCGTGACCGTGTCCCCGGGGACCACCGTGACGTGGACTAACCGGGACGACATTCCGCACACCGTGGTCAGCACAGACGGCGCGTTCAAGTCGAAAGTGCTCGATACGGATGAGAAGTTCTCGTTCACCTTCAGCAAACCGGGTACCTACCCTTACTTCTGCTCGATTCATCCCAAGATGACGGGTAAGGTGGTGGTCCAATGAGCAGCCGTTCGGTGACCAGGCGATGAGTGTCAATCCATTCGACCCCAAGACAATATTGCTGGCTAAACACGCGCAGCACGTGGTGCTGATCCACTTTCCTATTGCGCTGTTCCTCACTGCCGTGGCGTTCGACTTCGCGGCACAGTGGACGAGCAACCGCGCGTTGGCAGCCGCGGCGTATTTCAACCTGCTGGTCGCCGCAATCGCGACGGTCCCGGTTGTTGTATCAGGCCTCGTGGCATGGCAGTGGGCGCTGGAAGGGCAGAGGTTAAAAGGGATCCTGCTAATGCATCTGATCTTGGGATGCGTGTCGGCTGTTCTGATCTGGCTGGTGTTCGCGATTCACCAACGAGGGCGGCGGATACCGGATGAGCCACTGCCGCGCTACCGCTTGCCCGTCGAAGCCCTCGCGGTGCTGATCGTGGGACTCACCGGCCATCTCGGCGGATTTCTCAGCGGGGTAAACCTCCCCAGCTAGTGTCGCGTCCCGGAAATACGTGAACAAAGTCGGGCGATCTTCTGGAGAATGGAATCGGCCGTAGCTGTCCAGATAAAAGGTCGCTGTTTGCGGTTGTAGTGCTGCACGAAATCATCGATCTTCTGCACCAGTTCCTTTACGCTGCGGAAAGAACCCCGCCGAATGGCTCTCTGCGTAATCAGACCGAACCGGCGTTCCACTTGATTGAGCCACGACGAGTAGGTGGGAGTGTAATGCATGTGGAAGCGAGGCCGTTGCGCCAGCCAGGTGCGCACCTTGGGATGCTTGTGGGTGGCGTAATTGTCCACCACCAAGTGGACATCCAGTTCGCTGGGAACACAGGCCTCCAAGCTGCGCAGGAAAGACAAGAACTCCTGATGGCGATGGCGGGGCTTGCACTCGGTAAAGACGGCGCCTGTAGCAATATCGAGTGCCGCAAAGAGCGTCGTGGTGCCATGGCGGACGTAGTCATGGGTGATGCCCTCGACATAGCCCAAACCCATGGGCAACACCGGTTGGGTGCGGTTCAGGGCCTGAATCTGGCTCTTCTCATCCACACAAAGTACCAGGGCGTGGTCGGGTGGATTCAGGTAAAGGCCAACAATGTCTCGTGTCTTCTCGATGAAGAAAGGGTCCGTCGAGAGTTTGAAGCTACGACTTCTGTGCGGCTGTACTGCAAAGGCCTGAAACACCCGATGCACGGTTGATTTGGAAATGCCGCTGTCGTGGGCGGCTTGGCGAACACTCCAGTGCGTAGCCCCGGCGGGCTTGCGGGAGAGGGTACGTTTGAGCAAGACGGCAATCTGCTCATCGGCTATGCTGCGTGGCCGTCCAGGCCGCAACTCATCGTACAGACCCGCCACCCGCTGTTGGAGGAAACGCTGTCGCCACCTGCCCACCGTGGCCTTGGCCCAGCCTAAACGCTCAGCAATCTCGCTATTGCTCTCGCCCTCGGCTGACCACAGCACTACTTTCGCGCGGCAGACGAGCGCATGAGGCAAGCTACGCGAAGCCGCGAGACTCTTCAGTTGTGTGCGTTCGTCCATGCTTAGTCCGAGGATGGGTTTGGGACGTCCGGTGAGCATACTGCAGCTTACCGTCGTGGTTGCACTATTGCAAGTTATTTATGGGACATAACACTAGCGCGCAATCAGGAACTCATAGGCAAACGAAAAGCCGCCCGGTAGGAGCGGCTTTCTCACGTTCATTTGGCGAACTACGGTCTCCTGTCCGCCCCCGCAGACGGACGCTGCTTGTGCCCGCCGGCGGAGCAGAAGTCACTACTGGGCAACGTGGTGTACTGGCATCCTCCGCTGTTGACGGTTGACGCGGCGAACCCGGCGTTCCAGTTAGCGTTGTTCGGGAAGCACGACGGCGCCGGCGGCGTGATGTGCTGCGCGTAGCTGAAGTTGGACGGCAGCGTCACACCGAACCCGTAGCAGCCAGCATCCGGGCAATCGATGTCCTTCACCGCCCAGGTGCTGCAAGCCGCCTGGCACTGGGCCAAGATGCTCGGTGTGTAGTTCGGGTCGGTCGGCTTCAGCGCACAACTGCATGAGCTGGCGTTCCCGGTGCAGAAGTTCGAAGGCTGGCACAAGGTTGTGGTGGTGAAATCCGCATTCGTCAGGTTCATGGTGACGCTGAGTATCCCACTGGTCGGATCGTAGATCTTCGTCCAGTTCGTTGGCCAGGTGGAGATCGTGTTGGCGATGAACGGAACTGCGGACTTGTTGACCTGCACCGCCGAGACGATCGTATTGCCGTTGGTGATGAGGTTCGGATCCAAGCCGGTTCCAATGTACATCTGGTAGGTCTGGACCGTCGTTGGCTTCGCATACAGCAGGAAGGTGTAATAGGTTTGGCTGGGCAGGAAGACGCTGTAGTTGTAGTACAGGAAGTTCGGAGGAGGGTTGGGGTTGAATTGAAGGGCCTGCGAATCTGCCGAGACGGTGGTGTCGATGTAGTAGGTGCCGTTGTTGGCGGTCAGCGTGTCACGCTGGCCGATGGCGGCGCCCATCATGGTGATAAACGGGGTCGCTCCGCTGGTGTTTTCCGATCCGGTAATGTCAAGGCGGTACAGCGGCACGCCATAGCAACTCTGATTGGTACAGGCTGTATTCCAGTACGGCTGCATTGTCGGCTGGTAGACCCCGCACTGGGAGGGGGCACATGAGGGATACATCACCGTAGTGACGTACTCGTACGGACTACTGATGGCAGTCCCTTCTGTGGCGGGCGCTAACGGTGGCACATTGATGTCGGACCCGCACTCAGTGTCCTGGTAGGGTGCCTCGAAGAACTCATCCTTGTTCACCGAAATCACTTCATGCGCATTCTTGTACTCTTCCTGCTGGCTGACAAGGCCGGTGAGCGAGCCGTCGTCGTCGGTCAGCTCAGTCTGGCGGTCGATGTCGGTCCAGCCGCCGGTGAACATCGCCGAGTTCCACGTGCAATAACGGTTCGTGGCGGCGGTCTGGTCGAACACGAACGGGTGCAGATAGTCAGTCGGCTTGAACAACGGCTCGATAACGAAGTGACGAACGTCCACGTTCCCGAAGTACAGATTATTTTCGTGAAACGCCGGCGGATAAAAGAACCCATTGGGCTGCTTCCAGGCGATGGCAGCGTTCGGCATGTAACACTGCATACCCAAGGGCTTGGTGCTGTCCATGGGAATGCCGGCCATCAGGCCATACATCCAGCCGTTGTTGAACGAGCACACCGCGCCATCGTTCTGGGTGCATCCCTCCAGAATGGTTTTGCTGATATCGACAAACGCATCGGAGTCCTGGTACGACGGGCCGTCGTAGATGTTGTACATGCGCTGGTTGACGGCAAAGTTAGACAGCGGCATGGTCATACCTTCGTTGGTGTTCAGGCAGTAAGAACCGTTGCCGCCATTGCCGGCGCAGATCAGGCTGGGATCCGCCTGCATCGAGTACTTATTGAAAGGACCTGCGGCGGAAGCGTAGTAGTTGCCGGGCTGGGTTTCTCCGATGAACACGTCATTACGCGACAGTCCCCAATATCCCGGAATTACCGATGAATCGGTGTAGTCGCCTCCGGTAATCATGGTCAGGCCGCCGGTCTGAATGTCGGTGAGCGCGGTGTTCGAAATCAAATACCACAGCGGGCGGAGCCAGACGGCGGAGAAGTTCTGCTGCGACCAGTTGAACGAGGTGAGGTAGTGGTCAACCACCGTGACCATGCAGCCCGCTTCCTGTCCGGCTCCGCATTTCTTCAGCGTAGGCGCGCCGTTCGACAACGGATTGCAATCGCCCGTGGGCGGACACTTCGTGGCCAGTCGCGATCCGCCGGGATCGATCTTGGGATAGTAATAGTCGGCATCTGTCGTCAGCGTGGTGTAATTGGGTGGCGTTGGCGGAATCTTTGTGTTAGGGACGGCCGTCATGTACTCCTGTGCCGGGACAACTCCGCCGCACGCAGTGGTGACGCTGATGGTAAGGAACGACTCCATCGCCGTCGAGCAGGTGTTGCCGACGAATTTCTTCAGTGGCGAAGTGTCTCCGCTGCCATAGTCGTCGCAGGTGTAAGGGTTATTGTTTGGATCCTTACAGGTCTGCTTGAACATTTTTTGCTCGGACGGATAGCCCTCCCAAGCCTGCAGGCGCGAGAAGCCGCTATTGCCTGCCGGCTGGAACCAATAGCACACCCCGCAAGTGTTGGCCCCGGCCGCGAAGTTGTACTGGAAGTCGTTCCAGCCATTCGTGATCCAGAACACCGTAGGATGGTCGACGTCGCTGGTGTACGGCACCGGATCGTCCGTTGTGTTGTTGTAGCCTCCGGCAAGGATGCCGGGAACGTTGCGCGGGTTCTGCGGATTCTCCACCGCGCCTCGAGCAAAGACGCCGAGGTTGGAATAGAGCGTGTTGTCGGTTTCGGTGGCGTCTTCCAGGTAGTAGCCGTGGCCGATCGAGAGGTAGCCCACGTTGCGCGCCATATAAACGCCCTGCGTAGCGTGCAGCGTGTACCAGCGCGTCATCGAGTCCCACACTGAGTTGTCTTTCAAAAACGTAACCTGGAACTTGGAACCCAGCGCGGGCTGCGGCGTCTTGCGCGCCATATGAAAGTGAACGGGGTAGTGCATGATGCGTCCGCCCTGGCCGAGCTGGTACAGTTCGACGCCCTGCATCTGGAGGCTCTGGAAGCCCTGGCGCACCAGCGTGTGGCCGCCGAAGTAATAGCTGGTTCCAGCGGTGTTCGTGCATGTCATGCCAGGTGCCGGGAATGCCTGCCCCGCTTTATCGCAGCCGGAGACGATACGGATGCTGCGCGACAACAAGCCCACTGCTGCGCGAGTATCCACAAGGCGTCCATTCCCTTTGGGAAGGTTTGGATCGTCCTGCGGGCCCACGCCGCTGGGAACCCCCTTGGCAGCCAGATCAACCTTGGTGCCATTGTGCGGCCATTGAAACGCTTTGGCGACGTGGATGGTGATTTTGTCGGGATCGACCGAAGCGATGGTCATCTGTTCGGAGTGTCCGGGCAGGTAGTCGGTCGTGGTAACGACAATCTGGTCGCCGGCTTGCCAGTCCACTGGACGCTCCAGCACGAGTTGCATATTCGTCTGGGCATCCTTGGGGTCGATGTTGCGATTCAGACGCGCCCAACTTGTTCCCGTGTACCAGGCCGGGAAGGAAGCGGCCGTGGGATAGCTCGCACCTTTCTTGCCGTAGAGGTTGAGGGTGCCGCCGTAGGACAGCGCCAGCACCTTGTAACCGAAGTAGGCGTTGGGATCGCCGTCGTCATAAACGAGCGGTTCGTACTGGTAGAAACAGTCATCCACGTTCCCCGGCAACAGGGTCTTGTATTTCGACGCCTTGTTACACGACGCCGGATTCATGTTGCTCATGTTCATCACATTCGACGACCAGATGTTACTGGGCACGCCGCACGTGCGATCGGTGACGTAGCCGTCCGAGCCGTTGGACATCAGGCAGTCGATGCCCTTGCCTCCGCCGCCCTGTCCAAGCGCATTGCCGCCTTGGTCGGGCCCCCAGAGATGGATGGTGATGTGTCCGCCGGCCGCCCCAATGGGAGCGCTGGTGCTTCCGGCCGTGAGGCTGCCGTTGTTCTGAATGAGAATCGACTCCGCCCAGAACTCCGTAACGGTATCGGAGAACAACAGCTTGCCGCCGCCGAAAATATTGACATTGTGGAAGTAATATGCCCCAGGGCCGACCATACACGTCCCTGTGGTGATGACTAGGTCAGGAGGGCTCGACTGGCTGCCGTGAGGCAGCGCACCGGTCGTGCACACCATCGGAGTTGCGGCGCCCGCAACCTGGCAGAACCCGCCGACGACAAGTGCCGCCAGGAGCGCCATTGCGATTATGTGCATGATTGTCGCGGTTGAAAACAAGACGGCAGACAAACAGCAGCGGCGAACGGGTAGAAAAAACATCGCCGACCCCTTCCTGCGGACAAGAGTTTCGTGGAGTCATTTTATAAACCCGCGCTACCATCGTGTCTAGGAAAATCTGAGAGCAGGACCTTTCAAGTTTGCTTTGTTCGGGGTCTGTCTGGCGTCAGGCGCATCCGCCGATCTTCTGGAATTCAAGTTGATTGGCACTGCATGAACGGCGGATTAATGCCGAATCAATCCTCGGCAGTCCCATCCCATTCTGCCGCGGAGCCGGCAAGACGGTATGCCAAAATGCTCCCCGTGTAGAGAATCGTCAAGGCAGCTTTTCTTCGCCGTAAAGCACAGCAATGTGCCGCGCTGTGGCTGCGACGGCCATGCACGTCATTCCGGCAATGGCCGCCGCCCCTCCGAGATCAAACAACAGAAAGCGATGGCCGGCGATGTCGGCGTAAGGACTCACGAGGAGCACTGTATTTCCCAAAATCAGCAGGATCCGGATTTCCGTGGGACCGAAGATGCTTTGCGAAAGATGGAAGTGTCCCATGGTGTAGGTCGTGAGGTAGCTCTCGATCGAGAGTATGTAGAAACACGCCAGCATGCCGGCCGCGATCTGCCAGTGCACGTAGCCCGAGCACCCCAATCCCGCCATCAGGGCCAGCGCTCCAAACGTGTCGGCCATGTGGTCGATATAAAAGCCATACCGTGGTCGCTGCTGGTGCCGGACTCGTGCCAGCGTGCCATCGAGGCTGTCGCCCACCCAGTTGAGCGCCAGAAAAAAACTCGCCAACACTAACGCAAGTGGGTCTTGCGACGCCAGTGCGTAGCTTGCTCCGGCTAGCAGTTGCGCGATAAACCCTAACCCAGTGAGATGGTCGGAGTTGATAGCGGCTGGAGTGCGCTCGGCCATCCAAACCAGCGCGCGCTTCTCGACATCGGCAGTCAGCGCTTTGTGCACGCGGAGTGGGATTACGAAGCCGGTCTCTCGTCTGTCGGCAATCATCGCTTCTCTCATGTGGACCTCACATTCCTGGTTCATCGTTGTGCTTCTTTCAAGGCGCTCGAGCCCAACGCGTTGCGAGTGGCAGTCAAAGTGAATTTCAGGGAATCGCGCGGCATGTCCTGAACGACGGGTGCGATCAGCCAGGCCAAGCCGGCCGGCACATCCCGCGTCAGCGAAATGGCCTCGCACTCAATGAACAGGCCGTCGGGCGCCTCAACGAAGCTCCAGTAGGTATTCAGCCGCCACAGGAAGCCGTCATCGTCGCCTTCGGTCATGCGCCGCTCATGCGTCGTGCCTGGGCTATCGATCTCCCAGATGTGCGTGCTCCGCGAGATGCTGTAGCCGGTGCCTGCGCCGGTCAGGCCTGCCTGCACGCGGTACTCCGCGTCAAGCACGATAGGAACCACCACTTGCTTCTTGAAACGCATGGCGACGGTCGCGACTCCCGCGCGTTCTGAGATGAGCTGCGACAACTCGACCTCGGGCGCATAGTAGGTGGACAGCCGGTTGTAATCGCGCAATAGAGCCAGCATGTCGCTGGCGCGCGCGCCGGAAACAAAAGCCGCGCCGCGCCAGTGGTGCAACAACCCGCCTTCCGCGAGGCGGGTCCCCACGTTTACGGGTTCCACATGCAAGATGCCAGACCGCAGTTGGCGCTCGATCTCGGCTCGGGCAGTCGCACCAGCGCTGAGCGTGGCGAGGTAGGTATCGGGCCTAGCGTGTTGCTGGATAAGACGCTTTTCAACCGAGCCGACGTACGTTTCGTAAGCCCGAAGAGTGGAGCCGCTGAGGCGGGCCGAAGAACACGGCACCGTCAACGCTAGAATCGCCGCCGCCGTTCGGAAAATCACTCCCATCGCGCACCTCGAAGCGCAAGCATGCTCGACGGTCGCAGCGGGCGCAATGCATGGCGACTCAAACTTTTCTCATTTGCACATCATCGTGTAAGTAGTTGGATTCACGATAGGTGTGTAAGATAGCTGTTCTTCGTGCGACGCTGCTCGTTGGCCTCGGCGAGGCGGATGAGGTTGCGCCTGCCAGGATCGCGACATCCGCCTTGTGTCTGCGGTCTACATACTCCAGCTAAACTGAACGTAACCGTGACCCAGAAAGCGACAGTCCGGGTGTTTCGCTTCGGGGCCTTCGAACTCGACGAAGCCGCGGGTGAACTCCGCAAACATGGCATCCGCATCAAGCTCCATTCCCAGCCCTTTCAGGTATTGCTGATGCTGCTGGAGCGCCCTACGGAACTAGTGACCCGTGAGGAGATGCGGCGGCGGCTCTGGGGCGACGACACTATCGTGGATTTCGATCACGGATTGAATACGGCGGTCAACAAGCTACGTGAAGCTCTCGGCGATGCCGCCGCGCAGCCACGGCATGTCGAGACGGTTCCCGGCAGGGGCTATCGGTTTATCGCCCCGGTGACGCTCGCGGTTCCGGTAGCAGCGGCACTAGTTGAACCTTCTGAAACGCCTGCTATCAACGTTGCAACCTCCGACGACGCGGCGGAGCGCGACTCTCGTACTCTCCTTACCGCCCCGCACGACTTGCCCACGGCTTCCCGCGCGCTTGTTCGAACGTTGTTATTGCTGACTCAGGCCATGTATCTGGGGTTTTACCTGGGGGCGTTGGCCAACATTCCCGAGATCGAGGAAATTTTCACTGATGCGCGGCTGCTCTCGCCCGGGATACTCACCGCGCTGATGGTGACGACCTCCGTGGTACTCATTCCGATGCGGCTGTACCTTTTCGCGGCAGTGTCCTTCGACTTTCCTCAACTTCTAGCCAAATTTCGGCGGCTATTTCCCGTACTCCTGTGGCTCGATCTGCTGTGGGCGCTCTCGCCGTTCCTACTTATTCATCACATCAGCGTCGGCCTGGCGCTGGGCATAACCGCCGCACTCGTTTACATGCCGTTCGCACAGCGCTCGCTGGTCTTGATGTTTGGGCGCGACCGGTGAGATCGACGCGCTCGGGGATCTCAGGCGAGTCCAAATCTGCACGTTTGTGTAGAAAAGTCGAGCCGGAGGTTTCGGCCTCCGGCTCAGGGCGTGCAACTCAGGAGAGTTGTGATGGAGTGAACCCTCGCATCGGTGTCCGCGAGGGTTCTAGATTCAGGATCGTCAGGCTGTGCGTTTCCCCTTGCGCAAGCCGTAGCCGATCAAGCTTGCTAATCCACTTCCCAGCAGAGTGAGCGTGCCTGGCTCGGGAGTGGCGATGGCGCCAAACAGGCCGTCGCTTTCATGATTCAGGCCAGCGGTGAAATAAAGGATGTTCTTGCTTCCCGCGCCGGCGCCGTTGCCAAATGTGAGATCCCAGAGGCCGTCGTTGACCAAGGGCAACCCGTTGGTGCCGTCGATTTGCCCTAGAAGATTTCCGGTCTTGGGATCGAAGGCGTTGATGGTGCCATCGCCGAAATTACCCACCAGCAGGTCACCGCTGAATTTTCCGAAGCCGGCTGGCGCCCATGCCATGCCCCAGGGTGAGTTCAGCGCACCGTGCGAAACCAGCCGCTGAACAAAGTTGCCGTTGGTGTCGAATACGTCGAGGATCCCGTGACCAGGGCCAGCAACGTCATCGTGCTTGGCGGCGTTCTGCACCGCATACGTTACAAACAGCATGCCGCCGGAAGCCTGTATGTTGAAGGGCGCGTAACCGGCAGGAAGGCTCGGATCGGTGAATGATCCACTAAGCGTGACCGGGTTGAAGTTCTTGTCGAACACGTTGATCGCGTTGTTGTGGAAATCCGTGGCGAAAAGAAACGTGCCCGAGCCGTTGTTGGCCATCGCGAGACCCTTGTAAACCGAATTCGCTCCCGAGTTGTCAACCTTCAGGACGGCATTGGTTCCGCCCGACCAAGCCGAGATAGTTCCGTCCTCGGTAGCGAAGATGAAATGTGCGCCGCCGAAGTTGGCGGTATTGGGGTTGAAGACCTGGCCGTCAGGTGCTGCTGGTCCCATTTGGCCCGTGGGTGGAGGAACAGTCACTAGCGACAGCGGGGTCCCGGTGCCGTTATAGAGAGTGGCAAGTCCAGTGCCGTTGTCCGAGACCCAGAACGGACTCGTGGGAGAAAAAGACACTCCCCACGGATTGACCAAGTTAGGGTCTGTCCATGCCGCGAGGCCGGGGATGTCAGAGACCAGATTCTGCTGGCCAAAGCTGTTGAAGTTGTTAGGCGCCGAGAAAAGCGCGGTTGGTGTTGCAGCTACCATGAACACCGCCAGCGGCAGAGTGCACAGGCGTATGGCCCACTTCCTCAAACTCATTGCAAGTCCTCCTCAATGTTGGTCGATTTCGATCGACCCCGCGACTGTAGCTGCCGCCGGGGAACACGGTTGTCATGGGCCTGTAGAAGAGTTGTCAAGATAATGTGTCGTATGGTGAAGCGCCGGAATCCTCAACTGGAGGGCCGGTGCGGAATGTGGTATCGCAACGCTGTCCTCTCGGTTGGGTTGTCACGGAAATGTAAACACCTCGTTGACTGGCGCCAGCGACTGGTATAGCTGTTGAACTACGAGGTCTTTAGGGCCGCGGTCGAGGGGAAATGGACAAGGTTCTTGCTATCGAAGATGACCCTGCGGTACAGCGGGCGCTGCGCCGCACCTTTGAGACTGCCGGGTTCGACATAACCATTGCGCCCGATGGCACTTCCGCCATGGACGTGTTTCGCGCCACCACGCCGCGCGTTGTGATTCTCGACTTGCGCCTGCCCGGGCGTTCCGGACAGGACATCTGCCGTGAGATCAAGCGCCTTGCGGCCACTGTGCCCATTCTTGTCCTGAGCGCGGCCAGCGACGTAGTCGACAAAGTGCTGCTTCTCGAGCTCGGCGCCGACGACTATGTGACCAAGCCGTTCAGCCCGCGCGAATTGTTAGCGCGAGTGCGCGCCGCCATTCGGCGCTTGAACCACAATCCCGACAAAAACGAGACTTTCAGCTTCGATGATGTGAACGTGAATTTCTCCAAGATGGAGCTGTGGAAGGCGGGCAGGCTGGTGCCTCTCACTCCTCAGGAATTCAAGATGCTGCGTTTTTTTCTGAATAACGAAGAACGCGTGGTTTCGCGCGCTGAACTGCTGAATGAGGTGTGGGGATATAACAGCTATCCCACGACCCGCACCGTGGATACGCACATGCTGCGCTTGCGGCAAAAGCTGGAGAAAGACCCCGGCGACCCTGTTCATTTCCGCACCGTGCATGGCACCGGCTACAAGTTTGTGCGTTAATACACGCATTACGCGTCGAGGAGACCCTCCATCCGGCTTCGAACCAAATTCCTGATCGCGATGCTCCTCACCTCCGCGGGCTTAACGGCGGTGTCGCTGTTGATCGTGCAGCGCAGCGTGGAGAACCAGGTCCGCAGCAACCTGCGCGTCGATCTTGCCAATTCGGTGGAGACCTTTCGCAACTTTCAGCGCGAGCGCGAGAACTCCCTCGCCCGCTCTGCCGAATTAATGGCCGACCTGCCAGTCCTCAAGGCCCTGATGACCTCGCGCCATGCTCCCACCATCCAGGATGCCTCAACCGAGCTGTTCCGCCTCTCGGGCGGCGACCTTTTGGCGCTGGTTGATCCGTCTAATCAGATCGTGGGATTTCACACCCGTACTCCAGGCATCACGCTCGAGCAGGCACAAGAGTTGCGTAACCGAACAACTGTTCCCGGCGATTCACGGCAGTGGTGGTTCGCCGGCGGGCATCTCTACGAAGTGTTTCTTGTGCCCATATACTTTGGGCCCAAAGCCAGCAACTCAGTGCTCGGGACCGTCGCCCTCGGCTACGAAATCGACGCCACCGTGGCCCAGGAGCTCGCGCGCGTGGCCGCCGGCCAGGTCGCGGTGGTGTGCTCAGGCCGGGAAGTTGTCAGCACTATTGGCTCCGCCGACGTTGACGAGCTGCAGCACGGGTTGGCAGCACTAGGCGCTCCCGCCGGTCCGCGGGATGTGAAGTTAGGCAACGAGACCTTTGTGGTGACCTCACTCGCGCTCAATGAGGGCCAGCCTCCCGTCACCATGTTCGTCATGAAGTCCTATGATCAGGCGGCGCGGTTCCTCAGCCACCTGCGCCAGCTCTTGCTCGCGGTCGGTCTGGGCGCGGTTCTGCTTGGCACGCTGCTTGTCTACATAATCGCCCGCACCTTTACCCGGCCCCTGGAACGGCTGGTCGATGGCGTACGCGCGCTGGGCAAGGGAGACTATGCATTTCCCCTCGACGTGAGGAAAGACGGAGAGGTCGGCGAGGTCACCCAGGCCTTCGCCGGAATGCGCGAGAGCCTAAAGCATGCGCAACAGCGGCTGCTGCATTCCGAGCGGCTGGCGACCATCGGCACCATGGCCAGTTCGATCTCGCACGACTTGCGGCATCCCCTCACCGCGGTGCTGGCCAACGCTGAGTTCCTGGCCGAACCCGACCTCTCGCCTCATCAGCGCGAGGATCTGTACCTCGAAATTCGTGTCGCCGTGCATCGCCTTACCGACCTTATCGATTCCCTGCTCGAGTTGTCGCGCCCGGCCGAATCTCTGAACCTCACTGAGACTGTCGTTGAGCACTCGGTGACTCGCGCCATTGAATTGATCCACTCCCATCCGGAGTTCCAGAAGGTCACACTCGGCATCGTCTCCACTGGAGTGCATTTCGCCATGTGCGATCCCCGCAAGATGGAGCGTGTGTTCTATAACCTGTTGCTAAACTCTTGCCAGTCGGTGCAGGCGATGAGCGGACATGTCTCCGTGACCGTCGAGAACCACGACAGCCAGCTGGAAATTCGCGTTATGGACGATGGTCCGGGGTTCGAGACCTCGATCCGCGACCGCGTGTTTCATCCCTTCGTGAGTCACGGCAAGGAAAACGGAACGGGATTGGGCTTGACCATTGCACAAAAAATTGTGCAGGACCACTCCGGCCAGTTGCAGGTAGAGCAGTCGGCGCCGGGCTGCACCGTGATGCGCATCACCCTGCCGCGTGCAATGTCGATCGCCAGCACTGCGGCGCGCTCCGGTTACGATGACATCGACGGTCGCCGGGATAGCCACGTCCCATAGGGACAAGAGGAAAAGTGCCGTAAGGACGGCAGAAGTTCACACACGGCCCACAACTTCGATTGCACAGAGGTGCGACATGAAACTCTGTCAGAGATTGCGATTCCCGCGCATGGCGCTGGTCAACGCTTTGGCGCTATGGCTCATCACTGGTGCTGCGGCCCAGGCGCCCCAACCCGCGCCCAATGACGCCAACGTCGCGGCGTCGATGACTGAGTTGCAGTCCGAGGTCCGCGAGCTCAAGGACCTGGTGCAACAACTCAAACAGGAAACCGTGGCCAGCCACGCGGAGATGACACGCCTACGGCAGGAGCTGGAGTCGGAACGCGCAGCCTCAACCGCGGCTCCCGCGACCGGCACCGGTCCGATCGACGAGCGTGTCGGTCGCCTTGAAGAAGATCAGCAGTTGGTCTCCGGCAAGGTCGATGACCAGTACCAGACCAAGGTCGAGAGCGCATCGAAGTATCGTGTGCGTCTGTCTGGCGTAGTGCTGTTCAACCTCTTCAGCAATCAGGGCACTGTCGACAACATTGACGTCCCCACACTCGCCTATCCAAGCAGTGGCCTCGAAACCTCTGGCTCTTTTGGCGGTACCCTGCGGCAATCGATTTTCGGGTTCGAAGTATTTGGGCCCGAACTGATGAGGGCGAAGACCAGCGGCAATGTGAACTTCGATGTGGGTGGTGGCTTCCCCGCTATTTCCAACGGAGTGAACTCCGGCCTGGTGCGGCTGCGCACTGGTACGATGCGTCTCTCCTGGAAGGACACCGATCTCGTCGTGGGGCAAGACGCGCTCTTCTTCGCTCCCAACTCTCCAACGTCTTTCGCATCCTTGATCGTGCCTGCGCTGTCATACTCAGGTGACTTGTGGGCGTGGACGCCGCAAATGCGCATCGAGCATCGCATCGCCGCATCGAAAGACTCGACCGTCACACTGCAGGGCGGCATTCTCGATAACTTGACCGGTGACCCTCCTTACTATGCCTACACGTGGTACCGCACTCCCCAGGCGGGCGAGAGCTCCCGCCAGCCCGCTTACGCGGGACGCATCGCTTACTCCCATTCGGTGTTCGGCCACACCTTCACTCTCGGCGCCGCCGGCTACTACAGTCGCGAAGATTATGGATATGGCCGCAACATCAACGGTTACGCCGCTATGTTGGATTGGACACTACCTCTCGACCGTTGGTTCACTCTGAGCGGATCGTTTTACCGCGGTCAGGCCATCGGCGGCCTGGGCGGCGGCATCGGACGCAGCGTGCTCTATAACGGACCGCTGGTCGACCCCGCCACCAGCGTAATCCCCCTCAACACCGTGGGAGGCTGGGCGCAACTGAAATACCGTCCCGCCGCCAAGCTTGAATTCAACGCTGCGTTTGGCCAGGACAACCCGTTCGCTTCCGACGTACGTTACTTCTCTGATGCCGTCAGCTACGGCGATCCCACTCTTACTCGCAACCAGGGAATGTTTGCCAACGCGATCTATCGTCCGCGTTCCGACTTGCTTTTCTCGCTAGAGTATCGCCGCCTTAAGACTTTCTCGATCTATGACTACAACTCCACCGCGGGGCAGGTAAACCTCGGGATGGGAATCTTGTTCTGAGGAGAAACTTGACGCAACGAGATAGATTCGCGTTGGCCCTGATTGTCGTTATAGTGGCACTAGTCGGGCGCTCGCCCGCGCAAGGCGTGAACGTTACTGGCCGCGTGACCTACTTTGGATCGGAGAGTCCCCCGGACGGCATCTCCGCCGTGGTGTGGCTGGTTCCCATCCCATCTCAGGCCAATGATCCGCCTGTCGTGAAGCCGGTGGGCGCCGTGCTGCGCCAGAAAAACAAGGCCTTCGAGCCTCATCTCCTGGTCGTGACCAAGGGCTCGACCGTACAGTTCCCGAACCAGGATCCCTGGTTTCACAACGTGTTCTCGCTCTTCAATGGCAAGAAGTTCGATCTCGGGCTCTACGAGGCCGGCACCACTCGCACTGTCCACTTTGATCGCGAGGGCGTGTCTTACATTTTCTGCAACATCCACCCTGAGATGAGTGCGGTGGTAGTCGTGGTCGCCAGTCCTTATTATGGTGCGTCCACCAAGAGCGGCGAGTTCTCCATCGCGGGAGTGCCACCGGGACGTTACACGCTTCACGTCTGGGCTGAGAATTCGTTGCCCGAAAGTCTCGATGCCTTGTCACGCGAGGTGGAACTCAATGGAACCGTCCATTCGGTTGGCACCTTGCGGGTCCGCGAAGCCGAAGCCGCCAAGACGCAGCACAAGAATAAGTACGGCCAGGACTACGAACCGCCCTCACCCAGCAATCCCGTGTACACCCAGCCCTAGCGCGGGGGTGAACTTCCGAAATCGCCGCATTGACATCTCCTCTCGACCACCCTACCTTTCAGATTGATCGGGGAGGCGGTGTCACAGTGCGCAATATCAATTGTCGATTCGTATTCCCGCTGTTGATCATCATCGTGCCCGCCGTCGGCGTTCTCGCCGCGCAGAGCGCCTCAGCGCCTATCGGGATTTTTCAGAATCACGCAGACATCGGCACTGTGTTGCACACTGGCTCCGCGCGATACGACGCCGCACACGGCACTTACACTCTCACCGGCAGCGGTGAGAACATGTGGTTCACTGCGGACGCTCTTCAGTTTGCCTGGAAGCAGGTCTCCGGCGACATCGCGCTGACCGCGGACATCGCATTCCCCGATAAGGGAGGCAACCCCCATCGCAAGGCCGTGCTGATGATCCGCCAAAGCCTCGATGCGGACTCGCCTTACGCGGATGTAGCTTTACATGGAGAAGGCCTCACCTCGCTGCAGTTTCGCGATACCAAGGGCGGAGCGACCCACGAGATCCAATCGAACCTCTCTGCACCGAGCCGTCTGCGCCTCGAAAAGCGTGGCGATTTTATCTATTTGTTTCTCTCTTCCGCCGCAGGCGAACCGCTCCGCCCGTCCGGCGCGTCGATCAAAATTCCGCTGCAGGCTCCCTTCTACGTCGGCATCGGCGTCTGTTCGCATGACAAGAACGCCATTGAGAAGGCTGTGTTCTCCAACGTCGAAATCACAACTCCCGCGGCCAGCACTGCGCCACCTGTCCTTTTCAGCAGCTTGGAGATAGTGACCGTTAGCTCCACCGATCGGCGCGTCGTCTACGTTTCTCCCACGCACTTCGAAGCCCCTGATTGGAGCCGCGACGGCTCCTACTACCTCTTCAATAGCGACGGCCACATCCTGCGGGTGCCTGTTACCGGCGGCACTCCCGTGACCATCGACACCGGCTCCGCCAATCGCTGCAACAACGACCACGGCATTTCGCCTGACGGACAGTGGCTGGCGATCAGCGACTCCTCGCAGACCGACAACCAGTCGAGTATTTACATTGTGCCTATCGCGGGCGGCGCTTCTCGTCGCGTCACGCAGAATTCGCCGTCGTATTGGCACGGCTGGTCGCCTGACGGCAAGACTCTCGCCTACTGTGCCCAGCGCAGTGGCGAGTTCGACATTTACACCATCCCGGCAGCCGGCGGGGAAGAGACCCGCCTCACCACTGCCAAGGGACTCGACGATGGCCCTGACTATTCACCGGATGGCCAGTACATCTACTTCAACTCCGAACGCACCGGACACATGCAGGTCTGGCGCATGCATGCTGACGGCGGTGTCCAGGAGCAGGTGACTTTCGACGACCTCAACAACTGGTTCCCGCACATCTCACCTGATGGCAGGTCGATGGTCTTCCTCTCCTATGCAAAAGACGTCAGTGGCCACCCACCTAACAAAGACGTGCAACTCCGCCTCATGACGCTGGCTGATGGCCAAATCAAGGTCCTCGCCAAGCTTTTCGGAGGACAGGGAACCATCAATGTCCCCTCTTGGTCGCCCGATAGCCTGAAGGTTGCATTTGTGAGCTACGAATTCATCGCTGCCGAAGAGGCCTCAACCAAATGAAGAGGAAATTCGATCCCTAGAAGTTGCGTGCCTTTGCGTGCAATCAATCACCCGCCTCTCTCTTGGCGCGCTGTAATGAAGGCTTCAGCTGCCGCCAAAAGAGGACAAACAAGATGGCGATTGCGACCCCGGCCACAGCAGCGCCGATCCACATAGCCTCAACCTGCGGCCCTCGCGGATGTCGAAGGGCCCGAATAATGGCCCGGCCATATTTTGCCGCCAGAAATCCGATCACGGCATATCGGGTGGTCCGGCCCACGAGCACGGCGGATGCGAACCTTCCCTGTGGATATTGCAGAGCCCCGGCTCCGACAAAGAAAGCCGACGTCGGAAACGGTGGCGGTGCGATGCACGCGACGAACACCGCTGCGAAGCCTCTTCGCTTCAACAGGCCTTGAACTTGTCGGGAACGCTTCGCCCCAATGCGCTTTTCCAACCAGCGCTCGCCCGCCTTCGCCGACATGCGATAGGTAATGTATGCGCCGATCAAGGAACCGACGGTGCTGGCCGCAGCGTAATACGGCCACAGTTCATGGCTTCTCGCCGCCAGGATCGCTGTTAGAGCGTCAAGGCTGCCAAAGGTCGGAACCAACGAGCTGTCGATGATTCCCAGGATTACCAGCCCCACTCCTCCGAGACTCCGGAGAAGTTTCCACCCTGGAAGCGCGGCCACTATCAAACTCATCGGCATAAGCGTCCGAGGTTCCGCATCAGTTAGTTGATTGGCTCCGCCGAAAATCGATCCATCCAACTTCTGAAAATTAACCTAAGGAGACTCTGAACAAGTACTCCGATTTCCACCGATCTGCAGGCTAGAGTGAGAGGAAATTTGGTGGAGGCCTGTAGAGCGATGAAGCAGCAGACACTGGCGATGGCGAACGGGTTCGAGCCGTACGCGAAGAAGACGCGGCGTGCTTTGTTTCTGGAAGAGATGGAACAGGTAGTGCCGTGGGCCCAGTTGTGCGGCTTGATCGAGGCTCACTATCCAAAAGCCGGCAACGGGCGGCCCCCGGTGGGGCTGGAGCGGATGCTGCGCGTGTACTTTCTCCAGCAATGGTTCAACCTGTCGGACCCTGGGCTGGAAGAGGCGCTGTACGACTCGGCGGTGATGCGGCAATTTGTGGGCATCGATCTGGGGCGGGAACCAGTGCCGGACGAGACGACGGTTTGCAAGTTCCGTCACTTGCTGGAAGAGCACGGTTTGGGCGGGGAGATTCTGCAGACGGTGAACCTGTATTTACAGAGCCGGGGAGTGCGGATCATGACCGGCACCATCGTCGATGCAACCATCATTCATGCCCCCAGTTCGACCAAGAACCGGGGGCAGAAGCGCGACCCTGCCATGCACCAAACGAGGAAGGGCAAGCAGTGGTACTTCGGGATGAAAGCACACGTGGGCGTGGATAGTAAGACGAAGATGATTCACAGTGTGGTGGCGACAGCGGCCAACGTGGCGGACAGCACGGTATTGCCGGAGTTACTGCACGGGGAAGAGTCGAAGGTTTGGGGCGATCAGGCCTATCGGGGGCAAACGGAAGCCATGCGGGAAGTTGCGCCCGGAGCGCAGGACATGACCCACAAGCAGTACCGTTTCAAGGACCGCGTCGACGAAATAGAACGAGCCAAAAACCGCACCAAGTCTCGCGTGCGCTCGAAAGTGGAGCACGTGTTTGCGGTAATGAAGCTGAAGTTCGGGTTTGTGAAAGTGCGCTATCGAGGATTGAAGAAGAACGCCAACCGGGTGTTCGCCACCTGCGCCCTGGTCAACCTGTTCTTGGTACGCAAGAAGCTGCTGTACTCAGCGGCGTAGTGTCTTTCCAGGACGCCCGACTACCGGAACGGGGCCAGCCGGAGGGCTCAAAGAGCCAGTGGGGATGAAGGCATCGATCTGAACCTCACCTTTCAAGGCATTCCCGCTTGAAAGACAGGGGGTAGTTCAGAGGTTCCCTAATGTTTCCCCGTCCCCACCAAGGCTTTCCCGGGATAGGTGTTGGGCACCAGTTTTCCCTGGTCGATCAGTACTGTTCCGCCGACAATCACAAACTGCATACCTGTGCTGGTTTCCATAGGGGCCTTGTAGGTGGCGCGGTCGGTGACAGTCTGCGGATCGAAGACGACGACATCAGCGTCTGCACCTTCCTGCAGGCGTCCTTTGCCGCGACCGGCCGGGGTGGATTTTTCAAGGCGTTGGGCCGGCATGAGGCTCATCTTGCGAATGGCGTCCATCAAGGTGATGCTTCCCTTCTCGCGCACGTACTGCGCCAGTACGCGCGAGTACGTTCCGGCGTTGCGCGGATGCCCTTCGGCTCCATCGCTGGCAATCATCACTAGCGGGTTCGGAATCACTTTGTCCACCACTTCCTGCGTGTTGGCAAACATCAGCACGCCTTGCGGCTTGCTGGAATTGTGCAGTTCCTCGAACCTTTCTTTCGTGAGCCGCTCTCCGGTGTCCGGTATTTGCAGCGCGCTGTACTCGATGCCGAGCTTCTCTCGCCAGCCGGGATTGAACAGTGCGGAATTAATGATGGTCATGCCGGCTATATAAGGATAGGCCTCGGTGGTCACGTCGAGACCACGGGCGCGCGCTCCTGCCACCAGCGAGAGACACTCGATCGCGTCGCGAAGACAAGTGCTGTTGATGTGCACGATATGCAGCGATGCGCCCGAGATGGCAGCCGCTCCAATCACTTCGCTGACGGACTCAATGTCGGAGCCGGGCTCGCTGGATCCAAAGCTGCGCACGTGCGTGTAAACCGGAACGCCGCGCTCGGCCGCGAGGCGGAACATGTCAATCACTTCCAACCGCGTCGCTCCGGGCGTGTACTGGATGCCCATCCCAATCGCCAGGCCGCCTGCATCAAGCTGCGCGCGCAAGCGTTCCCGAATGGCCTCGATCCGCTCCGGCGTGGCTGGTTGGTTAGTCGCGGGCCCGCTCTTCGGCAGGATCTCAGGTATGCCGGCATGGGGACCAATTACACCCGCAGGGAGCGGTGCACCGAACACTAGCGCGCGCGCTGCAGCGTGACTGGCCGCGGTGCCGTAGTTGATAAGCGATTGGCCGTCTTTCTGCTTCAGAAAACTGCCCACATCGGCGACGCCAATTTCCATTTCGAGCGCGGTGGTCACGCCGTCGAAGGCTTTCACACGACCACTGTCGTTGTCCTGGCCATGCTGGTGGAGATCAATGAATCCCGGCGCCACCACCAGGCCCTTCGCACTAACAACTCGTTTGCCCGTCAGCGGTTCCGCAGAGATTCGAGCGATTTTCCCGTTGCTGATGCCGACGTTGCGCGTGGCGTCGAGACCCGACTCGGGATCCATCGCCCGGCCGCCTTCAATGACAAGATCGTACTGCTGTGCGAACCCCGTGGTAACCAGTATTAGCGATAGAAGGAGAATTGATGTACGCATGGGTCGGGATCATACGTTAGTGCAGCGCAAATCTCCAACGGAGTGTTCCGTTCTAGCCTGATTTCGCTATGGCAGTGTAGTTTCGTCTTGTCTTACTAGTTTGCCGGGAGCAGTTTTCGTTCTCGACTAAGACCCGTCGGGAGGGTTTCAGGCTCTTCAGAACCTCGTGGACTCCACGATGGCCATATCGTTGACCCTGGGATCGATCTCCGCATGCCCGCAGGCGAGGGTTGTGCCTTGCGAGTTGAACTTACACCCATAAAGGCCAGCCGTGGGCGCCTGGCACTGGCCCTGCGCCATCTCCACCACCCACCATCCCGAGCCCGGCGACTTCCCCAAAAAGTTCTTCTTCCCGTAGATGCCGACCAGAACGTCGCCCTCAGTCGACTTGCCGTGCGTGCAGCGAAGCGTGGTGTGCGCGAAGGCATATAGGATCTTCGACGACCCGTCCCAAAGCATGTCGGCATTCACTACGGTGCCCGTGCCGCTCAAGTCCACCGCTTCATTCCAGAAACTGTTCTTCGGATCACCGGTATCGATCATGGCCTTGCCCTGCCCAATGGCTGCCTGCTTCGCCTGCTTGGTCGCACCCGCCGTCGGCGAGGGGGATAGGACCCGCTTCTGCAGATCGGCACCGGGCTGGAAATCAACGGGGCCGGTGGCCGCTTGCGCCGCACAAATCGTCACGCCTGCCAGCAGCACTGCAGGCAACAGGAAAAAAGAGAAGTGTCGCGTCATACTGAAATGCCCATCCTCAAAAACCATATCACTTCGATTGGATACCCATCTCCCGCGCCAGCCGCACCTGGTCCGTGCGGAAGTCGGAGAGCGCCTTCTCCAGGTTCGCTGCGGCGACGGTCAGTCGCTCCATAGCCACTTTCCCCGGCTCCAGGCGCTGTTGTACTGCCTTAGCTTCTTTCGCGACGAAAGTATACGACTTGCGTAACTGTTTCGTTAGCGGCTTTAGCTCCGATTCCTGCGTCTTGGTGAATGACGCCAGGAACCGTCCGTTGTAATGGTCCACGTCGTCGATTGCATCACGCAGCTGCAGCGACTTGGCGTTGGTGGTGGGTATGTTTTGTGCCGCGGTACCCAGCATCTGCAACTCCCGCGACTGTTGCAGCGCGGCGTCAGTGCTGTCGATGGCCGAGTGGAAATAGCCCACCTGATCGGGCCGCGCCTGGATTGCGGCCGCCCGGGTCATCGTCGCCAGCTCGGGATTGGTCGCACCCGTCGGCGCCGCTTCAGCGGGCGGCTTGGGCGATTGCGGCAAGTGGGACCGCTGCCCCAACGCAGCAGGAGCCAAGGCTAATAATAATAAGGATGCGACGGCCACGTTCAAGCGCATGTCGGGTGGTCCACTCATTCGCGGATTTCAAATGAGTAGCGGAAACTACTGATTATACGGAGGAACCCAATCTATTCGCGGATTTCGCGACGAACGGGCCGAGAATCAGCCGCCGGGGGGAGCGAGTCTCTAATCGCTGACTGCTACTTCACCCGCTGCAACTCGCGGTAGGCCTCGCTCTTCGACACGCCAAACTCTTTCGCCGCCTGTTTGAGCGCCGCCTTCTCATCGAGCGAGTCGGAACTCATCAGCTCGCGCACTCGCTTGGCCACGCTCTTGGACGAGGCTGGAGCCGCCGCAGCGTCTTCCGCCTTTCCGATCAGCAGCGTGATTTCGCCCTTCACATCTCCGCGTCTCTCCAAGGTAGCGAGCACATCTTCAGCGCGGCCACGCAGAAATTCCTCGTGCAACTTGGTTACTTCGCGCGCCACCACCACATGACGCTCTGGCCCCAGTAGTTCGACCACATCCTTCAATGCATCCACAATCCGGTGCGGCGCTTCATAGAAAATCTGCGTTCGCGGAGAGTCTCGAATGGCTTCCAGCAGCGTGCGTCGCGCTCCCTCCTTAGCTGGCAGGAATCCGCTGAAGCGAAACGAGTCGGTGGGAAGCCCGCTGGCGACCAGCGCCGAGAGAAATGCCGAGGCCCCCGGCACTGGCACGATGCGAATGTGGTGACGTACGGCCAGCGCGATCAGCCGGTATCCCGGATCGCTCACTCCCGGCATACCCGCGTCGCTTACCATGGCGATGTTGTCGCCCTGCTCCAGATGCACGATCAGTTCGGCCGCGCGCGTCAGTTCGTTGTGCTCGTGGTAGCTGACCGTAGTCTTCTCGATGCCGTAATGATCGAGCAATTGCATCGTGTGCCGCGTGTCCTCGCAGGCAATGAGGTCCACTTCTTTCAGGATGCGCAACGCCCGCAGAGTGATGTCTTCCATATTGCCGATCGGCGTGCCGACCAGGTACAGCGTCCCCGCTCCCGGAGCCCAACCGTTCTGCACTTCGCGTACTACCATCTTCGCTTTTGCCATACGCGGCAAGTCTACACCTGCATTCCCGGGCGAGTGTCAAGAGGCGCCTTCAAACCATCCCTTTCTGGGTTACTTTCGTAACCACGAGATTCAATGTCGGCTGGGGACCCACTCATTCGCGCTCTTTATGAATGAGTAGGCATTTCCGTAAATGCGTGTTGTCGGCAATTGCCGAATTCCACGACCCACCCCTCGCGTTTGTCTAAAAAATGACCCACCCTCACCCGCGGATACGCTACAATCCCCCAGCACCTCGATTCCTAGTCCGAAATCCTCGGGGAGGGGCTATTCCAATTACAAAGCACGTGGCCGATTCGTCCTATCCACCGGCTCGTCGGGCTTGGTATGCGGTTGCAGTTTTGGCCATTGCCTATATCTTTTCCTTCATCGATCGGCAAATCCTGAGCCTGCTCGTGGCGCCGATTCGCCGCGACCTGCATATCAGCGACACGCAGATGAGCTTGCTGATGGGAATCAGCTTCGCCCTTTTCTATTGTCTGTTCGGATTTCCTATCGGTCGCATGGCCGACTCGCGCTCGCGCCGCAACATCATCACTGTCGGTGTCTTCACTTGGAGCCTTTTCACCGCCGGGTGCGGCGTGGCCGCCAGCTACCTCCAGATGTTCGTCATGCGGGTTGGCGTCGGAGTCGGGGAAGCCGCGCTCTCGCCGCCGGCTTATTCCCTCATGGCGGACTCGTTCCCGCCGCGGCGGCGTCCACTCGCGCTGAGTGTGTACGGCATGGGAATGTTCATTGGCGCGGGCCTGGCGCTCGTTCTCGGTGGAATCATCGTGGCCCGCACTAGTTCGGGTGGCATCATCACGCTGCCGCTGCTCGGCCTCTCCATTTTTCCCTGGCAACTTACGTTCTTCATCGTTGGACTGCCGGGTCTGCTGATTGCGGCTCTGGTCTTGACCGTCCGCGAACCAGCGCGCAAGGAAAAGCAATCGGCGACAGCAACTCCCGTCAGCGCCGTGGTCACTTATATTAAGCAGCATCGCGCAACCTTCGCATACCATCATGTCGCGACGGCGATGCTATCGTTTGCCTACTACGGCGCTGCAGCATGGATTCCCAGTTTCCTCATCCGCACCTATGGCTGGAGCGCCGGGCGGGCCGGCTTGGTGTTCGGCTCCGTCGTCACTGTCTTCAGTAGTCTGGGAATTCTCAGCGGCGGATTTTTCTGTCAGAGCCTCGCCCGACGCGGCTATCGCGACGCGCATTTCCGCGTCGGACTAACCGTCGCGCTTCTGATTCTTCCGGTGGGCATGCTCTACCCGCTCATGCCGTCGCCATGGCTGGCTGTTGGCTTGCTGATTCCATATGCCTTTCTCTCGACCACGGTCTTTGGCGTCGCTCCTGCTGCGCTGCAGGTAGTGGTGCCCAACGAGATGCGCGCCCAAGTCAGCGCCATGTATCTGTTTGTCGTAAATATCATCGGACTTGGCGCCGGCCCTACCGTCATCGCGCTTCTCACCGACCGCGTCTTTCACAATGACAACATGCTGCGCTACTCGCTTCTGATCGCCGGCACCGGCGCTTATCTGGCGTCGGCGTTGCTGTGGTGGCTGGGTCTTAAACCGTTTCGCCGGACTGTGGACCATGTCGAAGCCGCCCTTCAGCCAGTGGAAGCAGTCAGCGCGTAACCACCCGGGACTAAAGGAGTACACACCAGCACTGTTCGACGGAGGTGGATGGATAAGATTTCCAGCATCCACACTTTTTGGACCTCCCCTGTACAATTCCGTCACACCATGAACTTCTCTTTTCTTACTCGTCGCTGGCTGACGTTGCCCGCAGTCTCGATATTTTTTTGCGGCTTGTGCCTCGCCCAAAGTCACGCCGGGCAATTAGCGACCCTCTCCCCGCCGCCCTACTGGGCGTACTGTCCCAACCCGCCGAAGGATACGACTGATCCGCGGGCAAAGCCGGTCGACGACGCGTCCCAGCATGTCCCGAACAGCACGGCATCATTCACGCTGCCGCAAATCGCTGATCTGTTCGAGGTGCCGGACTGGCATCCCGCCGGCCATCCGGCGATGCCCGACGTGGTTGCGCGTGGCCGGAAGCCGGACGTATACGCGTGCGGTTACTGCCATCTGCCCAATGGACTGGGCCGTCCCGAGAATTCCAGCCTGGCGGGCCTGCCCATGGATTACATCATCCAGCAAATGGCCGGTTTCAAGAGCGGTCGTCGCAAGAGCGCGGTTCCTTCGCTGCTCCCAGTTTCCGCCATGGTCGGCGTTGCCGCGCACGCGGACGAACAACAGGTACGCACCGCGGCTGCCTACTTTGCGGAACTCAAGACCAAACCGTGGATTCACGTGGTTGAGACCAGTACCGTTCCCAAGACCCATGTAGCTGGCTGGATGCTGGTTGTCTCCGAGCCGGTTGCGCAGGAGCCGATCGGCCGACGCATCATTGAGACTCCCGAAAACCTCGAGCGCACTGAGCTGCGCGATGACACGTCTGGCTTCATCGCCTATGTGCCACTGGGAAGTATTAAGAAAGGAAAGACGCTGGTCGTCTCCGGAGGAGCGGGCAAGACCATGCCGTGCGCCGCCTGTCACGGAGTGAATCTCAAAGGAAGTGGCGATGTCCCGCCCCTGGCCGGGCGATCGCCGAGCTACGTTGTCCGGCAGCTATACGATATTCAAAGTGGTGCTCGCGCCGGAGCAGCCACTCAAGCAATGATGGCTCCGGTCGCCAACTTGACCCTGGACGACATGGTGGCAATCGCTGCTTATACCGCATCGTTGCAACCGTAATTCGCGTTGGCGAAGAGCCTGCGCCGAAGAAATGACCCTGGGAGAACTCGATGACGATTGTCCAAGCCGCTTGCATCCTCCTCGTGACCGACTCTCTTTCCTGGTCGGCCGATTGGGCTTGGGGATTGCCCTTGATTGTGATGACCGTGGTCATCCACGTCCTCGGCCTCGGGACCATAAGTCATAAAGCCACTCGCGCTTCCGAGGGAATATTTGAGCGCCGCCACCCTACATTCGTGTTTGTCACGGTCGTGGGCACCACCACCTTGCTGGCCACCTGTCTGCACGGCCTCGAGGCAGGCCTCTGGGCGAGCGCCTACCGGCTTCTCGGTGCGTTGCCTGACAACAGGTCCGCGATGCTCTATTCGCTGAACGCAATGACCAGCTATGGCCATACCGATCTCGAGCTCCCAAACCATTGGCACCTCATGGGAGCGATGGAAGCTCTGAACGGATGGCTCCTCTTCGGGCTGACTGCCGCGTTTCTGTTCGCCGTGATCGATAAAGTCTGGTCGCAGGGCGGTCGGGCCGGTCGCCGCTAGAGTTGACCTTGTTCAACTCATCCGCCGTCTGGCCGCTGCGGACAACCTGGTCGCCTTCTATCTTTACGAGACCTTAGGCAAACCAGGGTCCGTCCCGCTTTCCGTCAGCAGCGCCACCAGTGCCTTCGCCGCGTTCGAAAGGTGCGCGTTCTTGCGGTATGCGTAAAAGAATTGGATGCTCGCATCCATGCCTGTCATCCGAATGGCGCGGAGAGAGCCGGCGGCCAGTTCCCGCTGCACCACGCTCTTGGCCTGGATTGAAACCCCCAGTCCCGCCTCCACCGCATGCTTCACGCCCTCCAGATTCCCGAAATCGAGAACATTCGTTAGAACGATGCCTTGCTCTTTGAGCCGCTCCTCGACGACTGCCCTGGTGCCGGCGCCCTGTGCCGCCACGATGAACGTCTCCCCCACCAGGTCTTGCGGCTTGATACGCCGTTTCGTTGCCCACGGGTGATCGGGCGGGGCGATGGCGATCAGCTCGTCGGTCATGAACGCCCTTGTCAGCAGCCTGGGGTCGCGTGCATCGTAGCTCACCAAACCGAGATCGAGTTCGTTCGCCAGCAGCTTGGCCTCGATCCGCTCGCTGAGCGAAATGTCCAGCGTCACTTCCACCGCGGGATATCGCCGCTGAAACTCCGCCAGCACCGGGGGCAGCAGGTACACGCCCACGGGAAAACTCGATCCCAATCGCAGCCTGCCGCCCCGCAGTCCCTTGAGGTCGTCGATCCGCCGCTCCGCTGCGTCGATGATCGCCATGACCTCCTGCGTGGCCTCAAAGAGAACCTCGCCTGACTCGGTCAGCGCCACCTTCTTCCCTGACCGGTCGAACAGCCGAACACCGAAATACGCCTCCATCTGCTTGATGTGTTTGCTGATGCCGGGCTGGGTCAAATGCACCAGTTCGGCGGCGTGGGTAAAACTGCGGCTTTGCGCGACCGCCTGAAAGATGCGCAATTGGTCTAGATTTATCATAACCAACAGCTATTGATTCTATGAAAACAAGTCATTTGATTCATAATAGCATCGGCGGTACTGTTGAAGAGGATCGAGGCCGTAGTGGCCGGCAGCCAGAACAGGCCGACGCGAGCAGGCTTCGAGCGGGAGGGTTTATGAGCAACTTGAAATATGCAATCGTAGAGAACGACGCAGTGGAACAGGCCATCAAGCAGCAAGTCAGCCCCTTCCTCGTAGCCGCAGGCGAACGAAGTGGCGTATCGATCACGCGCCGCGCGGAAGAGGCCCTGGACTTCGAACTGGCTCAGGGAAGCATGCCGGCGTAGTCCAGTCCGTTTTTTTAGCGTCCCACTCGAGCTGGTTTTGCTCGAGTGGGATTGGCCGATACACACGGCTTTCCCGGCTATCCAGCTTCGCGTCGTTGTCTACGCTGGCAGACGCCGCCGCGACTTGAGTTCCTCGAGCAGAGCGTTGACCCTCTCCTCGCGATCCAGCGCCTCCAGCCGTCCCTCGAGATCGCTCGCCAGCAGCTCTCCCTTAGCCATGCCGACAGCCTCTTGGCGCGTCACCTTGGAACGCATGCGCTCAAAGGTGCGGTTCTCGCCTGTCGGAGCCTGCTGCGCATCGGCCGCGCGGTTTGCGGCTCGTGCCCGCCTCTGCTGCGCGATCAGCAAATCCGCTTTGGCGCGGGCTTCTATCAGCTTCGTCTCCAATCGTTTCAACGCGGACTTCAGCGATTCCACCTGCGCTTCCTGGTCCGCGATCTGCTGGTCGAAGCTCTCGGTGAGTTGCTGGTAGCTCATGGCGCGTTCCAGTGCGGCCCGCGCCATCTCATCGTCTTTTTTATCGACCGCCAGTTCGGCCTTCCGCATCCAGCCGGAGTGCATCTCGGTGTTATCTTTCTTCTTGCGCTCCAATAGATGCAAGTCGGCCAGCGCGATCGCCACTTGTGTCTTCACCTGCATGAACTGGTTTTCCATGTCAAGGATCACCTGCTTCAACATCTTCTCGGGATTCTCGGCGCGGTCCACCAGGTCATTCAGGTTCGCCTTCACCAGCGTTGCTACTCGATCCAGTAATGCCATAACCACTCCTCTAAACTGTGTTTCGATTTTCCGCTAAACACTGTCGACCACCGCTTCAATGTGTCGCACTGCCCTTATCTTCGACAGGGGGCAGCTGGTCCGGTTTCGCTGTCTTGTCGCCTATCGTCCGTATCTTGCCGAACAACTCCGGCATACTCATGCCCGATAACGCTTCGAATAGCGCCGGCACTTGCGCGGCAATCTCGGTGATGTCACCCGTGATCTTGTGCATGCCCGACGAAGTGCCGTTGCCGGTAGAAACGATGGTGATCTTATCCACATTGCTCAGCGGACTCGCCAGCGCTTTCACCACCTCCGGCAGCCCGGTGATCAGCTTGTCCACCACCGCAGCCTGGTTGTACTCCTGGTACGCCTCCGCCTTCAGGTTCATCGCACGCGCCTCGGCGTCGCCCTTCTTGAAGATGATCTCGGCCTCGGCTTCGCCCTGTGCGCGAATCGCGCTGGCCCGGCCTTCGGCCTCCACCATGGTCCGCGACCGCTCCGCTTCCGCCAGTGTCTGAATGCGCTGACGCTCGATTTCCGCCTGCTTCAGCACCGTCGCTATCAACTCTTTCTCGCGCCGCAGAATTTCGGCTTCCTGCACCTTGACCTGCTGTTCTTTCTCCACCTGCTGCACTTTTACCGCTTCGACGGTGACCTGCTGTTGCATCACGTTGGTTTGGATCTCGTAGGCCTTGTCGGCCTGCGCCTGCTGGCGTTTCACCAGCTCGGTATACGTCGCCTTCTTCACGTCGAGATCACGTTGCGCCTCGGCCTGTCGCGCCATCGATGCCGTCTCCGCCGCCACTCGCTCCTGGTCTGCCTGTGCTTTAGCCACGGCAGCTTCTCGTTGCGCCACCGCGCGCCTGATCGCCGTATCGCGCTCCGCTTCCGCGGTCGCCACGTCGGCGTCACGCTTGATGCGCGCCACGTCTGGCCGCCCCATGTTGGTGATGTACTCATTCTTATCGCGCACTTCCTTGATGGTGAACGAAATTACCTCTAGCCCCATTTTGTTCATGTCATCCGCACAGGTGGAGCGCATGCGGTCGGCAACCATCTCCGGCTGCTTCACGATCTCTTCGACCGTGAGCTGCCCGATGATGCCGCGCAGGTGTCCCTCCATTACCAGTCGGATGAGCGCCTCGCGCTGCTGCGGGGCCTTGGTCAGGAACTGTTCCGCAGCGGTCATGATCGACTCGGGATCGGACTTGACCTTGATCTGCGCCACCGCTTCCACTGTCACCGCCACACCCTGCCGGGTGTAGAGGTCCTGCTGCGGCGCCACGTCGAACGACATCAGTTCGAGCGAAAGCTCACGACAGTTCTCCACCATGGGCATGACCATGGTGCCGTGCCCCTTGATGACTCGCGGCCCGCGAATGCCGTACACCACCAGCGCTTCGTTCGGTCCGGCTTTGCGATACAACTTGGTGAACATCCCGATGATCAAGATGGTGGCCGCGACCACCGCCCACACAATCACCACAACGTCTGTTGGAATATGAAACCCCATACGCCTCCTTGTTGCGAGCCGCCGGCTCTTTGCCGTCCGCTCTCTGTCACTTCCAGAACTCTGTCTCCATCGTTGCTGCGTCGAGGGAAACCGAAACCTGCTGAGGGCTATGCGCCTTCGTCCACCTTCTCCTCTGCCAACTCCTCGTATTTCCTCACGTACGCTATGCCGCGTTCATACCGCGTCACGACAACCTCCGCTCCTCGCGCCAGCGCTTCGCCGGTTTCGCTGCGCGCGCCACAAACCTGCCGTGTTCCGCCGAGCGAAAACGTGATCTCGCCAGTGCCGTCCTGGCGAATAGGACTGGCGATCCTCCCCAGCACGCCCACCCGGTCGAAGTCTGCCGGATCGAGTTCACGCGAGTGCGCCAGCAGAAACTTCGCGACAAACCAGAACACCACGCTGGCCCCTGCCAGGCCGAGTATGATTGAGACCCCCAGCACCAGCGTGACCACCCAAGACGAATACCGTGTCAGCAGATATCCCGACCCTCCGAACCACGCCAGGAACGCCGTGATGGTGCCGAAATTCAAGAACGGCACGCTGGAGTCGTTCCCTCCGCTCGCGTGAGGAACAGAAGCATGTCCCGCCCCGTGGGGCACGTGCAGATGCACATGCGGCAGGTGCCAGCTTCCTCCGAGAAACGACAGCACGCTCAGCGATACTCCCACCAGAAAACAGACCAGGTAAAACAGTGCCCACGTCATAGGTTTGCTCCCGTTGCCTTCTTGCGCCGCGCCGACGACGGCTCGCCATTCTTCGCCCACTCCGCGCCCGCTCCCGGTCGCAGCACTTCGGTCAACCGCTCCACCAATTCGGGAGATTCCAAGATCGCGCCGAGCAGCAACAGACACTTCCTCGTGTCCTTGTACTTGGCCACATCCAGCAGCGCCTGGCTCAGGTCCGGATCGCGTGTGAACTGCTCGGCCCCATTGATCAGCCACAGGTCGAGCCGGTCTTCCGTCGCCCGCAAGTCGCTCGTGAGTTCGGTGTGGAAACCTTCCGGATCATCGACCAGGTAACCGGGATGCACCTTGAAGAAGCGCGCCAGCAGCATGCGCGAAGCATTGGTCAGATGCGGCCGCGCACCGCTCTCGATCTGCGACAGGTATGACTGGCTCAAGCCGCGCCCCAACTCTTTCTTTAGGGCGCGTGCCAGGTCCTGCTGCGTCATCTCGCGGTCTAAGCCGCGGAGCGTGCCTTCGACCAGCCGCAGGTAGCGTAATTTCTCGCCCAGTTTCATATTACAATCTGCAATTGTACTATTGCAATTAGCAATGTCAAGAGCTGGATTTGGCTCAGAATCAGAGGCTTACGAAAGAGCACGAGAGGCGGGTGCTCCGTTCAAGTCGGTTTTGCCGGGCGGGGTGGTTACGAGACATTACAGCGCTACACTGACAATCTGACTCGCAGTCCACGGGGAATCGAATTGTCGCTCTTGCGCCGCCTGATGAACCGCAACCTGACGCTCTACTCCCAGCTCGACACGCTGGCCGAATGCGGCATCGTGCCTAACGACGGCGTGGGCCCGGCTGAGTTGCTGGCGCGCCACGGCGAACGCGAGTATGAAACCTCGCCCTTTAAGCTGCTGCTATCGGTGCTCGGTAGCGAGTCGGCGGAGCCACCACGTCTGCCATTGTCAGACAACCTCTGGCATATGCGCGCTGAGTGCACCTCTGGCCCGGGAGATTACGTGAAAGTGGCCCAGCGCATGGCCACGCTGGCGGGAGCAACGCTCCCGTTGGAAGAGGTCCACGATGAGTTCGATTGGCGGCAAGGGGTGGCGTGGCTCGGATTCACGATGCGCGGAGACGCCTTCCGTTGGCCCGCCAAGATCGAGGAGCGCTGGATCGATCCCAACATCCTCAGCCGCTTTGTCGCCTTGCTGGAGGAACAGGACACCGCACTTCGCTTCACCGGCCTCGACCTGGGCGGGCAGGACTGTCTCATCGGCTGCGCAACTGACGAGCAGTTTGTCGCTTTGCGCAAACGCACCGGCCTGGAGTTCGAGTGGCTCGGGTAAGCTGATCACGCGCCAACCCTTCCACGCTCCCGCCAAGGCGGAACGGTGTTGGGCAAAAAATCGGGGAGCCCGAAGGCTCCCCAAAAATCCAGTCAGGTGGATCAGTGAAGTCGTTAGAAGTTAAGCTTCAACCCAAACTGAATGTTGCGGCGTTCCGTCGGGTTGGTGGGGCTACCGTAGGGTACGCCCTTCTCGGCCTGAACCGAGGTGACGCCGGTGCCGCTCTCGAGATCGAGGTTGCCATTGAGGATGTAATAGTTGCTGTGGTTGAACGCGTTGTAGAACTCGCCACGGAACTGCATGTTAAAGCGCTCCGTCAGCTTGAACGTCTTGGCCACAACAAAGTTGAAGTTCCAGTAGCCCGGTCCGCGGTACGCATTGCGGTGGCCTTGCGGCAGTCCGCTGATGCTGTACACGCAGTTTCCGTGGTCGAGGTACTGGCAGTTCGGGACCGCCAGAGCATCGCCGGCGTTAACCGGAATGCCGGTGTTCGGGTCGATCGGTAGTGACAGGTAGGTGAACACGTTGGGACCCACCGCAGACAGATTGGTGTTGCCGACATTTCCGTTCTGGTTGACTGGCTGGTCAGGTATCCAGCGCGGGCAGGTGTAGCCGGAAACCCCTGACAGGTTGCTGCAATCGTAGATCGAGTACGGCAGGCCCGAACGGATGTTCAGAATGGGGGAGAAGCTCCAGCCACCCAGGACCTGACGCTCCACGGCGTTGCTCGAGCTATTGCCCCACGGAATGTTCCACGTACCGCTCAGGACGAAGCGGTTGCGGATATCGTAGTCCGCGTTGCCCTTGTCGAGGTTGGCGTTGTACGGATCCAGGTAGCCCAATCCATATGAGCTCGCGTATCCATCCGAGAAAGCCGACGACAGGTTGTCAATCGCGTGCGACCACGTGTAGTTCATGTTCAGATACAACCCCTTGTTGAAGAGGTTGGTGGTCTGGAACTTCACGTTCAGTCCGTTGTACTCGTTAAAGCCCTCCGACCCGCGATAGTTGATGTTGGTGTACTGGTAGTTGAGGCGGTTGGCCGACCGAGCATCGCCCAGGAATTCTGAACCGTACTGAGCAGCGTTCAGGTTGGAAATGTCGTATTCGTGTGTACCCTTGGAACCGGTGTACTCAAATGACAGCACCGAGTTCTTCAGTACCTGGTAGTCCATCGCACCCGACCAGAACTGGATGTACGCCGTGGGGATGTTCTGCTGCACGGCGCGCAAGCTCGGGTTGGGGAAGCAGGAGGTACCGGGCACCACCAGCGGGTTTCCACCACAGGTAGTGCCATTGCCAGCCAGCGGACCGCTGTTGGATACGAAGATGGGCAGCGTCCCCGCCGGCACATCGGATCCGCTAGTCACGCTGATAACGCCGTAGTTCGGCGGGTTCTGGATGACGTTGAACGTCACGTTGCCGAAGTTGCGCTCGTAGCCAATGCCGTAGCCGCCGCGGAGACTCATGGTTCCGTTTCCGAAGACGTCATAAGCAAATCCCACGCGCGGCGCCCAATTGTCCTTGTCAGGCGCCCAAAGTCCGCCCACCGAGCTCTTGTCGGCGATCTGCGCGGTGCCGTTGCGCACCTGGTCGAATAAGGTGGCTCCCGGGCCGAGGTAGAAGTTCGAATCCAGCGCCGGATTGGCATTGTGCTGCACGCCGTAGTACTCCCAGCGGACACCCAGGTTCACGGTCAACTTAGGAGAAAGCTTCCAGGAATCCTGCGCGTAGAAGTTGCCGTCGTTGTAACGGTTATTGCGGTTGAACGACGGCTCGCCCACCGGCAAAGTCAACAGGCAAGCAGGCGTAACCACGTACTGGCCTGCTGCGTTACGCGAGCAAGGGAACTGGCCCTGCGGATAGACAGCGCCTTGGAACTGGTACAGGGTACCGGCAGCCAGGCTGGCCGCCGCCGACGAGATGCTCCCGCCGGAGGCCAACGACTCCACTGCGTTTTCGTAGGCGCCAAATGCTCGGTTATCGCGGGTCTGGACGTAACCGCCACCAAATTTGAACTGGTGTCTGCCCTTCGTCCACGAAAGATCGTCGTAGATCTGGTACACGTTCTGCGGACCGCCAAACGGAATGGCGTTGCCTGGGGTTGTTTCCGAATAGCCGGGAAACACCAAGGCTCCAGTAGTACCCGGCAGGTTTGGTAGTCCTGTTGCCGACGTGTACAGCGTTGGGCCTACAGGATTCGTGCCCAGCGGCTGCTTCTGGTTCAGCCGGTTGAAGGCGATTTTGAACGAGTCCACAATGTTCGGACTGAAGACGTGGGTCAGGTTGATCAGCACGCTCTGGTTGTAATTGGTTTGGCCGGTATTGTATCCGGCATACGGACTGGAGTTGATGTAACCAGAAAAGTCATCTTCGCTATACAAAGCGTAACGACCGTACATCGTGGTCTTATCAGAGAAGTTGTAGTCCACGCGGGCCACGGTCGAGTAGGTGTTCTGCGGAGCACCTGCACCGGAATCGGACGGAACCGAATAGGCGATGGTCTCTCCGAACGGAGCGCTACAGGGCAACGGAGCCGGGCAATTGCCGCCGTTGGCAGCCTGCCAGTTCGTGGTGCTCAATACCTGGATGCCGGGAACAAGATGGCTGCCGTAGGCGTTGAAGAACGCAACAGTCGCCGGATTCACACCGGGCTGCGTCAGGAACGCCGGGTCAATGATGCTCTGGGTGTTGGTGGCGCTACTGCGTACCCGCGTCCACTCCGTGCTGCTGAAGAAGAACAGCTTGTTCTTGATGATCGGTCCGCCGATCGAGTAACCGAACTGATTGCGCGTGAAGCCCGGCTTCTTAACATCGTTGGCGTCGTTCTGATAGGTGTTGGCCGCCAGCGCCGACACGCGGTTGAATTCGTACAGCGATCCGTGGAACTGGTTGGTGCCCGACTTGGTGCTCACGTTGATCACGCCACCGCCGGCGCGTCCGTATTCAGCCGTAAAGTCGGAGGTTACAACCCGGAACTCCTGCACGGAGTCCAGCGGAACGCTCTGCCCCACTGTAGCGGTAAACAGATCGACGTTCTCGCCGCCATCCAATAGGATGTCGGTATCCGCCGAGCGCTGCCCGTTGATGGCATAACCGGCACCGCGCATGGACTGCGTGTCCTCAGCCACATTGCCCGAGGTCGCCACAAGGTCATAGGGGTTGCGAGTCAAGGTCGGCAGGTCGGTGATCTGCTGAGCAGTGACAACGTTGGAAAGCGTCTGCGTCTCAGTATTGACCGCCGCGGTTTCACCTGAGGCCGTCACTTCCACCGTGGTGGAGTTTCCCGTGACGTTCAACTGGGCCGAGATTTCGTTCCTGGATCCTATGAGGACCTGGACCTGCCGGCTGAATTTCTGGAAGCCGGCATGCTCGACTGTCATGGTGTAGGTCGTAGGTGGAAGATTGGTGATGGCATACTCGCCAGCCGACGCGGTGGTCGTGCTACGCGTCAACCCAGTTGCTGACGATACAACGGTCACGGTCGCGCCCGGCACAACTGCGTTACTGGTGTCAGTGACTGTGCCTGTGATTACACCGGTCTCCGCCTGACCGAAGAGCCAAACCGTACCGAGTAACAGGACGCCAAGCACAGCGACCAGTCTTAGAGCTTTACTTCGCATTGTCTCTCTCCCGATAGTGCAGGATTCTTCGCAGAAAATCGTTAGGGGTAAAATCCCCTCGTTCTCCACATAGCAAGAGTCTGGCCATTTCGTGGGGTTTGCGTTTTCAACGGGATACTTGGGATCGCGACGGGCTACATACAGCGATTTGTAGGTGGGAAGTTAGTGGAATTCTAAATAGTATATGTCGTAGTATAACTGCTCTCTATTAACTCGCTTGTACCGGGAGAAATACCAGCTTTCGGAATAGTCTGCGATGGTTGTACTACTATTTTCAATGGAACTTTGGACTAGGAAATCTGCCAGTCTATAACGACGTAATTCTAATGGGCGGCCCGCCATTGATAGTAATGCACCTATCTTGCTTTGAGATGCACTCTATCGCGTGTGTCTTATGCGCCTAGACGTAGTCGAATAGAGCCATAAATCCGAAGTCCATGTGCAACTGCTGGTGGCAATGAAACAACGTCATCCCGGGATTGTCGGCCACGAAATCAACTTCAGCTTCCTGGTACCCGCCCACCATCACCACATCTTTCATCACCCCGGAGGTCGGCTGCCCGGCGATTCGCGTCAACTCGAAGCTATGGCGATGAAGATGAATCGGATGGATGTCATCGCTCGCATTGCGCATACGAATGCGGTAGCGTTTACCCTCGTGCAGATGAAACATCGGCGTCGCCATCATCTGTTCCAGCGGATACGCCACGCCATTGATGGTCCACTGGTTGAATCCGTCGAGCGCGGCGTTTTGCTTTTCAAACAGCATGTCGAAAACCTCATCGGGTTGCGGGACCTCGGCGCCTGAATTCCCGAAGTGCGCATAGTTCCACTTGAACGGTCGCGGCGCAATCCACTGCGCCTTGCCCTGGTAGCCGGCGTATTCAACCACGATGCCCATGCCGTGATGCCGGTCGTCGTCGGCCAGGTCACCCATGATCCAGACACCGGGATGGTTCATCTCGACGATCGCCGAAATCCGCTCCGCCGTTCCGAGCCAAAGGCCGGGGACGCGTATCGGTTTCGGCAGCGGGTTGCCGTCCATGGCAATCAAGCTGAAGCTATGCCCGGGAAGCGCGAGGCTTCGAATCTCCGTGGCGCTCCCGTTCAGCACATGAAACAGTACGCGCTCGCCCCGTTTGACCCGCACCGGCTCGCCATGGCCCAACATGCGCCCATTGATGGTGAAAAACTCGTAACCCACCTCATAGCCATGCGGCATGCCCTTGGCCAGAGAGGCTTTCATCCGGCTCTCACCACTGTTCTTGAGTTGCGCGACTGGGGTCGCGGGCGAGAGGAAGTCCATCGCCATGTCCCCACCGCGGCTCAACGTCGGCTGAGATTCTTTCAGCGTGAGAAACACTTCGCGGTCATAGTTACCGGAGTGTTCCTTGGGCTCGATGTACACCGGCCCCACTTGCCCGCTGTACTGCCCATCCGCCAGGTTCGCTCCCGCGCGGACGTGGGTGTGATAGAAGCGCAACCCCGATGGCTTCGGCACAAACGAAATTCGCCGACTGCCGTGCGGCGCAATGAACGGGGTCCCCTCCTCCGCCGCTCCATCGACGTCGGTGGAAAGAAACTGTCCGTGCCAGTGCAATTGCTCCGGCGTGTCCGTCTCATTGCGAATATCGACCGTGATGTGCTCGCCTTCTTTTAAACGCAACAACGGCCCTGGGAACTGCCCGTTATAAGTAGTGACTGAAACAATGTGATTCGGCGCCAGTTCAATCGGCTTGGTCGCAATGGTGAGGGTATAGTCGGCGGGAGCATCACTCGGCGCAGCCACGGCCACTGGTCCCTGGGCTAAGAGATCCGCCGGCGAAAACACGGCGGCGCCCACAGCGGCTCCGGCGGCCCTTAAGAAACTACGGCGAGAAAGGTGAAACCGTGACATGCTCAGCCTTGCGAAAGACGTCCGTTGTGCGCGCCTAAACTACAGCGATTTTAGATGAGCGGGTTCGCCTCTTTGGACGAAGAGATTTGGCGGGCTGCCGTCCTCATTCGTGGCCCGGCCATCGCCTTCATCGCAACGCATATCGCAACGCGCCGAGCACTCCAGCGCCCGCGACCAGCCAAGCGGAATTCAAGCGCGGAAGCCGGAACAACAGTACAGCGCTGGCAATCGCGAGCGCAACGGTGACCCAGTCCACGATGGCCGAGCGCGCCAACTGCCACGTGACCATGGCCATCAGCGCCAGCGACGCCACGTTGACCCCGTCGAGTGCTGCGCTCGCCGTTCGCGAGGCCCGAATTTTGGGGATCAGCGGTGCGCTGACCGCAACCAGCACAAACGCCGGAAGAAAGATTCCCGCAGTGGCGGCGATCGCTCCCGTTGGCCCGTGCAACAGATAGCCGAGAAACGTCGCCGTCGTGAAGACTGGCCCGGGCGTCACCTGTCCCACCGCGACGGCGTCCAACAGTTGCTGCTGCGTCAGCCATGCGTGGCGCTCCACCAGCTCGGCGCGTAGAAACACCAGCAGCACGTAGCCGCTTCCAAACACCATGGCGCCGATCTTCGCGAAGATCAGGAAGATCGGCCACAGCCCCACAGATGCCGCTGTGGGCGCTGCTGTCGCAACAACAAAGCTTGTTCCGAATCCAAATAAACTTGCGCGACCACGCGACTGCGAGAGCAAACCGGCGGCCGCGAGCAATCCGCCCGCCGCAAGCACTAGCAGAGGATTGGTTCCCAACAGGCTAAGCCCCAGGGTAACCATCGCCACTGTCGCCAGCCATGCACTCTTCACCGCCGAGTTCCCCAGCTTCCACAGCGCCTGCAAAATCACGGCAATCACCACCGGCTTTACGCCGTAAAGCAGGCCGGCAACGGCAGGAAGCGCGCCAAAGCGCACGTAGGCCCACGCTATGACTCCAACCATCAGCGCTGCAGGAAGAATGAAGCAGGCGCCCGCGACTAGCAGGCCCGGCCAGCCGCGCCGGCGGCGCCCGATGTGGAGTACCAGCTCGGTTGAAGTGGGACCGGGAATCAAGTTGCTGGCGCCCATGTGATCGAGAAACTCGGGTTCGGTGAGCCAGCCTCGGCGGGCGACGACCTCGCGCTCCAGCATTGCGATATGGGCAGCGGGCCCGCCAAAAGCCGTGGTGCCCAGCTTCAGAAAGAGCCGGGCGATCTCCCACAATGTGGTAGGTTGGTCCGCCATCGAGCACCCTATACGCAACTTGACCCGGTCGTGGGCGTCTGGATTGTAGCGCAGCGAGGCGCTGCACCCTCGCCGTCCTGCGGGCGCGAACCATGCATGCGCAACAATTGCCGTTTTAGTGCATTTCTGTCGCAGTTTTCGCCGAAAAACTTTTTCAACCATTGTTTAGAATCAATCGGTTAGACAAAAAATCCTGCCAAGCCATTGAGACCGAACTAGTTATACGTATCCATGCCATGCCATGGGACTTAGCACGGGTCGTTAAGGCCGATCACGGGGCCATTTTGTCCCAATTCGGGAACTCACGCGGCGGCGTTGGGTTATCAAAGAACGATCCGCTTCCCGCCACGACTGGCGGTTAGGCAAGAGACACCAATCCCTTTGCCTCACGGAGAATGTTTTATCGGACTTACTCCCGCGGAAATAGGACCGAGGACACCGAAGCGTGTGATAAGGCGGGAAGAACAATAGCAGCGGGGTCTATTTCTGAATAGACCTATTCGAACCCAGTAAGCTGGGTGCGAACAGCACGCCAAGCACGACATGCAGGGCACATGCCGGCCAGAGCAGGAGGCCAGCGAAACCTCCGCCCACGCGCAGATACCCAAGATAAAGTCCTGCGAGAAGGTTGTATACGAATAGGGCACGAGTGGTCCGCGGGGTGGCGTCATCGCCGCCCGGCCAGCACGCGATTCCCAGCGCGAGCAGGCCGAATCCGGCAACCCGGGCCACGGCTACTCCGCTGACAGAAAGTCCGGCGCCCAAAAGCACGCGGGCGACCAGATCAGGAACGGCGATCAACGCGACTCCCGTGGCCGCCTCAATCGCCGCTGACACCATCGCCAGTGTTCGTGTCTTCATCCGTCACGCTTCATTTGCTGGCGTGCGACTACTTCGGCCACTGCTTGAACATCTTGGTGACGGCCTTCTCCACCATTTCCTGATTCTTGTTGCCATTGTTGTTCAGGGTGTTCTGGGCGATGCCGCGCCAGATCAGCGACTGCGCCTTGGCGTCATAGAGGCTGACCACGAGCGTGGCTTCTACGTTCTGCTCGGGACTGATCCCACCCATTCCGCCGCCGATACCGCGCATGCCCCACGCGCTATACGAGGTCTGCTCGCGTTCGCCGCCGCTCGCGGTCAGGATGATGTCGGGGTTCTGGCTCTCCTGCACCATCTGGAAGCCCTTGCCCTGCATGGCGCTATTGATGTCCTGCTGCGCCACCTGCGCCAGAATCGAGTTGCGGACCTGGTTGGCATTGTTGGAGCCCCAGGCGTACGTGTGATACTGCGCGAAGCTCGCGTTATGGTCATAGTTGACCGATACCTGCTGGCCAACGGCAATCGTCGACGCGATGCAGAGCAGCATCGCGCCGAATGCAAATTTCGTTCTCATGTTCCTCATCCTTTTTCCTCTTGTGGTTATCTGTTCTTCTACTCAAATCTCTAACTTGCACACCTGCAGCTCACAAAATCCCGTGACCGGTCTCGCGCTTCGCCTGACGTTCGAAGAAAAACGCAATGCCTAACGCAAGAATCAGGGCAGCGATTCCGAACAGGGTCACGCCCGGCACTGTATTGGGTTCTTCAATGATAACCTTTCGCGCCATGGCGATGAGCGCAACTTCCAGAACAACCCGCACGTGAATGACGTCTTTCCTGACGTAAGCTTTCAGTGTCTCCAGTAATTCAACTCCGATGAGCACCAGCAGGAAGTAACCAAAGATCTCCAGCAATCCCTGCACGGCAATGAGCCATCGCGGGGGCTTCAGAATTTCCTGCCAAATGAGCACGCCCAAGTGGGCCGTCGAGAGCAGCATGACCACCATGAGCATTACCGCCAGCGCCATGACGCTCAGCTTCTGGACGTTTGTAATCACCGATTCCAACCAGTGAATGTTGGTGCTCGTGGTGTGGCTCCTTTCCTGCCGATGTCGGTTTTTTTCGCCTATGCGCTGCCAGCGCCGGACTGGCAGCGCGTGTGTCGTCTGGCCACCTAGTTGTTGGCTCTGGCGATGGCGTCGTCCATCTTCCTCTGGTCCTCGGCCGACAACTGCGACTTGCCGAGGTTGAATGTCAGCTTGTCGATGCTTCCGGTAAAGCGGAAAGGACAATCATACGTAAAGTCCACGGGCGTACGAGTGTCGAGCCCGACGTCAAAGCTCTCGTCGGCTGGCATGAGGAACGGAATGGTGTGCTCCATGGTCTTGCGGTCGACCTCTTTGGCATCCACGGTCAGCACGCCGGTACCGCCCTTGCCGACCCCGGGGCCATCGTATTTGAAGTCGAACACGATGGTGTGCTTGCCCTCGCCAAGCGAAGAGCCTCTCCAGCGGAACCGCTCCAGGTCCAGCATGTTGTAGACGAAGATAGGCCGGCCTCTGCCGAATCCGAAGATATCGGTAGCAAACACCATCAGCAGTCCCAATGCGGCTATGAGCAACATCGCGTAGCCGAAGCGTTTTCTCCACCTTCCGGCATTGCCGATCAAGAGCAGCAGCAGTCCCAGAATCAACAAACCCCAGCCGATTTTTTTGAACAGATCGCTCTTGAGCCACCAATTGAAGCTATGAGTCAGGTAGAGGCCATAGCCGCCGACCATTCCGCCCTCGGTTACGACCACGCCCTCAGCGCCTCCACTCGGGATCGTCACCTCGGCGGTGATGGTGAAGTCCTTGCCCAGCACGTTGGGGGCATTGCCATCTGGAATGTTGGCATTCTCACCGGTGTAGGTGAAAACCGTTTTCCCGGCGATGGCGCTCGGTCGCGGCGTAAGCGCGCGCACGAAGCCCGAGTTATCCAGCGGTAAGACCTGGTGGTCCGCCGCCTCTTTCTGGAACAGCGCCTGCATTTCCTTCAGCTTGTCAGGCATTGTTGCGGCGAGGTCGTTGGATTCCGAATAGTCCTCGGCGATGTGGTAAAGCTCCCACTTGTACTGATCGAGGGGCGGCATGGCCGTCGTTCCCAGTTCCCAGGGCGGGGCGGGCGGCGTGGTGGCTGCAACCCAGCCATCATGGTAGATGGCGCGGTTGCCGACCATCTCGAAATACTGAGTATCGCGTTTGGACGGCGCATTGGCATTGGCGGAGTCGAAGGTGTAGAGCATGCTCACGCCTTCGATCGGCTTCTGCGGGATGCCGTTGACCTCGTCGGGCGCCTGAATGCCGGCGGCCTCGAGGATGGTGGGAACAATGTCAATGACGTGGTGAAACTGAGTACGAATCCCGCCTTCGTCCTTAATGTGTCCCGGCCACGAAATCGCCAAGCCCTGCCGCGTACCGCCGAAATGCGATGCCACCTGCTTGGTCCACTTGAAGGGCGTATCAAATGCCCAGGACCAGGCGACTGACATATGCGGGTAGGTCTTGTCCGAGCCCCAATCGTTATAGTGCAATGCATTGTAGGCCAGGACGGGCTTGACCATCGGCATATTGATAATGCCGTTGTATGCGGTGTACTGGTTGAAGGTGCCGTACACGCTGCCTTCCGCGCTGGTGCCGTTGTCGCCGTCAATGTAGATAATCAGCGTATTGTCGAGCTTGCCCTGCTTCTGGACTTCGTCGATCACGCGCCCAATCTCGTAGTCGGTGTAAGCGGTGTAGGCGGCAAAGACTTCTGCCTCGCGGGCATACATCTTCTTTTCCAAGGCGCTGAGTGAATCCCACTTGGGCAGCTTGGCACCACCGTACTCCGCCTGTCCGTCAGGCCACGGCGTCAGCACCGTGTTCGGCGGAATCACGCCGAGCTTCTTCTGGTTTTCGAAGATCTGCTCGCGCATCTTTTCCCAGCCCATATCGAACTTGCCGTGGAACTTGTCGATCCATTCTTGCGTCGGCTGGTGCGGCGAGTGCGAGCCGCCGGGCACGTAATACAGGAAGAACGGCTTGTCCGGCGCGGCTGCGTTCAGGTCGCGCATGTAGCGGATGGCATCGTCGGCCAGATCAGTCGTGAGGTTATAGCCTTTCTTGCCGACCCACGGATATACCGCCTCGGTGTTGCGGAAGAGGTAGGGCGTCCACTGGTCGGTTTCGCCGCCGAGGAAGCCATAGAAATACTCGAAGCCCATTCCGATCGGCCATTGATCGAACGGCCCTGCAGCGGTGCTGTACGTAAATCCGGGTGTGTTGTGGTCTTTGCCGAACCACGAGGTAGCGTAACCGTTTTCCTTCAATATCTCGGCGATGGTAGCGTTATCTTGGCCGATGACCGAGTCATAGCCTGGGTATCCGGTGGACAATTCACCGATGACGCCAAAGCCGACTGAGTGATGATTACGGCCCGTAATCAGCGCCGCTCGCGTCGGCGAGCACAGCGCCGTGGAGTGGAACTGGATGTAGCGTAGCCCCGACTTAGCGATGCGGTCCAGGTTCGGCGTTGGAATAACGCCGCCGAAGGTGCCCGGCACGCCATAGCCCTGGTCGTCGGTCATGATGAGGAGCACGTTCGGTGCGCCCTTGGGAGGCACCACACGCGGCGGCCACCAGGGAGTCGAGTCCTTGGCGGTTTCCTTAATCACCCCGCCGAACTTTGGAGGCGGAGGCGGAATCTGCTTTCCGTTGATGGTGGTGGTGGCGTCAGCCTGACCTAACGTGCCGGTGACCACTTGCGCGAGACTCGCGGTCCCGCCCGCGCAAAAAGTCGCGAACGCAAATGCTCCCAAGGTCAGCTTCCGAAATCCTGCGCCAAAGTCCATCTTGAGTCTCCTCACAAGTCGTTCATGGTTAACGTTCCCAAGCGGAGGTCTACCCGTCCCCCTGGTCTGCGACCGACGGGCAAAAGAGTGTCTGCTCCGCCAAATCGGAGTTCCCCCACAGCTCTGTTCTTCAGGTGCCCGAAAGTCTATCCCGGGAACGGTATCCAGGCAACTCTCCGTGGCGAAATCGATTTCCGACTGACTCCGGGCGATCGTCGCTGGTTTCGTCCCCGCCCGTAAAGCCGCCGCCGTCGATCCGGCCTCGGCGCTGCGGACCGAGTAATCCTTTCTCTGCCGGACAACCCCGCGCTTTGTAAAAAAACTGCCAGCTATACACAAGTGTCCGCAGTTGTAGCACAATAGAGGTTCTCACCGTTACAAATCCGTTGGGGGACACCGCGCGTCATGCAAAACCGTGGCAGTAATCAACCGTCTTTGGAACTTCGGCCCTTCGACCGCTTGACGCTCGCACTGATCGGGCTGGGAGTGATCTTCGCTTCCCTGGGTCTTGGCGAAGCCGTCTATCGGCTCGCGTTCTTCGATTTCGATGGGGCGACCGACCGCCTTCCAATCGAAATGATGTTTGGACTCGCGTTCGCCTGGATGGCCACCAAGCTGGTGAGGGGCATCTACCAGAATCGCATGCAGGCCTCGGAGAAGATCAACTTGATCTGGGACCGGAACCACAAGATCCGTCACGCCGTTGAAGCCATTGTGCCAGTGCCGCTTCCCGGCCATCAGCAGGCGATCCGCGTGATTCGCGAAGAAGTGGACCGTATCGAGTGGGCGCTGACCGATATCCGGCCGCGCTAGTCGCTCGAGATCGTTGACCGTCGTTCCTGCGTCACGCGGCTTCGCGGCTTTGCGTAGCTTCCGGCGGCTCTGGGAGTTCTTCCGGCTCGCCGATCGAGCGCAGCCTGCTGACTCCCTTTCCAATCAGATCCGACACCTTCATAACCTGCCCTGCGGTGACGCCGGGCATTAAGCGATAATGTCCAACCGCCGCAAGCCCCATGCTGGCGATGCAGCCACACTGCGAACAGTCCGGAGTTCCGCCGAACTGGCAGGGCGTGATCCGTGTCTTCAGGTCGGCCGAAACAGTGAGCGTGGTGCGGGCGAAGATGCAGTCCTTCGGCGAAGCCGGCGGACGACGAAGCTCCTCGATCATGCTGGCTGGCATATCAAGGGCGGGGTACGCAACACGCAACCGCAAAAGCTCCCCGATGATGCGTCGCCGCTCGTCCGGCGTGAGAATTTCCGTACCCACCGCTCCTTGCTGCGGCGTGAACAGGCTGAACCAGATTCGCCTCGTCTCCTCGCGCTCGCTCCAGAAGCGGACGAAGTCTTCAAGGTAGCCCGGTCGCTCCATCATTTGGCCGGTGACCGTGCAGTGAATCGTAACTTTAGTGCCGGCGATGCTTTTCAGGATGCGTTCGTAAGTCGCGGGCTTGCGCCGCACATCGTGCTCCGGTTGCAGGCCGTCAACCGATACCACCACGCTCAGACGCGACAGCGCATTCCATCGCTCCGGAATCTGGCGAAAAGCGCTGGTCACCAGCTGCACATGAATGCCCCGGCGGTCTAACTCAGGCAGGAGCTCTTCCAACTCGCGATAACGCACCAGCGGGTCGCCTCCTACCAATGAGACATGCAGGGGGCGGTGCTCCTCAACCAGGCGGAGTACCCCTTGCACTAGCGCGCTTCCTTTGTAGTCGGCGAGCTGACGCAGCGTGAGCCCTGGTATGCCCAGGTGCTCCTCTTCATAGGCATAGCAGCCCGGGCACCGCAGCGGACATTCGCGGGTGATCTCGATCGACAATGCGGGAGTTCGGCCCGACAAGATGGTTGCCCAGGCTTGCAGCACTTCAGAAGTTTTCAAGAACTCTCCTCGTCCTATATATAGGAGTAGACGAGGGCGCTCGGGATTCGATGCAACGTGGGGCAAATAACCTTCGCCGGCACGATAACCCGTGACCCCTCCGGCAGCAGGAGAAATCTTCAATCGGTGTGGGGCGCGAGCCTGCACTCCGATGCTTATACAACCCCGACTGTGAACTCAGGTTTCTCCACCGCACTTGGTCGGGTAAGCGGTACTCCTGGACTACCGCATATTCCGCGCCTTGCCGGAAAGCGGATTGTCCCGGTATAATCAGAGTTTCGCCCCGCATCTCGGGAATCTTCTGGAGTAAGTCATGGCTCAAGTTTGTGAAGTTTGCGGCAAGGGGCCGCAGTCCGGCAATAACATCAGTCACGCGCACAACGTCACTAAGCGGCGCTGGAACGTCAACCTGCGCCCGGTGAAGGCCAAAACCGCACAGGGCAACAAACGCATGCGAGTCTGCACCTCCTGCCTCCGCAGTGGCAAGGTTGTGAAGGCGTAAGCCCTTATACTGCAACAGTTACATAAGGATGGCCCTCCCACGACGGGAGGGTTTTCTGTTGCCCCGGAGCCGGTCGCTACATATAACTGATAGAGCGTTGCAGTCTGCGAGATTCTGGCTGTTCCCTCAGCGGTGCTCCACCCCACACCGGGGAGAGAGGGCCACTGCTAATCGCTTGCTTCCCTCCCCACGAACCCTACGCCGACCGCTGTCCCCACCGCCACCCCGGCGATCACATCGACCGCGTAATGATATCCGTCATACACCGCGCCCGCGCACATCAGCAGGACGCACACCAGCAGCAACGGCGCGAAGCGCGGAAAGTAGCGGACGACAAACACCAGCACCGTGAAAGCCAGCATGATATGTGCGCTGGGAAAAGCGTTGCCGTGCACTCCGGCATTGTTCTGCAGCCAACCGACAATAGAATGAAAGAAACCTGTTGGCGGCGCGGTCGCAACCGATGCGGCCGGTTCTAGGTTGTGAGATGGACTGCGCGTGGGAAACAACAGGTAGGCGGCGTAGCAAACGGCGTAACCCACGCTGAGCCCATCCGTCAGGTGGCGAAAACCCTCGGCATAGCCCGGCTGGCGCCGCCGTAACCAAAGCACCCCCGCCATTGCGGGATATAGCAGATAAAAGCTCAGGTAGCCGAACTCCAGCAACTCGCTGAACCACGGCGACGAGAAACGACGCAGCCACTCGACGGGCGGAACAGCGAACAGCGCCGACTCCCACCCAACAAGAGAGGGGTTTTGCCACGCGCCGCGCACAGCTAGTGACAGGTACGAAACCTCCTCGAAGAGGGTAAAAAAGAAGATGGCCGGCAGCCAGTCGTGGACGAACTCCCAGAGCCACCCGTCACCCTTCCTGCTCGCGAGAACAATTATCGCCACCATCGCCATCAGGTTCCACGCAACATACCGCGGCCAGTGTGGAACGCTCGCGTAGCGCGCACACACCAGCACTGTCAGCGCGAGATGCACAGCGAGAAAGATGCGGTCGGTAAGGTTCGTTTGCGACGTGACTGGAGTGTAACAAGAAGCAACAGCAAACGAGTCACTGGTACATTGGCAACGAATGAAGTATCAACAAGTTTGACCGCGACTTAACGCACTGGGGTGTGCGCGGCCGCGCAGAAAAAAGCCGGAGCGTTTAACTCCGGCCGTCAAGTGCCACATTGTGGTAGATCGAGGTTACAACATTAGTTTGCGGCGAACGATACCCGCCAGTCCCAGAACTCCGCTGCCCAGCAGTAGCAAACCGGAAGGCTCGGGCGTCGGCGTAGCGACAAAGCCGACCACAGCGTCGTTGGCGTTCGTGTAAAAGCCCACCAGTTGTCCCAGGTCGTTGATGCCGTTGATCACTGTGGTACCCGGCAAACCCGATGGGTCATCAACTGTTGTGAAAACGCCGCCAAGGTAGACAAACCCGTGCATAACTCCCATCGAGTCGGTGTAGTCGCCTACGATTTGGCCGTGGTTATTCATGCCGAACGCCTGGGTACCCATCCCTCCCATAAAGTCGAGCGTCGACGCTGAGGTGCCGTTGAAGATATACCCATGGAACACCCCCATGGCATCCTGATAGAACCCGACGACGATGCCGGCGTTGTTAAGTCCCACCGCCTGGTTGTTCTTTGCGCCCATAGGCAGAAAGCCGTCGAGATACGTAAAGATTCCGCCCGATTCCATGTACGACCTCTGCAACGTCATGCCGGTTGGATCGAGAGACGAATATCCAACAGCAGTGAGGCCGTCGTTGATCCCCAGTAGCTGGTTAAACGCCGTCCCCGGGGAATCTACAGTCGTGTAAGTGCCGTTAAAGGTGAAGCCGTGCGTGACTCCCCCAGTATCAACGTAAAAGCCGTCCGTCCACCCGGTGTTATTGATGCCGATCACCTGCGTCTGGGCGGCCATTGGAAAGTTCTCGGGGGTGAAACTGTTGGGTAGAACCAGCGTGAATCCATGGTTCGGAACCACCGTCCCGTCGCCCCAATAGCCCGCGATGGTGCTGGAGTTATTGATCCCCAGTAACTGGGTGAAAGCTGTATCGTTTGGATTCGCGACTGAAATAAAGTTGTAGCTGGCTGGGGCGGCCCATGCCACGGAAGCCAGAGCCAGGCACACGATGACTCCCAGCTGGGCATGCTGAAGTCTACGTAGCATTTCGATCCTCCATGAGTCGAAAATAGATCGGACCGGCAGACGGTCCTTGGGAAAGCTTGTTGGTTACCGAAAGCAAGCGCAATGCAAGGGCCGCAGCCAGCCGAGGAATTACTGGTCAGCAAAAACGCTGTCACCAACCTAATTCCCAACGAGAAGTTCTGGTGTTCTTCTCGGATAGTCGACGAGGTGGCACTCCGAACGGAGCTCGGAAACGAACTAGCGCACCGGGAAAATTACTTGTGTTACCCTGGCCGAAGCCGGGCCATGCCGGATGAGCGCTGATCCATCACGGGCTGAAGCCCGACGTTGCGGCGCAACGCGCAGCCAACACCGGTTGGGGCGCTGCCTGCAACGTTGAAGGGCGCGACTTAAGTTGAAGCAACTATGGTGCCGTTGTGCACATACAGAACTGTCTTGTTATCAGCTACTTCTATCCGCATACCCGCTTTGTGGATGAAAATCTTTGCACTAACATTCCAACCTTTTACACCTCGTAGTTGCGCTTCTATCAAGCGCAGTGAACGCTGAGCGTTCTAGCGTGGAGCTTGCAGATCCTCCGCCCCAAAAAAGTCGGAGTATAAAAAAAGGCCGGAGGTTCGGCTCCGGCCGTCTAGTACCACAGTGTGGTATATGGAGGTTACAGCATCAGCTTGCGGCGAATCATGCCCGCTAGTCCCAGCAGACCAGACCCAAACATCACTAACGTGCCGGGCTCAGGCACGGTTGTGCCAGTACTGAAAGTCGTGACCAGTCCGACGCCGTCCACGGTACCATTCGGGCAGTCTGAAGCACCAATGCAGTAATTTCTCCCCATCAGCGCGCCACTGTTGTCAGCCTCAACATAGCCGTTGCCGGTGCCGTTGTGGATGTTGGCCTGATTGGATGCAATCACCTCAAACAGAAGATCGCCATTCGCGGGGTTGTAGGTGAATGGCGTCGAGAGGTTAATCGTGCAGAGCGCATTGAAGTTGCAACCGTTGCCCGACACAGTCAGGGAATCTACCAGGGTCCAATCCGCCGACCGGTTCGCAACCTGGTTCGGGCTCAGTGCGTTAAACGGATTGGCTGAGGTACCCAGCCAGATGCCGTAGTTGCCGTCGATCATTACGCTGCTGCCGCCAAATTGCGCGGCATAAGCAAATTCGAGGTTGGTGATGGTGATGGGACCAGAAAAGGCGGTGTGAGAATACGCCTGCTGGTAGTCCATCGTCGTGCCTACGTTTGTCCCGCTGTCATTACACAGGAAGGGATAGCAGTTGCCGGTGTTGTACGTCCCAACTGTGACGTTCGCATACAGCAAGGACGTCGACAGCATGGCGAACGCGGCGAACAGGGTGAGCATTTTCAAAGTTTTCTTCAATTCAATCCTTTGCTGAGCAGGTAAGAGTTTGGGCGCTTGGTGGGTGGTGGCTGGCTGTGAATCGCATCGATCGCAAATCACGGTCTTCGACGAGTGCGCCCTGCCATACAACTCAACGATGAGTTACACGTGCAATTGTCATTCCGTTGCGCGACTCTCCAAGTGTTGTACTTCCAATGCACTAACCGCGTGTATAAAGCGAGTATGTGCAAACCCCTTGCGCTAATGTTCTAAGTTGTTTACTTCATAGTTACTAGCCAGTTGGCAGTAGCGCTTATGGAGTAGTGCTTCGAGAGGACGGGACGCGCACGTGTGAGTCATGTAGGCTAGTAGGCAAAAAAAACCGGAGCTTTTTCAGCTCCGGCCTGTGGATACTTCACTGGGTGGGTGAAAGTTAGACCTTGAATTTGCGACGGGCAAAGCCCGCGAGGCCGACGACTCCGCTGCTCAAAAGCATCAGTGTGCCGGGCTCAGGAGTTGAGCTGTTAAAGGTGGTTACCAGCGCGCCGACCCCTGCGCTGCCACAACCGCCGCTATCGAGGCAATAGGCACGGGCAACCTGGGCGCCGGTGTAATCCGCCCAGTTGTAGCCGTTGCCGCTGCCATTGGGAACGTTATCCTGATTGTTGACCACGATTTCCAGCAGCAGGTCACCATTGGCGGGATTGTAGGTGAACGGAGTGAATCCCGACAGAGTGAGGGTCGGGCCGTAGGTCACTCCGCCCACAGGAACGGTAGCGGTGCCGATGAGCGTTCCAGCGCCACCTACGTAATTGCTGGCAAAGTTCGAGGTTAGCCCCAGCCCTACGGCGGAGTATCCCCAGTAAAAGGTGTAGCTGCCGCCCAGGACCACGTCGCCCGCACTGCCAGTCCACTGGCCCCAGGACATGGAGCTGACGGTGATGGGACCGCTGAAGGCGGTAGAGACGTAAGCCTCCTGGTAGTCAATCGATTGGCCAACGTTCGTGCCGCTGTCATTACACATGAACGGGTAGCAGTTGCCGCTATCCATGCTGCCTACGGTGACGCTCGACGCGTGCAGCAGGAGCGTCATCGACAGCAGGGCGAGCAGAGTGAGCATTTTCAAAGTGGTCTTCAATTTAAATCCTCCGCAAAGCAGTTAAGAGTTAGGAACTGGCGCTTGGGGGACACGCCACAACGAAGCTGGAACTGGCGCTGATTTACCTACATATCCAGCACTTCGCTCCGATAGGAGCAATTCGACCTCCATACTAAGTAACAGTAATAGTATTACTTGTCAACAGTTTACCGAATTCAGTCCGGTTAAGTGTGTGCAAACAATTGAACTTAAGTATCCCTAACGGTACTCACCAGGTGGTTACGCCATGCCTACTCCGTTGGCGTGACTGGCCGTGGCAATGCTAGCCCGCTGTTTCAACAGTTCTGGGATTTGATTTGGGGTTCGCGACGTCATTCCGTTCGCGCGATGGTACGGCGAGCGCCCCGCCGGGCTCCTAATCTTGGCGCTATGACGGAAATAAGCGACGAGCTGGTCGAGCGCCGATCTCGAAGTTACTTTCCCGGAGTTGACCGGCCGGTGCGTTCGTCGATCACCTTAAAGCCTGCGGGAACGGTGAACAGGCGCGCATCGGGCTCGGCAAGCTGAAGGTTGCTGACGGTGAAAGTCTGAGTTCCCTGCACCGGATCGAGCCGCTTCACCACCAGGTTGATCGCCAGTTTCGGCGAATACCAGAACTCCTTGGTGAGCGCGACCTCGCGATCGTTGCCCATGGCGCCGGCGCTGGTGGTCACCGTCTCGCGCGTGCCAATGGTCTCGACCCCTTCGATCTCATTCTTGCCCAGATCTTCGCGGCTGAGGTAGTGCTTGCCGTCGCCGATGGGCCCTACCGGAACCACCGGCTCGCTGACCGCGACATTGTAGTCGGTGAGCGAGCACGTCTTGCTGAACTGGTAGCAAAAATACTTGATGTGCTGCGCCGGGTCGCTGATCTCGATGCGCATGATCGCCGACGTCTCGTTGCCGCCAGGAGGCACCAGGCGACGGCGCTCCTGGTAGATGCGGCCCTTGCTGTCGCGCACCACCAGGCGATGATTGACCAGCGTGATAGTGGTTCCGTCGTTGAGTTCGCGCACCACCGACGCGCTGACCGTTGCGGTAAAGGGAGAATTCGTTAGCGGCGAAATGAAAATGTTGATGATCTGCTGGTAGGAGTTGCCATCAGGCGCGTGCAGCGCATCGTTGGGAGTCTGCGCCGCCAGGTACAACGGTATCACTGCAAAAATCGCAGCCAGGCCCAGAGGAAGAAGAACCCGCTTCATGAAATACCTCCATGGGGGCGAAGATATTTTGCCACAAAATCGGAAGCCGAAACGTAAATTTGAGTGACGCCGCGATAGCCCAGTCTCCCTAATCATTCAAAAACCGCGAATGAGTAGGGCCCGCGAGACAGGATATCGGTGACTGGTTTCGCTAGGACCCCGGCGACAGCATCGTTTCCGTAGACAACGAGCGGCACGCCTGCTATGGGTTCGGCGTGGACGATCAGCTTCTGCACGGCCAACTCGCGACTGCTCTCCTGGACCAGGAGGACAGTTCGCACGAGGGCTCCTGAGTCGCGAAGCAGGTCAAGTTCCCAAAGCATATTCGGGGTAAGAACGCTCACATCCATCAGCACCACATCAGCCCGTTCGACCACTGCGCGGACGCAGGCTTGCCACGCTACGTCGGAACAGGTAATCGGGAAGAACGGATCCCGTGAGAGCACCCAATTCAGGTTGCGCATGACGCGCCGGTTCATCTCCCGGGCCAGCCGCTGCAGGTTCTTAGGATTACGAACCTTACGGGTGCGGAAACTGAAGAGCGCCAGTTGTCCCAGCAGCAGCGGAATGCGCACTTGCCAGGAAACACGAATGGCAGCGTCAGCCAAGGTGTAACAGTGCCCCATGGGGCACAACTCCTGACTTAAAAAGCGCCGCAGGCTACCAGAAATCGACGTGCTGCCAAAAGGACGCAGAAGTAGGAACCGTCCAGGGTCCTGCCACCGCAGGGCGAAGGGAAGGGTAATTGGCAACGTAATCAGGAACGGCAACACGAAGAAGAGAAGATAGAATCCGAGAACGTCAGCGCAAACATCGTAAATTGCTAAAACAGGGTTCATTACGCTGGAGATAAACAGCCCGAAGAAATTCTGGTAGTCAGCCTTGGTGTTGGCAATTTCCTCTTCCGCCGCCTGGGTGTCTCGCCTCACTTTCGATACGGTGACTGCGACCCCCAATGCGGCGAGCACGCAACTCAACACAAACGTGCAGACGACCATTGTCCGTATACGTTTCGCAAACGATGCCCGATGGAGCGTGTTGTCGTCGAATTCCGTTCGGCTACCGGCTGTGATATCCCAATTCTGGCGCGGCGGCAACTGAGTCTCGTCCCAGCGCATCGACGATGGGTCGCGACTGCCCGCGAAGTAATCGCCAACCGGTTCGGAAAAAACCAGGCTTGCAATGACAATCCACCACAGAAGCGCGGCGGCCAATTGCAGATAGTTTGCGGCATACGTGCGAATGTCCGCCCATGTACTCAAGCCCAGCAACGAGCCGAGCAAGATGAATGACGGTACAAACGCTGCCGCTGCGAGTCCAAGAGCCAACCCCCAACGCGCGAAGGAACGGCCGCGGAGCCCGAAGAATGACAAGAGCATCCACGCCACAAACATGGCGATTGAAAGGACAAAAGGCTCCCCGGCATCAGACGCGTAGTAGGCATAATAGACGCACGAACCGAAGCCGCAGGCGATGGCCAGCCACAGGAAGGCTGGGGCGCGTCTCAGTCGCGAGGAGGCTGTGCGGCGATTCGGCATCGCAGGCTCTCCGTTGTGGCGGCATCGAGATTAGCACAAGCCGACGGGCGCGCATCGACCGACGATCTACCTCGACTCGGCCGCAACCTGGATTAGGCGAAGTGTATCGCGATATCCCACACTGTGGTACAAGCAGGCCGCTACGTGCCCGACTCCACCATCCGATGAAACAACTTGTCCATTTCTTCGGGCGACGGGCTCGCGCCATGATGCAGCCACCACGACAGCAATGACAGCATCGCTCCGGCGAAAGCGTGCGCCAGGGCGGTGCGCTCGGCGGGAGAGTTGGCGCGCGTCGAAGGCATCTCCGCCAGACGCTGCTCAATGGCGCGGGCAAAATACTCCTGCCCCATCTCCTGGAAGTCACGCATCTTGCCAGACGCGACTATTGCCGCGTGCAAGTGCCGCATCTCGGCGACGTGGGCGAACAGTTCGCGGACCGGAGCGACCCGGTTCGAGCCATCAGGGTGACGCAACAGGAGGGTGGACATCGTTTCGAAAAAATCTTCCATGTCGCTCAGGAACAGGTCGTCCTTGTCGCGGTAGTGCGCGTAAAAAGTGGAGCGTCCGATGCACGCGCGATCGAGCACTTCTTGCACCGTAATGGCGTCGAAGGGCTTCTCCTGTACCAACGCGAGCAGCGCATCGCCCAGCGCATCACGTGTGCGGCGGACACGGCGGTCGAGTCTTTGGAGTCGGAGCGTTCCGGCGCGTTTCGGGACATGCAGCCCTGCTTTGTTCAGGATCTCCGTCTGCGGCGCTAAAGCGGATTGACCGCTCCGGTTCCGGCCGCTAGAGTTCAACCCATGACTGACGATCAAGTGAGTGGACTGGCGCTGATCGCGGGATCCGCGGGGTCGATTATAACCATGAGCCTGCATCCCAGCGGGCACATCGCGGCTGAACAAATGGAGCCGATGATTCGCATGTTGATCGGCGTACATGCACTAGCGCTGGCCAGTGTACCCGTGTTGTTCATCGGCGCCTGGGGCCTCTCGCGGCGCGGTCCGGGCCGCGACCGACTGACCATGGGCGCATTGGTGCTCTACACCTTCGCACTGTTGGCGGTGATGAACGCCGCGGTGGCCGACGGACTGGTCACGCCAAATATCCTGCGACAAATGGTGGCCTCAGCGGGATCGCCGGCGGCGATTGACGGATGGCGAATGGTATCGCGCTACAACTTCTACGTGAACCAGGGGTACGCGCAGGTCTTCGTAGTGGCGTCGTCAATGGCCATTCTGCTGTGGTCAGTTGCAATGCTTCGCAACCGTTTCCTGACACGCTGGCTTGGGATTTACGGTTGCATTCTGGGAGGGGTGGTGTTGCTTGTGCTGTTTTCCGGCCACTTGCGTCTCGACACCCACGGTTTTGGCGCCGTGATGTTCGCCCAGGCGGCATGGTTCATCATCGCCGGATCACTGCTGTGGCGAAGCGAGGAGCCAGCAGCTCCCGCTGCGAATTGACCCGCGCTCGTCCAAACATTCGAGCCCACAAGTGCGTGAGTCGTCCCGTCTGTCGTTGCGTCAGGCGTCGTGGGCGCCTGGGTGTCCTTCTCTGCGTCCGCCGCCGGCTAAGGTTCAAGCTGTTCACAAAAAAGCTGCGTGGTTCCTAACCACGAGGCGGCATGATTTAAGATTCTCCCGCGTTCGAGGGGGCCCTGTCATGCGCGTCCGCACGTCGGTCTTCGTCCTCTTTCTTGCGTTACTATCCGGCTGTACGAAGAGCCCGGGCGGCGCGTCGAGTCCCGCTGCGAGCCAGCCGAATCCATATCAGCCCATGCCTTACGTCAAGCTCAAGCATCCCGACTGGAGCAAGAACGCCTCCATCTACCAAATCAATACCCGCCAGTTCACCCCTGAGGGAACATTCAAGGCCGCCGAGCAGCAACTGCCGCGCCTGAAAGAGCTGGGCGTCGAAATCCTCTGGCTCATGCCGATCAATCCCATCGGCGTGAAGAACCGCAAAGGCACACTCGGCAGCCCCTACGCCGTACAGGACTACCTCAAGGTCAACCCTGAGTTAGGAACCCTCGACGACCTCAAGCATTTTGTTGCCGCCGCCCACCAGCAGGACATGCACGTCATCGTCGACTGGGTGGCGAATCACACAGCGTGGGACAACGTGCTGGTCACCGAGCATCCCGACTGGTACGCGCGCAACTGGAAGGGCGACTTTCGCCCCACGGCCTGGACGGACTGGGCCGACATCATCGACCTCGACTACAGCCATCCCGAGTTGCGCAAGTACATGACTGACGCGCTCAAGTACTGGGTGCGCGAGGCCGACATCGACGGCTACCGCTGCGACGTCGCCGGCTTCGTTCCCATCGACTTCTGGAACAACGCCCGCAAGGAACTCGACGCCATCAAGCCCGTCTTCATGCTGGCGGAGTGGGAGTCGCGCGACATGCACGCCGAGGCCTTCGACATGACCTACGCGTGGACCTGGTACGACGACCTGCGCGAGCTCACCACCGGACGAAAGAAAGACCTCGGCGGACTGCGTAGCTATTACTCCTGGAACGAGAGCTATTACTCCTGGAACGAGAGCTATTACCCGCAAGACATAATGCGCATGACCTTCGTCAGCAACCACGACAAAAACGCATGGGACGGCACCGAGTTCGAGCAATTCGGCAAAGGGCTCGAAACCGCCATCGTGCTCTCGTGCGTGGGCGAAGGTATGCCGCTCATTTACAACGGACAGGAGGCCGGCAACACCAAGCGCCTGAAATTTTTCGAGAAAGACCCCATTGTGTGGAAAGCACACCCCAACGGCGAGCTTTACCGCAAACTCATCGCGCTAAAGACGAAGAACACGGCACTATGGAACGCGCACCGGGGCGCACGCATGATCGACGTCTCCAACAGCGCGCCAAACGCGGTCTTCAGCTTCGTCCGCCAGAACGATCACGACAAGGTCTTCGCCGTGATCAACTTCTCCGACAAGCCACAGACCGTGACCTTCAAGGACAATCTCCACTACGGCAAATACACCGAATACCTCAGCGGCCATCAGACCGATCTGGACGCCTCAAGCAAGGTGACGCTGAAGCCGTGGGGGTATCAGGTTTTTGTGAAGTGAGGATAACTCAGACAATGTAAGACTTACGGGCACCCGCGCCCCGTGTGTAAGCTTAACAGCGCTCCGGAAGAGGGTTGGGACCATCTACCCGCAGCCGCCGAAACGTCTGCCGATCCAGGTCCCAGCCATAGTAGAGAGTACCGGCTTTGCTGGGGCCGGCGTGAGCATCGCCCTCGCCCCAGATGGCCTGATTGATGATTAATTGGTCGCCCGGGCCGACTTCAAACTCACTACCCTCACCGCTGAATTGGAAAACTTGCTTCACGCGACCGTTCTGGCAGACGAAACCGAGTAGGACGGCGAAGGCGCCTGTTCCTTGCAGATGCTCCCACTTGATTTGCAGGAATCGAACGGACGGGCTCTCCGGCGCGCTGACCACGGAGTCCCAGAAGATTTTCGCTCGTGCATCCGGGGTCCCGGCTTTCTTTTGCGTTGAGCGCAGGAACATCTCTGCCACGCCGCTCTTGAATTGGAAATTGTAATTTCCGCGCGATGCATTAAAGACATTCGTGAGTTCATTCTCGTCCGATGCCATCGAATGGATGGTCATGTTGCGAAAATCTACGTCTCGGATGTCGCGACAAGGTTGTGCTTGACTGAGCGCCGAACAAGCGAGGACCGCGATTGGTGCCCCGACACTATACGCCAAGTACGTATACGTGTGTCCCCGCTTGTTGGCGGGTGGGCCCGGTCAACACTCTGCCCCATGTTCGGGTGCGGGCTTTTCCCAACTAGAACGTACATCCTCAGGTGATTTAGGGTTGTCGGTCCTTGCAGGTCGGGCGGGTAATGACTACCACATTGTAAGAGTGCCGCAGGCACGGAGACCTTCGTGCGCATGATGGCATTTGCCAGACAGTCAGGCCAGGGCGATGACGTCGATTTCAACGAGCACGTCCTTGGGCAGGCGGGCGACCTCGACGGTGGAGCGAGCAGGCGGATCGGCGGTGAAGTGGCGGGCGTAGACCTCATTCATGGCGGCAAAATCGTTCATGCTTTTCAGAAAAACTGTAGTCTTGACCACCTGCGCCAGCGAGCTGCCGGCCGCCGTCAGGATTCCGGTGATGTTTTGCAGGACGCGCTCGGTCTGAGCGGCCACGTCTCCGGCGACGAGTTGCTGGGTGGCGGGGTCGAGCGGGATTTGGCCGGATAGGAAAATCAGGCCGTTGGCCTTGATGGCTTGGGAGTAGGGCCCGATGGCTTTGGGGCCGTTGTTGGTCGCGATGACTTGACGCATACTTCCTCCTGGAGATCGTGGCAGAGCGATTGTCGCACAAAGGATTATGGGACAGTCTCATTCCCAATTTGGAACGCTGACAGATGTAGTACAACTACTCTCTCGATTTGGGCGGCACTTTTTGCATGTCAATTGGGCGAAATTCAACAAGCCCGCGCAACCCGCTGATAACAACGTAAAAATAAATCACAAAAGTGGTGTACTATTCTCGCCTGAACGTGCTATATTGAAATTTAAAGTTCAAAGTCTGGAACGCCGCACACAGGGGCGTTCCCGTATTCAGACCCGGTTTGCGCCGGGTTTTCGTGTTTTTGGATGGTGATTCCACTTGTGGGCTGACGGCTTCCTCCGCTCCACAAGGAAGCGAAAGTGGTGCCTGTAGAATGGCGATTGGGGCTGGGGACGCGGCTCCACGAGGAGCTGCATCGGGCATGGACATGACGTGGTTGACCGACCAGATTGGACTGGGTGGGGGCATCTGGAACGAGCAGAAAATGATCGAGGTGGTAGCGGCCGGGGTGACCCACATCATCGACATGCAAGTGGAGTTTGACGACACGCGGCTTGCCGAGCCCTATGGGGTAAAGGTGCTTTGGAACCCTACGGAAGACGACTTCCAGCCGAAGCCGGCGAAATTGTTTCAGCGGGGAGTCGACTTTGCGCTGGAGGCGATGCGGGATCCCGAGGCGAAGGTGTTCATACACTGCGCCGCTGGAGTGCATCGGGCGCCCATGATGACGCTGGCGGTCTTGCGGGCACAAGGTTGGTCACTGCTGGACGCGGTGCAGTTGATCGAAGAGAAGCGTGACGTGGTGGACTTCGCCGATGTGTACGTGATGAGCGTGCAAGAGTTCATGAGGAGCTACGAGGCCGCGAGCAAGTAGGCCGCAGCCGGTTGCTGGAACCTGGGCACCGGACAGTAATCAGGGAGGCCGGATGAGTCCGGCGCTGAGAAAGGCACAAGCTATGCGCAACGTATGCCGCCCGATGGGGCGGTTTTTTTGTCTGCTGATATTGACGGCGGCGGCGATGTTGCACCTGCCGGCATGGATCGATGCCGTGGCGCAGTCGAGCGGCCCAGCGATGACCCAGGTAGTGGAGGGGCTTTTCGGCCACAAGTCGGGCACGGACAAGAAGAACACCGTGTTGTCATTTGTGCAGACGGCGATCACGGCGACAGACGCGGTTGCCGGTTCGAACATCGTCGATGCCAGCAAGTTTCAGGACGGCCTGAGCAAGGTGATCGACGGCGTAGTGCAATGCCTGAATGCGTCGGCGTGGGCGAAGACGAAATCGGCGTAGGGCGGGCGCTCCCGTGGCAGGAGTTGAGGGCCGCGGGAGCGTTGCCGTATTGTGAAGTAGTTGAGGTTTGAATGAGACGTTTTGTAATGGTGGCGGCGTGGGCGAGTTTGATGGTTCTGTATTGCGTTGCGCAAGAGCCGGCGGATGCTGCTAAGCCGGCGACATCGCAATCGGGAGCGAAAGGCACGACGCTGATTGGCTGCCTGGCGGGACCGGATGCCGATGACCACTACACGCTGACCAGCATGCAGCATCGCCTGGGAGTGGAAGTGGTCGGGGGTGACGAACTGAAGAACGGTGCGGGCGCGAAGGTGAAGTTGACGGGATCGTGGGATGTTCTGCCTGGATCCGAAGGAAAAAAGGGCGATGCCGCGCGACTGTTCAAGGCGACTGCGGTGAGCGTGATGGAAGAGAAGTGCCAGGCTCCCTCGGAGGCCACTCCGGTGAGTAAGAAGAAGGCGGCGCAGCAGGCGGAGAAGAAGCAGGGAACCCCACCGCAGAAGAAGCTGTAACCCAAAGATTGTCGCGGCAATAGGGGTCCTTCGACTCCGCTCCCTGCGGTCGCTGCGCTCAGGATGACAACGAAAAAGCAGATGTGCTCGCGACAGGGAAGAAATGCAGGTCCCTCCGCTCCGCCGCCGAAGCGGCGGCTTCGGTCGGGATGACAAGTCAAAAGAGTGAGCGGTCGCTCCGCGCTCGGAAGTGCACAAAAGATCATCAAAACAGTTTCTTGGAGTCGAGGAGGATGGTGACGGGGCCTTGGTTCACCAGTTCGACTTCCATCGTTTCCTGGAAGCGTCCGCTTTCGCAGCGCAGGCCGAGAGCGCGGGTCTGAGCGACGAAGTGCTCGTAGAGTTCGCGGGCGCGCTCGGGACGGGCGGCGGCGTCGAAGGATGGGCGCTTTCCTTTTCTGACATCCCCAAATAAAGTGAACTGCGAGACGGCGAGAATCGCACCGCCGATGTCAATCACGCTGCGGTTCATTTTCCCTTCCTCATCTTCAAAAATGCGCAGGCCGGCGACTTTTTCAGCGAGATAGTCGGCGTCGGATTCGGCATCTTCCTGCGCCACTCCCAGCAGAACGAGTAATCCCTCCTCGATTTTTCCCGTAAGTTCATTGTTGACCTTGACCGAAGCGCGGGTGACGCGTTGGACGACGGCACGCATAGGTGGGTTGTATCACACGGAGCGGGAGCGGACATGCGCGGTTACGAGATCGAAGATTGTGCGCGTTGACATCTGCCGTCCCTCCGGGACTCGGATCATTTTCTCCGCCCTACCCAGGACTAAAGTCCTGGGCTAAGATGTTTCGCCCCTGCGGGGCTGGGCTTCTAGCCGTGTGCTGCGGCTACGCGGCTCGGCGATTTTTTCGACTCTGACCGCGGGCTTAGGCCCACGGCTAACACAAATGACGCCGCTGCGCGGCTGAAGCTGTGCCCCTTCAAAACTACCTATCCACGCTAGATGACGGTAAGTCGAAAGCAGGGTTAATTTCCGGACGACGAAGTGGCGGTCAGACCGTCGACGGCGTGGTCGACGCTGCGGAAGATGTTCTCTTCCCCGATGGCCTTCAGCAAGGAGGCCTTGGCGAGGCGGTCGCGGACGGGATCGCGCACACCGGCGAGCACCAGGCGAATTCCGCGGTCGACTGCCCGGGCATGGAGTTGCGTGAGGACGTCGATGGCGGTGACATCGAGCATGGGAACCAGCTCGAAGCTGATGATCATGGCACGCACGGGACCGTTGGATTGGGTGAGCAGACCGCGAATGTGCTGACGGATGCCATCGGCGTTGGCGAAGAACAACATGCGGTCGATGCGAAGAATCAATATCCCGCTGAACTGCTCGGCCTCGGGATGGCGGGCGACGTCGACGTACTCGTTGGTGCCGGGCAGGCGTCCGAGGACGGCGACTTGCGATTCCGACAGGTAGCGCATGAGGGCGACGAGAGTGAGAATCACGGCGAGGAGAAGGCCGTTCAGGATGCCGAATGCGATGACGCCGATTACGGCCGCGAGCGATTCGTGATACTCGATGCGGCGAATGCGGCGGAAGCGCTTCAGCTCCTGGTAATTGAGCAGGTGCCACACAGCGTGAACGACGATGGCCCCGAGCACGGCTTCGGGCAGATGGTAAAACCAGCCCGTCAGGAAGAGAAGCGTGAGCATGACCATCAGCGATGCGGCAATTGCCGAGACCTGCGATTTGGCGCCGTTGGTGTCATTGGCAGCGGTGCCGGAGGTGCCTCCGCCGACGATCATGCCGTGAAAGATGGCGGAGGTCGCGTTGGCGATGGCCAAGGCGCGCAGCTCCTGGTTGGGATCGATGTCGTAATTGTTTTTGCTGGCGAAGGTACGGGCCGCCCCCAGCGATTCCACATACAAAACTAACGCGAGGCCGACCGCGGCAGGCGCGGCTTGCAGCCAGTCGCTCCAGGTGAGCACGGGAAAACTGGGGCGAGGCAGTCCGGCAGGGATGACGCCGACGATGTCAACGCCGTGGGTATGCAATTCGAGGACACGCGAGACAGCGATGCCGACGACCAGCACGAGCAGGGCTCCGGGGATTCGGGGAAAATAGCGGTCGACCAGGAAGAGCACGGCGAGCGCGGCGGCGGCAGTGAAGACGGTCCACAGATTGGCCTGTGTAACGTGCGTGAGCGTCTGCCACAACTGCATGTACGACGGGCCGGTTCCCTTCTCGATTCCCAGCAACTTCGGCAGCTGCTTGATCACGATGGTGAGCGCAATGCCGAAGACGAAGCCCTTCAAAACCGGCTTGGAGATGAAGTCGGAGATGAAACCGAGCTTCAGAATTCCGGCGACCAGGAAGAGCACACCCACGACCAGTGATACCGCCGAAGCCAGCACGAAGAATTTGCCGGGAGTCTGCGCGGCGAGTGGGGCGACGGTTGCAGCCAAAATCGCGGCGGAGGCCGAGGTCGGAGAGACGGCCAACTGACGGCTGGATCCGAAGATGGCGTAGGCGAGCAGGCCGAAGGCGGTGGCATAGAGTCCAGCTTGGGGTGGCAGGCCAGCGATGCCGGCGTAACCCATGGCTTCGGGGATAAGGAGTCCGGCGAGCGCGATGCCGGCGATTGCGTCTCCGCGGAGGTTGGCGCGCGGGTATTGCGGGAGCCAGTCCGTGATGGGAAGAAGCTTCATGCGAAGTAGTCAGTATCAGGCATCGGAGGTGAGGCGCAAAGAGGAATTGTCGCAGGGGCTCCGACCCGAAAACGCTGGCGCGGTCTAGAATGGGACACCCGAAATCCGTGCTCCCGTGCACCGTCGCTCCCACCCTGTCGTTCGCCGCGGCGAACGACAAGGACGGGGCACCCAGCATCCTTACTGGGGTAGGGGTCCTTCGACTCCGGCGGCAAGGCCGCCTGCCTCAGGATGACAATGAGAGATTGTTGGCGGTGGCTCCCACCCTAGCCCGCTGACGCGGTCTAGAATGGGGCAGCCGAAAATCGTTGCGCCCGCGCACCGTCGTTCCCACCCTGTCGTTCGCCGCGGCGAACGACAAGGATGGGGCACCCAACATCCTTACTGGGGTAGGGGTCCTTCGACTCCGGCGGCAAGGCCGCCTCCGCTCAGGATGACAAAACAATGCGGGGCGCTGCGCTCGGGTGACGAACTGCAGGTCCTTCGACTCGGACGCGCGCCGTTCCGGCGCGTCCTCGCTCAGGATGACAGACCAAGACAGGATCCGTCGTTTCCCTTCCCGGCGGCGAACTGAGTACAATGCTCAATTCGTGATTTGTGCTGTCGGGGGGACCGCATGAAGACAAGTAATGTGGCGGCGAGGCGAGGGCCTCGGCTGCTGTGGTACGCAATTCTGCTGGCGAGCTGCGTGAGCACGGCGGCACAGCAACCTGCCAACTATTTCGCGACGCACAGCGGAAAAAATGAATTCGTTATCAAGAATGCGATCCTGCTGACGACGACACACGGCCGCATAGAGCACGCCAGCGTTTACGTGAAGGACGGCAAGATCGTCGCGTACGGCGCGAGCGTGTCGGCGCCGGCATCGGCGGCTGTGATCGATGCCGAGGGTAAGTACGTGACGCCGGGGATCATCGACCCGCACTCGCACATGGCGCTGGACGGCGACGTGAACGAGGCCACCAATCCGGTAGTGCCGCAGATGATGATGAAGGACGCCTTCGACTACAACGACAAGGCGATCTATCGGGCACTGGCGGGCGGAGTGACGTCGTCGCTGCTACTGCATGGCTCGGCCGACATGATTGGCGGGCAGGCAGTGGTGATCAAGACGAAGTATGGGCTGGACCGCGACCAGATGATTTTTCCCGGCGCGCCGCAGTCCATCAAGTTCGCCAGCGGCGAGAATCCCAAGCGCGTGTTCGGCGACAAGAAGCAGTTGCCGTCGACCCGCATGGGCAATTTCGAGGTGATGCGCGAGGCGTTCACACAGGCGAAGGACTATCAGCGCAGTTGGGATGAGTACAACGAGAAGGTCAAGAAGGGCGACAAGACGGCGAGCGCTCCGAAGAAGGACCTGAAGCTGGAGGCGCTGGTGCAGGTGCTGCAGGGCAAGATGCTGGTGCAGATCCACTGCTACCGCTCGGATGAGATGCTGACGGAGATCGCCATCGCCAACGAGTTTGGGTACAAGATTCGCGCGTTCCATCATGCGCTGGAGGCGTACAAGGTGCCCGACTTCCTGGCCAAGGACAACATCGGGATTGCCACTTTCTCCGATTGGTGGGGCTTCAAGTGGGAGGCGTGGGACGCGATTCCGTGGAATGCGGTGATCGCGATGCGGCATGGGGTGAAGGTCGCCATCAAGAGCGATAGCGACGACTACATGCGGCGCCTGAACCAGGAGGCGGCCAAGACGATGCGCTATGGCGGCGCCACCGAGGATGAGGCGATGCAGATGCTGACGATCAATCCCGCGTGGATTATGGGGATCGATGACAAGACGGGATCGATCGATGTTGGCAAGGACGCGGACCTGGTGTTGTGGAGCGGCTATCCGCTGTCGAGTTATGGAGTGCCCGAGAAGGTGTGGATCGACGGAGACATGTACTTTGATCGCGGGCTACCGGGGTTGGGCATGCCGCAGTACCAGGAGGGGCAGTGATGACGAAAGCTAAGATCAGTTTCGGGCTCACGGTCTTATTTTTAGCGGCGTTGGCGGCGAATGCGCAGCAGAAGACGGGCGCTCCGGCGAAGGGCGTTCCTTCAACCACGGCGACCACGGCCCTCGATCCCCACAAGCCAATCGTGATCACCGGCGGCAAGTTGCTGACCATTACTCACGGCACAATCGAGAATGGCCTGCTCATCATCCAGAATGGAAAGATTGCTGTCGTTGGTACTGCCGGCGGGGTGTTTCCGCTTCCGCCCGGCGCGCAGGTGATCGACGCCAAGGGCATGACGGTGTATCCCGGGCTTATCGATTCGGAGACGCACCTCGGACTAACGGAAATCGAAGCCGAAAAGAACACGAATGACATGGTCGAGTTGAGCGACGAGATCATGCCGCACATGCACGTGGCGGATGCGTTCCATGCGGAGACGGAGCTGATTCCGGTGTCGCGCTATAACGGCGTGACCAATGCGATCGTGGCGCCCGACAGCAAGGACACTCTCCCGGGGCAGGATTCGTTTATCCAGTTGGCGGCAGCGGATGCGGAGCAGATGCTGCTGGTGCGCGACATCGCCATGCCGCTGAACTTCACGGGCAAGCAGCGGCGCAATGAGTCGTTTGCGACGGCGTCGTATCCACAGACGCGCATGGGAATGGCGGCGCAGATGCGGCAGGCGTTTACCGATGCGCAGGGTTATGCCGCGAAGTGGGATGAGTACAACAAGAAGAAGGCGGCAGCGAAGACGGGCGAGGCGGGGCCTACGCCTCCGTCGCGCGACCTGAAGCTGGAGGCGCTGCTTCCCTACCTCGAAGGCAAGAAGCCGGTGATCGTGAAGGCGGAAGAGCCGGGCGACCTGGAGACGGCGTATGCGCTGGCACAGGAATTCAAGCTGCGGATGATCTTGAACGGGCTGACGCAGTCGCAGGGGATCTTCGACAAGGTTGCGAGCTGGAAGCTGCCCGTGATCGTGGGATCGATTTACGACGATCCGAAGGCGTGGGAGCGGTATGACGCGGTTTACAAGGTGCCAGGTGAGTTGTCAAAGCGGGGCGTGAAGATCGCGTTTGCGTCGTTCGATGCGCACCAGGTGAGGAACCTGCCGTATGCCGCAGGATTCGCGGTGGCGTTTGGGTTGCCGTATGACGAGGCGATGAAGGCGCTGACGCTGTATCCGGCACAGATCTGGGGCGTGGACGACCAGCTTGGATCGCTGGATGTGGGCAAGACCGCCAATGTGGTCGTGGCCAATGGCGATCCGCTGGACGTGACGACGGACGTGAAACACGTGTTCATTCAGGGACGGGAGATTCCGATGGTGAACAAACAGACGGAGTTGCGGGATAGGTATCAGAACAAGCCGTAAGGCGGCGTTTGACTCGGTCGGGATGAGAAAGCAAAAGCAGGTTCTTCGACTCATCGCTGCGCGCAGGATGAGAAAGCAAAAGTGAGTTCGCTCGATATAACGGCCGACGAGGATTGTGCCAGGTATAGGGGTCCCTCGACTCCGGCGGCAAAGCCGCCTCCGCTCGGGATGACAAAGCAAAGTGAGGCCCGCCTCGCGCGGCCAGCATCCCAACCAGATGACGATCCGGTGAGATAGCGGCGGTTCCCCCTGGCCTGTGACAACTCGCGTTGACCTTGCCAAAGTCAACCGTTTAGGATGATCCGGGTATCTTATTATCTCAATCCTCGGGAGGTCTGCTGTCATCTGGCCGGCTCGAGAATATTTGTCTTTCTTTACAGGGATTCCCGCGAGCAAGTAGACTGACGAGTTTGCGTTGCGCCAACGCGCGACAGAAGAAGGGACTTATGGCATCGGTAGAAGAACGGGTAAAGCAGATCATCGTGGAGCAGCTAGGCGTGGATGAGGCGGAAGTAACGCCCAAGGCTTCGTTCGTGGACGATCTTGGCGCCGACTCGCTGGACACGGTGGAACTGGTGATGGCCTTCGAAGAGGCCTTTGACGTCGAGATTCCGGACGAGGATGCCGAGAAGATCCGTACGGTCCAGGACGCGGTTTCCTACATCGACGCGCACGCGAAGGCGAAGCCGTAGCGCATCGGCATCAGGCAGGCGAAGAGGCAGGGCAATCGCCGGGGTCGCGGCGATGCGAAAAGGAGCTTGCACATCTCATGGCAGCCGTAGAGGAACGCGTAAAACAAATCATTGTCGAACAACTAGGCGTGGACGAGGGCGAGGTCACGGCCAATGCGTCGTTTGTAGACGACCTGGGCGCCGATTCGCTGGACACGGTGGAACTGGTGATGGCCTTCGAAGAGGCCTTCGATATCGAGATTCCTGACGAGGAGGCGGAGAAGATCCGCACCGTGAAGGACGCTGTCGATTACATCAACGCCCACTCGAAAGGAAAGTAGCTTGACTCGTCGGGTCGTGGTCACGGGAGTCGGGCTCATTTGCGGGGTGGGCAACAAAACCGAAGAAGTGTGGCAGGCCCTGCTGGCCGGTAAGAGCGGCGTCGAGCAGATCGCTGGCTTTGACGCGTCGCAGTTTGCCTGCAAGATCGGGGCCGAGGTCAAGAACTTCGATCCCCTGCAATTCATCGACAAGAAAGAATCGCGCAAGATGGCGCGGTTCATTCATCTGGCCATTGCGGCAGCCGACGAAGCGCTGCAGATGGCCAACTACAAGGTCGAAAACGAAGAGCAGGCGGAGCGCACGGGCGTCGATATTGGCTCGGGCATCGGCGGGTTCGACATCATCGAGCGCGAGCACTACAACCTGATCAACGGCGGGCCGCGCAAGATCTCTCCTTTCTTTATTCCTGCGGCGATTGTGAACCTGGCGGCGGGACAGGTGAGCATCCGGCACAACGCCAAGGGCCCGAACGAAGCGACCTGCACGGCCTGCACCACCAGCGCACATTCGATCGGCGACGCGGCACGCATCATTAAGTATGGCGATGCGGACGTGATGATTGCCGGCGGTTCGGAAGCCGCAATCACGCCGATGGGTGTCGGCGGGTTCGCTGCTATGCGCGCGCTTTCGACGCGCAACGACGATCCTCACCACGCCAGCCGTCCGTGGGACAAAGACCGCGACGGGTTCGTGATTGGCGAAGGCGCGGGGATCCTGATCCTGGAAGAGTTGGAGTATGCCAAGAAGCGTGGCGCCAAGATACTTGCCGAGGTGTCAGGCTACGGCATGGGCGCGGACGCCAACCACATTACCCAGCCGGCCGAGAACGGCGAGGGCGGGTTCCGCGTCATGCGCAACGCCATGCGCGATGCGGGCATTACGCCGGAGGTCGTGGGCTACGTGAATGCGCACGGCACGTCGACTCCGCTGGGCGACGAGTTGGAGGCGATGGCCATCAAGCGCGCCTTTGGCGATCACGCGTACAAGATGCTGGTGAGCTCGACCAAGTCGATGACAGGCCATCTGCTGGGCGGCGCGGGCGGCTTGGAGGCCGGCATCACGGTGCTGGCGCTGCGCGACCAGATTGTTCCGCCGACCATGAACCTGGAGAATCCCGGAGAGGGCTGCGATTTAGACTTTGTGCCGAACACCCCGCGAAAGGTTGCCATGGAATACGCGATGTCGAATTCTTTCGGGTTTGGAGGCACTAACGGGTGTCTTGTATTTCGGCGGTGGACGGAGTAGAGTTCCCGCCAGTGTTTCTGGTGTGAAGAGGCGGTACGCTCTCGCGTGCCGCCTCTTGTTGTTTGGGCGCGGCTATTGCAGTGGCGGCTCCCAAAGCTCGATGCGATTGCCTTCGGGGTCGGTGATCCAGGCGAACTTGCCGTACTCGTGTTCCTCTACTTTGGGATCGACGGTGACTCCTTCTTCTTTCAGGGCTTGGAGCAGCGCCGCGAGATCGTCCACGAGGAAGTTCATCATGAAGGGCGCGAGGCTGGGGTCGAAGTACTTCGTGGTCTGCGGAAAGATTGACCAGACTGTCATGCCGGTCTTGTCGGGGTCGGCTGCATCGCGCCAGTGAAACATCGCACCCTGGTCAGGTTTGCCCTCGATGCCGAGGTGCTTCTGATACCAGTCGTACATCGCTTTGGGATCTTTCGCTTTGAAGAACAGGCCGCCGAGTCCGGTCACGCGCTTCATAAAGCCTCCTGAAATTGTCTTCGGATTTTATATCCGGCGGACGGTTGCGCGGAAGGGCCGGCAGGTCTATTTTGATGGCAGCGGCAGAGTGTGACGGCATGTTTAGCCTCAGTATTGTTCTCGTCGTGGCGGGCTTGATGTTTGGCGGAGCCACAGCGTTGATCGGCTTCGTAGGTCTGCTGGGAGCGTGGTTTCACCGCTCGATCGGCGCACCGTTGCCGCTTCCGACGTTGCGGCGTCAGGCAGACCGGCGCATCACGATGTGGGTGGGCGTGGCGGGATTCGTCTTGTGGGGCAGCGTGTTCCTGATCAGCTTGGGGATGACGCGGTAGGCCGCGAAAGCGGCGACGGAATCTGCATGACAACACTCCGGGCGCTCCGCTCAGGATGACAACTGACTGAGCACCTCGTCGGCCACAGCCGCGGCTTCGACGGCGGCCCGAACGTCGTGAACGCGGACGATGTGGACCCCCTGCAAAATGCTGGCGACCATGGCGGCCACCGATCCGTAGAGGCGGTCGCCGGGGGGAGCGTCCTTCCCGCCGCGCCGTGTACCGATGGTGCGACCGATGAACGATTTGCGCGAGGTGCCTGCGAGCAGGGGGAATCCAAGTGAACGCAACCGGTCGAAGTGTGCCAGCAGCGGATAGTTCTCTTCGAACCGTTTGCCGAAACCGAAGCCGGGATCGAGCACGATGTGCTCGCGCGCGACGCCATGATCGAGGGCAACCTGCACGCTAATAGCGAGATCGTGGATCACCTGGGTCGCGATGTCCGCTTCGGCCGGCTGATGGCGCCACTCGCTGGGTCGGCCGCGCGTGTGCATCAGCACGACTCCACACTTTAATTCGCTGCAAGTGGCAGCCATGGCGGTGTCCCACTGAAAGGCGCTCACGTCGTTCACGATCTCAGCACCGGCTTCGACGGCCCGCCGGGCCACGCCGGATTTGTAGGTATCGATGGACACGATGGCTTCGGGCCGCGCTTTTAGTACACCTTCGATCACCGGCATGACTCGCCGCAGCTCTTCGTCCTCGGTTACAAGTAGCTTTTGGCTGCCTTCGTCGGGCGCCACGCGAGTGCCGGGGCGCGTGGACTCGCCGCCGACGTCGAGGATGTCGGCCCCCTCCTCTAACAGCTGAAGACCGTGCGCGATGGCGCGGCGCGGGTCGAGAAAATCTCCGCCGTCGGAGAAGGAGTCAGGCGTGACGTTGACCACGCCCATGATGAGCGTGCGCGTGCCGAGTTCGAGCGAGCGTGAGCGAAGTTGCCAGCGGTACGGAGCACGCATGTTGCGATTGTAATTTGTCACCTTTGTACCCAGACCACGCCGGGCTACCCGCAATCAGTCCTCGTGGCGAACGTGACAGAATTCATCACCACGGAGGCACGGAGGACACTGAGAAGAGAAAATAAGAAAACAACTCCGTGCACTCCGTGTCTCCGTGGTGAACTCATCGTGTGTTGGCGAAATTCAGGAGTTGGTAGTTCAGGTTGGTTTAGTACAACCGGTGCTAGAATTCGGGTGTGGTGTAGCAGTCCTATGTGCCGGGTCCGCCATCTCGTCCACATCGTGCTTTTGCTGTCGCTGACAGCACAGGTCTTCGCCGCCGACAACGCCAAATCTCAACACAAAAAGCCTGCAGACAACAAGAAACTCAGCCAGTCGATCGAACAGATTCTCAGCGACCCCGAGGTGGCGCGCGGATTCTGGGGGATCGATGTGGTTTCGCTGGACAACGGCAATCGCATCTTCGGCCTGAACGAGAAGAAACTATTCACGCCGGCTTCGAACACCAAGCTGTTCACCACGGCAGCGGTGTTCGCGTTGATCGGCCCGGACTATCGCTTCAAGACCACGGTCGAAAGCGTGGGCACGGTGGACAAATACGGCCGCCTGAACTCAGACCTCGTGGTGGTGGGGAGAGGCGACCCCAACCTCTCGGGACGCACTCTGCCGTACTACCTGCACACCGAACGCAAAGCGCTGCCCATCCAGGTGCTGATCGATCTCGCAGACCAACTGGTACAAAAAGGTTTGAAGTACGTTGACGGCGACGTGGTGGCCGACGATTCATATTACGTTTTCGAGCGTTATGGCGAAGGCTGGTCGCAGGATGACCTGGTGTGGGAGTGGGGCGCGCCGGTGTCAGCGCTCACGGTCAACGACAATGTGCTGTTCGTGAACATCATGCCGGCGGACCGGCCGGGCGAGCGAGCGTTCCTAAACATCACGCCTTTTCCCGAGTACTACCGCATCGACAACCGGGTGATGACCACTCCGCAGGGCACGGGCCCACGCAAGATCTATATCAATCGCGAGCCGGGATCGAACCAGATCACGTTCTGGGGCAATATGCCACAGGACGATGCCGGCGCGGGCGAGTCGCTGGCCATCGAAGACCCGGCGGATTTCACCGCGAAGCTGTTTCGCGAATTGCTGGAGCAGCGCGGCGTAACGGTGTATGGGCGTCCGCGCACACGGCACACCGAACTGGCCTCAATGCAGACCTTCACGGTCACCAGCATCGCATCAGGCGGAGGCGGCGAGATGGCGGGGCATCCGAGCCCGGCGCCGCTGGTGTTGGGGAGTCACGATTCGGTGGTGTTGTCGGACGACCTGCGGGTGATCAACAAGGTCAGCCAGAATCTGCACGCCGAGCTGATGCTGCGATTGCTGGGCAAAGAGAAAGGCACGTCGGGATCGATTGCTGGCGGACTCGAAGTGCTGCGCGGATTCCTTACCTCTGCGGGTATCAAGCCCGACCAGTTTGTGTTTTACGACGGCTCGGGGTTGTCGCGCGAGAACCTCGTGAGTCCCGAGGCGGTTGTCATGCTGCTGCGATACGCGCAGCAACAGCCGTGGGGCAAGTTGTATGAAGATACGTTCCCAGTCGCGGGAGTGGACGGCTCGCTCAGCGACCGCCTTAAGACTGGTCCGGCGAAGGGCGTGGTGCATGCGAAGACGGGTTCGCTCGGACACGTGAACGCGCTGTCAGGCTATGCGACCACCGCGAAGGGGGAGCGGGTGGCGTTCTCCATCCTGTGCAACAACCACAATCTCACCAGTAAAAAAGCCATCGAAACGATCGACCAGATCGTAGAGAAGATTGTGGCGGACAGCAATTAGTCGGAGAGTCTTCCGGCAACTCCATGCATGAAATCAGGTCTGCACGTTCCTAGCGTTGTCGGGCTGCGCGAGCGCGACCGGCAGACACCGCACGTGTGGGTCCGGTGCCGGTGGGAGGCTTGCGTTCGCCCTCAACCAGTTGCTTCAGGATCACGGCATGGTTATGTTCCGTGTCTTTTGACGCGTAGAGCAGAGTCAGGCCACTGCGCTTACGGGCCAGTTCGTGGAGTTGCTGCAGAGCGGCGTGGGCTTCTCCGGTGGTGAGTTCGGCGAGGTATTGCTTGCGGAACTTGCTCCACTGAGGAGGATGAGCGTGGAACCACTTGCGAAGTTTGTTCGAGGGCGCGACTTCTTTCAGCCAGATGTCCAGCGCTGCAGCGTCTTTGGTCAGACCGCGAGGCCACAGACGATCCACGAGCACCCGCGCGCCATCGCGCGGCGAGAGCGCATCGTAAACGCGTTTGAGATTGACCGTCACGCGAGGTGTATTCTAACCCTTTGGCGGATCCAATATCGGCGCGCTCGTTCGGCCGATCTCATGGAGAAGGTTGGGTTGATCAGCAAGGCGGCGAGCCGTTCCATCCTGACAGCACTCATACTAGTTGCACTGACCGCGCTGGCCGGCTGCGAGTCCGAGCCACGCAAGAGCGATGCTGAGTTGGGCTTGAATGCGCAGCAGGCGCGCGGCCGGCGAGTGTACGACGCGCGTTGCGCCGAATGTCATTACGCCTACAGTACGCGCAATCTGCGCGGCCCCAGCATGCACGGATTGTTCAAGAAGCAGTACATGACGAGCGGCATCCCGGCGAATGATGAGCGCGTGATCGACATCATCGAGATGGGACGCGCCAAGATGCCGGGGTTCCAGAACAAACTCACGGTTGACCAGATCGCCGACCTGGTGGCGTATCTGCACACGCTGTAGCAGCGCTGCACCTCGTATTAAGTCCGGCGCATCGTACAATAGAACAGTCGTATGGCTAGCGCTCCCGAACTGATCCAGATCGACGTTGCCCCGCGCAGGCCGGCCCCCAAACCGGAGTGGCTGAAGGCTCGTGCGCCTATGGGCGAGAACTATCACAACCTGAAGACCCTGGCGCGCAAGCTCGACCTGCACACGGTTTGCGAGTCGGCGCACTGCCCTAATATCGGCGAATGTTGGAACCATCGCACCGCGACGTTCATGCTGCTGGGGAATCTGTGTACGCGACGGTGCGGATTTTGCGCTGTGCCCAAGGGGCGTCCCGAGGCCATCGATTTTGAGGAGCCAGCGCGGGTCGCGGAAGCCGTCGAGAAATTGGGCCTGAAGTTCGCCGTGGTAACTAGCGTGAACCGCGACGATGACAACGTTGGCGGCGCGAGGGTTTTCGCCAACACCATCACCGAAATTCGCAAGCGCATGCCCGACTGCCGCGTTGAAGTGCTGATCCCCGACTTTCAGGGCTTGGAAGAGCCACTGCAGATCGTGATGGATGCGCGGCCCGACATCCTGAATCACAATACCGAAACGGTTCCGCGCCTGTATCGGGTGGCCCGCTCGGGCGCACGCTACGAGCGCACACTGCGGCTGCTGGAACGGGCGAAAGAGATGAATCCGGCGATCCCGACGAAGACTGGAGTGATGGTCGGGCTGGGCGAGACCACGGACGAACTGCTTGAGGTCTTTCGCGACCTGGCAGCACGCAACGTAAACATCCTCACCGTCGGCCAATATCTGCGGCCATCGAGAGACCATCTTCCAGTAGCGCGGCTCTATACGCCGGACGAGTTCCGCATGATGAAGGAAGAGTCGATGAAGATGGGATTCAAGCACGTGGAGTCGGGCCCACTGGTGCGGTCGAGCTATCATGCGCACGAACAGGCCGACGCGGGCACGGGCGTGCGGGTCATCTAGTCGTTGCAATCTTCCCTCACCGCAATCTGACAGCACGGTAAGCAGGAGTTACAAATGGCCGGGATTTTTCTCAGCCACTCGTCCAAAGACAAGCCCGTGGTCATCCAGTTGGCCTCGGACCTGGTGTACAGCGGCTTCCCGGTCTGGCTCGATAGCTGGGAAATGGAAACCGGCGACTCCTTCGTCAAGCGGATATTTGATGGCATCGACGGCAGCACGTTTCTGATTGTCGCGTTGACGCCAAACGCGGTGGCTTCCGAGTGGGTCAAGCGGGAACTGGCAGCCGCGCTCGAGTCGGAAAAGCAGATGGGGAGAAAGCTGGTATTGCCCATCAAGCTCGCGCCCTGCGACTTGCCGAGCGAAATCGGCGATCGGCTTTATGCCGACTTCACGCAAGGCTATCTTTTCGGCCTCGAGAGCCTCGAAAGCACAATGAGGAAGCTGGGCGCCGCCAACGTTGAAGTGCCCTTGGAACGCGAACTGGTACCGCTTCGTTTCACCGATAGCCTCCACTTGCAGCAGGTCCCGCTGCAGGCGAGGTACGAATCGCTGGTGGCCAGACTGCGCGGCGGAGGGCGGCTGGCTCCGGAGCAGTTCCTCGTGGTTCCGGAGCCGGGATATGATTTGCAGCGCCGCAACTTCACGACATTTCTGGAGAATTTCGGGGCCCATCCTCATTTCTCGGCAGAGCGTGAAGAGCATTTTCACAATCGCTACCAGTGGATCAAGAAGGGAGAACGAGCGCTGCCCGAAGGCGCGGCGGCCATCGCTAATGGACTGATCGAGATGAACGAAACTGCGTTCTTCTCGATGGCTTGCCACTGGTTTGCGCGTATTATTCGCAATGAGCTTATGGCGATGATGGACGAGGCACGCGCGTTCAGTGGCGATCCGCCGACGACGAACGCGCACGTCGCGCGAGGGGTCTTGAACTTCGATGAAGTGGCAGCCGGGTTCTTCGAGGTCAAGGATGTCACTCCATGCGATATTTTCGACAGTAAGACCAACAGTTACATCCGGGTGTGGATCGATGCCGGCGCGGAAGCAGGCCGGTGGTTCGCCAGCAATCCCCAGGTCCCAGTTGAATTGCGCACGTTCTGGAGCGCCACTCTGATACACAAGTTTGTTGTACCGCAGATGGTGACGCGCCACTATTGGAATGATCCAGCCACCCCCGCGATCTGGAACTTCAACGGCTGGATGATTGGAGCGGCGTAGCGGAATCATGCGGTCTTACATTCTGTCGCTCCCTGCGAGACTGCAACCCGTTGTCATCGTCGGTGCGACGGTGGGTGCGGCGTTCGCGGTTTCGTTTCTCACCCGCATGTTTTTCAGCGAGCAGCAACTGGCGCTGGACAATGGCTTGACGACCTCGGTCTATGGGACGCTCGGTACCACGTATGCGGTGCTGATTGCCTTCGTGGTTTCAGGCGTGTGGCAAAGCTTCAGCGATGCCAGCCGCGCGGTCAAGCGAGAGGCCAACGCGTTAACCGATTTGACGTTTTTGGTCGGCAGTTTTTCTGCGGAAAAAACCAGACAGATCCGCGAATCTGCCAGGGCCTACACAAAGGGCGTAGTTGAGCGCTGGGACTTACTGGCGCTGGTGGCTTGTACCAAGGTATCTGCCGAAGAGATTAATCTGGACACATCTTGCGCGCTGGTGGCGGCAATCCTGACGATCAAGCCCGAGGATGCCCGCGAGGTGGAACTGTATGGACAAGCCCTGGACCTGATGGGGACCTGGCTGGACGCGCGTCGCAGCCGATTGCGCAGCGCCGAAGGAAATACCGCGGGCGCTCTGTGGGGATTGCTGATCGCTGGGGCGTTCGTGCTGTTCGCCTTCCACGGAATGTTCGTCACTCATGCGTGGGCGGTGTGGGCCGTTTTGTTGCTGGGGTTTTCCTTCGTGCTGGGGTTGGCCTTCTATCTCATCTTCTCGCTCGACAGCCCGTTTACCGGCAAGCTCAGCGCCGGGCCGGCGCCTTTCGTCTGGCTGCTCAAAGAGTTCGAACGCTCGGACGGCCTGGGAATTCTGCCTGCCAGCGAGACCAAGCTGCGCTGCTAGGGGATCATTGTCTGACGGGCAAGAATCCAATTCAAGTGCTGAAGGCTGTCCGAATTGGAGGAGTTGATGAATATACGCCTGCTGGGTGGACTGGCCCTGGGAATGGGCGCTGGAATATTGGCTGGAATGATTGGCATCGGGGGAGGACTGGTCATCGTGCCTGCGTTGGTGTACTTCTTCAAGATGGGGCAGCACACGGCGCAAGGTACCTCGCTCGCCATTCTGCTGCCGCCGTCGGGACTGTTCGCCTTCATCGAGTACTACAGGGCGGGGCATGTTGATGTCGGCCTGGCGATCATGATCGCAATTGGCGTGCTGGCCGGGGGCTACTTCGGTGGAAGCTGGGCGCAACAACTCTCCGGGCCGATGCTGCGCAAGCTGTTCGCAGTGACGATGGGCATCATTGCGGTGAAGATGTTCTTTCAGAGATGAGTTCAGTCGCGAACGAAGGCTTTCATCTGTCGCAGCACCGAAGCCGGCGCCTGAACTTCCAGCTCGACGTAGCCGTCGCGATATTCACGGGACATCACAACGGACTTCGCATCCAGGGTGGACAACGCTTTGCCCTCCGATTGTGGCACCAGGAGGCGCACCTGGCGGACCGGGTCCTGCTCGATCAGCTCATCGATACGTTGCAGCAGCTTGTCCATTCCGATGCCCTTGGCGGCCGACACGTGGACGACGTCGGCGGTGTCGATCAGGCTCTCGCGCTTGAGTTCGGGAAGCAGGTCGAGCTTGTTCATCACGAAAAGCCGCGGCTTGTCGTTGGCTTCGAGCTCGCGCAAGACCTCTTCAACCTGAGACTGCTGTTCGGCTGCGGCTGGGCTGGTTACGTCGGCTACCTGCAATAACAAGGTTGCCCGCTGAACCTCCTCAAGGGTGGCGCGGAAAGCGGACACCAGGGTGTGGGGCAGGTGGCGAATGAATCCCACAGTGTCAGACACCAGCACCTCGCGCTTGGAGGGCAATTTGAGGTGCCGCAATGTGGGATCGAGCGTGGCGAACATGCGCGAGCTCTCCAGCACTCCGGCGCGAGTAAGCGCGTTAAAGAGGGTCGATTTGCCGGCATTGGTGTAACCCACCAGTGCGACCACCGCAACAGGCACGGATTCGCGCCGCTGACGTTGCTGGCCGCGAATACGGCGTACGTTTTCCAATTGCTGCTTGACGTGGCGGACGCGGCGGTAAATGCGGCGGCGATCGGTTTCGAGCTGGGTCTCGCCGGGTCCGCGGGTGCCGATACCACCGCCAAGCTGCGACATTTCTACGCCGCGTCCGGCCAGCCGCGGGAGCATGTATTCGAGTTGCGCCAGCTCCACCTGCAACTGTCCTTCACGAGTGCGTGCGTGGCGGGCAAAGATGTCGAGGATGAGCTGGGTGCGGTCGATGACGCGGACGTGAAGCTCGCGCTCCAGGTTGCGCTGCTGCGAGGGCGTAAGCTCGTGATCGAAGATGACCAGGTCGGGCGCCGCCGAGGCTACCGCGCCGTGCAACTCCTCGACCTTCCCGCTGCCGATCAGGGTGGCGGAATCAGGACGCTGGCGGCGCTGATGAAACTCTCCGGCGATGCTGGCCCCTGCGCTGAGGGCAAGCTCGCGCAGTTCGGCCATGGATTCGTCAGCGGAAAATGAGTGAGGCTCTACGTCAGTGGCGTGGAGCCGGGTGTCCGCGACGCTGCGGGCAGCTCGCGCCGAAGCGGGGACCTTCCCCGGCGGTTGCTGGCGCGGATGTGACTCAGGCGAGACTTCGACGTCCGCTGCGCCAGCGTCAGAAGAGCGAGAGCTCTGCTTGCGACTGGCCAGGCTGCGCGAGACGAACTCCACTCCAACCAGAAATACACGCTCCGGCTCGCTCCGGCTGGTAAGCCAGGAGCGGTCGGTCGGACTGGAGTCCATTCCACCAGGACGAGAAATACGCTAAGTCTCCGTGGTGGAGGCAGGGGCCGCAGTGGCCGGTGGAGCGGACGCCTCGGAGGCGGACCTTGGTTCCGAATGACGCTCACCGGGATGCGGCGGTCGCGACATGACCACCGTAGAAATCGCGTGCTTAAAAATCAGCTGCTCCTGATTGTTAGTGTCTAAAACCACCGAGTACTTATCAAAGGAGCGAATGCGGCCCGTCAACTTAACGCCGCTCAAAAGGTAAATGGTAATGACGGACTTGTCCTTGCGAGCGGTATTGAGAAACGAGTCCTGAATATTCTGTGCTGGCTTGTTTTCCATGGATGGTCCTCCTAGCAACCGGCAAAAACAGCCCAGCCCCAGAGAGCGTGGCCCCATAACGTTTCCGGGTCTGTAGACAACAGTCCTCGACAGGCGTAGCGGAACTTCGCTGAGCCCGCGAGGGTAAAATCCAGCAGCTTTACGATAAGTCTCCTGTGGCGCAATTTCAACTAAAACCAGCAATTTCGCGCGTGATGTAGAATTCGCCCGACCACCGCGGAACGGGAAAACGCTCGGCCGGGCCGGCAACTGAGTCCGCCAAAAAGGGGTAAAACATGATGGGAACACTGGCTGCAGTCCTCGCCTCACCGCAAATCGACTTTCCGGGAGGCGAACAAACCGCGCTCATCCTGCTGCGAACTGTACATTTCATTGCCGGGATCACCTGGGTCGGCCTGCTGTATTTTTTTAATCTGGTGAATATTCCTTTCATGCGGGAGTTGGATGCGCCAACCAGGCAGACCGTTGTCCCCAACCTAATGCCGAAGGCGCTGTGGTGGTTCCGCTGGAGTGCCGTGGTCACGGTGTTGGTTGGCATCGCTTACTGGATGCACATCGTCGGGACGGATGTGCGGAGTGCGATCGCTGGCGGCGACCAGGTATCTGGCGGCGCTATGCTGGGCGGATTCTTTGTGATCTGGACGCTGGCGTTTGCGGTCGAAATGGGAGTGCTGATGTCCTCGGCTGATGTCCTCAAGAAGGGCCTTGTGCTCGGGGTGATCGTCGCAATCGTGATTGTGGCGGCGTCCTACGTGTTCCTCGTGCTGAACCAGCACGGATGGGAAAGCAATCGCGCGCTGGCTATTGGCATCGGTGGCGGCATGGGCTGGTTCATGATGCTGAATGTTTGGGGCATCATCTGGCGCATGCAGAAGAAGATCATCCGGTGGACCGAGGCGGCAGCGAAGGGTGCGGCCACGCCGCCGGAAGCGGCCAAGGTTGCGCGCTTGGCATTCCTAACCTCCCGGGTGAACTTCTGGCTTTCTTTTCCCATGCTGTTTTTCATGGGAGCGGCCAGCCACTACATCATGTTTGCGCCGCGGTAGGGTCAGCGGGCGAATCCAAAGAGGAAAGCGCCGAGAAAAACCAGCACCAGAAGCAGGCGCAGACGGGCACCTTCGGGAGCGGGACCCTGCTCCTTAAGCCGCGGAGGGACCCAATAGACCGCGACGATGGCGAGAACCAACGCGGGCACCAGTAAAAAGGCAATCAACTCGTAGTGAGCAAGGTCGAGGTGAAAGAGCTGGCCATTTCGAGTTGGCCCTGAGAGCACGCCGCCGAGGAACCAGCATAGGATCGCACTGCCCAGTCCGGCCAACGCCCCCAGCCACCGCAATATCGGTGAAACCATATCGGTCCTCAGATGCAGTTTCGATAAAGTGTACCAGCCGGTACGCGGCCCGATGTTTCGAATGCGACAATCTGACTAACCCATTTGGTTTGGCAGTAAACTGTTGCGTAGTGTTTTCCCCGGGGCGAGAACAACGTGACTACGAAAGCAGATTGGATCGTGGTTGCCGGGTTTGTGCTGGCGGTGTTGGGTGTCGCCCTCCGCATCCTGATGATGATGCGAGCGAGTGACACGCGTCCGGCAAATGCGACGGCAACAGGACGCGATCTGCTTCACTCCTACGGCACAGCATTTCCCAAGAGCCGCCTGCCGCTGGCGATGTGGATTTCGCTCAGCCTTGGCCTCGTCCTGCTGCTCGCAGGCTTACTGCTGGAGATGCGGTAGAGATACTCCGAGCTCAGTGCGGCGCCGGCTTTTCGATGGCGTTGAAGTTCACCAGCGCCCAGGGCTTGGGCTTGGGCATCCCGGGCGGCATGTCCATGGCAACCATCTTGAGTTCAGCAGCCTTCCCCGGCACCGTGATCCGCATCATGTACTGATCGGTTTGCTTGGCGTCAGCATACTTGACGGTGATCATCAGCCCATCGGGATTCAGCATTGCTTCTGTAATTGCCTCTTTGACCTTGTCGTCGCTGACCGACCTGATCCCGCCCTCGTCGTTCACCTCGAGATCACGAGAGTGCGTGAGCCATCCGGTAAGCTGATCGCCGTGCAGTTCGAGTTGCAAGAGCAGCCACACCTTGCCGTCGAGGGTAGCGATCCAGTCGCCGACGTATTCGGCGTAGGGGGAAACTTGCTGCGGTTTCGAAGGTTTGGCACTGCCAGAAGCCGGTGTCTGGCACCAGGCAGCAAGGGGGAGCGTCAGCAAAGCAAAGGCGAGAAACAGTTTCTTCATATTTTCCCTGTGGACAAACTGAATTTTACTACCAGGGCGGCGCAGTCTTGCGGGCACAAAAAATGGAGAACGCGAGGGCGTTCCCCATTTGACGAGTGGCGCGGCCTGGCGAGTCGCACCGAAACAAACGGCGACAGCTACAACAGCAGCGATCCGTATTTGCGGCGATCGCGCTTCAGAAGGCGCGGCGACTCGGCCTGACGGACCCGCTCTTCCTGATGACAGTTCCAGCAAAGCGGCGCCATTTGGTCCAGAACTGAAGGCAGTTCGTCGAGATGCATGTGGCGCAACTCAAAGAGTTTCTGGTGCTCATTGAGCAGCGCCAGGCGGCTTCGCCTCCAATCGGCCGGAGTGAGCGCATGGTCGCAAATGGCACAGGTCTTGCCGTGGTACCACTTCTGCAGCAGGCGCTCGATGTTCTCCGGAGACGGATTGACTTGCGCCAGGCACTCCTGGCCACAGTCGCCCTTTTCGGGCCATCGCGAGCAAGTGTGCAGGCGATCGTGCTCCTGGCCACGCAGCGCGGTGGCGAAGGCGTACTTGTTGTCGAGTTCGACCGTGACGGGCTCGCGGTTGTCAGGGCAGATCACCGCCCGCCGGCCTCGGTTGCGGAAGTACGCCTGCAGGCTGACACCCAACGGAAGCGCCACCAGCAGAATCGCGCCGATAATGAAGAGAATGATGGGAAAGGTCGCAATCATAGGAGCACCTCCCCGCTGAACTCGCGGGGCTGACAGTTTCTTTGTAGCGCGCGGGTAACCAAGGCGCAGTGATTGGCAACACGTGCGCCTGTGACGTGATAACGGGGCCCAGTCCGATGAGGCGTTTGGTTGGGCTGTGTCCGGCTGGTTATAATCGGCGGCACCAGCAGACTCTCACAGGTGAACATGCACTCCATCCAGTTGGCGCCGCCGCGCGGCGCAGGCTCGCACGAATCGCGCGTCTCCGCTGCCCTCTGTATTCGAACGGTTCTTACGTTAGTGATTATGCTGGCGAGTGCGGCTGATCTGCTGGCGGGTTCGCCTTCCGGCAACAAGCCGCGCGTCACACTCGACGAGTTCTTCAATTCGGTAGAGTTCGGCAAGGTGGCCCTCTCGCCCGATGGGCACATGGTAGCCATTGCCACGGAGCGCGCAGACTGGGATGCCGAGCGCTTTCGTGACGACCTGTGGCTGTGGCGCGACAGCGATGGCGTGCTGATTCCTCTGACGCAGTCGGGACATGATTCGGACCCGATGTGGTCTCCGGACGGCAAGTGGATCGCGTTTCTGTCGGACCGCAACGCTGACAGCGACCCGTCCGACAAAGGGGACGATGACAAGAAGGGCGTGACGCACCTTTACCTCATTCCAATAAGCGGCGGCGAGGCGTTCCCGGTGACGCGCGGGGCGGAGGATGTGCACTCGTTCGCCTGGAGTCCAGATTCGAAAACGCTGTACTTCGCTACCCGTATTCCGTGGACCACGAAGCAGAAGGACGAGTACAAGGAGCAATGGAAAGACGTGGTCCGCTACCGCGAACAGGAGCGCGGAGACGTGATCTCGCGCCTTGGTGTTGCCGACGCCCTGGCGCGGCAGACGGCTATGGGCACGCAGGAAACGAAGAAGAGCAAGAAGGACAAGAAGAAAGACGAGGATAAGGAAACGGGTGAGACTCCGGGCGCGCAGGCAGTTGTAACGTCGCCCTATCGCGTGAAGAACATCGCGATCTCCCCCGATGGCAGCCAAGTCGCCTACGTGACCGACAGCGTGTCGCAGCGCTTCGAGGCCTTGAACGAGACTGAAATTTACGTCGGTGACGCCACCAAGGCGGGCCCCCAGAACAAGGCGCGGCAACTTACGAAGAACGAGGCGCTCGAGGACGAACTACAGTGGTCTGGCGACGGGAAGAATCTGTTCTTCGAAGTCGGACAGGGTTCCGTGGAAGGCGCCTACGCGGACTTGCAGCCGCGTGTGTATTCGCTCAACGTCGCCAGTGGACAACCGACACGCTGGGCAGCCAGCTTCGACGGCGCGGTGATGCACTACGCGTTGGCAGACAGCGGAACGCTGCTGGCTCCTGGAATGCTGGGCACCGCGACCGCGCTCTATCAGCAGACATCGCCACAGGGAACTTTCCGCAAGCTGGACGGCTGGCCCGGGACTTACGGGCGTGCAACTACCGCGACTAACTCTCCACACATCGCGTTCACGTACTCAGAGGTGGACAAGCCCACCGAGGTTTACATCGCCGATAGCGCAGACGGGCTTAACTCGGCGCGGCCCATCACCTCGTTCAACAAGCTGTTCACCGAGCGCGACCTGCCCAAAGGCAAGCCCTTCCGTTGGACATCTGACGACGGCACGCCAGTAGAGGGCATGCTGCTGTATCCTCCGGGGAAATTTGAAGCGAAAAACCTGCGGCTCTTCGTGATGATCCACGGCGGTCCGATGGATGCCGACGGCAATTACTTTGGCGCTGACTGGTACAACTGGGGCACGTACGCCGCAAGCCAGGGATGGCTGGTGTTTCGTCCCAACTATCGCGGATCGGCGGGATACGGCGACAAGTTCGCGATGGCTATCGTGCCCAAGATCGTCTCGGCGCCAGGGCGTGACATTCTCAGCGGCGTCGAAGCGTTGGTGAAGGCGGGCATCGCCAATCCCAAGCAGATGACAATCGGTGGCTACAGCTATGGCGGCTACCTGACTAACTGGCTGATCACGCAGACGACCGAGTTCAAGGCTGCAGTGACGGGCGCGGGTGCAGTCGAGCACATCGGCAATTGGGGCAACGATGACACCACCTACGACGACGCGTTCTTTCTGGGCGGGCTGGTGTGGGACCCGCAGGCGCGACAGAACTACATCGACGAGGCCGCGATCTTTCAGATCGAGAAGGTGAAGACGCCGACACACATCGTCGCGGGTGGAAGCGACATCCGCGTCGCCGTGGCCGAAGACTACCTGCTGGAGCATGCTTTGCACGTGCTTGGGATTCCGAGTTCGCTGTTGATCTTCCCCGACGAAGGCCACGAGCTGGACCAGAACCCGTGGCACGGCAAGATCAAGGTCCGCGAGGAAGCGGCGTGGATCGAGAAGCATTGCGGGTGCCCCTCACATTAGTTTCACTGACCAGAACGCATTTCCCGAAGTTCCCCGTTCAGAATCATGCACATAGCTGCATTCGGCGAGGAACGGAGTGTAGCTAGCCTGCCATCGCACTTAATTTTATTAATAAATTGTGCTTGACAAATTGATTTTATAAATTTAATAATCTACTTTATTGAATCTGTGAGGCATGTAGAGTGATGAATCCCAAGCAGAATACCGACTGGCAGGAGCTGTCACGACTCACCCAAGGCCAGAGAATTTTGGTCGAGCGCGTCCGGCTGGCAGACAAGGATATTGCCATCGAGGGCTCTTTTGAGTTGCCTCAGCTGGCGCGTCTCAGCTCGGACGACCAAGTGTTCATCACCGCCTTCGTGCGCTCGCACGGCTCGATCAAAGAGATGGAGCAGGTTTTCGGAGTGAGCTATCCGACCATCAAGGCCCGGCTCACTCGCATCGCCGACAGCCTGGAGTTTGTCGAGACCAATCCCATGCCGTCGCGAACGGAAGTTCTCGATCGCCTCACGCGCGGTGAGATAACGGCGCAGGATGCCATCCGCGAATTGGAGTCGCTGTCATGATCCCTCTGGTTGGAGTGGTTAGCGTTCGTCATTGGCGGCACAGCCGGAACTTCAGGCTTTGGATTCCTCTTTTTCTGCTGTGGCTGCTGATGCTGCCGTTCGCCGTGCTGGCGCTGCCGGTGTTGTTCCTCGTGTGCCTCATCAGCCGGGTAAACCCATTTGAGGCGATCTCGACCTTCTGGCACATCTTCGCGGCGCTCAAAGATACACACATCGAAGTAGACAACCGCAACGCGCTTGTCCTGATCCGTATTCTGTAGGAGGAGCCATGAACGAACATCGGCGCCAAATTCTGGAAATGCTTTCCGCGGGAAAGATCACGGCTGACGAAGCCGAGCGGCTGCTCGCGGCGGTAGAGCGCGAAACGCCCGCACCCTCCTCCGGCAATGGTTCGCAGTCGCCTGTGTCGAAGGCGAAGTACTTACGCGTGCTGGTCGATTCCGAAAACGGCGGCAACCCTTATCACGGGCCGATCAAGGTGAACATCCGTGTGCCGATGCAACTGTTGCGGGCGGGAGTACGGCTGGCGGGGCTGATCCCACCCCAGGCGCGCGAGCACGTGAACGAAGCCATGCGCGAGCGCGGCATTCCGTTCGATCTCAGCCAGATCAAGCCCGACAACCTGCAGGAGCTGGTGGACCAGCTCAACGACCTAACCATCGACGTCGATGTCAATAACAAGGGTGGGTTTGGGCAGGAGAAGGTCAAGGTCCGCGTGTTTTGCGAATGACCTCCGGTACGAGTAGGTATCGGCGGATCGCAATTTGGGTTGACAATTGCTGAGTCGCTGAACATACTTGCGCCGTTTAGTGCGAATCGCGCTGGTCGAGGTCTCAGGAAGAAGATGGCCAAGGCAACCAAGAAAACTGCGAAGAAGCCCGGCGCTCGGAATGTCGTGAGACGCGCATCGGGCAAGTCCGCCACATCTGCGAAGAAAGCCAAGGCGACGAAGGTCACGAAGACAACCGGGGCGCGCAGGCAGGCGAAAGTTCCGCTGAAAAGGTCCATCGCTGTAAAGGCGGGAGTGGTGACTACGGCGGTTCCGGCCAGCGACGGCAAGCTCACCTTCAATCACGCCATGATTTATTGCAAGGATGTCGAGCGCGGTCTGACCTTCTATCGCGACCTGATGGGATTCAAGCTGATCGAGGATTTCCGTTACGAAGGCAAGCCGGTCTATGCGCGGCTGCGGGCCCCGGGTGGAGACGGAACCATTGCCCTGCATCTGGCGGGGCCGGGCGCGTCGCTGGCCAGCGAAGGCGTGCGGCTGTACTTCGAGGTGCGCGATCTCGACGACTTCTGCCGCAAGCTGATGGAGAAGGGTTTCTACATCACGCAAATGCCGCGGATGATGCCTTGGGGCTGGCGCCACGCCTACCTCAACGACCCTGACGGACACGAGATCAGCCTGTACTGGGCCGGCGAAAACCGCATGAAGAAGACAGTGATGCAAGCGGCGCGGGACGCGGCGAAGCGGTGAAGGACTTCCTTGCCGCATCATGCCCGGGTCAGCGTCTAAAGAACGGCGCGAACCCGGGCTACGCACTTAGGGTTTGGTTAGACGAACGGGTTTTCGTCTGCGGTCGGTCCATACACCACCGGAACCGGAACATCCAGCAGCCGCAGATAAACCGACAGTTGTCCGCGATGGTGATACCAGTGGTTCAGCATGATCGACCGCAGGACACCGACCCTTGGCATGGTGAAGATTTCATGGTCACCACGTTTCGCGGTCCAACTGCCTCGCGCTCCGTCGTCGGTCATCGAACTCAAGCACTGTTCAGCATCACGCACACTCTGCTCAAACGTGGAGTGGATTTCCTGCAGGTCCTTCGGCTGCGGTGGCACGAACTGGGCCTGCGAGACATCGAGTCCATCGCCGTGCGCCAGTGTCGCCAGCGCGCCCGGCACGGTCGCGATGTGAATTGCCAACTGCCCCAGCGACATCGATTTCGGATGCGGCCTCCACGTCAGCTTGTCCGCGGGAACCCTCTCCAGAATCCGCTTCGTCACGGCGGCTTCTTGCTGGAACTCGGCGAGCATCGGATCAAGCATCCTGCTGGCCTTCGTCTCCTCACCTGAGCGAGAGGTCGCAGCGTCTGCGCCGCGATAGCGGTCATGATGCCGTACCCACGCCATGGAATGCGGCACCATCCCCTCTTCGTCCCGCCCCTTCGGCGTGAGGTCAAGAAAGTTATAGGCCGTGATGAGAATGTCGAGGCCGCGCCCATAGGTGGAGTAGGTATGAAAAACCTGTCCCTTCGCGTCCTTGTAGAACACACTCGCGCCGGGGCCCTCTTCGGAAGCTCCGCTCGTCCCGTAGTTGTAGGAGCGCTTTCCATCCGCCAAATCTTCCTTGGAAAACGAAACCCGGTAGTCGAAGTTGAAATCGCTCCCGTTCGACGACACCCATGGAAAGCGCCATCCCATGCGCTTCTTGAAGTTCTCGATCTCCGGCAGGGTGGCGCGCGAAACCGCGGCGAACGCGAGGTCCCGTTGTGCAATGTGGATCCTCGCACCATCGAAATGATCGGCGAGGAACGAACAGCTGGGGCAGCCTTCTTGCCATCCCGGACCGAACATGAAGTGATAAACAATGAGCTGGCTGCGGCCATTGAACAAATCAGCCAGGGTCACTTTGCCCTTCGGTCCATCGAAGACGTACTGCTTGTCGACTTTCTCCCAGGGCATCTCGCGGCGCTGGCGGCTCAACTCATCGCGCAGCCGGGTGAATTCCTTCTCCTTCGCCAGAAGTTCTTTCCGCGCCGCCAGCCACTCGGTCGGGGGCGCAATTTTCGTGTTCAGTTTTTCGGTCGTCGCCGTAGCCATTTTCAACACTCCTTCGCTCTGAGTTAATCGTTGTTTTCCTGGTGTTGCGAAATTTGGTGCGAAATGCCTTTACCAGCAGAGCGCTCGATCCGCCGGTAGAAATCGCGCCACTTACGATCCATGCCGCTGTTGCCAGACATGCCGGACACATACTCCGCTCCTCACTTCGAGGCGGCTTCAGCCCGCTCGCGAATGCCCTCCAACATATGCATCCAGCCTTTGCTGACGCCCTCGCGGTGGTCGTCCTGGATGGCGCCCATCGCCTTGTGGTGAAACGTAATCAGTGTTCCGCCGTCGGATTCGCTTAGCCGATACTGCACATTCGAAACCACCGCATAAGACATAAACAGCGGACCCGAAATCTCCAGCAGTGTCGGACGCTTGATCGCCTGCACATGTCCCCAGAAATGTCCGTCGTTGTCGCCCAGATCGCGCCACCATCTCCCGCCCGGCCACGCCTCGAGCTTCATTTGCATATTCACGCCCTCGGGCGTTGTATTTCCTGGCCCGAGCTGTTCGAGCAATGCGGCAAAGGTATCTTCCAGCGACGCCTCCACTTGAATTTCCTTGGTCACAATCAAAGTCAAACTTTCGAGCCCAGGGGCCGTAGGAATCGTGCTCATACCTGCTTCTCCTTTGTTATTTGTCGTTATTTTGCCGTTCCTTGGTTTTGGCCTCGGCCAGTTCTTTCACGCGATTCAACTGATGCGTCCAGAGACGTTCAAACGTCTTCGTCCATTCATGCAGCGGCCGGATCGCCTCGGGGTTGGTTCGGTACAGCATGTGCCTTCCGTTGCGGCGCACTCTCACCAATCCGACCTTGCGCAGCACCTTCAGATGCTTCGAGACCGATGGCTGTTCGAACCCGAGCGCGATCACGATGTCACCAACGGTCCGTTCTTTGTCCGCCAGGTGAATCAGGATCTGCCGTCGCCGAGGCTCCGCCACCGCGTTAAAAGCGTCAGAAGTTGTCGCCGCTCGTGCCATGCCAGGAACTATATATTCCTATATAGGCATATGTCAAGAGGCGTGGGACGAGTTGGCGGATTTCTTCGACAGACTCCCTGCTGATGATGTGGCGGTAGGTTAAAACTGCCGAAGAATCCGGCTATCTCCGCTGTCACGCGAATGGGCGATGCACATCACGTCGCTTTAGTCCCCCACCGTGTCATCCTGAGCGCAGGCGGCCTTGCCGCCGGAGTCGAAGGACCCCTTTCTTTGCCAGGAACCACGGACATGCGCCAGGAACGCCAATATTACGTGTACATTCTCGGCAGCTTTTCAGGGACCCTTTACATTGGCGTCACCGGCAACCTGCGCCGCCGCATCTGGCAGCACAAGCAACATGCGATCGACGGATTCACCCAGAAATATGACGTGACGCGACTGCTGTATTTTGAAACCTATAACGAGGTGCTAAACGCATCGCGCGCGAGAAGCAACTAAAGGGCTGGTCGCGGACGAAGAAAATTGCCCTCATCGAAAAGCGCAATCCGAAGTGGGTAGACCTGAGCCGCGCGTGGTACTTGACGACAGAGCTAGATCTCATTGCGCAGTTCGTGCAGTCCAAGGGAACTTGCGAGTAAAAGGGGTCCTTCGACTCCGGCGGCAAGGCCGCCTGCGCTCAGGATGACACGGTTGCGTACGATCCGGCTCTGCGTCAGATCACTGCGAATGGGCGCTGTGACCGATAAGCCCAAAGCGCATCAGTCGGCAGCGCTCTGCCGCGAGGCTGTCACCCGCGCTCCCATTTCGGGAAATTCAGGTTACTTTTGTTTCCCACTGCCCCAATTTTTCTTGCACTCCCGTTGTCGCCGTTTTATACCTCCTGCAGGGCAAGGGATTTGTGTCCCTGCTCCGTCCGCGCCCAGCGTGCGGATCTTCGGCTCTTTCAAATTTGACCAATCCTCGCGCAATGAATCAGCGAAGGGCCAAAACCACGCCGCTAAGTACCAATGGAATGACTTGGATAGCTATAACACTGTTTATTTTCTATAACTTGCGAACAATTTACTCCCAAACCATTGATTCTAAATGAGCGTGAATCAGCATTTTTGGCCAATCACAACCCTTTGTGACGTGGAATTTCCCGAATCGGTCCACCGCGAACGTACTCGTCGGGGTGACTTTCGGGAACATCTATAATGGTTCTGTTAGCTGCTGGGCCGGGTGATCGCTGCCGGTCTGCGGACGATGAGCATTAGCTCAGGCTGCGCAGGCTGGGAGAGGAAAGTCCGAACTCCACAGAGCAGTGTGCCGGATAACGTCCGGGGGGCGGCCTTCAAGGGCCGTCTACGGAAAGTGCCACAGAAAATATACCGCCCCGAGCAATCGGGGTAAGGGTGAAATGGTGCGGTAAGAGCGCACCGCGCCGCCAGTAATGGCGGTGGCAGGGAAAACCCCACACGGAGCAAGACCAAATAGGGGAGGACGGCCCTTCGGGACCGGCGTGCCGGCTCGGTGCGCCACAACTTCCGGGTAGGTCGCTGGAGCCGCGCAGCAATGCACGGCCTAGAGGAATGATTGCCCTGCCGCTCTTTGTCTTCGATAGGCATCCGCTCACAAACGGGTGCCCCATCCTTTCCCTTCTTTTGGGAAAGGGTGGGATTCGGAATCCTCGACGACAAAGAGCGGCAGACAGAATTCGGCTTATAGGTCCGGCAGCTATCTAGGTTGGAACGGGGGCGCAAGCCCCCGTTTTTAATGTGCCGGGATACGTACGCTGCTACGACGCAGTACTTCGTTTGTAGAGGTGATAGATTCCCAGCAGAATCAGCGCTCCGATCAGCGACATGATGAAGCCGGCGGACTGGCCTTCCTGGTACCAGCCTACGAGGCGGCCGATCCAGGTGCCGAGGAAAGCGCCGGCAATGCCGATCAGCATAGTGACGAAGATTCCACCCGGCTCCTTGCCGGGCATAATGAGCTTGGCGAGCGCGCCAACAACCAATCCAATGAGCGCTGTCCAGAGAAGATGCAGCATACACACTCCTTCCGTCAGATGAGAGATACGGCGGTTGTGTTGGTACGGGAGCGGCCGGTAGGCTGCTCCCGCAGATTAGCCCGTTGCGAGTGATTGTAGCGCAGGCGTTCCGCGCGGACACTACGCCTTGCTGAACATGCCCTTGACCTTGTCGAAAAGGCCTTCCGCCTCCGGGCCGCCAGAAAGCAGGCCATCGACATGTTGTGATACGCCATCGGGCAGCTTCCCTTTGACTTGTGCGACGACAAAATCCACGATCTGCTGGGCGGTTTCGGGTGAAAGATTGAACTTCTGGGCGACCATTTGCACGATCTCGTTCATGGGATGCTCCTCGCGATGACCAGATGGTTGATTGGAGTACGAAGCGCTTTTAGGGAAAAGTGTTGGGCGACTCCCGATCAGCGCCAAACCTAGGGGGGACACCAGTCTATCTGCTCGACCAAAGGTTGCAATAGCACAAAGGTGACTATTCATGGCAAGGGTGCCCGGCAGAAGGCGGTCGTGCCGGCTACTTCTGCACGACCTCATGGTAGACGGCCAGCATGCGCCGCACACCGTCGTCCCAGGAGAATTTCTGCGCCTGGAGCACGCCCCGTGATTTCAGCTTCTCGCGGACGGCCTGGTCGAGCAGCACGCGGTGCAGCGCGTGCGCGATCTCAAAAACATTCTCCGGATTGACCATGACGGCGGCGTCGCCAACCACCTCGGGGATCGACGACGTATTGCTGGTGACTACCGGCGTGCCATGCGCCATGGCTTCCAGTGGCGGAAGACCGAAGCCCTCGTAGAGAGAGGGGAAAACGAAAATCTTGGCGAGATCGTAGAAGATACGCAGCACGCCGATCGGGACAAATCCGAGGAACCGAACGTCGTTCTGCACCCGGCTCTTGATCACGGCGCGGCGCAGGTCGGGGTGCTTGGACAGCTCGTCGCCAATGATAATGAGCTTGAGGTCGGGGAACTGGCCGTCCTTCTCCAGATCGGCCTTGAGCGCCGAGAAGGCCTCGATGATTCGGACCACGTTCTTGTGCGGGCTAATGCGTCCAGCGTAGAGCAGGAACGGGTAGTTGACCTGATAGCGCTCGGCGATGAGTTTACGGTCAGCGTCGGTTGCGTGTCCCTGGCAGAAGCGGTCATCGAGGGCGTTGTAGATGACCTCAATTTTGTCACCGGAAACATTGAACAGACGCTCGGTGTCTTTCTTGGAGAAATTCGAGACGGCGAATATCCGCGCTGCATGATGCAAGACCCGCCGCGTGAACTCAAGGTGCAGGGAGCGCTTCAGCGAAGAGGCGCTGTTGACCCGGTAAAGGTGATCGAGCAGGTCGTGCACCGTGACGACATAAGGACACGGAATCGCCTGCGGCTTCCAGAACAGATGCGGCACATGCAACAGATCGCAACGATGATGTTTCAGGATGCGATGCAGTTCCAGGTAGCTGTTGAGTGAGAACTCGTTGGGATGAGCGTCAACGGTAATGAAGTTCGGCGGCAAAGGTTCGATGTCGCCGAGTTTGCCGGGAATGCCAAGAAGAAAGTACTCGTTAAAGTTGTCGAGGCGCGCCAGCGTGCGGATAGCGTTGCGCGTGTAAGTACCCACGCCGAACTCATTGATCCGCCGGATGTCGATAGCGACGCGCACAGTCTAGTGTAAACTGCGTGGACTAGATTCGATGGCCTTCTCGCCTCTGTAATACCATTCCACATCGCTGTACTTAGGGATCTCATCTTGGATCTGACTATGAAAACACTAAGAGTCCTTGTACGGGTGTTGTTTCTGCTGCTGGTTCCCTGCCTGACTGCACAAGTTCAAAGCGCCGACCTTTTCAAACTGCATACCGCGGGAGGCGCGCAGTTTTCACCTGACGGCAAGCACATTGCCTACACTGTGTCGAACTCTGACCGTCCAGGCCGGCCATGGCGGCAGGTGTGGATCATGGAAGTCAGCAGCGGGCAAACTATGCACTTGGGTGGACCTGCCGACCCGAGTAGCGGCCCCAAATGGTCGCCCGATGGCAACTGGATCGCGTATCACGGAAAACAGGGGGAGAAGTCAGGCTTGCTCATCACGCACCTCGACGGCAGCGGTGTTCGCTTCATGGCAGAGACGGAAGGCACCAACGCGCCGCTTCCGAACGTAGGGAGTGATCTCAGTTGGTCGCCTGACGGCAAGCAATTGGCCTATGTCACGACAACTCCCGGACCTGAGACCCAGGAGGCAAGCGGCGATCCGGTCGTGATCCGCCGTTATCTTTATAAGCCCGACTATGACGAGGGAATGACTCGCTTCAATGACAATCGGCGCAACCACATCTTCGTCGCTGATATAGCAACCGGACAGACGCGTCAGCTCACGAAGAGCGATACCTACGAGCATTCCATCGATTGGTCTCCCAAGGGTGACGAGATCGTGTTTGTTTCCGAAGGCGAGCCTGACGCGGACATGTTCTACGATGACGACCTTTTCACCGTCCGCGTATCGGATGGCAAGATTCGTCGGCTGACCGCAAGCGAGGGCAGCGAGTTCGAGCCGCACTGGTCGCCTGATGGAACGAAGATCGCATACCTTGCGACCAAGCGCGGGCTCACCGATCGCGAAACCAACATGGAAGACTCACACCTCTGGGTCATGAACGCCGCCGGAAGCGATCGCCGCGAAATCGGCACAGTAGTCGATAACCGGCAGCACTCGCCGCAATGGTCGCCCGACGGAAAGTCGGTTTACATCCGGGTGCAGGAACGCGGCAGCATGAAACTGGTGCGTTTGCCCGCTGCCGGGGGCGAACCTGAAGTTCAAGCCAGCGATACCGGCGTGGTGACGTCGTTCTCACTGAGTCATGGCGGCGACCTCGCCTACACTTTCGCCTCTACTACCGACGCCAGTGAATTGTTTTTGAGACCCGCGTCTGGAACTGTCCGCAGACTGACGGACGTGAATCATGATTTGCTGTCGGCCAAACAACTGGCGCCCGTCGAATCGTTCACCTTCACCAGCAACGATTTCAAGTACAACGTGGAGGCGTTTCTTACTCTGCCCTTGAACTTTGACCCGTCGAAGAAGTATCCGCTGATCGTGAATATCCACGGCGGGCCACACGGACAACAAGGCCCGACGCTGAACTTTCATAACCAGGTGTACGCCGCGCACGGTTTTGCGACGCTCATGGTGAACTATCGTGGCTCGACTGGCTACGGACAGAAGTTCGCTGACGCCGTATTTCGGGACCAGGACGGTGACGAAGGCAACGACGTTCTTTACGCCGTCAGTGCCGCCGTACGGCGCTACCCGTGGATTGATCGTGATCGGATGGGCATTGAGGGCGTCAGCTACGGCGGCCAGCTCACGGACTGGTTGATCACGCAGACCGGCATGTTCAAGGCGGCGATACCGCTGGCCGGCATCAGCAATCTCATCAGCTACAACTACATGACTTATTACAACCAGTATGAGGCGATGGAGTGGGGCGCGTACCCGCATCAGGATGACCTGATGAACATTCTGTGGGAACGCTCGGCACTGAAGCATGTAGCTGCTGCGCACACTCCGACCATGCTGTTGCACGGCGAGAACGATAACGACGTGCCGATCGCAGAGGCGGAACAGTTTTACATCGCGTTGAAGGACGTGGGGACAGAGGCCGTCCTGGTTCGCTATCCGCGCGAAGGACACGGCCTGCAGGAAACCAAACACGTCGTTGACGCGCTTGACCGTTCACTGGCCTGGTACGATCAGCACTTCGTTCAGGCCAAGCCAACCGCGGTAATACCGTAAGCTTTTGCGCTAAGCCCGTACCGCTTCGTGATGCTTCGCGCGTCGCGAGGCATACAGCGGGAACTGCTCCGCCAGCTCGAGCACCTGGCGACGAATGCTTTCGAGATGCGCCTTGTCCGCACGGTTGTGGAGCGCGTCGGCGATCCACTTGCCGACCTGACGCATCTCCGGCTCTTTCATGCCGCGCGTAGTGAGCGCAGGAGTGCCGATGCGAATTCCGCTGGGCTTCATCGGCGGATTGGTGTCAAACGGAATCGCGTTCTTGTTCACCGTGATGCCGGCATCGTGCAAAGCGTTCTCGGCCTCGCTGCCCAACATGCCCTTAGCGAAGACGTCGATCAGCATAAGGTGCGTGTCGGTGCCGCCGGAGACGACGCGGAAGCCCTCGTCGGCCAGCGCCTGTGCGAGAACTTTGGCGTTGGCGACGATCTGACGCGCGTAGTCCTTGAAACTCGGCTGGAGGGCTTCACGGAAACACACCGCCTTGGCCGCGATGATGTGAACCAGCGGGCCGCCCTGCATTCCAGGGAAGACGACCTTGTCGATAGCGGCAGCGTGCTCCTGCTTCGAGAGGATGAGTCCGGCGCGCGGGCCACGCAGCGTCTTGTGCGTGGTGGTGGTGACGACGTGGCAGTGCGGTATCGGCGACGGATGCACGCCACCTGCGACCAGTCCGGCGAAGTGGGCCATGTCAACCAGGTAGAACGCGCCGACCTTGTCCACGATCTGGCGCATGCGGGCAAAGTCGATGATGCGAGGATAGGCGCTGCCACCACCGATGATCAGCTTGGGCCGTTCGGCCTCGGCCAGCCGCTCGACTTCGTCGTAGTCGATGGTCTCGGTGTCTTTGGTCACGCCGTAGGGAACGATCTTGTAGGTCTTGCCGGAGAAATTCAGCGGATGGCCGTGCGTGAGGTGTCCGCCGTGGGCGAGGTTCAGTCCAAGGATCGTATCGCCGGGCTGAATCAGCGCGGCATAGGCCGCCATGTTGGCGGTCGAACCGGAGTGCGGCTGCACGTTAGCGTGCTCGGCTCCGAAGAGCTGCTTGGCGCGGTCGCGTGCCAGGTTCTCGACCACGTCGGTGAACTCGCATCCGCCGTAGTAGCGCTTGCCGGGATAACCTTCGGCGTACTTGTTGGTGAAGACCGAGCCGGCGGCTTCAAGAACAGCCTCGCTGACGAAGTTCTCCGACGCGATGAGTTCGAGGCCTTCGTGCTGGCGCCGCTCCTCGTTCTCGATGGCCTGCGCGATCTGGGGATCAGCTTCCGACAGCGGAAGCTCCATGGGATTCTTCATGATTGCGTCCTTTTTGTGCGGCCGCTCACGCGGGCGACGATTTTGTTTCTACCTCGCGCTCGATGGCCATGACTTTATCCACGCGGAGACCGTGGCGGCCTCCGGCAAACGGCGTGGCCAGCCACTTATCCATAATCTTAAACGCTTCTTCGTCGCCGGTGACGCGCGCACCGAACGTGAGCACGTTGGCATCGTTGTGCTCGCGCGCTAGCTCGGCGTCAGACTCGGTCACTACCCGGGCGGCACGAATGCCGGGCACCTTGTTGGCGGCGATGGACATTCCGATACCTGTGCCGCAGACCAGGATGCCGAAGTCGGCGTTATGTGCGGCAACCTTATTGGCAACCGCCTGCGCATAGTCGGGATAATCGCAGGAGTCTGGAGAGTTGGTGCCGCGATCGTCGATCGCGATGCCTTGGGATTGCAGTCTCTGCTTGATGTTTTCTTTTAGCTCAAAGCCGGCATGGTCAGATCCCAACGCGATTTTCATGGCAAGCCATTGTAGCGCCTCAGCCCGCGAAGGCTTTAGAGAGGAAGCGCGAGATGTGCCAGGCGTCCATGTATTTGTATGGCGTCTCGCCAAGCGAGTAGTGGCCGCACGGCAGGGCCTTGACCGTGGTGTCGATGCCGCGCTTGAGGAACTCTCCCGCTGCCTGAATCGAAAACTCGGGAAGGAAGGTCAGGTCGTAGCGACCGTAAATCATCAGCGACTTCTTAGGCCAGCGCTGGAATTTATCGAAGTACACGATGGGGCTGATAGCCATCCATACGCGGCGCAGCTCGTCGTGCGTGAGAACGGCTTCGACGCTTTGGCGGATGTGGCGCGTGGACTGGCCGGTCCACGCTACATCTCCGAACGCGGTGGAGGCGTGGTTGAAGACGTTGACGCTGATGCGCCGATCGTGCGCGGCAGCGATAAAGGCGTAGCACGAGCCCAGGCTGGTGCCGACGAGTCCCAGCTTGGTATATCCGCGCTGCTGCAGCCAGTCGAGGCACGAACGAATATCGGCAATTCCCTGGCGCACGGAATCGATTGTGCGTCCGATGTTGGCCGAGACCGCATAGTCGGCCCGCGTGAGTCCCGCGGGCCGGCGAATGTCGTGATACGGCATGCTCATGCGCAGGGCCGAGATGCCCAGCATGTTGAAGATCTGGCACAAGCCGTTGTGGCTGATGGCGTCGGCGTTCCACTGCGGCATCACGATCACGGCGCGGTGTCCGCGGGCGGGAAACCAGCGCGCGTTCATCACGTTGTTCTCGGGATACGGGGACTCGACCGGCGAAGTGAAACGCAGAAATGACGCGTACGACTCCTTGAGCTGCTTCTTGGGCGGCTCGCTGCCGGTGTGAAAGAGTTCGACACGGCGATGCTCCAGGCGGAAGTCGGTGGGCGTCCTGTACGAATAAAAATCGTCACTGTTGGCGATGATGTGGTCGTTGACCGTGCTCCAGAAATCAAACATCGCCGGCTTCTCGGCCTCGTCGGGGGGAGGAGCCATTCCGGCGGTCAAGGGCCAGCCGTTGACGAACCCGTTGCCCCACTCGAATGGACGCACCACTCGGTTGACATCGCGCGAGGTCATGCGGGTTTCCCAGTCGTGCATCCAGCGGCGGTAGCTGTCCTTCATCGGTATCTCCATCATAAGGGAGAAGGACGCGCGAGGTGAGGGAAGTCCAAGGAAGGCAAGGAGCTGTGCAGTGAACGGTGATAGCTGCGGGGTGAGCGGCGCGAGGCGGAGGTACCCTTCCCCTCTCTGAAATTCCCGGAATGGGAGAAGAGGCGTGCGCGGCAGAAAATCCCAGCCCGCCAAAGGAAGCCTAACGGGGCAGCAGGCAGCGCGTCGAGAGAGTACGTACTAGTGCGTCGGATAGGCAATCACCGTCGTAAGAAGCAGATTCGGTCCGTCCAGTCCCATCTGCTGGATGCCTTGCATAGGCGATAGAGTGCCTGGACCAATCCACCCACATCGGCAGGAGCGATCGTCTTTTCGTCCACGAAAACTACGCCGCCATGCGTGCGGCTGGATTCCGCCCAAGTCTTCAGCAGCAGCGGGATGGTCCTGCGGTCGTAGGTGACCAGCGTCAACCGCTGGCGGGCCGCCTCCATGAGGCAGGCGTTATCGTCCTGCCCTAGAAAGTTGCCCCCCTCCCAATTCGCCAGCGCATGTACCGGGGACGGCGCGCGTCGCCGCAGGCCTTCCGCCACTTTGGGAGAAATGTGCTCGTCCAGCAGAAGCCGCAACATCTCAACCGCGGGGCTTGCCGGCAGAGAACTCGCTGGCTTGCGGCAGCATCCGCTTCAGGGCTTCAAGATCAACCGCGTCGTTCTCCGCGATGGCTTCCTCAATCTCTTCCGCAAACGCGCCGGCATAGTTAACGGCCGCGAGGACTTTAGTCTCGGGCCATTGCAAGTGCCGTGCCACCGCCTCCGGGTCGTTCTGATAACTGCGCAGCAGCAGAATGATCTCCCAAACCGCGAGCGTGCTGCCCTGTACGTAGGCGTTGCGTCCCACAGCAGAATCGCGAAAATCGATGAAAGCGAATTCGGAGCGCCGGAGGCCCTCTTCGACCAGACGGGCGCCGGCGTCGCTCGCGGACCAACCGTGCCGCTTGGCCAGACGCTTCAGCCGCTCGCTGCTCTCCACTGGCAGCCGCATACTCACCACCATGGAACGCGTCGTATTGTTCACGGTTCACCTCGTGTAACTCTCGTAAGCATTGTAACGCAGAGGGCCAAAATCACTCTGCCACGTGGCGGCGCGTGATTCACGGTTGTTTAGAATCAGCAGCTTGGGCGGAAATTGCTCGCATGTCATTGATAAATATATAAGTTATACGTATCCATTTCTGCCCGTTGGACTTAGCGGCTATTATTTTCGCCGGATGTTCGCTTTCCGGAGAAATCAGTAGATGATGCGGCACATCGACGGCGTTCTTCTTTGCAGCTAGTTCCGTCTGCCGGTTCGGAGGTTTTCAACGATCCAACTAGCTCCGCAGCCTGGCTGGGCGCGGACGGCCGAGGGACACAAATCCCTTCCCCGTTACAACCTATAGTGGGGTCGCCGGCGGAAGTGCCAGAGAAATCTTGATCGTGATAAAACTAAAGTAACCAAGCGTTCCCCGAAATGGGAGGGAGGCGCGGCGGGACGGAAATCCCCGCCCCGGCCAAACCCAGGCTAGAACCGGACACCCAGATTCGTTAGTCCGTAGCCAAGCCGCTCGCCCACAACCGAAGATCCAAAAGTTTTGTCGCATTTGGCGACTGAAGCAGTCTATGATTCGTCGCTGGAACTGGAAGGGGGTAAGCGATGAATCGTTACAGGGGTGCTTTCAATGGAACGTCCGTTGTCCTTCTGATGCTACTTGGCGTCTCCTCAATAGCGTTGGCCGACACAGTGACCGTCAGTATTGTGAATAGCCAAGCCGTTCCGATCTATGTCAGCTTTACCACGCTGAACCAGGCTCCTGGTACGATCACGTGGAATTCATCCGGGAAGGGGTGCGTCAACACCGGCAAGGGAGCAAACGCTGCCTACACGCAAATTAACGCGAACCAGACCTGTACCGCGTCGGTTGACACGTCCAGTAGCTCCTCGCGTTTTTGTGCCGCGTTGAACGCAGCGCCTGCCAACTGCATGAGCGCCCAGACGCAACACCTGACCATGGTCGAAACCAATTTTGAGGCTGCCAGCAATGCTGGCTGTTTCAATTCCGGGACTGCCTGTGTCTGGTATGACATCAGCGTCATCCCCTCAACCTGCACCGACGCTCTTTGGAAACAGAATCAGTGTGCCAACACCGGGGGTGCTTCCTACAATCTGCCGGTAACGCTGGCTTGCAGTGGTAATTCGGCAGAGCCGGTTTATACCTGCCAGGGACCAACCAACACCACGTACGGTCCGGAAAATTACCCCAGCAAGTGTGGAAACCCGAATGCGACCTGTGCAACCGGCACACCGAATTGCACGAACGGAGTCAGCACATATTTCTATCCCATGTTTGATCCGCCGGAAAACACGTATCAGCCGAACGCCGTTTGTGTAAAAGGCAGCCTGTCGATCAGTTTTCTTTCCGGATCTTGATTCGCGCACTCAGGGCGCCTTTGCAGGGACCATGTGCCGTCCCTTCGCCCGCCGCGGCGGGCTCCGGGACTCGGTTTCTTGCGGCAGCCTACCCAGTGCTAAAGCACTGGGCTGTGATATGTCGGCCCTCCGGGCCTCTCGCCGCCGCAGGGACGCTATCTCTAAATGCGTCCGTCCCGGTAGGGACGGCATATCAAAGCCCACCGTTTTAACGGTGGGGATGCATTCGCAACGACGGGAGTCCCGGAGGTCGCCATTGCGACCGAAGGAACGGCAGATGAACATCCGTGCGTGCCGATCATCACAGCCGCCAACGTCATCCAGCGCCTACATTGCGAGCATGTCGCACACCCACGCATGGGTCCTGACGCATTGCGTCTTCAGCACGCAAGGCCGTCTCGATCTGATCCCTGACGTCAGCGAGATGTGCAAATACCTCACTGGCATTGGGCACGCGAAGGGCATCACCCTGCTGGCGGCAGGAGGCACGGCGAACCACATTCATCTGCTGATTGCACTTCCTCCGAACGTGCGCTATCCAAGGTCATGCAGGACGTCAAGGGCAATAGCTCGCACTGGCAGAACCAAGGCGGGACGAAATTCGCATGGCAGGAGGGATTTGGCGCGTTCGGTGTAAGCCAATCGAACAAGCAGATCGTCGCCCATTACATTGCGCAACAGGCCGAGCATCATAAGAAATGGACGTTCGAGCAGGAGTTCATGACGCTGTTGCGAAAGTCCGGGGCCACGATTGATAGGCAGAGGGTGTTTGGGTAGAACACCTGTCCCGGCAGGGACGGTATATCAAAGCCCACCGTTTCAACGGTGGGGAGCGTCGGTAATGAAGCGAGTCCCGAAGCCCGCATCGCGGGCGAAGAGACGGCACATGGCGGTGTTCATATTCCGTCCCTTCGCCGCTAGCGCGGTTCCGGGACTCCGGACTTGGGGCAGCCTACCCAGTGCTGAAGCACTGGGCTTTGATATGTCGGCCCTCCGGGCCTGCAGGAAGGAGAGGACTCCCCGCCCTAGCCAAACCGGGCTAAAACGGGGCACCCAGATTAGTTAGGGCGTTGGCCGGGCCCCGCCCGGGCCACCCGCCGCCCGAAGAAAATATTCATGCGCTGAAGTGCGTAAACGGGTGTACAGTGGCGGGCTATTGGGAGCTAAAACGGAAATTCCGGCTTAAAGGAGGAAAAATGGGCGCTCGAATCCTGCACGTTTGTTGCTTGTTGGCCTTGTGCTTCGTCACACCAAGACTGATGGCGCAAGAAGCCAATGCAGATACTGCGAAGGTCGCTTCCTCAGAAAACCAAACTAGCACCGGTCCAAAGTACAAGCCATGTTCTCAAAATAATCGGGAGACCTGCAACGCAGATTTGGGGCACACAAGTCCGCCTGGGGATTGTACGAAATATTGTGCCGGAGGGCCTGCATTGTTCACACCGGGCCAAATAGATGTTTGTGAAGGCCAAGTTGCTTACGTTAACGCTAGGGTCAATGGCGACGCTCTCTCGACTCACGGTGATGCGGTTATCTACTCGGGTCTCGCCATAGATTGGGATGATGGTATACGTCAAGCCAACTGCCGGCGATGACGCCTGACGGCCAGCGCTGGACAACGAATCAAACTGTTCCCCATACTTGGGTGCAAGCGACGACGTACCAGCCGTCTCTCCTCTTCTATATACAACACAAGTATGACGGAAAGGGTTCCTGCTCGTACGAATGTCGGATGCCCGCACAAGCCAAGGCTGTTGTGCACATCAAGACATCACCGGAGTGCACGGGCGGGAGTTTCAAAGCCGCAAATAAGGGAGCAAAATAAGGCGGAACTGTTGAGGGCCCGGAGCTGTACCGAGTCGGTCTGCTCGTGTCCGGCAGGTTCTATAAAAGGAGTTGACCGCGCATTCGGCGGGGTCACTGGCACCAAGAACTTGGCGAGACCGGATTACTGATTCGAAAGGAGTTGTCAGCCAAGCTCTTGGAGAGGGGATGTCAAGAGGAAACACATCTCCCAGCGCGGGAACAGAAGTATTTCTCTGGCATCCAGCCCCTTCTGGGCATGCTTGGTGGCTGAAGTCGGCAGTTGTGCGACCGGTTTCATATCGGCGTTACCCTACAGGGCTAAAGTGGAAGGAATCGGTGTCCCTCGTCCGGCCGCCAACAGTTCTGGGTCACCTGTCGAATGTATCGCGAAATGACGCGCTGCCCATCATGCGCTGCCCATCATGCGCTGCCCATCACGCGACTTCTCAGAGCGTTGAATCTGCGCCCTTAAGATGCCACCGTTGATGACGCCCCAGGGCGTCAAGTGCCCAGTTGCGACGCCGCTCAAGGCTATTTTCGCTCTATTGAGGGAAACGGGCTGCTTTCGCGGAGGAAGCGAACGGCCCTGTTCAGTTCTTCCTTAAGCACGTCGCATTGATCGCAGGTACCAGCCGCGTCTTCTTCAGTGCTGCCATCGTAGCCAAACGAATAATCGAACATAACAATTCCTTTCGGGGCCACGTAACAAATCTCGATCACTACCCGATGTAATCGCTCTCGGCGGCTAGGTTTTCGAAGCGCGTTGAAGCATGCTTGAAGGCCAGCTTGATGAGGCCGGTGGGGCCGTTGCGCTGTTTGGCGATGATGAGTTCGGCGATGCCTTCGAGATCGGGATCGTCCTTCTTATAGACCTCTTCGCGGAAGATGAAGGCCACGACGTCGGCGTCCTGCTCGATGGAGCCGGATTCGCGCAGGTCGGAGAGTTGGGGACGATGGTCGCCTCCGCGGCTTTCGGGAGCGCGGCTTAACTGCGAGAGCGCTACGACGGGGACCTTCAACTCCTTCGCTACTGCTTTCAGTCCGCGCGAGATGGCCGATACTTCCTGAGTGCGGTTCTCGAAGCGCTTGCCTCCGATGGGCACGGCCGACATGAGCTGCAGGTAGTCGACGATGATGAGGTCGAGGCGCTGTTCCTGCTGCTTGAGGCGGCGGGCCTTGGAGCGCATTTCGGTCACCGAGATGCCGGGCGTGTCGTCGATGAAGAGGCGCGCCTGCATGAGGCCTTCCATGGCGTGGGTGAGCTTCTGCATGTCTTCCTTGCCGAGGAAGCCGGTGCGCAGCTTGTGCGAGTCGACCTGGGCGTGCGAGGCGAGCATGCGCATGAGCAGCGCTTCCTTCGACATTTCGAGCGAGAAGACGCCGACTACTTTGCCGTCGAGGATGGCGGCGTTTTCGGCGATATTCATGGCCAGCGCGGTTTTGCCCATGGAGGGGCGGGCGGCGATGATGACGAGATCGCTGGGCTGGAAGCCGCTAGTCATTTTGTCGAGCATGGTGTAGTGGGTGGCGAGTCCGGTGATCTCCTGGCCGCGGGCGTAGAGCTCGTCGAGCGAGCCGAAGGAGCCCTTGACGATGGAGGGAATGTCGCTGAAGCCCTGTCCGAGACGGTTCTCGGAGAGCTGGAAGATGCCCTGCTCGGCGCGGTTGATGACCTCTTCGGCTTCGTCGGAGTGGTCGATGGCCTCGGCGATGGCGAGTTGCGCGATGTTGATGAGTCCGCGCAGCAACGACTTGTTGCGCACGATGCGGACGTAGTGCTCGATGCTGGGACGGTCGGGCACGCCGTCGATGAGCGACGACAGGTAGGCGACACCGCCGATGGCTTCGACCTCTTTGCGGCGGTCGAGTTCCTCGGCGAGGGTGATCATGTCGACGGGGCGTCCGGTGTCCTGCAGATCGCGCATGCGGGAGAAGATGCGGCGATGCGCGTCGAGCGAGAAGTCGTCGGGCTTGAGTTCGGCGGCCTGGTCGAAGAGCAGGCTGTCGAGCAGGATGGCACCGAGGATGGAGCGCTCGGCTTCAATGCTTGCGGGGAGTCCGCGTTCAAGGCTGTAGTCGGTGGTGGCCATGGGAGAAGTGATATCAGGTTAGTGAGAGCGGGAGGAACGCGCAATGACGATTCAGGTAATCGTGGAAAGAATTCGTCTCAAATCCTGTGCGGCGCTGTGAAAAACAGGAATGAGGATGCGGAGGAGCATCTGCCGTCCCTCCGGGACTCTGATTTTCTAACCGCCGCTGACCCAGCGCTGAAGCGCTGGGCTAAGCTCTGTCGTCCCTGCGGGACTGAAATCTGCTCGCGTAAAACGCAGTGCGACCCGCAGGCCAGCTACCCGCGAGTCGCACTTAGAGGCACAGCTCCAGCGCCAGAAGGCGCGGGCATCGATTTTCGCTGCTCGAGATGAGCAAACCGGCAGTCGAATCCCGGCGCGCAAGGCGCAACTTGCGTTTGTTGCCGTGCGGACTGGGGAAAGATCGCGCGCGACATGATCGCACGGATTGTCCGCACTTAAACGCACCCGGAACCCGAACTGGCCCGATCGGCGGCGCGCCTCCACGTGGGCCATTTCCAACCCTGACGGAAAGGCGCTGGAAATGGCAGCTTCAAACCGCACTGCCGGCGCGGCCGTGATTGCGTTGTCCCGTGGAGTCATCACGCATTGCCGCGAAAGCGGTATGCAAAAAGCTAGTGCCCGATTGGTCGCAACGATATTGAAACGACAGGCGACGCTCAAGCCGGAAAACGCGGACGACTGTGGGTTTCGTGTGCAGGACCGGAAATAGTTGTGCAAAAGCGAGACGAAATCGCTGGAGAAGATTGCGAGACGCGAAAGTTACTAGATGATTACTACCGCTCGGTGAAGCTTGGGTTTATGCTCGCGGCTATGGCAGTTTCAGTCACGGTGCTGGCGAGCGGGAGCAGGGGCAACTGCACGCTTGTCTGCAGTTCAGGGACGCGACTGCTGATCGATGCCGGACTATCGTGCCGTGAATTGTTGCGGCGGCTGGCGCTGTGCGGCGAGAGCGCGAGTTGCATCGACGCCATCCTCATCACGCATGAGCATAGCGATCACGTCAGCGCGCTGTACGTGCTGGCCAAGCGGCTGAAGATTCCGGTTTACATGACGGAAGCCACGCACCATGCGTATCGGGCCTCGGCGCGAGACAGCGCGGGTAACCGCGTCAGGCTGGAGCGGCTGGAACTATTTCGTCCCGGCCACGTATTCAACATTGGGGACGTGTGCGTGACACCGTTTACGATTCCGCACGACGCGGTCGATCCGGTGGGATTCACGTTCCGCAGCGAAGGCATCAAAATAGGCGTGTGCACCGACCTGGGCTATATGCCGGCGAGCGTGCGCGATCACATTCGCGGATGCCAGGTGCTGATGATCGAGTCGAACCACGACCTGGAAATGCTGCGCGGCGGGCCGTATCCGTGGGCGGTGAAGCAACGGGTGATGAGCCGGGTGGGGCATCTGTCGAATGACGCGCTCGCAGATTTCCTGACGACGGACTATGATGGAGGTGCGGAATACGTAATCCTGGCGCACCTTTCGGAGCAGAACAACCATCCAGAAATAGCACGGATGACGGCAGAGCGTGCGTTGGGCGAGCAGCGAAATTTTGTGCGCAACCAGTTGGTGCTCGCAGTACAACATGAACCGCTGGCGGCAATTCAGCTGTAGTCTTCGCCCCATCAAGCGCCCCGGCGGCGCTGGCGTTCTTCAGGGGCAAGGTTTACGACATGGCAGAGTGCACTGATCGCGTCATCGGTAAGATACTTGCCGGGTGGCGCTATGACATATCGGGGCTGGCTCCGGAGATGCGCGGGGACTATGAGGCGCACCTGGCGGAGTGCGAGCACTGCCACTCCAGGCAGCGCCTGCATCGCGGCATCGATATCGGATTGCTGGTGCTGGCTTCGCTGTCGATGTTCGTGTTCCTGCTGGCCTACGGAGTGATTCGCCACTTCCGGCCTGTGCATGCGTTCTGGCTGGAAATCGGCGCGCTGGGCGGGTTCCTGCTGTCCATGCTGCTGTGGCTGCTGGTGGCGGTTGCGACTCCGGCGCCGATGGTGGTGAAGGACGCGGCCATGACCGGTGCGCGCATGGGTCTCGACAAGCTTCCGGAGGAAATCCGGCAACGGATTCCTGAGGACCTGCGGGAAAAAATCCTGGGGCAGTAAGACGCTGCCGAGGAACTCAAGCCAACAATCAGGCATACGGGGCAGCAACACCGGTTGCTCGAGCAGTAGCTTTTCTGTTTTCATGTTTCGACGCGGTTTGAACGCGTCGCATGGAGATTTATGCCACCGACTTTAATCTCCCAACCAACCCGCGTTGCAGCCGCGGGCAACAAACACAAACTGATCGATGAGTACATCGGACGCGTGAACACCAAGACTGCGGGAGCGAGTGTTGCCCACATGCGCAGTCCGCAGGGCTGGGTTGAGCCGGGACAGACGCCGGAGTTCGAGGAGTTCACGATTGTCCTCAAGGGCGTGCTGCACGTTAGCTACAAGGATGGCGAGTTCGATGTGCAGGCGGGACAGGCTGTGATTACGCATCCCGGAGAGTGGGTAAGGTATTCGACGCCCGATGCCGACGGGGCCGAGTATATCGCGGTGTGCGTCCCGGCGTTCGCGATGGAGACGGTGCATCGCGACGCAGAGTAAGCACCGTCCGCTGTCCTAGAACTTCCTGGGCGTGATGCGGTCTGCGCCGATGTAGGGCCGCAGGACTTCGGGTATCACCACGCTGCCGTCCGCCTGCTGATAGTTCTCGACAATCGCAACCCAGGTGCGGCCGACTGCGAGTCCGCTGCCGTTGAGCGTGTGCACGAACTCGCTCTTCTTTGCGCCTTCGGGGCGATAGCGAATGTTGGCACGTCGCGCCTGGAAGGCCTCGAAGTTGGAGCAGGAAGAGATCTCGCGAAATAGCCCCTGGCCCGGCAGCCACACTTCGATGTCGTAGGTCTTGGCCGAGGAAAACCCCATGTCGCCAGTGCAGAGGACGACGGTGCGGTAGTGCAGCCCGAGCTTCTGCAGCACCTGTTCGGCGTCGCGAGTGAGCTTTTCGTGCTCTTCGTAAGACTGATCCGGCTTGGCGAACTTCACCAGTTCGACCTTCTGGAACTGATGCTGCCGGATGATGCCGCGCACATCTTTGCCATAGGAGCCGGCTTCGCTGCGGAAACACGGTGTGTAGGCAGTCAGTGAAATAGGCAGGCGTGCGGCATCGAGACTTTCGTCGCGATAGAGATTGGTAACCGGGACTTCGGCGGTCGGAATCAGGTACAGGTTCTTATCGTTATGCGGGACCTTGAAGAGGTCGGCCTCGAACTTGGGAAGGTTGCCGGTGCCGTACAGGGACTCGGCGTTGACCATGAACGGCGGCAGAACCTCGGTGTAGCCGTGCTCGCGGGTGTGCAAGTCGAGCATGAAGTTGGCCAGCGCGCGTTCGAGCTTCGCGCCCAGGTCCCAATAGACGGCAAAACGCGCGCCTGTGATTTTGGCGGCGCGTTCGAAGTCGAGGATGCCGAGCGACTCGCCCAGTTCCCAGTGCGGTTTGGGAGTGAAATCGAACTGCGGAGGAGTTCCCCAGCGGCGTACTTCGACGTTGTCGTCTGCAGTTTTGCCCACGGGGACGCTTTCGTGCGGAAGATTGGGAATGCCGGTTAAGATTTCGCGTAACTTTGCATCGTAGTCGGCGGCGAGGGTCTCGGCTGCGGCACCATTTTCCTTCAGATCCTTCTGTTCTTGCAGGTTGGCGGCTGTGTCCCGCCCTTCTTTTTTCAGCCGTTGAAATTCACCGGTCAATTGATTGCGGCGGGCCTTGGTGGTTTCGGCTTCAGTGATAGCGATGCGGCGTTCGGAATCGATGGATTGAAAATCCTTCAGGACGACCGCGGGGTTCATACCGCGCTGGCGCAGTTTTTCTTCGACGAGGGGCAGATGATCGCGAACGAATGCGAGATCGAGCATAAGAGAACAGGTTAATTGATTGTGCGGTCGAGACCAAGCGAGCCGGCCAGATCTGATGCAAAGTCGCACCACCCCGCCCTACCGTTCACTTCGTGAACGGTAGAACGGGGCACCCGCACAGAGGTGGTTCAGCGCTTGCTGGGGAGCGATTCAAAGTCCTGCTGCTTCAGCGGGAGTTTCTTGTGCCATTCTGCGGCGGCGCGGACGAAGGCCTGAAACATCGCGCGCGAAGCGGGATCGGCGTTGTAGGTTCGCTCCGGATGCCACTGGACGCATACGACGAAGTGGTCTTCAGCCGTTCCTTCCAAAGCTTCTTTCACCTGGTCTTCAGGAGACCAGGCAACGAGCCGCAGACCATCGCCGACGATATCCACGGACTGATGGTGGCTGGAGTTGACGAAGATGGTTGGCGGCGAGCCGTCAGGCGGCAGCGCCCCGGCGGAGCGCAGAATCGTTGCGAGTTTCGATTGCGGATCGATCTCGACCCGGTGCGCATTGACCACTGACTTGTCCGGTTCGTGATTCACGTTTGTGGTCAAGTGCTGCACGAGGGAACCGGTGCGCCAGACATTGAGCGATTGCAGGCCGTAGCAGATGCCGAAGATCGGCTTGCGCATGTTGTAGGCATCCTGCAAGAGGAGCTCGTCGGTGTTGTCGCGCAGGATGTCGGGCGCGTCCGTCCTGGGGTGGGGTGCGGCGTCGTATTTCTCGGGATCGACGTCCGCGGGGCTGCCTGGCAGGAGAATGCCGTCGCAGGTCTTGACCTTCTGGGCAATCGCCGCCGATTCGGCGGTCACATCAATAATGACAGGCTCGCCTCCGGCTTCGCGGACTGCATGCTCATATTGTGGCAGCGCGCGCATCACATAGCTCGAGTCAGTTGAGTTCGGCACCGGAATGGCGATGCGCGGTTTCATATCACTTTCGTTTTCTCGCCCGAGGTGTTTTCGCGAGAAAGGGATCCTTCGACTCCGCTCCCTACGGTCGCATCGCTCAGGATGACATTCGAAAACTTCGAGCGCGAGTAATACATGTCGGCCATTACTTCCCGGACGCGCGTGGCGAGCTTATCCATTTCGCGGGGAACCATGCCCGTGGTCGGAATGGGTTCGCCCACGATCATCTCAACCACACCGGGGCGGAGGTGAAAGCTGTTCATGGGCAGCAGTTCGTAGGTGCCGACGAGAATAACAGGCACAACCGGCGCCTGCGCCTTGATCGCCATGTAAAATGCGCCTCCCATGAAGTTTCGCAACTGGCCACTGGCGGAGCGCCCGCCTTCGGGGAAGATCACGAGGGGCATGCCTTTGCGCAGCGAATCACTGGCGCGGTTGAGGCCGCGAAGCGAGGCCCGCGCGTCGCCGTGGTCGATGGGAATTTGTCCAGAGCGCGTGAGATGCCATCCCATGAACGGATAGCGGAATAACTCGCTCTTGGCGAGGATGCGAAACTGCGTGGGCAGGCAGGCGTAGAGCACAGGAATATCGAGCGCTGAAAGATGGTTCGCTGCATAAACGGCAGGCTGCGCCGGGTCGATGTGTTCGAGTCCTTCGATGCGCACGCGAACAAAGCCAGTCTTGAGAATCATGCGCGCCCAGGTGCAGGCGAACCAGTGCTGGATGCGTCCGTCGCGATCGAAGAACGACGAGAGCAGCGACAGGCTGCCCATGATTGCGGTGTAGAGATAGATCAGAGGGGCGAAGATGAAGTAGGAGCGCAGGCGGCTGAGAAGTCCGCTATTCGCTATTCGCTCTTCGCTTTGGGCGGTGGAGGACATGGTTAAGCGGGGATTCCCATCGCTTTCATGGTATCGCCGACGAGGAAGATGGAGCCAGTCACGACGATGACAGCGTTTGGGGCAGTGAGTTCGGCGGCGCGAGCCAGTGCTGCTGCGACGGTCTGTTCGGCCACCATGGATGTGCCGGTTCGCGATCCGGCCTGCAGAACTTGGGCCGTCGTCGAGGCGCGTGGATTTTCGATATGAGTGACGACGACCTGCTGCGCGAGGGGAAAGAGGATGTCGGCCATCTCCTGAATCGCCTTGTCGGCCATCGCGCCGAAGACCAGCGTGAAGTCGCGATCGGGGAAGGTTTCGGAAAGTGCCGAACGCAGCGCCCACGCTCCGGCAGGATTGTGTGCGACATCGAGCACCATCTCGCACTGATGCGTTGCGGGCGAGGGCGGGAGCACCTGAAAGCGCCCGGGCCAGTGGGTTTCGCGAATGCCCTGCTCGATTTGACGCGGAGTGATCTTGAACCCGAAGCGCGCGAGTTCTTCCGCAGCGGCAATGGCGAGTGCGATATTGCGCAACTGATGGCGCCCGGCAAGCGGCGAGTCGACGAGAATTTCTTTGCCCAGCACGCTGAGCGGATAGCGGTTGCGGCCCGGCGCAGGGACTACACTTCGTGCGAAGTATTCAGCGGCTCCCGGCGACACCGGTGGAACGTACTTCGTAGCGCTGATTCCGGTGGCATGGTGATCGAGAATCGAGTGACCGAGCACGTCGTTGGCTTCGGGATGCTGCGGAAGAGTAACTACGACGCCGTTTTCGCGAATGATGCCGGCCTTCTCGCGAGCGATCTCGCCGATGGTGTCGCCTAGATATTTCTGGTGGTCGAGCGAAATGTCAGCGATCACTGAGAGTAGCGGATCGACGACGTTAGTGGCGTCGAGGCGTCCACCCATGCCGACTTCTAGCACCGCGATCTCGACGCCCACGCTGGCGAAGTACTCGAAGGCCATGACGGTCAGCATCTCGAAGAAGCTAGGATGCCACGGCAGCTTGCCGGAATGCAGCAGTTGCTGTGCGGTGCGCTCTATCCGCTCGTAAATCTCGCTAAATTCGACGTCAGCGATGGCTTCGCCGTTGACTCGGATACGCTCGTTGATACGAACGAGATGTGGCGAACTGTAAAGCGCGGTCTTGTATCCGGCAGCACGCAGTATCGACGATAGTGTCGCGGCGGTCGAGCCTTTGCCGTTGGTTCCGGCGATGAGAACGCTGGGAAAACGGCGCTCGGGGTTGCCGAGCGCGGCCAGCATCTCGCGCACGTAGGCGAGGTCGAACTTGTGCGAGGGGGTGGCGGCCAGCTCGTGTCCGAGCTGGTAAAGCTGCTCAACTGTGGCTTGGTAAGACATGGACCGCTACTCAGAGTACCTCAGGCGGCAGAACGGTTCACCGCGCGTTCTAAGGCCTCCCGTATCAGGCGGGTGTATGGGATCCCGCGCTCTTTGGCCATGGCCTTGAGAGCGGCGAGTAGCGGTGCGGGGAGGCGCATATTGATTTGTTTGTCCTTCTTAGCGAATTCGAAGTGCACACGCCGGAACTGCGAATAGTCCAAGTCCGAGAGATCTTGGGCCAGGAATTGTTCCGCAGCGTCATCGGTCATGAGCCTAGGCACTCTCTTCTTCTTCATCGTGGGTTTGCTCATAAGACACGGTTTCCTTCGAATGCATGTACCGAGCCGGAAACCGGCCGAATTCGTCGCTGACCGTCTTTTGCACGCAGTGTAAATGCAACAAAGACGTTCCGTCCGGCGTCAGTCGTGCCGATGGCGATCAACCTCTCCTCGGCACGCGAGTGCTTTGGGTCAGGTGCAACGAACGGATCGTTCTTAAACACAGCCTCGATTTCTGGGATGGAAACGCCATGCTTCTGGCACTTCTGACGATTCCCGACATCCCAGTCAAATCCGTGCGTTTCAAACGTCATTCTATCAAGATTCTATGCAAATGTATATACGAAAGTATATCGGCCATCGCATCCGTGGGGTGGTTCCGCGGATAGCCCTGGCATCCTACTTCCCTGCCAACTCTTTCTTCACCGCATCGCTGACGACTTTGCCGTCCACGCGGGCACCCGCAAAGCGGGTCATGACGTTCTTCATCACCGCACCCATGTCCTTCATGGTGGGAGAACCCATTTCGTCGATGGTGGCCTTCACCGCGGCGACAATGTCATCTTCTCCCAGCGCCTTCGGCATGTAGGTCTCGATGTAGGTGATCTCCTCGGCTTCTTTCTTCGCGAGCTCGGGACGGTCGCCTTTCTCGAAGGCTTCGATGGAATCTTTGCGCTGCTTGATCAGGGTGCTGAGGACCTGCAGCTCCTCTTTCTCGTCGAGCGGAGCCCGCTTGTCGATCTCCTTATTTTTCAACGCGGTCTTCATCATGCGCAGCGTGGAGAGACGCAGCTCTTCCTTGCTGCGCATGGCCGCGACCATGTCTTTTTGCACCTGTTCGGTGAGACTCATGAGGCAATTATAGTGGCTGCGAAAGGGGCTGGGCATTTATCATAGAAGTCCGGTGTCCTCAGCCGGAAATCATACGAGCAAAGGTGGCACCCATGCTACGTAAGACACGGCTTTTTACGCCCGGTCCTACTCCTTTACTTCCCGCAGCCCAACAGGCCATAGCCGCAGCGGACATGCATCACCGCACGGCGGAATTCCGCGAGATTTTCACGCGCTCGCTGGCCGATCTCAAGACCTTTATCGGAACGCAAAACGATGTGTTGATCCTGGCTGCCTCGGGCAGCGGCGCCATGGAAGCGTCCGTTTCGAACCTGACGTCGCCGGGCGACAAAGTGGTGGTGCTCAGCGCCGGTAAGTTTGGCGAACGCTGGCGCGATATCGCCAAGGCGTTCGGATGCCAGATCGAACTGGTAAGCGCTCCTTATGGCGAGACGTTTGACCTTAATGAAGTGAAGTCGAAGCTCGACGGCGCACGTGTGCTCTACGTGCAAGCCACGGAGACTTCGACGGGTGCGCGGCATGACGTGAAGGGAATCGCATCCCTGTTGAAAGGCACCGACACGTTGCTGGTGGTGGACGCCATCACCGGGTTGGGCACGACCCATTTTGACGTGGACGGCTGGGGCATCGACATCATCATCGGCGGGTCGCAAAAGGCAGTCATGATTCCTCCGGGACTGGCGTTTTTGGCTGTCAGCGAGCGTGCCTGGCAGCGCATGGAGACGACCAAGAATCCGCGCTATTACTTCGACCTGCGCAAGGAGCGCAAGGCGGCCGCGAAGGGTGAGTCGGCGTTTACTCCGGCGACTGCGCTGATCGCGGGGCTGCTGGCAGCGCTGGATTACATTCGCAAGTCGGGCAAGGGCGATTTGGCGGCCGGACGCGATGCGCTGATCCACAATGCCGAAACTTCGGCAGAGATGGTACGCGCGGGCGCCAAGGCACTGGGACTGGGCCTGTTCGCGCCCACGTGTCCTGCGGCCGCGGTGACAGCGGTGTTGCCTCCGGCAGGCGTGGATTCGAGTGCGCTGGTGAAAGAGTTCCGCGAACGCTTCGCGATGGTTGTCGCAAACGGGCAGGGCGAGATGAAGGGCAAGATGATCCGCATCGCGCACCTGGGCTACTACGACTACCTCGACGCCATCGGCGTGATCGGCGCGCTGGAGCAGGTACTACTGCAAGTGGCTCCCTCGCACCGGTTCGAGTTGGGAGCGGGTGTGCGCGCGGTGCAGGAGACGTATGCCGAGCAGTTTGCAGCGGTGAAGGCGTAATCACGCTGCGGACCACGCCAAGATACAAGTGCCGCGCGGACTAAAGTCTGCGCGGCAGACCAAGAAAGAGCGGCTTACCGGCACGACTAAAAAAGTGGTGCCGGGACGCAAAGCCTTCCGGAATTGAGTCTTTCCGCAAGCTGTGAAGCGGTGCTCCACCGATTTGCATTCCTACAAGACTGGCCAAGGACCTGATATATGAAGATCGTAGTCGCTGAAAAAGTCGCGCCTTCTGCATTGGACGTATTCAAAGAGCAATCCGACTGGACCGTAGCCACTCCCGAAAAAGATACGCTGGCGGCAGAGTTGGCCGATGCCGACGCGCTGCTGGTGCGTTCGGCGGTGTTTGTTGACGCCGCCATGATGGACAAGGCTCCCAAGCTGCGTGTGATCGGACGCGCGGGCGTTGGGGTGGACAACATCGACCTCGAGGCCGCCACCAAGCGTGGCATTGCGGTGATGAACACGCCGGGCGGCAACGCCATCGCGGTAGCAGAGCATACGCTCGCGCTCATGCTGGCGCTGGCGCGACATGTTTCCAGGGCCGATGCCTCGACGCATGCCGGAAAATGGGAGAAGAAGTCTCTCCAGGGCAGCGAACTCAAGGGCAAGACCCTCGGTATCGTCGGGCTCGGCAAGATTGGTGTCGAGGTGGCCAAGCGCGCGGTCGCGTTCGGGATGAAGATCGTGGCGCACGATCCTTACGTGGCCTTCAGCTTCGCACAGCAGTTGCAGATCACCCTGGTGCCGTTGGACGAGCTGTTTGCGAAGTCTGACTACATCAGCCTGCATGTCGGATTGACCCCGCAGACGCAGGGCATGATCAATGCGGCCAGCCTGGCGAAGATGAAGAAGGGTACGCGGCTGGTGAACTGCGCGCGTGGCGAACTTCTCGACGACGCTGCGGTGGCAGCGGCGCTGCAGTCGGGACAACTGGGCGGAGCGGCGCTGGATGTATTCCGGGACGAGCCGCTGAAGGATTCGCCATTTCACGCAGCGCCCAACGTGATTCTGACGCCACACATCGCGGGCTCGACCAATGAGGCGCAGGATGCCGTCGGCGTGCAGATCGCGATGCAGGTGCGCGAGTACCTGCTGAAGGGCGTGATCCAGAACGCCGTGAACGTGCCCTCGGTCACCTTCGAAGAGTACGAGGAGATGCTGCCCTACATCGGGCTGGCCGAGCGCCTGGGGGCGTTCCTGGCGCAGTCGGGCGAGAACAACGTGGAGGAGATCGGCATCGGCTACAGCGGAGACATCTGTGACTGGAAGACCGACCTGATCCGCAATGCCGCGGTGGCCGGCGTGCTCAACCAGATGGCGCACGAGAAGGCCAACCTGGTGAACGCGGGATCGATTGCCGAGGAGCGCGGCATTCGGGTAAGCGAGCGCAAGAAAACTCGTACTTCCAGCGGGGCCGCTGCCAGCGTTCTGGCTGTGAGCCTCAAGACCGGCCAACAGGAGCGCACTGTAGCCGGGACGGTGCTGCACGGCACGTCGCCGCGCCTGCTGCGCATCGACGAGATCGATGTGGAAGCGCCGCTGCAAGGCAACGTCATTTATATGCGCAATCGCGACGTGCCTGGTGTGATTGGGCGTGTGGGTACCGTGCTTGGCCAGCACAACGTAAATATTGCCAACTTCTCGCTGGGGCGCGCCGAACAGGCGAATGAGCCGCGCGAAGCCGTGTCGGTAGTCCAGGTGGACAGCGAAGTGAGCGACGTGGTGTTGCAAGACTTGCGCAAGATTGAGGCGGTTGAGGTGGCGAAGGCGATCCGGTTCAGCTGAGGCAAAAAACGCGCCGGAATTCATCCGGCGCACGATTGATTCCGATTGAAGTGCTAATGCGCGATTACGGGCGAGCTGGCCTTGGCGGCCACCGCGAGCCGGACTTCGGCGCGCTTGATGGCGAACAGAGTTGCATCGAAGTCGAGGTCGGCTTCGGCCTTTGCCAAAGCTGCTTCGGCGCGCCCCTTGGCTTCCTGCGCTCGCTTAACGTCGATCTCTTCAGCTCGCTCAGCGGTCTGAGCAAGGATCGTCACCTTGTCAGGCAGCACCTCGGCAAATCCCCATGCGACGGAGAGATGTTGGGTCGTCCCGCCGTGCTTGTAGGCGATCTCGCCAATCATCAACTCGGTAATCAGCGGAGCATGACCCGGCAACACATCCATGTATCCGGCCTTGCCCGGGATCTGCACTTCGTCGGCAGTGTCCTTTACCAACAGCTTGTCGGGCGTTACGATTTCGAGTTGGAACGTGTCGGCCATGGCGTTTAGGCGGTGGCCTTCATCTTCTCGGCCGCTTCGAGCACTTCGTCGATCGAGCCCTTCATGTAGAACGCCTGCTCGGGAATGTCGTCGTGCTTGCCGTCAACAATTTCCTGGAAGCTGCGTACGGTGTCTTCGACCTTCACGTAGCGTCCCTTGAGGCCGGTGAATTGCTCGGCCACGAAGAACGGCTGCGAGAAGAAGCGCTGGATCTTGCGAGCGCGCGACACGGTAAGCTTCTGGTCTTCGCTGAGTTCGTCGATACCCAGGATGGCGATGATGTCCTGCAGGTCTTTGTAGCTCTGCAGAATGCGCTTCACCGCCTGTGCGGTGTCGTAGTGCTGTTCGCCGACGACGCGCGGATCGAGAATGCGCGAGGTCGATGCCAGCGGATCGACAGCGGGATAGATGCCGAGTTCTGAGATCTGGCGCGAGAGCACGGTGGTCGCGTCGAGGTGAGCGAACGTGGTCGCCGGAGCGGGATCAGTCAAGTCGTCAGCGGGCACGTAAACCGCCTGTACCGAGGTGACGGAACCCTTCTTGGTGGAAGTAATGCGCTCCTGCAACTCGCCCATTTCGCTGGCCAGGTTGGGCTGGTATCCCACGGCCGAAGGCATGCGGCCCAGCAGCGTGGAGACTTCCGAACCCGCCTGGGTGAAGCGGAATATGTTGTCGATGAAGAGCAGCGTGTCGGAGCCTTCTTCGTCGCGGAAGTACTCGGCGACGGTGAGGCCGGTCAACGCAACGCGCAGACGGGCTCCGGGAGGCTCGGTCATCTGGCCATAGATCAGCGCAGCCTTGGACTTCTCCGGCTCCTTGATATTGACCACGCCCGATTCCTGCATTTCGAGCCAGAGATCGTTGCCCTCACGGGTGCGCTCGCCCACGCCGGCAAACACTGAAAATCCGCCGTGCTGCAGGGCCACGTTGTTGATGAGCTCCATGATGACGACGGTCTTGCCGACACCCGCGCCACCGAACAGGCCGATCTTTCCGCCCTTCAAGAACGGCTGAATCAGGTCGATGACCTTTACGCCGGTCTCGAACATCTCCATCGACGTGGCCTGCTCGTCGAAAGCAGGCGCCTGACGATGGATGGGCAGGCGCTTCTCGTACTTCACCGGACCGAGCTTGTCCACCGGCTCGCCGATGACGTTAAGCACGCGGCCGAGCGTGCCCTTGCCCACAGGAACGGTGATGGGGCCGCCGAGATCGATGGCCTTCATGCCGCGGACCATGCCGTCGGTGGGCTCCATGGCGACGCAGCGCACGCGGCCTTCGCCGAGTTGCTGCTCAACTTCGAGGATCACGTTGATGGGAGCAGGGACGTTGAAGCCGTCGCTCACTACCCGCAGCGCGGAGTAGATGGGAGGAAGATGATGCTCTTCGAATTGCACGTCCACTGCGGGACCTGCGATCTGAATGATGTGTCCGATATTTTCTGACATGATTTTCGCTCGCAATGACCTTCCAGTAATTAGTAACTGGTAATTAGTAATTAGCTTTTGAAGACGGTGCCCAGACTCTTGAAGGTCCCTGCAAATTACTCATTACTAATTACTCATTACGCTTTACAAAGCAGCAGCTCCGCTGACGATCTCAATAATTTCCTTGGTGATGGCCGCCTGGCGGACCCGGTTGAGGGTCAGCGTGAGCGAGTCGATCACGTCGTTGGCGTTGTTGGTCGCCGAATCCATCGCAGTCATACGGGCGGCATGCTCCGCCGCGACCGACTCCAAAAGTGCCTGATAGATCTGGCTGGCGACATAACGCGGCAACAGATCGTTCAGCAGTTCCTCAGGTGGCTGCTCGTAAATGTAATCCACTGGAGCGGTGCCGAACTTCACGGCTTCACGTTCCAGTTCGGTGGTCTCCGCACCCTGCAGGCTCACGCCGGCCCGGCGCGCTGCCTCGCCCATGCGCTCGCGCTCTTCTTTCGTCAACTCCTCAACCTGCGCAACGTCGCGGCGCCCTATCTCTTGCACGGGAAGGATGCGTTCGACAATGACCCGCTGCGAGATCACCGACTTGAATTCGTTGAAGACCAGGTAAACGCCATCGATCTGCTCATGGCAGTAGCGCTTGATGATGCCGTTCGCCAACTCTTCCACCGCATCGTACTCGACCTTGCCGAGTAGATTCAGATGCTCGCCGACAATCTGGACGCGTCCAGCGCGCTCGGTTGCATCCGGCTTCGCGACTGGGAACCGCCTGCGCAGAAAATCGCGGCCCTTGCGGCCGATGGCCTCGACGTCGATGTTCTTGTCCTTGAGATAGTCGACGAACTTCAGAGGCGCCTTCAGTACGTTGGAATTGAAGGCGCCCGCCAGTCCGCGATCGCCAGTGACCACGATGATGAGCACGGTCTTCTCGGGAAACCGGCTGCGAAGCAGGGGATGGAGGGGCAAGCCGGTAGCGGGATCGATCAGTTCGGTGCGGCTGACCGCCGACTGAAGAACGTTGGTCAGCATCTGTGCGTAAGGACGCGCGGACAGCGCACGCTCCTGGGCGCGGCGTAACTTGGCCGCCGAGACCATCTTCATGGCCTTGGTGATCTGGCGCGTGTTCTTCACGCTGCGGATGCGACGCCGAAGATCGAGTACGTTGGCCATGTGGGGTTAGGCGCTCACCGCCGCTGCAGCCTGCCGCTCGCTAGCGAAGCGGTCTTTGTATTCCTTAATGGTCTTGGTCAGGTCGGCGCGGATGTCGTCGTCCAGAATCTTCTTCTCCTCGATCGAGCGCAGCACGCCGGGATTGCTGGTGTCGACGTAGGCGTTGAGGCCTTTTTCGAACTCGCGCAACTGATCGACCGGCATGTCGTCGAGCAGGCCCTGGGTGCCGGCGTAGATGATCAGAATCTGCTTGGAGAACGACAGCGGCTGGTACTGTCCCTGCTTGAGGATTTCCGTCAGGCGCTGGCCGCGGGCAAGCTGTGCCTGCGTCGCTTTGTCCAGATCGCTACCGAACTGCGAGAAGGCGGCCAGTTCGCGGTACTGCGCGAGATCGAGTCGCAGCGTGCCGGCAACCTGGCGCATCGCTTTGATCTGAGCGCTGCCACCGACGCGGCTGACCGACAATCCGACGTTTACGGCTGGGCGCACGCCGGAGTTGAAGAGATCGGTCTCCAGATAAATCTGGCCATCGGTAATCGAAATCACGTTGGTCGGAATGTACGCCGAAACGTCGCCTGCCTGGGTTTCGATGATGGGCAGCGCAGTCAGCGAGCCTCCGCCAAGTTCGTTGCTCAGCTTGGAGGCGCGCTCCAGCAGGCGCGAGTGGAGATAGAACACGTCTCCGGGATAGGCTTCGCGTCCTGGCGGACGGCGCAGCAACAGCGAAATTTCACGGTAAGCGACCGCGTGCTTCGAAAGATCGTCGTAGATGCAGAGCGCGTGGCGCTTGCTGTCGCGGAAGTACTCGCCAATGGCGCACGCGGCGTAGGGGGCGATGTATTGCATTGGCGCGGGATCGGAAGCCGAGGCGGAGACCACGATGGTGTACTCCATCGCTCCGTAATCTTCGAGGGTCTTCACCACTTGCGCAACCGAGGAACGCTTCTGGCCGATGGCGCAGTAAATACAAATCAGGTCGCGGCCTTTGCTGTTGATGATGGAATCGAGCGCGACTGCGGTCTTTCCGGTCTGGCGGTCGCCAATGATCAATTCGCGCTGTCCGCGGCCAATCGGAATCATGGAGTCGATGGCCTTCAGTCCGGTGGCCATCGGCTCTTTCACCGGCTGACGATCGATGACGCCGGGTGCCAAGCGCTCCACCGGATTGAACTTGTCCGTGCTGATAGGTCCCTTGTCGTCGATGGGCACGCCCAGACCGTTGACGACGCGGCCGATCATGGCGTCGCCCACGGGCACGCTCATGATCTTGCCGGTACGCTTGACCTCGTCACCCTCTTCGATTTCGGTGTAGTCGCCCAAAAGCACGGTGCCGACCTGGTCTTCTTCCAGGTTCATGGCGAGTCCCGCGACATTGTGCGGAAATTCGAGCAACTCGCCCGCCATTACCTTGTCGAGTCCGTAAACGCGAGCGATGCCGTCGCCAACGGACATAACGGTGCCGACTTCATCGACGGCAATCTTGGTTTCGTAGTTGTCGATCTGCTCGCGGATGAGCTTGGTGATCTCGTCTGCCTTGATCTGCGCCATTATGAATCCAGTTGTCAGTGATCAGTGGCCGGTGATCAGAAGAACCTGCAAGGCCACTTCATCGACACGTTAATTTGGCTATCAGCCATTGATGAAACCGGTAATGCCAATTCTATGACTGCTAAGAATTCGAAAGCTGTTCCTTTAACTTTTGCAATTGACCGCGCACGGAGCCGTCGTAAATCGTGCTGCCGACTCGAACCACCGCTCCGCCCAGAAGCTCGGCATCGGTGCCGTAACTGGCCCGAACTTTTTTCCCTGTCAAGCGCGCGACCTGAGACTCCAAACCCTGCTTTTCGTCGGACGAGAGCTGGCGAGAGCTGATAACGGCAGCTTCCACAAAGCCAAGCTGGTTGTTCAGTTCCGTTTCAAACTGCCGCACGATCTGCGCCAGCATGAATATGCGCCCGTGATCGATGAGCACAGCAAAGAAATTCCGAATCGGCCGCATGGTGCCTGACTGCCCAGCGATGGCGTCGAGTACGGCGCGCTTCTGGTCCGCTGCAATCGCCGGCGACTCCCAAACCATGCGCAACTGTTTGCTCTCCGCGACCGTGGCAACGATGTCTTTCACCTGCTGTACGGCAACCGCCGGATCGATCTTCTGCTCGATGACAACTTCCACCAGGGCGCGAGCGTAACGGCTGGCAATAGCGGCCATGGCTACTCGCCGTCCTTTCCGAGATGGCTCACGAACTGGCGAACCAGAGCATGATCGGTGTCATCGTCCACCTTGATCCGGTGCGAGGCGATCTCGACTGCAAGCGATGCGGCAAAGCTTTTCAATTCGCTACGGGCACTGCGGGCAATTGCGGCAATTTCCGCCTCGGCGGATTCCACCACCTTGTGCTTGTCCTCTTCCGCGGCAGCGCGAATGCGTTCTTCCTCAACGGCTGCGTCGCGCTCGGCCGCTGAGCGAATGTCGTTCACTTTGCTGTCGAGCTTGGCCAGACGCGCCTCGATATCTCCTAGCCGGCGCGAAGCCTCGGCGCTGGCGACCTGGGCCTCTTTCAGCGCCTTCTGGATCGACGCCGTCCGCTCGCGAAACATCTGCGGCAGCTTGGACCGAAGCAGCAGCCAGAAGAACAGCGCCAGGAAAATGAAATTGGCCGCGACCGAAACCCAGTACATCCCGCTCGGGCCGATCCCAAGCAGACGACCGAGCTTGGCCACCATGGCCGAATACTTGAACTTGGCGTTCTCGTCGTGCTCTTTGCCCTCGCCCTCTTCGGCCTTAACGGCCTGTTCGGAGGCGTGGGCGAGGTCATCGCTAGCCGCGCTGTCCGGATTGCGGGGCTGTTTGGCGGGCTCCGGTTGAGCTTTCTGGTCCGCCGGTTGCGGGGTGGAAGCGGCTGGTTGCGCCTGTCCATGCGCCGAGATGATGGCCAACGACAGGCCGGCAAACAGCAAAACTAAGCCAAGGTACCGGCGAGCGACGCTCCTCATGATTGGCCTCCCGCTGCAGAAGCCACGGCTGCCGGTTTGAGGATGGTGCGAATGATGTCTGTAGCCAGGCGCTCGGCCTCACCCTGCAAAGACTGGCGAGCCGCAACCATGTCCTGCTCAATGGCGGCGCGGGCCTCGCGAATCTGCTGTTGGGCGCGCTCCCGGGCTGCAGCGACGGCTGCCGCGCGGGCCTTCTGGGCCGCCTGACGACGCGTTTCCTGCACCTTAAAGATGGCCAGGCGGGCGTCGCGGAGGCGCTGCTCATATTCCTGCGTTCTAGCCTCGGCAGCCGCAATGTCCGCCCGGGCTTTGATGATGGCGCCTTCCGTGTGCTCGCGGCGCTGCTCCAGCACCCGCTTGAGGGGCTTGCCGACCAACGAAGTGTAGAGCGCGTAAAGCAGGAGCAGCAAAACAATCGTCGGGATTGCCCCGAGCAGTAGTTCGCCTACCTGTTTGAGTAGAGGATCCATCTTCTGGTTCGTGATTTCCAGCGGCTGAAGACGTACTGGAGGCGCTAGGAAAACTGTGGAACTATTGAAGTTAACAGACGCTCCACGGCAGTGTCAACGAAGCTTTCGGCGCGCGAAATACGCTTGCGACTTTACGGAATCTTGCGGCGATCCAACGAAATCCTGCAATATTTCCGCGTGAATTCTGCCCCGATTTGGAGTACATGTCCCATCACTTCGAGCCGGTAACAAACTCCGGCATTTTGCCTGCGCTCCATGGATCGTAGGTCTGAGCGAAGATCTCCCGGTCGCGAATCGTCGGATGGCTCCAGAGCCAGAATTCAGCAAATTTACCCACGTTGGGATAGTCGAGCGAGCGCTCCCCCAATATCTGAAACGACTGGGCTGCAGACCGTCCGGAATCGGGGACCAGGCCGTGCATGACCTCCAGGCCATACTGGTCGGCCTGATGTTCGTAGTGCCGCGAGATCCCGTTCGCCACCGGACTCGACAGAAACAGCAGCAGCGAGAACACCAAGAACAGCAGAGGGAACGAAGCCCAATCGCTGAGGTCGCGAATTCCCCACGCCTCGCCATATCGCTGCACCAGCCAGTTCGCCAACCGGTAGCCCACGTAGTAGAGCCCCAACAACAGCGCGAGGTAAATGGCAAGCATTTTGGGAATGTGTCCCAGAACGTAATGTCCCATCTCATGCCCAAACACGAACATGATTTGCGGGGAACTGAGATGCTCCATAGTGGTGTCCCACACCACGACGCGCTTGGTTGAACCGAAACCGGTGACATAGGCGTTGAGTTCGGTGGTCTTCTCGCTGGCCTTCATTTCGAACATGCGTTCGGGCGGGATCTCCATCCCACCGCGATGCACAACGCGCTCAAGATCGGCCACCAGGTCGGCGTGATGGCCCGACAATGGCTCGAACTTGTTGAACAGCGGATCGATCCAGACGGGCTGGATGAAAATCACGAAAACAACGAACGGTATCGTGCCCAGCCAGAAGTAAAACCACCAGCGTCGCGGACTGCCGCGCAGCGCTGCGTAAAGACCCCACCCGGCGACGCTGGCGCCGAGCAACGTGAGCGCCACATTTTTCGCCCAGTCGCCGAGCCACGATCCCCAATGTTGCACCGACAATCCGTACTGCAATCCGATGTGGTGCTCATAGGCGTCGAACGGCAATTGTGCAACCTGAATTGCAAGGAAAAACAGGGACATCACAACCGCCGCCTGCACCACCCGGAAGCGCGACGCACGTACAGCCAAATCGCGAAGTCGCACGCCAAATCGCGTGCGCAACATCCCGTACAGCACCAGGAATCCCCACCCCGTGGTAAAGAAATACAGGACGCCTCCGATCAAATAAAGGGCGTACGACTTTCGCAGCTTGTCGGGTGGCAGCGAATAGTGAAGCAAGACCTGGGGCTGGGTCGAGGCAGCGGCCTCCTGCTGGCTTGTTTGCGCGGTCGCGACTGGCGGGCACACCACAACGGAAAACGCTAGAGCATTTTCGACGTAGGTGTATAGTGAATAGCGGCGAGACTCTGCGGCAAACTGGCAATGGCGAAATCGTATGGGGACGATCTGCGGCGCAAGTTGCTGCAGGCCCATGACCGTGGGGAAGGAACCCTGGAGCAACTGGCCGAGCGCTTCTCGGTAAGCGCGCCGTGGGCATGGAAGATTTCCGCCCAACGCAAGCGCACCGGGCAGATGGAGCGGGTCGAGCAGCGGCGCGGTACGGTCCGCAAAGTCACTGCCGAAGTCGAGCAGCGGTTGCGCGGGTGGGTGCAGGCCCAACCGGATCTGACCCTGGCGGAGTTACAGCAGAAGCTGGCGAAGGCTCACCATCTGCACGTCAGCATCGGACGGTTGTGGCAGGTGCTACGTCAGATGGGTCTGCGGCTGAAAAAAAGTCACTCCACGCCAGCGAACGCGACACGGAAGCCAATCAGCAGCGGCGACAAGCCTTTCAGCAGACGATCCGCGGGATCGCGCCGGAGCGGCTGATTTTTCTGGATGAGAGCGGCGTGACCACACAAATGACGCGCGGCTATGCCCGCGCCTGCGGCGGGCAACGGGTGGTGGAAGGGGCTCCCCAAGGCTATTGGAAGATCCTGACCATCCTCAGCGCCTTGAGTCTGCGTGGCCTGCTAGCCACCATGACCATCGAGGAAGCCACAGATGGAGACATCTTCCTCGCCTATGTGGAACAAGTGCTGTGCCCGGCGCTGCGCCCTGGCGATGTGGTGGTCATGGACAACCTCAGCGCCCACAAGGTGAGCGGGGTGCGGGAGTTGATTGAAGCTGCGGGAGCCCAACTGCTGTACCTGCCGCCGTATTCCCCCGACCTGAATCCCATCGAACTGGCTTGGGCCAAACTGAAACAGTTCTTACGTTCGCTGAAAGCCAGAACCGCCGAGGCCCTGGAACACGCGGTTACCCAAGCTCTCCCTTGCATCACCCCAGACAACGCTCGAGCCTGGTTCCGCCATTGCGGAGTTAACTATACACCTTGAGTGAAAATGCTCTAGTCTAGCCCATTGAAACCTAGCCACTAGCCACTAAAAAGGGAGCCCGCAGGCTCCCCGTAGCTTTCTAATTCGCTTTCGATCAGAAGTGATTCGGATCGGCCCCCTTGAAAATCTCCTGCCAGTCGTGCTTTTCCTTTTCCATATCTTTCTTGATCTGTTCCATCTGCTTCTGGAGTTCCGGTGTCATCTCCTTCACCGTTTTCTGCATATCGCGCGCCATTGCAGCCAGTTCCTTGGCCGTCGGCTTCATGCTGTCGGCCATCTGCATGGCATCCTTCTCCATCTGCGGAGCCATCTTCTCCACTTCCTTGCGCACCCCTTCGGTTTGCTTGCGCATTTCCTCTGCCTGTTTACGCAGTTCCTCCGCTCGCTTCTTCATCTCCGGAGTCGCTGCCTTCATCGCGGCGTCGGCTTGTTTCCGCATCTGCTCAGCCTGCTTCTTCATATCTGGAACGGCGTTCTTCGTCGCTTCCCGTGCCTGCCGGTTGATCTCGTCCATCTGGTGCTGATCGAGCTGCGCCAGCGTCGCCATCTCCTGCGCATTCTTCGCGAACGACTCCGCCATGGCCTGCATATCCTGGTCGAAGGCACCCCAATCCTGTCCCTTCAATTGCGACGTGTTGGCCGGCAGAGTCATTTCCACGGTCTGCTCTCTCTTGTCGCGCACAATCGCAAGCGTCACCTTGCCATTGTGGGTTTTCAGCGCCCGCCGCCAGTCCGCGATGTCGTGCACCGTCTCGTTGTCCACCCGCACAATCACGTCTCCCGCCCTCAGCCCCGCCGCGGCACCCGGACTGCCCCTCTCCACTGAGCGCACCAGCACTCCCTTGTTTTGCGGGACGCCGAAAAAGTCGCACAGTTGCGGACTCAGTGACTCCACCACGACTCCGTGCCGCGCTGACAAGGACGTGAAACCCGGCATGTCGACGTCGGGATACATGCGCGGCGGAAGCGGCGCCATCGGCGGAACGAATGCCATCCCCGGCATGGGGGCAGGGGCTTTGGGCATACCCGCCATTTGTCTCCAGTCGCCCAGCGTTACCTTCATCTCTTTGTTCTGCCCGTCGCGAGCCACGGTCATGGAAACCGTTGTGCCCGGCGCGCTGGAATGAATGAGGCTGGCCAGTTGACTCGACCCTTCCACGGGTTTGCCGTCGAAGACCACCACAACATCGCCCTTTTTTAGTCCTGCGCGGCACGCTGGACCGTCCTGGTCCACTCCCGTGATGATCGCTCCGCTGCCATCTTTCAGGTGCAACGCACTTGCCACATCGGGGGGAACTGTGTCCACCATCACGCCCATGTAAGCCGTCGAGTGGTTGTCGCCCGCAGGCGCCGCAACGGCTACGGGCAACACGCCCGTCAGTCCAGCCGCCACCACGGTAAGAACAATGAGTTGCGAAACTTTATGAATGCTCATACTTCAACCTCGCCCTACTGCAAACGCCGGAACTCGATCTGTCCAATCGTGGTGCGTACCCGCAGGATCGGCCCTCCGCCGTTCAATTGTCCCTCGCCATACATCGACTTGGGACCATAATTCCCGCCCTCCGAAGTGATGGCCAACCCGGGAAATGCTGACACAATGCCTTTGCCGTTGGCCAGTTCCGTGGAGGCATGCACGCTCACACCCAGGTTGCTCGGCAGATACACAATCACGTTGCCCGCCGCAGTATGCAGCAGCGAGTCCTTGAATTTGTCCCGTCCTGCGACGAATTGCACGGTGATCGCTCCAGCTCCGGTCTCCACCTGCGCGCTCTGCCCTACCTTGTACAATTCCACCGTCCCGCCGCCTGTGATGACCCGCACTGCGCCTTGGGCGCTGGCCAGCCGCACGCTTCCACCACCGGTCTCCGCCAGCACTGTCCCATACACATCGCCCAGATTGAGGTTCCCGCCGCCGGAATTCGCCCGCAGGTCGCCATTGCACTTGTTGACTTCGATGTTGCCCGCTCCGGTTTCAATCGACGTCCCGCCCGAAGTCCCGATATGCACCTTGCCGCCGCCGGTTTTAATAATGAGCTGCCCGTTGACCCGCTCCACCGAGACGTTGCCGCCACCACTCTGCAAATAGAGGTCTGATCCCACGCTCCCGGCTTCCATCACCCCGCCGCCGCTGCTGATCTTTACCGGGCCCGAGATCTCGTCCAGCTTCACGTCGCCGGCGGCCGTCACTCCTACGATGCTTCCGGAGATCGAGTTGAACGACAGCGAGCCGCCGCGGGTTTCCACCTTCACCACCTGCGTTTGCTTCGGAATCTGCACCGCAATCTCGGCTGTCATCCGATTCACATTCCGGCCCATCAGCTTGCCGTCGAGAACGACCGCATCGCCCGCCTTGTTGGCCGAGAACCGTAGCTGCTCAAACTGCCGCCGCGCCGCCTCTTCCGTATCCGCGAATGAGCGCTTACGCACCACATAGGAAACCTGCTGGGCATTGCCCTGCACCTGCACTGAGCCCATGTCGGTGACCGCGCGAAACTCGCGCGCCGCCGGCAAGCTGCCCGTGGTTTCTTCGACCCAGGCATTTCCGTCGCGAAACACGCGTGTCGATTGCGCGCACAGTGGAATCGCCACTGCCATCATCATCGTCGTCGCCATCAGCAAGGCCGAGGTGCTCCACTGGCGGCTGGCTGCCGCTTCGATCTGGGGTCCCATTTTCATGAAAGTTATCAGTACACCGTCGGCATCGATGCCAGCACGCGTTTGGATTCCGAACGAATGTAATCGCTCGGGTCTTCTTTTGCCAGTTGCTGCAACGCCATACGCACGCTGCTGTCGGTCTTCACCGGCTCCAGCGAATGCAGCGCGCCACTGCGCACGCCCAGGTTGCTGTCGTTCAGCAGCGCTTCCAGCACCGCGTTGCGCACCCGGATGTCGTCCTTCACGAACGCGCCCACGCCCTCCAGGGCATGCAGGCGCACTCCCGGATTGCTGTCATAGCGCAACGCATAGGTCAGCGTCTCGCGCACTTGGGGATCGTCTGTCTTGTCCACCAGCGCATCGACCGAGTTCAGCCGCAGTCCAGTGTTTTCGTTGCTCTTCGCCGTATTCACCAGCAGTGCCTGCACCTTGGGATCACTCGCCGATCCCTGCACCGATTCCGGCAGCAGCCGGTCGTACTGCACCTTCACTGTCTTGGTCGCGGGATCTTTCTCGATGGAAGTAATGCCGCCAATAGCTGCGTCATTGTGGTCGACGACAGGCTGGTTGGGGTTGTGCATGGTCTTGTACATCGCGCCCAGTCCGCCACCAAAACCAACCATAAAGATCAACGTTGCCAGCGCGGGAGAGAACCTCACCTGCCGCAACCACGCCGAAGGATCGAACGCGAACCGCTGATACCAGGCGCGGTGCGGCTGCACCTGCTCCAGCGCTTCCTGCAGTCGCATGCGCGACGCCGCCAGAAAGCTCGCCGACGGCTCTTCCACCGGCAACGCATTCATCTGCGCCTGAAACTCCTGCTGTTCGGCTAGTTCCGCCGCGCAGGCCTGGCAGCGTACGATGTGCTGCTCCGCCTCGTGCCGCGCGTCGTCGGCCAGTTCGCGGTACAGATACAGCGCAATATTCTGTTGGACCCATTCGCAATTCATAAGTGCATCCTTCTATCCACTATCCACTGACCACTAACCACTGACTTACCGCGCGTCCTTCAACGCCGCCCTCAACTTCTGCGTCCCCCGAAACAGCGTATTCTTCGCCGTCTCTTCCGTCGTATTCAAAATTTCGCCGATCGTACGCAGCTTCAATCCCTGGTAATGCTTCATCTCGAAAACCATGCGCTCGCGCGGAGTCAGCTTGGTCAGCGCTTTCGCAATCCGTCTTCCCAGTTCGCGGCGCATCAGGTCTTTTTCCGGACTCGCTCCCGACCGCACATCCGCCACCTGATCGAGCATGTCAAAGCTCTCGCCATCGGAATCCGTCACCACTCCTGAGTCTTCTTTCCGCACCTGGCGCTTGCGCAGATGGTCAAGGCACAGGTTGGTGACGATGCGATAAATCCAGGTATAAAACGAGCACTCGAAGCGAAAGTTGCCGATGTTCCGATAAGCCTTGAGAAACGCTTCCTGGTAAATGTCCTGCGCGTCCTGCTCCGAGCGCGTCATGTGATACGCCAGCCGCAACACCGGCCCGTCGTATTGACGAACCAGTTCCTCAAACGCAGCATGATTGCCGCGTTGGGCCTCTCGGATCAACTCCGCGTCGTTCATTCGGACCTGGGCTCGCTCCGCCGTGCCCGCCCGCTCCGTCGAGCCCGCGGTACACGTCTGGTTCGCCCCCCGCAGCGTTCCGGGAAGGTGAACCCCCGGGCTTACCGTGAAGGGAACTGCTATCGCGTCGGACGCCATGCTGGTCTCTGCCCGTCTCCGAATTGCAGGCCAATCTGTGACCCTGCAATTAGATAGACGGCACGCCAGCCAAAGCGTAAGCGGTCATTATAGTTAGTTGGGACGAGCGGTGCCCCAGAGCCTGCCCTGAGCTTGTCGAAGGGTTCGCGCCCTTGTTTTGGGCGCTAACCTGGGTCAGTTACGATCCGGGCACAACTCTCCCTGGGTCAATGTACGTTCTTGCGGCTCAATAGGTTCCGAGGTGCCTCATCTTCTTGCGGTTGTCATCCTGAGCGGAGCGACCGCAGGGAGCGCAGTCGAAGGACCCCTTTACCCACTACGATCTTCACGACTTGTCATCACGAGCGGACGCCAGTCCGCGAGGGATCTGCTTCTCTTCCCGCCATGATCCTGACGCGACCTACCGCAGCTTCACGTACTCCGCTTTGGCCTGCCTGTAGAGGGGAATGTCCGGATCGACCTCTTTCCAGAGCACGAGGAAAACGATGGTGCCAGAAAGCTGGGCGCCGAGGCTTAATAGGAGCTCAGAAGTTCTCCATCATCCAGATGTTGCAATCCAACGTCCAACTCTTTATCGCCAGGTGCCGGCCGTCGGGAGATGGAATGGCGTATGTTCCAGACCCTCCGTCCTGCGTCCATAGAACCTGAGACTTGCCTCGCAGATCGACGTGCATCAGAACCGAGCCACGCAATGTGTGGCTCGAAACATACAGGCTTTTACCATTCGCGGTCCAGTTAACAGAATCCAAGCTGTCCCAGCCTTTTAGGTTGACCTTCTGTTCGGGCCTTCCATTTAGGAAGAGGATGTGGATCGGTCCTTCCAATAGGTTGACGAGCGCCACACGCGTGCCATCCGGAGACAAGGCCCACACGTAATCGCCTTTAGCATCTACAACAGTTCGCGTGAGCACTGGGCCCCGACCATTCCGAGGATCGAACGCTGTAAAGATGAGACGCTCATGATCTTCGCTCTGCTCTGGAATCGCACACAAGGTTGCAGGAAACTTCGCGCAAGAAGGAGGGCCATAGAAATTGCCCGACATTACAAGTTCAGGTAACCCTCCCAATACTGAAACTCGCATGAGTTTCGTCCATATAGAGGAGCCAACCTCTTCCCGAGCCGTGTAAAGAATCCATTTGCCGTCGGGGGAAATCCTAGGCAACGCAATGTTTCTTAGATCTTCATATACTCCGTACCCAGGAAGAGATGCCACGACAGGTTCTGCTGTGTCGTTGTCGAGAAACTGCTTGTAGATACCCCAATGCCCATTACCCCGACTGTTAAAAACTACCGCCTTGCTGTCGGCAGTCCATGCCGAAAGATAGTTCTTGCTTTTCGTCGGGGTCACCTGTCGAGGAGTACTGATGCGAGTTCCGTTGGCGTCGAGGTCAGCGAGATAGATGCTGTGTTGAGCTGCCCACTGCCGGAAAGTGAGCCGCTTGCCGTCAGCGGATGCGCTCTCCTCACCCGTGCAAAAGCCATTCCAATTCGTCACTCGCCGGGGAGTACCAATCATCGTACCGGTGTGTTCATCGATTCTCGCTTCCCAGAAATTGCAGGCGTATTCATTCGAACTGCGCTCCATCACACCGTAGAAGAGGCGCCCATCAGGCAGCCAGAGATAGCCCATGAGCCCGTCCTTAAGCCCGGGAAGCACCTCGACCGGGGGGCCACCTTTCAGGGCGCGACTCTCAAGCCTTGCTCCCAACTTGTCGAGCTTGGTATAGAGCAACCGCTCCCCATGAGGAGACCAAACAGCGTCGACTAGCCACGTGCTTTCGTTTGTCTGGTATAGCATCCTCGCATTCTTCCCCTCCGAATCCATCAACCAGAGTCCACCCGGAGATGCAAATGCCATGAGAGAACCATCTGGTGACACAGACCACGCATTTGCGTCGTCACGAAGTTTCCGCAGAGTTCCCCCACCAGTTGAAATCGTCCAGATGCTCGGATGGCGCTCGGGCACCTGACCTGCAAGTATTCTTGACCCATCAGGGAACCACTGGATTATCTGCCAACCAGGTTCATTCCGGACCTCTTCCGGTAGCTGAACATCCTGTTGCTTGCCAGTCTCAATACTCTTGATGTGAGTACCCCTGTAATCCGAGTAGGCCAAATACTTGCCATCCGGCGAGATTGCAGAACCGACCCTCACTGAATTCTCGGTGGAATTGAAAGTGAGTTGCCGCAGCTTCAATTCAGGTGGGGCGGGTGGCTGGTGCTTCAGCACCCATAACAATGTCGCGAACGCTGCCGCCAGCAAGACCGCTGCAGTGATCAGCCAGCGGCGCTGGACGGTTTGCCTCGTGCGCTTTAGCTGCTTCAAGTCCGCGCTGATCTCGGACGCATGTTGATATCTCGCGTTGCGGTCCTTTTCCAACGCCTTATTGATAATCGGTTCGAGTCGCGGTGGAAGCGTGGAGTTAAGATGTCGCACCGGAATTGGTTTGCGATTCAGAATGGCGTCGTGGATCGCCGGTGCGGTTTCGCCGCTGAATGCCCGCTCCCCGGTGGCCATCTCGTACAGCACCAGCCCAAACGAAAACAAATCGGTCCGAGAATCCAGCTTCTCGCCGCGTAACTGTTCCGGCGACATATACCCAGCCGTGCCGAGCGCCACTCCTGTTCGGGTGAGATGCAATGCCGAGGCAGCACCCGCCAATGGTTTCGTTTGCGGTTGTGCTTCCACAATGCCTTCGTCATCTCCATGCTCGAGCAGTTTCGCCAAGCCAAAATCAAGAATCTTTACATCACCACGACTCGTAAGGAAGATGTTGGCCGGCTTGATATCGCGATGAATGATGTTCTTTTCGTGCGCCGCGCCCAATCCGTCGGCGATTTGAATTGCAGTATCGAGTATCCGTTCGAGGGCCATTGCCTTCGCTCCACAAGTTACAGCGGCCAGGCAGTCCCGCAGGTTCTGACCCTCCAACAATTCCATCACGATGAAAGGCTGCCCATCCTGTTCTTCGACTGCGTAGATGGTGCAGAGATTGGGATGGTTGAGCGACGACGCAGTGCGCGCTTCCCGTTCGAAGCGTTCCAGTGACACCGGGTCAGTCGCCAGTTCTTCGGGCAGAAACTTTAGGGCGACGCGACGGCCCAGTTTGAGGTCTTCGGCTTTGTACACGACTCCCATGCCTCCACCGCCCACAATCTCCAGCACGCGGTAATGGGAGACCTTTTTGCCTGTCAGATTACCGAAGCCCGGATGGCAGGCCGCTGCGGGAGCTGGCGGATTGCTCGAACTCTCTTCAATAGCAAGTGCCGGGTCGCTGGAGCTGTCGGCCTCCCACTCCACTCGCACGATCAGGCGGTAGCCCCGCCGCGCAACGGTTTCGACATACTTCGGGTTGTCCGCCGAATCGCTTAGCGCCTGCCGCAGCTTCTTGATGGCGGTGTGGATGCTGTGATCGAACTCCACGACTGTATCGTTGGGCCAGAGTCTCTTCTTGATCTCGTCGAGAGTGACGATGTCTCCGCGACGTTCAACCAGCATCAGCAGTAGTTGGAAGGGCTGTTCCTGGAGGAGGATCTTGTGTGCTCCCTTACGCAGTTCTCCGGCCTTGAGGTCGAACTCGTAGGCGCCGAAGCGCACCCGGTTTGGGAGGCCAACTTCCATGAATTTCGCGCGGAAAGTAGCGCTGCGATGGAATGGGCGTGAGTTTAGCACTGCCATCGATGGTTTTCCAACGACATCTCACCCTAACTGTCGGCGAAGCTCGCGCCAGCAAGAGACGAAATGGTGGCGGCCGTGCCTTATCGAAGGCCCGCCGATTGAATGACTTATGTGTTCAGCGCTAGTTCAGCGGCAAGTCAGCGCTGGTGCATGGACTTGCGCTGGTCACTCAGGCAGAGTTGCACCGCCGCCCAGATCTGGGGGGCGGAGGAGGAGTTCATGAAAACGAAAAAATTCAGGCTGTTCATCGGCATGAGCCTATCCGCCGTGTTGGCGATGCCGGTGTGCATGGCAGCTCAAGACAACCTAGCTAACAAACCCAAGCACCACCAGTACAAGCTCGTCGATCTGGGCACCTTCGGTGGACCACAAGGCTACCTTTCCTGCTGCGAGCCTGTCAGCGTCGTACTAGACAACCGTGGGACAGTCACTGGAGCGGCGGACACATCCACTTCCGATCCCAACTATCCAAACACAAGCCTCTGGCTCCCCTCAGACCCGTTCATCATGCACGCGTTTCAGTGGCGGAATGGCAGCCTGACTGACTTAGGGGCACTGCCCGGAGTGAACAGCAGCTTCGGCAACTGGATCAGTGCGAATGGTCTGGTTGCGGGTTTATCGGAGAACGGCGTTATCGATCCCCTGCTCGGCATCCCGGAAGCTCATGCCGTTCTTTGGAAGAACGGAAGGATGATCGACCTGGGAACGCTGGAAGGGGGATACGAGAGCTATGCGACCGGCGTTAACAGCAATGGACTAGTGACCGGCTCGGCGGTGAATTGCCGTCCTGTGGATTGAAGCTGAACTTGCTGGCGATCACCAGCTTGTCACGCAGCCCGGTGTCGGCGACGAAACGGCCCAGCAGCTCTTCGGACTTCCCGCCTGCGTATACATCGGCGCAGTCCAGTACGATCCCGCCACTTTCGACGTAGCGGTCGAAGATACGGTGCGCTTCAACATCGTCCGATCCCCAGCGGTCGTTGCCGAACGTCATTGTGCCCAGTGACAGCGGACTGACACGCAGTCCCGAGCGACCCAAGGTTACGTACTCGTTCAATTGCATGAGGAATTCTTCCTGTCCGTTCGAAATGTTGGATGGTTCGATGACGCGCCCCAAGAGTAAGTTGCGAGGCGGTCAAGTCAACCACACCGGTAAAGATAATTGACTGCCACGGGCAAGCACCCTATTATCAAGCATTCGTTTCAGACCACTTTGCCCATGGCCGAACAGACTATCTCGCACTACCGCATACTGGAAAAGCTCGGGGGCGGCGGCATGGGAGTGGTCTACAAAGCCGAAGACTCCCGCCTGCGTCGCTTTGTTGCTCTGAAGTTTCTACCCGACGATGTCGCACAGGACCCCCAGTCGCTAAGCCGCTTCCAGCGTGAAGCCCAGGCGGCTTCCGCCCTCAATCACCCGAACATCTGCACCATCTATGACATTGGCCTTGAAAATGGCCGGGCCTTTATTGCCATGGAGTACCTCGAGGGCTCGACACTGAAGCACATGATCGAGGGCCATGCGCTGAAGACTGCGCAACTCCTCGACTTGGGCATTCAGATCGCCGACGGACTAGATGCGGCGCACTCCAGTGGAATCGTGCACCGCGACATCAAGCCGGCAAATATCTTTGTTACGCAACGCGGCCAGGCGAAGATTCTGGATTTCGGTCTGGCAAAACTGGGCCAGCAAAAGCACCACAGCGGGAATGGGGCAGACGCTACAGCAGGCTTACCGACCGCCTTCAGTGCCGATCAGCTTACGACTCCAGGTACCGCGATGGGCACGATTGGATACATGTCGCCCGAGCAGGCGCGCGGCGAACCCTTGGACACTCGGACCGATCTGTTCTCCTTCGGCGTAGTGCTGTATGAGATGGCTACCGGCAAGCAGCCATTCACGGGAGCTACGTCGGCGGTAGTGTTTGAGGCAATCCTGAATAAGGATCCGGTCCCGCCAGCCCAACTGAATCCGGGACTGCCGGCGCAGATCGAACCGATCCTAAACAAGGCACTGGAAAAAGACCGTGACCTGCGCTGCCAGAGCGCGGCTGAGTTGCGCGCCGACCTCAAGCGCCTGAAGCGCGACACCGATTCGTCGCGCACGCACGCCGGTTCCGCTACTTCCCTGTCGACGTCGACGCCTGTCGCTATACCGACACCGGCCGCCCCAGTCCAGCCTGCGGAAAGACGACGCAATCTGCTACCCATCGTCGTAGCCGCAGGATTTCTGGTTGCGGCAGCCGTTGGGTTACTGGTTGGCAAGCGGATGTGGCAATCCTCGGGGCCGAGCGCGCCGCTCTATCACGAGATCACCTTCCGCCGGGGCGAAATTCGGTCCGCGCGGTTTGCGCCGGATGGACAGACCATCTTGTACAGCGCCGCGTGGCAGGGAAATCCCGTAGAGACATTCTCGGCGCGCCAGGGGATGGTCGAATCGCGATCGCTGGGACTGGGCCGCGCCGAACTCGCTGCCATCTCCTCGAAGGGCGAGATGGCGTTGTTGCTGAACAGCCACCCCTCTGGAACATGGGTCAACGTTGGCACGCTGGCGCGAGCGCCTCTCGCCGGCGGTGCGCCAAGACCAGTGCTGGAGGATGTCGAATGGGCCGACTGGTCACCAGACGGAAACAACCTTGCCGTGGTGCGGAACGTGAATGGCCGCGACCGGCTGGAGTTCCCCATCGGCAAAATCCTGTACGAGTCGAGCGGTGGCTGGATCAGCTATCCGCGGGTCTCGCCGGACGGCAACTACATCGCGTTTTTCGACCATCCCAACCAGGGCGACGATGGCGGCACGGTGGCGGTGGTGGACCTGTCGGGCAACAAGAAGACATTGACGCGGCAGTGGTACGGCACGCAAGGCCTGGCGTGGATGCCCGATGGCCATGAAATCTGGTTTACGGCCAGCGACTTTGGACTGTTTCACTACACCGCCGCGGTTACGCTCAACAAACAGTTGCGGCTGGTGACGCGGGTTCCCGGCTCGCTCGTGCTTTTCGACATATGGAAAGACGGGCACGTCTTGCTGTCGCGCGAAGACCGCCGGCGCGAGGTGATGGGTACGACAGCAAGTAACAGCAAGGAGCTTGACCTGTCGTGGCTGGACTATTCCTATCCTGCCGATCTGTCCGCCGACGGCAAGACGTTGCTGTTTGACGAGGAAGGCATCGGCGGGGGCGTGCAATACGGCGATGTGCAGGACCTGACATACGCCGTGTACATCCGCGACACCGATGGTTCGCCTGCGGTGCGGCTGGGCGAAGGGGGCGCGACATCGCTGTCGCCCGACAAGAAGTGGGTGATCATCTATACCCCGAGCTCGCCGCAGCAACTTCGCCTGTTGCCCACGGGCGCAGGTGAATCCAAGTCACTGACCAACGATTCCATCAACCATCAGTGGGCCCGCTGGATGCCCGACGGTAAGCGGTTTGTGTTCACGGGTAACGAAGCAGGGAAAGGGGTGCACTACTTCGTCCAGGACATTTCCGGAGGCGCGCCCGAGGCGATTTCTCCCGAAGGCGTGGATGCCTTGGCCTTTGCGGTCTCGCCCGACGGACAGTTCGTGGTAGGCATCGGTCCCGACCAGAAGGGCTACCTGTATCCGACGGCCGGAGGCGACCCGAAGGTCGTGAACGGCATGGATCCCGGCGATATTCCCATAAATTTCAGTGCAGACGGCCACTCGGTTTTCCTGTACCGCACCGGGGAGGTACCCGGGAAGGTGTACCGCGTGGAGCTGACCTCGGGCAAGAAGACGGTGTGGAAGGAGATCGCGCCGCTTGATCCTACCGGCGTATCCACCATCGGGCCGATCCTCATGACCCCGGACGGCAAGACGTATGCGTACGGCTTCCATCGCACGGTCGGCGATCTCTACCTGGTGGAAGGCTTGAAGTAAGGCTGTATCTGCTTGGGAGCGGGCAAATTACTGCCGCACGCTTACTCCCACCGCAAACTCTCCACCGGATCGAGTTGCGCGGCGCGCGCAGCGGGCATGGTGCCGAACACCACTCCGACCAGCGAAGACACGAGCACCGCGATGACGACCGACAGACCGGAAATCGGTATGCGGTAGTTGGTCAATAGGCGTACTGAAATAGGTAAGGCCATGCCGATCGCGATGCCGACCAATCCTCCGATCAACGAAATCAGGACGGCCTCGGTCAGAAATTGCGCGCGAATTTCCGCATTGGTAGCGCCCACCGCCTTGCGTACGCCAATCTCGCGGATGCGCGAATTGACCGTGGCCAGCATGATGTTCATGATGCCGACTCCGCTCACCAGCAAGGTGAGTACCGCAATCAGCAGAAGAATCGTGGTCAGGGCATTAGCGATCTTTCCGGCGACTGTCAGCAACTGTGTCAGGTTTTCGACCTTATATACCGACTCCGGCCGGTGCCGCGATTTCAGGACTTTTTGAATCTGCTCGGTGGCGCTGGGGATGTCGGACGAATCCGCCACCGAGAAGAAGAGCTGTTTCACCGTATCGGTTGTGGTGAAGAAGCGCGCCACGGTGTAAGGAATGAGAATGGTGTCGTCAGAAATCTCCGACTGGCCGAAGGTATCGACGCGCTCGCGAAACGTGCCAACCACCACAAAGGGGAGGCCACTGAGCTTGATCACCTGACCGACAGCGGCGTCCGTTGAGCCGTACATTGTGTTGGCCAGGTTTTGCGTAATGACCGCGACTTTGCCGCGCGTCTGGACGTCGTTGTCCTCCAAAAAGCGCCCGGTAAGCACGTCGAGATTGCGCACCCAGAGGTACTCCGCCGCAACTCCGAGCACCAGCACATCGCGCTCCCGGCCGCCGGGTACGGTGATCTTGTCATGCAACTCGACCAGCGGAGACGACGCGGTAATGTTGGGCACCTGCTGGCGGATTGCGTTCAGGTCCTCGACCGTCATGTAGTCGTTGGCCGACTCCGCGCTGTAGATCGAGCCACCCTCATAATCGGCGGTGATCATGTTGGCGCCGATCGACTGGATCTGCTGCAGCACATATTGCTTGCCGGTGAGGCCGATGGTTACCACCAGGATCAGCGACGCCGTGCCGATCACCATACCCAACGCAGTAAGGGTGAAGCGCACCTTGTTACTGCGAAAGGTTTCCAAGGCGACGTTCACCGTCTCGCCTAAGACGAGTTTGGGATAACGCCGATCCTGTTTGCCGTTGTTCGCCATGCTTATGGTGGTTAGACTATTCCTAACGTTACAACGCTTCAATGCACTGCGAGCCGATCGGGTGTCGAGGCCCAGCCTGCGGTATCATCGTGTTGCACAGTCCAAAATCCAGGCTCGGCCACATCTGATGTCACAGTTGTCTTACAGCCACGCACTCACGCGACTACTCATAACCGCCGCGCTACTCGCAGTCGCGGCGCATGCCCAGCAGAACGTCGGCGAACTGTTCGCGTCTGACGCCAGCGTTAAGGGCGGCGTGGTGCTAGCTAATTCGGGAACCAAGGTGATGAGCGGATCGTCGATCGCCGCCGGCGCCCAGACCGCTACCCTCAAGCTGGAGCGCGGCGGCAGCATGATGATCTGCCCCGGCACGAACCTGGCGGTAACTACGTCTCAGAACGGCCGCCAGCTCATGTTCAGCATGGACACCGGCACCATTGAGATGGATTACCCCATCGGCGCGGCTGCAGACAACCTGCTCACGCCCGACTTCCGTCTGCTGCTGCCTGGTCCCGGACGCCTGCATATCGCGGTGCGTGTTAATCCCAAAGGCGACACCTGCGTGCAGTCGCTGCCCTCGAACTCGTCGGCCATCGTGATCTCCGAAGGCATGGGAGACGCTTCCTATCAGGTCAAGCCCAACGAAGCCGTCATCTTCAACGGTGGACGTATAGGCGGCGCGGTTCCGATCCACGAGAGCTGCGGATGCCCCGCACCCCCGCCCACGCAGGTCGCGAAAGTCGAACCACCGCCACCACCTCCCCCGCAGCCCAAGCCCGAAGAAACGAAGTCCGACCCGCCGCCTCCCGAGACCCACATGGTGGTGGACGCCCCTTTCATTTATCGTGCCAGCGATCCGGTCGATCTGACCGAGAACGTCGCTCACCTGAAGATGGAAACCAAGCCGATCAACCTCGATCCGGTGGTGCTGCCTCCTCCGGCAGAAGTGGCAAGAAATGCAAAGCCCGCTAATCTGCAGGCCACGGCCAAAGAGCGAAAGCCGGCACAGGAGAAGCACGGATTCTTCGCCAAGATCAGCGCTTTCTTCGCGTCAATCTTTCACTAGAGCATTTTCACTTTGCTCTCGACCTCAGGGTATCGAGGGAACTGGGAGTCTACCCGACGAAAGCCGGCTTACGAATCCTGAACTCTGTTAAACTTAGCGTCTTCTATGCCTGAACAACCACGCTCCCGCGTATTCCTCTGGGTACTGCTGGGAGGCGGCGCGTTTTTCCTCTTCCTGCTGGCAATGTTCAGTCTGGTGTATTTCACGGTTCGCACCCAGCAGAAGGACTCCTTTGCCGGATTCGGCGACAAGATTGCCGTAGTCGACCTGGAAGGTGTGATCCTCTCGCCCAAGGATATGGTCGAACAGTTGCGCAAGTATGGTGATGACAGTTCCATCAAGGCCATCATTATTCATGTGAACTCGCCCGGCGGAGGCGCAGCCGCCTCCGAGGAGATTTACCGCGAGGTCCTGCGCATTCGCGATGTAAAGAAGAAGCGCATCGTGGCCTCCATCGAGACCGTGGGTGCCAGCGGGGCGTACTACGTCTCGTCGGCAACCAACAAGATCTTTGCCGACCAGGCTTCGATCGTTGGCTCCATCGGCGTGATAGCGGAGTGGTACCACTACGAAGAGCTGCTCAAGTGGGCCAAACTCCAGGCCATCGTGCTCAAGGCGGGCGAATTTAAGGATACGGGCTCGCCCGTGCGGCCAATGACTCCCGCTGAGCGCGAGTACATGCAAGGCCTGATCGACAACATGCACACCCAGTTCATCCATTCGGTCGCCGAGGGGCGGCATATGAAGGACGCCGACATCCTCCCGCTGGCTGACGGCAAGGTATGGACCGGCGAGCAGGCCGTGCCTCTGAAGCTCATCGACCAGGTTGGCGACTTCCGCGTAGCCGTCGAAGACACGGCCAAGTCGGTTGGCATCAAGGGCGAACCAACTTTGGTACGCCCCGAAAAAGACCGTAAGAGCGTGCTCGACTTACTATTTGGCGACGTCTCCGAGTACCTCCCCGACCCGGCCAAACTCATGCAGACCAATGCCGGCTTCTATTACCTCTGGAAGTAGTGGCCCATCCCGGCAGCACGTACGCACGGAAGTGCAACAATAATTTGGACTTGCCAATGTTACGGTAAATTTGAGAGTATCCCTGATGGGCCGGTTGCACCGATCGAAAAGGGGCGAACAGCGATGACCAAAGCAGATTTGATTGACGAAGTTTCCCGCCTGGCGGAGTTGACCCGCAAGGACAGCGAAGTCATTGTTGAAACAATCTTTGAGAGCGTGGTGCGCTCGTTGCGCGCTGGCGACAAGATTGAGATCCGCGGATTCGGCAGTTTCCGCACCCGGCAGCGCAAACCGCGCGTCGGACGCAACCCCAAGACGGGCGACCGCGTCGAGGTTCCCGCCAAGAAGATCCCTTTCTTCAAGCCCAGCAAGGAGCTGAAGGACATGGTCAACAGCTATGTCGCGCCACCCGCAGCAGCCCCGGCGGATTCCGGCAGTGCTGGAAATGGCGATTAAGTTCTGCTATTGGAAGAACTCAGCTCAGCCCAGCCCATGTAGCTGGGTTTTGCTTTTGGGGGAAATACTGTTTCACTACTGAGGCGGAGTATGGTTCGCGAAACTTAGATTCGTATTCCTCCGTGCCTCGGTGCCTCTGTGGTGACTACTCCGGACGAATTCCGATCACCGCCATCATCCTTCCTGTTTTACCGAATTCAGCACGATGCGAAAAGAAGCGCTTGGTGTCGCACGCAGTGCAGCCATCCAAGACGGAGATGTGCTCGCGTCGAACACCCGCATCTTCGAGTTGGCGCTGGTTCGCAGCTACCAGGTCGAGATGAATCTGCGGCCCGGGATCGCCGTGTCCCGGCGCGCGCTGGTTCAAGAACAGCAGCGGATACTTGATGTGAATTGCATTCGAGCCAAACACCTCTTCGAATAACTCGTGGGCGTAGCGGAACTGCGATTCGAACTCGGCGCGCACCTCTAGTCCCACAGAGTAGCAGCACTTTCGGATGCACGGCCCGATCGATGCCCGCAGGTCCCGTGGAACGCTGCCGAACTGGCGGCGCATTTCGCCGACACCCTTCTCCACCACCCGCGCGACGGTTCCGCGCCAGCCTGCATGAAACGCACCCACGACGCGACGCTTCACGTCGGCTACCAGCACGGGCACACAGTCGGCCGTCTTGATCGCCAGCAAAAGGCCGGGAGTGTTGGTGATCATGCCGTCGCCTGCTACGGGGTGAGCCGAAACTGCATCGATACGATGGACCATCGCCGAGTGGATCTGCCTGACCTGTGCCAGCGGCCACAGCCCGCCGACGTCGCTGACAGCATCCACGGCTTTCAGAAACAGCGCGCGATTGCGTTCGACGTTAGCGTGGGTGTCGTGCTCCGTTTGCCCGAGGTTGAGCGTCCTGCCTCCGTAACAGGTCGAAACTCCCCCCTGGCGCGTGCTGAAGCCGTGCACCAGCCAGGGCAGATCGGCGAATGCGTCGGTGCGAAGGACCTCGATCGACTGAGCGCGCGATTTTAGCATCTTGGGAGTTTGTTTGTGGACGGTCGGCACAACCTAATTCTAGCTACAATCGAGTCGCGATGTTGCTCTACTACATCACCGATCGCAAAGGTTTCGCCGGAACCGATCATGAACAACGCGCGGCATTGTTGCGCCGCGTCGCCGAAGCCGCGCGCGGTGGGGTGGACTACATCCAGTTGCGCGAAAAAGACCTCTCCGCAGAGGAGTTGCAACGCCTGGCGAGCCAAGCTCTCGGCGCAGTCCGTACGAACTCCGCGGTAACGAAGCTGCTGATCAACAGTCACCCGGACATTGCGATTGCGGTCGGCGCCGACGGAGTGCATCTTCCCGCCGGCTTTCCGCCCGCCGACGAAATCCGCGACCAGTGGTTACGTCACAGTGATCGCGAGCCGATCATCGGCGTCTCCGCTCACAGCGTCGAAGATGTGCGCCAGGCAGAGTCCAACGGCGCGAGTTTCGCCGTGCTGGCTCCGATCTTCGAGAAGTCCACAACTGGCGCGAAGGGACTTGGCCTAAAGGTCTTGCGACTTGCGTGCTCGCCGACGGCAGGACTACCGAACAGTTTCACAGTGCTTGCCCTCGGCGGCGTGACCCTCGCCAATGCACGCGCCTGTATCGACGCGGGCGCTGCCGGCGTCGCTGGAATCCGCCTGTTTCAACAGGGCGACGTCGCCGAGACGGTTCGACGGTTGCGGGCGCTCTGATCGCGGCAGCCCGCGACGCTTTCCGGATGTCACTTCGCCCCCCTGCGCCGGGGCTTTTGTTTCGCTGAAACTGACCGGATGATGAGCTTGCCGCCGCCGTGCGCCGCCAGAGGCATTCTGCACTGGGCGATTGCAGCAGCGATCAGCGCGTCGACCTCGCGGCGCAACAGTGTTTCCTTCGACTCCAGCCGGATGAAACGATTCTGACTACCCGAGCCCAGCAATATCTTGTGCGGATCAGGGAGAGTAGCTCCCCGATAAAAAGGACAGCCCCACACCGCCAGCCCCTCCGGCGATCGAGAGAATGGAATCAGAAGGGCGTTCCGTGGGTAAGTAACCGATCACGAAAAAGTTGTAGTTGTCCCAAACCAGTTCGTTGGCCGTGGGCATTCGCTTCCGCAACGCCTTGCGCACGGAACGGATCAAGGCTTGATACTTTGGCTCAAATTTCTCGATGAAGCCTTTGAGCTGCCCTTCGGCATCCTCTGATGCCGGCGTTGCTTTCTTGGCTGGCACGGGGATCTCCTTTCGCGATCCAAGCCGGTTTGCACGTGGCTTGAGGAAGTTAGCTAGTGCTTAGTTGCGAAGATTAGCGTAATATGGTTGCGGGTGGACGTTGCGCACTTCACGTTTGGTCCACTCAAAGGGGACGGCATTCTTATTGTAGACGGCGATGAAGCGGTCGATGGCCTCTCGTACCTCGCCCGGCGAAGTGAAACTGGCTCCACGCAGAGCGCGCCGGCTCAGGATGCTGAACCAGCACTCAATCTGATTCAGCCAGGAGGCGTGTGTGGGCGTGAAATGGAGGTGCACGTTGCCGTGCTGGGCCAGCCAGCGGTCGTGCTTGGGCTTGTGGGTATTGAGGTTGTCCAGACTCACGTGTAGTTCCCGCCGTGGGTAGAGTGCCACCAGTTCATTCATAAACGCCAGGAAGTCGCGTCGGCGACGGCGAGGGGCGTGTCCTCCGAAGACTTTGCCGGTGAGCACGTCCAGAGCGGCAAATAAGGTGGTTGTGCCGTGGCGCTTGTATTCGTGGTTGAAGCCGGTCACCGCCTTGCCGTTGGGCAGTTTCAAATAGCCCTGGGCTCGTTCCAGAGCTTGGATATGCGGCTTTTCGTCGACCGACAGCACCACCGCATTCTCCGGGGGGTGCAGATAGAGCCCCACGATATCGGCCGCCTTGGCGGCAAACTGAGGATCCGTCGAGATACACCAACTGCGCCGCCGCTGCAGCTGAATGCCTCGGGCCCGCAACACCCGCCAGACCTCATGTTTGGACACATCGCCCAGCGACTGGGCCAGCAGCGCCCCGCTCCAGGTGGCGTACCCCGACGGGGGCGGCTCGTCCAGTGTAACCAGAATCCGGTTCTCCGTATTCTCGTCATACCGCCGCACTGCCCCGGGCCGCGGCGCATCCTGCAACCCACGCAGACCGTCGCGACGGAAGCGCACCCGCCATTTGCTGACCCGCGCGGCGCGCATGCGCAGTGTGCGGGCGATCGGGATCGTGCCTTGCCCATCCGCGGCCAGCAAAATGATCTTCGCGCGCTCGGCGAGGCGGCGTTCGGTTTTACCCGCGCGCACCCATCCTTCCAGGGTGGAGCGGTCCTCTTGGGTTAGGGTGACCACTGTCGGGCGTTTGCTCACGCCCGATCATGCCATATAACGTATTCCTTTGCAACTAAGTACTAGTCCGTGACCTCGCTGGCGATCTTACGCAGCACCACGTTCACCAGCGACAGCAGGATCGCCCCCAGGAACGCCGCCAGAAATCCGTTGACCATGAACTCCGGAGCCAGGAGCCTCGACGCCAGAATCAACATGAACGCGTTCACGACCCACCAGAACACGCCAAGAGTCAGCAGGGTCAGCGGTAGGGTAATCAGCTTCAGGAGCAAACCCAGCGTAGCGTTGATCAACCCGATAACGATGGCCGCGATCAGCGCCGCCTTGAATCCTTCGAGGTGGAACCCGGGCACCACATACGACACGATCAACAACGCGATCGCGCTCAGCAACCAGTTCAAGAGCAGACGCATCGATTTCCCCTCCGTGATGAACTTCGGTGAATCGCTTGATGATACCTGATGGCCTGCAATGCCATCACGAACCGCAGGCGGACTTGAACATTTTCCTCGATTCGACGTATAAACCTATGGCTACCCATGAAACCCTCCCTGCGCATTCTGCCCCTCCTGCTGTCCGCTCTCTTTGCCACTAGCCTGATTGCACAACAAGGACAGTCGCCCTTGCCGGCGCTGCCGCCCGACATCCCGAAGGACGCGACCGTCTGGATGCTGCTGATCGACAAGACTCCCGGCGGACAGGATGCCATATGGACCACACCCGACGGCGCGATTCATGAGTTCTTCCAGTTCAACGACCGTGGGCGCGGACCCAAGACGTATTCCACCTACCGACTCGATGGCCGCGGCATCGTCACCTTCGAGGAGACGCACGGCGTGGACTACATGAAGAACCCGGTGAACGAGACCTTCAGCGTGAAAGGCGCCGATGCGACGTGGAAGAACCAGTCCGAAGACGGACACGGCAGCGCTGCAGGCCGCTTTTTTGTAGGACTCGACGTGGGCCCGGCGAGTTCTTATATCCTGGCGCAAGGATTGCTGAAGAACAGCGGCAAGTTGCCTCTGCTGCCAGGAGGCGAAGCTAGCCTCAAAGAGCTGAAGACCATCCCGGTGGAAGCGAATGGCAAGAAGGTGATGGTGACGCTTTACCAGGTTGACGGCCTCGACTTCAGCCCGACTTACCTATGGCTCGACGATCAACACAACGCATTTGCCGCTGTGCAGGGCTGGTCGGGCCTGATACGGGTCGGCTTCGAGAGCACCTACGGAACCCTGTACAAAACGCAGGATGACATTCAATCGGCTCGCGCGGCCAGCCTTGCCAAGCAACTCACCCACCATCCTGCTGGCGATCTCATCATCAAGAACGTCACTCTCTTTGACTCAGCAACGGCGAAGACGGTACCGGCGCAACGCGTCACCATTCGCGGCGAGCGCATCGTCAGCGTCGAATCGGAAAGCGGCCAGGCGACTGCATCTAGCGCGCAAGTCATCGATGGCACCGGCAAGATGCTGCTCCCCGGCCTCTGGGACATGCACCAGCACTTCAGTCCCGACAATGCCTTCCTTGACGTCGCCGCCGGCATCACCACGGGACGCGATCTGGCCAACTCGATTGACGAACTCGGTCGGCTCAAGAAGCACATCGAGCAAGGTGAACAGATCGGCCCGCGCATTATCCTCGCCGGCTTTATTGATGGCCCGGGACCGTTCGAAGGCCCGGTGAAGGTTCTGGCCGCCACGCCCGAAGAGGCACGCGAGCGCGTCGATCACTACGCTGACCTCGGCTATGTGCAGATCAAGATTTACAGCTCTGTGAAGCCCGAACTCGTGCCGGTGATCATCGATGAGGCTCACAAGCGTGGCCTGCGTGTCAGCGGTCATGTACCCTCGGGTATGATCGCCGAGCAGTTCGTGCGCGATGGCGCTGACGAAATCCAGCACATGAATTTCGTGTTCCTCGACTTCATGCCCGACGTCACCGAGACCCGCACACCCGCGCGCTTCACCGAACCTGGCAAACGCGCCGCCGGAATCGACCTGAACTCAGCGCAGGTAAACCAGTTCATCGCGCTATTGAAGGAGCACCACACGGTCATCGATCCGACCATGGCCATTTGGGAGGCGACCTACACCGACCGCCCCGGTACAATTCCCCGGCAGGACGCATTCATGTTCGATCGGCTTCCGCTGCAAGTACAGCGTGGTTCGAAAGCCGCGGGACAGGCCCTACCCGTCCCCGACGCGGCTACCGACCAGCTTTATCGCGCCTCTTACGCCAACTTTGTACGCATGGTGAAGAAGCTTTACGACAATGGCATCACCATCGTGGCGGGCACCGATCAAGGATCGGGATACTCCCTCCATCGCGAGCTGGAGATTTACAACGAAGCCGGCATCCCCGCACCCCAAGTGCTGCGCATGGCCACGCTGACCGCGGCGCAGATCATGAAACGCGATGGCGAACTCGGCTCCATCGCGCCCGGAAAGCTGGCGGACATGATTCTCGTCAACGGCGACCCGACGACGAAAATCAGCGATATCCGCAATATCGAAACTGTGATCAAGGGCGGGGCCGTCATGTATCCCGCCGAGTTGTATCCCGCGATGGGAGTCAGTGCGCACTAGCGCAGACATTGGCATCGTCTGGGATAATGATGGGAGAGGACTGCCATCATGCCCGACGCTATCGGCCAGTTCACCAACGCCAAGCACCTGAGCCTGGAAACCTTTCGTAAGACGGGTGTAGGCGTGCGCACCCCGGTGTGGTTTGCGGAAGACCTGGGCCGTCAGCCCACGACATTTTACGTGTACACGCTGCCGGATTCCGGCAAGGCGAAGCGCATCCGGAACAACCCCAGGGTGCGCATTGCGCCCTGCAACATGCGCGGAGACCTGCGTGGCGCATGGGTCGATGCCCGCGCCCGCATCTGCTCAGGCGACGAAGCCGCCAACGGACAGTCGCTACTCGTCCAGAAGTACGGCCTGATGAAACGCATTGGCGACTTCTTCAGCCGGATGCGCGGCCGCACGCAAATGATGCTCGCTATCGAGATCGAGTAGCGGAGTTTCGTCCCGATACAAAAGGCCGTCGGCATATCTACCGACGGCCTTCGTTATGAGTCAACGGCATTGTGGTCGAATTACGCCGACATCTTTCTCCGCAACACCCCTGCCAATCCCGCAATCCCAGTTCCCAGCATCAGGAACGTCGAGGGCTCCGGCGTAACTACATTCTGAAATTGGCCTGCCAGAAGGGCATCGGCCGCCGTCGTCGGATGCAGGGTATCCCAGAACAAATACTGATTCGGATTACTGCACGGCGTGAGCCCCACCAGGCAAGGATCGGTCACGTCCGTGAACCCGTACGCGCTGGGATTCGACACAACCTGATGCATGAAGCCAAAGGTATCGAAATACTTCACGCCCTTGGGAAGACTGGCCTGCAGCGCCTGATCAAACGCGAAGCTGAACGCAGTCGCTGCCGGATTGCCATAGTACAAGGGCGTCAGCCCCATGTCCGGCATGCCGGGAACCAGAATGTGTGTTGCTCCTACCCCCTGCAGAGCGCTCACGATCGCCAGTTCGTCGGCCACCCCGATGGCCACCGTTCCACCGGTGATGAAATCATCCGGCCCGCCCCACACAATAAAGAGCGAAGTCGGCGCGAACGGCGCCACGGTGCTCAACGAATTCTGCACCTGCAGAAGCATGCCCGGCAATCCGTGGCTACCCAGCGTCGTCTGCGTACCACCATCGCCCGAGTCGCCTACGCCCGTCGTAGCGCCGCCCCAGGCGAAGCTGGTTAGTGGCGAGTGGAGCGTGTTCGCCAGGTATTCCACCGCCAAAGGTCCGTTCGAAAAACGGCCCATGTAATAAGGAGGCGATAGCGGAATGGTGTGGCCCGAAACGGTGTAGATGTTGCCCAAGTCCGACAAGCTGTCGCCGTACGCAAACACGTTGGAGTAGGCGCCGGCATTGGCGAGCGAGGTCGTAGACAAAATCGCGAAGGCAACCAGCGCGACGAAGACTGCAGCTTTGCGGGATGGCATTCTGTTCTCCTAAAGTGGCCCCATCGTGGCGAAATCCTGGATGGCCCGTTGGCGCCAGCTTGCGGGCCTATTGTTGAAGTTCGGATATCAGTTAGTTGAGGTGTGGAGCAGTAAGTCGGTGGAGCGGCGATTCTCCTGGCCCGAAGCTTCACCCGAAGTCCGGGCCAATGTCGGAAAGTATAGCAGCGGAGATTCGCATTTCTGCGACGCTGGAAAAGTTTTTTCGCAACGGAAACAAGAAGCGATTCGCGGTTCCATCGTACTTCAGACTCGGAACTTGACGCAAATATGACCTCGGTTGCGAGGAGACCAAAGCGCCGTCGCCCGCATCCTAAAATATTGCGCCGCCGGAAATGGCGTCAGATCGCTCGCTACAGCTTGAGAAGCGAGCCGTCGCCAGATCGGAGCTAGCAAATGAACGGGGGTACTGCAACGGACGCGAGAATGAAGGTCCTTTCCCCATCCGGTCTGCTCTCGATAGTCGTCGCGCTGGGCATAATCTTTATCGGAATTCGCGAGTTCCTCGATCCAGCCGCCGGTGCACTTGGATACGGTGTGCCTCTGCTGGATCCGCGCGATGGCGATCTGCTCGCGATTAAGGCCGCCAGGGACGTCGTCTCCGGCATCCTGGTGCTCGCACTGCTCGGTATCGGTAATCGAAAAGCGCTGGCCTGTGCGATCGGCGCGTTAACCCTGATCCCGGTCTTTGATGGACTGATCGTCCTAAGGCATGCGAACTCGGTATTTACGCCAGTGATCCTGATCCACTGGGGGACGGCCGCCTTCATGCTCCTGACCGTGGTGCTGATGCGACGGGGGAAATGATCCGGAATCTACGATCCGACAGCCGCTTCGGTGTTAAGGCTCTCACGTCTCGAGGCCGTTTCTAAGCTTCGCTCGAGAGAGTCGCGATTCGCTCGACCCATGCAGCGAGGCCTGCCAAACCCGCATACAATGCCAGCGCGCTGACAGCCATCACTGCAGCCGAGGACGGCGGCGGCCCGAAGTTCGCGTAAATCTGCAGCACTACGAGGAAAACCAAAAATGCAAAGAAAACATACCGGCCCTTGGCACCCTTGAAAGTCGTCGCGCGTGCATAGAGCCACGCACCCAATCCGAGAAAGATCAATTCCAGTGGAAAACTCAAAATAACATGTCGCCAAAGTCCCAGACCGACCTTAGCGGTATTGTCGTAAAGAGGCATATCGGGCACATGTACCAGGAGATCGATAACCCAGTGCGAAAATGAGGCGCCCGCCACCAGAAGCATCGTTCTTGCGCGACCTCCTAAGGTAAACAGCGATACGATCGCACCGAGAATGAGCGAAAGCACAATCGATCCGGGCAATCCGTGGGTATATGGCATGTAGTAAAGATCAAGGGCGTTGGCCTCCGTGAAGCCCGGTACGATACGCACTTTCTCAACACCCAACAGCACTAGAACCGACCAAACGACATCCATCCATTGCACCGCAACAAACCATATCCAAAGCGGCAGACGCTTCGCCTCTGCTCTCATTGCGAACGACACACCGTAGTGACCAACGAACATCGTTTTGAGCCCGCTTGGAGCGCACAAGACGCTCGAGTGCGACTAGTTTCCCGTCGGGACGATATTGCTCGTCTCGACCATCAGCATCACGGTACGTTGCGGCGCCCACGGACGATGCATCACGCCCTTGGGAATTACGACGCCCTGCCTGGGACCGAGTTCCACGGTGCGGTCTTCAAGGTCAATCAGTAACCGACCTTCGACCACGTAGAAGAATTCGTCATCCGCTTCATGCTTGTGCCAGTGATACTCTCCCTCGACGACGCCGAGCCGGACGACCGAATCATTCACCGCACAAAGCGTCTGGTTGTACCACTTGTGAGTACACGCGTCGGCCAGCGCCTTTTCATCGATTACTTCAAGCGGCTCGCAGAGTACGTTCAACCGGGTTTCGTAAGGAAATTCCTTGATTTCACTCATGCCTAACTCCATTCCTCACGGACCGTACTACAAATACTATCCGACACCCGACTTCGTGCGTGTCATCGGAATGTAAAAACCGCTGAACCCCTACAATATCCGCACCCCTCATTCGTCTACACCTGTAGATGAAGGACGCGGCGAGCCGGGAGACGATGACCCTCGAGCAGGACCGGCGGATCACCGAAGCGGTCAAGCAGGAGCAGTCGCGGCTGCGCAACTTCATTCGCCGGCGTGTGCCCGATCCGCGCGATGCCGAAGACATCCTGCAGGAAGTCTTCCACGAGCTGGTGGAGGCGAACCGCCTGCTGATGCCGATCGAGCACGTGACCGGCTGGCTCTTCCGCGTGGCGCGCAACCGCATCACCGACCTCTTCCGCAAGAAGACGCCGGAAAGCTTGAGCGATTCAGTCTCGGCCAGTGGAGAAGATGAGCCGCTGTTGCTGGAGGACTTGCTGCCTTCGCCCGATGCAGGACCCGATGCGCTGTACGCGCGCAGCGTGCTGCTGGACGAAATCGAAGATGCGCTCGACGAGTTGCCCGAAGAGCAGCGCGAAGTGTTTGTGGGACACGAGATCGAAGGGCGCAGCTTCAAAGAGATGTCCTCCGAGAGCGGCGTGAGTGTGAATACGCTGCTCTCGCGCAAACGCTATGCGGTGCTGCATCTGCGCGAGCGATTGCAAAGCATCTACGACGAATTTACGAAAGCGTGAGGGACCGAACATGAAACGAAAGAAACTATTTTTCATCATTCCCGCGGCGATAGTGGGCATCGCGCTGTTTATGGCCTTCGGCGGCTGGGTGGTGATGAGCCTGTGGAACTGGCTGCTGCCGGGGCTCTTCGGCTGGCACCTGATCACCTTCTGGCAGGCAATGGCGATGCTGGTGCTCTGCCGCATCCTCTTCGGCGGTGTGAGTGGCCGCGGGTGGCGCCGTCGCTACTCTGGCCGTCGCATGGGCAGCCGTTGGGCAAACATGACTCCCGAGGAGCGCGAAAAATTCCGCCAAGGTATGCGCGAACGTTGCGGCTTCGGCACTCCCGCGAGCGACAGCCAGCAGGCGTGAGGGTAGGCGTCCCACTCTATCGCACCGCCAGCGAAAGTGTGGGACGGTAGATGAGTGACCGAAGTGAACAAAGTGTCCCTCTCGGCCGTATCCCCAGTGCAGAACAACTCCCGCCAATCAGGAGACCGGACATGAACCCAACCGTCAAGACTGCGCGCATCGCAGGTGCGGTATATCTATCCATGGTGGTTACCGGCCCATTCAGCCTCATGTATGTTCCCGGCAAGCTGATCGTGAAGGGAAACGCCACCGCGACCGCCAGCAACATCCTGGCTCATGAAACGATGTTCCATCTCGGCATCGTCGGTAACCTGATCGGCTCGGTCATCTTTATCTGTCTGGCCATAGCTCTTTACCGTTTATTCCGAGAAGTGGACAAGACACAGGCGCTACTGATGGTGAGCCTCGTCCTGGTCTCTGCCGCCGTCGGGTTTCTAAATGAGCTGAACAACATCGCCGCTCTTACCCTTTTCCGCGGCGGAGACTTCCTGTCAGTATTCAACAAGGAACAGCTCGACGCCCTGGGCATGCTGTTTGTCCGCCTGCACAGCCAGGGAAACGTGATCAACGAGATCTTCTGGGGCCTGTGGCTATTCCCATTCGGCGTGCTGGTGTATAAATCACGCTTCCTTCCCCGGATCCTCGGCGTCTGGCTGATCGTCAACTGCTTCGCCTACGTGATCATCAGCCTCACGGGCATATTTTCACCGCAACACTACAGCACAGTCTTTAACATGTCCTTTCCCGCCCTCCTCGGAGAGATTGCGATCATGCTGTGGCTGCTGGTCAAGGGCGCAAATGTAAAACGGTTGCCAGAACCCGCCGCCGCGTGATCAACGCGGTGATGTCGGTCCTCGGCGATGACGACAGGCTACCTTATCGGCCAAGTTGTTCCGCCCCCGCGCTCTTGGTATGTTGGCTGTATGCGCACGGCTCAGAGTGGAATTTTCGCCCTCGGAACCTCATCTCATGCTTACCTCGAATTCGACCTCCTGAATAAGCCAGGAGGTCGCGATCTGGTGACCGCAATCTCCTCGTTTCGTGAGCCACGAACCACTATTGGCGGAGTCAACCTGGTCGTGGGTTTCCGGCCCGAGCTCTGGAGCCAGGTTGCGCCCGACGATGCACCCGCAGGAATCAACGGCTTCAACGAAGACCTGCTCGGAACCGAAGGCTTCGTCATGCCGGCCACTCAGCACGACGCGGTCCTGTGGATCTGCGGCAGTGCCTATGACGTAATCTTCGACGTTTCGCACCGCGCGATCGGCGAGCTCAAAGGACTGGCTTCCGTCGCGGAAGAGACCTCGAGCTGGCCGTATCGTCACGATCGCGACCTGACTGGATTCATCGACGGAAGCGAGAATCCCAGCCTGATCGATGCGCCCGAAGTCGCGCTGATCCCCGAGGGAAATCCCGGCGCGGCTGGAAGCATTCTCCTGTTGCAGAAGTGGCCGCATGACACACCCAAGTGGGAGTCGCTCACCGAGGCCAGCCAGGAGCTGGTGATTGGGCGGAAAAAAACCGACAGCATCGAGCTTGAGAACAAGCCGGCCGACTCGCATGTCGCGAGTACCGATCAGGATACGTTCGGCAAAATATTCCGCCGCAACATGCCCTACGGTACGGTGACCAATCACGGCACCATGTTCGTCGGATTCAGCGCCGAGCAGCAACGCCTTGCGACCATGCTGGAAAGCATGGCAGGCCTCAAGACGGGCGTGCGCGACGCGCTCACTCGTTATACCAAGCCGATCACCGGTGCCTACTACTTCGTTCCCGCTGCGGAGTGCCTGCGTGGCCCAGCCGATGACGATGTGGTCCTAGAAACGCCAACGCCCTAACGAATCACGGTTGATGGGTTGCATGTGGGAGTTTCGCGTCTTCGTCCCGGTCGCTCTAGGTGATTGGAGGCACCCCCCACCTACCCCTTGCCCATCGGTAGAATCAATGATTTAGAGAAAAAATCCGCGCAAAGTAGCATAAACAAAAGAGTTATATGTAAAGTCGCACAAACAAATAACTTAGCTGCGGCTGCGTATTTGCCGACCTTTTGGAATCAATCACTTAGCGTGATACTCTCCGCAAAGTATTCCATTCAGGGGACTTAGCTCCGATTTTCAAAGAACTGGCCGCCGCTGCTGCTTCCCAGCCTTTCGCAAAAGAGGCGAAAGGAGGGGCCACCCCGCTTCGATGGCGGCGGACGTCGCACGATGCGCAATTGGCGCTGCGACCTTATCCGACGACCAGGCGAGACTCACGGCGCAATGCGCCAGTGTCATTGTCAACCCTCGGCTGGGAGGTAGGAAAAGCGAAAAAGTGGAGGCGCCCAAACTTTAGTAAATCAGCGCTCCCGATTTGGGAAGGTGGGATTCTCGGGGATACTGGCTGCATTGCCATTGAATTGTGTTCGTAGCAAGTCAAAATGTCCGCTTTTCATAGCAAGTGAAATGTCCGGTTTTGGTTTTGGGTTTACTCATATACCCGCCGTCGTCGCTGTGGGAAAGTGGGAATCCCGCGCTCTGGGCGGGATTTCCAAGCGCGGGGGAAAAGTCGGTTGTTTGACTTTTCCACGGTGCGTCTTTTCCACAGCGCTTGCCGCCGCGTTTTGGGTTGACCTGAAGGCCACGCCTTGGGCGCTATAACGTCCCAGCCGATGCGGCCCGTGGGTGAGGCTGATGCTCCCGTCCAGGTGCCGGTGCACCATGACATTGCAGCCGGCCAGCGTCCCTCGCCACTGCACCCGCTCAATCTGTAGCTGCAGGTTCTGAAAACTGACGGTGTTGTCGCGATTTACCGTCCGCTCAAACTGCAGGGAGAAGACCAGGTCCAGATGTTTGCGGGGGCACGGGAGAAACGCGTTACCGCGTTGCGCCGGCGCCACCTGAAAACGACCATTGAACTCGGCGATGTATTCATCCCGCAGAAACCCATTGGCCGCTTCCAGCGTGGTGATCCCGTGCAGCCGCAGCTCCTGTGGCAGCCGTCCCTGCCAGGTCCCGAAGCTGCGCTCGCTACGGCCCCGCGCCTGCGGCGAGTAGGCCGGGATCATCTGCACTCCTAACTCGCGCAGCGCCCGTCCCACCTGCGTTAAGCGATGGGGATCGACCTTGCCTCCTACCTTCGGCGTCAGCCAAAAATGGCTGCCCCGGTCGCTGTACAAGGCGCAGAACAATCCCTTGCGCTCGATGACTTCCCGCAACCCGGCCATCACCGTCGCCGTCGATTCTTCCTCCACCAGTTGCGCATAGTAGATCTCGCTGGTCGCGTCATCCAGGATGACGATCAGGTCGTACCAGCGCTCGTCCTGGAACCAGCGATGACGGCTGCCGTCGATGTGCAACAGCATGCCCGGCAGCGGACGGCGTTCCCGCCGCTTACGATGCACCCCGCGCTTGCGGCCCCGCGCTACCAGTCCGGCTCCCTGCAGAGCTTGTTTCACCCAGGTGTAGCTCAAATCGATCTGGTGCTCGGCACTCAGCTTCTCGTGAAAATGCTGTACGTTTAGATCGAAATAGCGATCCCGATACAGCCCCAAGACCTGCTCGACCGTGGCCAGAGGAACTCGCTTGGGGGAAGGCTGTCCCCGCCGCCGGTCGAACAACCCGTCGTAGCCAAACTCTTCCAGTCGCTCCCGCCAGCGCCGCATCGACCGATCGCTGATGCCGATGATCTCGGCCGCCTGCCACCAGGTGAGCTTCTTCGCCATGGCCCGTAAGATCACTTCTTGCACTTTCATCGCCCGCTCCATCGCGGCCTTCGAGTAGCAATCCATGCTTGGCATGGTCTCCTACTCTCGCCGCCTGCAAAGCGGACAGATCACGTGCTATCTCAACCGGACATATCATGTGCTACCGACACATTGCCATTGAATTGTTGACAACGAAGAGTTGACTTTATAAACTTCTGCGCACTTTCTCCCTTTCCGGGCCTCCAGGCCCAACCGAACTCTGGCCAGCGACCAAATCGGCACAGAAGCCGAGGAGGTGAAAATGCCGTACTCACCTGAATGCCAGAAAATCGCGGATCAGCTACAGAAGCTTGAGGACCAGGAACTAGCCCTTTCCAGCGCACTCGACTTGGGCAATGTGCCTTCCAAAGCTGCAGCAGCAGCCCAGATCAAGAAATTGCTGGCCCAGATCAGCAAAGTCCAAGCTAAGCTCGACGACTGCGTCAAGAAACATCCCTATGTCCCTCCACCAGCGCCTCCTGCGGATCCATGCACGTCGCTGGAAGACCAGCTATCAACTCTGCAGGCCGAGCTCTCGGACCAGATTCAGAACGCAGTGGCAGCCTTACAACAAGAATTACAAAGCTCCGCGGGAGTGGGCAAGAAGCAGGCCATCGTCGCCGGGATCAAAGCGACGATAGCGAAAATCATGGCGACCAGCCCGCTGGTCAAACAAATCGCCGACACGCAACAGAAACTCAATCACTGCATCACGTCCCATCACGGAGTCCTTGAGCTCTTTGCCATTTTCAGCGGAACGGCCACCATGGGGACAAGCAACGACAATGCTCCCGGACCGTTCGTCCAAATGGTTACAATCGGCCTCGACTTCAGCATCTGGGACCACTCGAAGGTGCAAGTTGTCTCGTTCCCGCCGATTTCTGTCACCTACGATACCCACTCCCCGGCGGGCATGGTCACCACCACGGTAAGTCTGGTCAGCGGCTGGGGCAACTACGACAGACAATCTGGATCCTTGGCGATGAACCTGTCTCTGTACTTTCACCATTCCTACCAGCTCGCCGGCGATTCTACCCTCACCATTCAACTTCGAACCACATCCCTGCTCGATGCGAAGGGCAATATCACGGTCGAGGGCACCGGCGTATTTCAAGGCGGTTATCTGGACCAGGACACCTGCTACATCTCGGTTGCAGGAAATATCTCCCCGCGGCCCTAGCAAGGGGCTGCTACGAGGTCGAGGAATCGGCGCGAAGGAACACAAGATCAAGCGTATTCTTGATTCAGACTTATGAGACGTGCCGAACCGCAGTTTGTTGTTTGCGTGAAGAACAAAGACTACGGCGCATCGCTGGAGTTGAGGAAGCTCTACCAATCGCTTCCGGACGAAGTCGCTGCCAAGCACAAGCAACTCCGCGTGATCGACGAGTCGGGTGAGGATTACCTGTATCCCGAAGACTACTTCGTTGCTGTCGATCTGCCCGACTCGGAAGAAAAGGCGGTGCTGCGCGCGACCGACCTCGCGTCTCTCAAGTGATTGCCCGGACTACCGTGTCCCATCAACTACGTTGACTATCTGCCACCCAGAAAAACCCCGCTCAAGCTTCGCTTGAACGGGGCACTCGACTAGAACTTTACGGTTCACAAAGACGCCTTGACCGGGACACCCGCCAAATATGGTCCGCCTGCCTACGACCTTAACTCTTGACTGCTCGTGAAAACTCAGTTACGTTTGATTCGCTCCTAGCAATTGCAGCCGTTTGGAAGTTGCGTCTGCGGCCGGTGTTTAGCCGGCCCGGAAGTATTGATAGTCATCCTGCCCCTCCCTCGCTTCGCTCGGTCGGGGGCCGCTTGAAGTAGGAGCCAATGACAATCTGGTCGTCCCATCCGAGGTATGTACCCGAACGCGACCGCATTGTCGAAAGCCTCAGGTCGCCAAGCTACCGATTCAGAACTACATCGCCGGTCGTTTTTCTTTGCGGTGGCCGAGGAAGCAAGAGTCGAGACACCCTTCGGGCCTATCTAGCGCGGAAGAATCCTGCTCTGCAGCTTTTTTATGCTGAGGCTGTTTGGGACGAGATAGCGTCTCGCGTCAGTCGAGGAGCTCTAAAGATGGAGGCGGATCTAGCCTCTCTTGCCGACGTCGTCGTGGTTATTGTCGAAAGTCCCGGGACCATCGCTGAACTGGGGGCCTTCTCGAATAGCGATGCTCTCCGACCGAAGATACTTCCCATCGTCGACAAGGACTATGAGGGTGAGCCGTCATTTATCTGCAATGGGCCGCTACAGTGGATTGACCGCGAATCTATCTTTAGCCCCACCATTTATGTCCCATTGGAAACAATCCTATTAGCAGTCTCTGACATAGAAGAGCGAATTTCTCGAATTCCAAAAGCAAAGCCAACGGCGATATCTGACCTTGCCGAAAGCCCAAAACATTTGTTGTTCTTTTTGTGCGACCTTGTAGGAGTAATTTATCCTGCGACTATTGAAATGGTTGAGGAGTACGTCTCGCTGATTGCCCCGTCGATATTGAACGGAGATATTAGCATCCCTACACTGCTTGGGCTCGCGGTCTCGGTGGATTTGTTGCAGATTCGAGATGTTATGCTGAACGGCAAGAACTTCAGATTCCTCTGGCCTACAAAACTTGACGCAATCGAACATCCGTTTCACCACAAGTTACTGTTAGATCTGCCGAGTCAACGCGCATCTCACCTTTCGGTACTCCTAACCATTCCCGAGGCGACCGCCGCACTCAATCGCATTGGGAGGCCTACCCCTTGATCGTAGAGAGAATAGCTGCAGAGCTTGGACTACCTGTTAAGTTCGTTCACAGCATCGCTGCCGGGGCTTCGCACGAATACAAGATTTACCCTATTCCTAAGCGAACTGGTGGCGTTCGACAGATTTGCCATCCCTCGAGGAGGCTGAAGGCACTGCAGCGTTGGCTGCTTCGCTCCATTATTAACAAGTGGCCTGTTCACGACGCTGCAATGGCGTACCGCAGCGGGTCAAGTATTTGGAGTAATGCTGCAGTTCACTTGTCCAGTCGATATTTGATCCGAATGGATTGTCGAGAATTTTTTCCTTCGATAACCTACGACGATATCTTTCACTATCTCGCCGATCATCTTGCACTAGTAGCTGGATGGACTGTCAATGATAAGGATGTGTTTTGCAAGCTGGTTTGTCGAAACAGGATGCTGACAATTGGCGCTCCCACGTCACCGGCGTTGTCGAATGCAATCTGTTTTGAACTAGATTCGAAGCTTTACAATCTGGCTGAAAACAATGGTGCCAAATATACCCGTTACGCCGATGACCTTTTTTTTCGACCGTCAGGAAAGATGTACTCTCGGGAATCGAGGCGGAGGTTCCAAAGATATTGGGCGGCCTCAAGATTCCCGCACATTTACAGCTGAACAGCAGTAAGACGCGGCGGTCTTCCCGCAAAGGCGCAAGACGCGTGACGGGAATTGTTTTGGGCAGCGACGGTACCGCCTATATTGGTCGCCAGTTTAAGAGGCGGATTCGAGCCATGATTCACAAGCGAGATTTGTTGAGCACAACGGATCGCGCTAAACTCTCGGGCTTGATCGCGTACGCAGCAGGGTTTGATCCCGATTTTCTAAACAGCCTGATATCAAAGTATGGACTCGACACCGTCAAGAAGGCGCAGTCATCGCAATAAGATTACTCCGAGATTCTCAGGGATCTACTTTCAAAGCAATCATCTGCGTCGTCCGAGGCGCTTGCGCCGATGAAGTTGTCAGTGGTCGGTTGTTAGAAAAAGTAGATCCCTCGCCCACGAGGGCGGGCTCGTGATGACAGAGTAAGGGCTGTTACGGCATGGCTAAAGCTGCGCCCCTTCCGTGGACGCTACGTTGTCGCCACGCGATCGGGATCGCGCGGCAGGGCCGATGCCAGCGCGAGGGCTGCTCCGGCGTAGAGCAATGTGTCCGCGACGTAATTGATCGCTTCAGTGATCTGCGGGGTTGATCCGCCGTGGGCGAGGACCAAGATAACCAGATATGGGACTAGAGTGAGAACGGCCATTAATGCGCCAATCGAGGCGGCCGCTATGCGAGGTTTTTGGTTCAGGGCCAGACCGATTCCAGCGGCCAGCAGGACCGCTCCGGCGAGATATCCCCATACGCTGGGAAATGGAACCCAGGCTGGATCCATCTTTGCCAAGGGAACGCCGGGCGCAAACTGTGGATGAAGAAAATGTTCTGCGGCAAAAAAGATCGCAGCAATGGCTATGACGATGCGGCCAAACAAAATCATCCATTTCGATAGTTGCGGCGACGAGGCGCGACTCTGCAGTCCGGCCAAGGCCCATGCGCCTCCGGCAAAAGAGAGGTCTCTTAGCACGACAGCCCATGCGAATCGATCTTTGGGATGCGCAAGCACATTCGGTATATGAAGCATGCAGACAAATAGAAAGAACATCAATCCGAGCAGAGTGGACGACAAGCGTACGAACTTCCTGACAGTAAGACTGGTAGCTGCGGCGAGCAGCGCGCATCCGACAAAATACGCCCAGAACAAATGCGCCGGCATCCAGGACGGGACCCCATTCTGGATAAACTTTGCGCTGCAGAAATGCTCGGTCGCGAATACAGCGAGTGGAGCGGCGATGAAGACACAGCCCAAGGTGATGAGCTTGTCCCAGCCGCGAGCCGCGCTGATCTCTTTGCGAAGTATAAAAACTCCGGCGACAAGATAGACAAGCCCGGCAAAACACATCCAGAAATTTGTGGATGAAAACATCAGAACCTCTTTTGCGAAGCAGAGATTATATCCCGGTCGCCGAGGGTTGCGAGGGGGGCTGAGAAGCAGATAGGTTGATGCGCGTAAATCCGCGGCTGATTCGGCCGCAAAAAAGGAAACGGCCCCATGTGTTCACATGAGGCCGTTATTTATGTCGGCGACGACCTACTCTCCCACACACTTTCGCGTGCAGTACAATCGGCCCTGCGGGGCTTGACTTCCGTGTTCGGGATGGGAACGGGTATTTCCCCCGCGGTAAAATCACCGGCTTCGCTGACGTGGGCGCGATCTTCCGCGCCACTCGGTCCCAAGCGTCCATGAGACGCAGGCCCTCAGACGTCGATCTTTAAAGAACATTCGCCGCCTTCTTTTCAACCCCGGATTGATCCGTGAAGATCTGTGTAAATCCGCGGTAGAAAGTCTTGGCAGACGATCTCTCACAACTGAATAGCATCAGGAATACAGGACTGGATCTCCGTCGAGATCCGTACACGCAGGCAGGTTCGCCTGGTGCGCCAAGTAAATTTTATGGTCAAGCCGAACGGGCGATTAGTACTGGTAAGCTTCACGCATTACTGCGCTTTCACATCCAGCCTATCAAACACGTGGTCTTCGTGTGCCCTTCTTTACCCTTTTGGGTTGGGAGATCTCATCTTGAGGAGTGCTTCACGCTTATATGCATTCAGCGTTTATCACAACCGAACTTCGCTACCCAGCCGTGCCATTGGCATGACAGCTGGAACACAAGAGGTTCGTCCATCCCGGTCCTCTCGTACTAAGGACAGGCCCTCTCAAATCTCCTACGCCCACATCAGATAGGGACCGAACTGTCTCGCGACGTTCTGAACCCAGCTCACGTACCGCTTTAATAGGCGAACAGCCTAACCCTTGGAACCTTCTACAGCTCCAGGATGCGATGAGCCGACATCGAGGTGCCAAACCGCTGCGTCGATATGAACTCTTGGCAGCGATCAGCCTGTTATCCCCGGCGTACCTTTTATCCGTTGAGCGATGGCCCTTCCATACAGAACCACCGGATCACTAAGGCCTGCTTTCGCATCTGCTCGACTTGTAGGTCTCGCAGTTAACCACACTTATGCCTTTGCACTCGACGGCTGATTTCCAAACAGCCTGAGTGTAGCTTCGCGCGCCTCCGTTACAATTTAGGAGGCGACCGCCCCAGTCAAACTACCCGCCTTACTATGTCCCTTTCCCGGATCACGGGAAGAGGTTAGAACCACAGCACTCACAGGGTGGTATCTCACCGTTGGCTCCCCCGAACCCAAGAGTCCGAGATCAAAGCCTCCCACCTATCCTGCGCAGCGAAAACCATAGTTCATAGTAAAGGTATAGTAAAGGTGCACGGGGTCTTTCCGTCTAGATGCGGGTAACCGGCATCTTCACCGGTACTACAAGTTCGCCGAGTCGCTCGTTAAGACAGTCGCACGATCGTTACGCCATTCGTGCAGGTCGGAACTTACCCGACAAGGAATTTCGCTCAGTTAATCTCACTCTGTTTCCAGAGAAGCTGGACTTTATCTTTCACTGCCTGTGTTCATGGTGGAAGCGATGGCACGAATTTCTTCGATGCCAGCTTTCTTCAAATGCTCTCCCATGGTCATCAATTGCAGGACACGCCTGAATTTCGCGAAATCAATTCGCTTCTTCGACTTCAGCGGATGCTGTTCGAAGAAGGGAACGATTCGGTCGGTCAGATGGTCCAAACTTCGCACCCGATACGCCATTCTGTCGCCGTGGTTCGTTCGAACCACACCGCACCCAAAAAATTGCTTGAGTGCATGCAGAAGTTGGACGTCCCTCTGGTGCTGTACAACTGTGAATTCAGGAAGCACTTGAAAACCGGAAGTCATCTCTGGATGTGGATTGATGCCAACGAAGAAGCATCCTTCGCCGTCAACAAATCCGACCACCCATTGCGCTTCCAGCCTCCCAGGCTGTGGCTGAACGTAAAGTCTCTGAGGGTTCTCCATGTTTGGAGCCTTCCCTGCGGATTGTCCCCTTGTCTGCCGGATTTTGACTACCGTCATATTCGACGGTTAGTACCGGACAGCTGTATGAGGAGTTTCCCGCATATAGTTCAGTTTTACTAAGGCTAGCGAGTTGTTAACCTTAGGACCGTTATAGTTACGGCCGCCGTTCACCGGGGCTTCAGTTCGCAGCTTCACCTTGCGGTTGACCGCTCCCTTTAACCTTCCGGCACCGGGCAGGCGTCAGCCCCTATACGTCGTTTTCGACTTTGCAGAGACCTGTGTTTTTGTTAAACAGTCGCCGTGCGCGTTTCACTGCGGCCCCCTCGAGCTTTCACTCTACCGGGGCACCCCTTCTCCCGAAGTTACGGGGTTAATTTGCCGAGTTCCTGAACGAGCGTTCTCTCGAGCGCCTTTGGATATTCTCCTCGTCTACCTGTGTCGGTTTGAGGTACGGTTCCCTTCTGTTCTCCTTAGAGGTTTTTCTTGGCAGCGTGAACTCGGTGCGTTTCGTCCATACGGACTACTCCTTCGCGTCTCACCGTTGAATGTCTTCCCGGATTTACCTGGAAAAACCGGCTTACACGCGTCGAACCTGATAGCCATAACAGGCTGCACTTATCCTTCTGCGTCACCCCATCGTAATAACGACCAGCTGGGAGTTCCGGAATATTAACCGGATGTCCATCGACTACGCCTTTCGGCCTCGCCTTAGGGACCGACTAACCCTGAGCGGATTAACCTTCCTCAGGAAACCTTAGACTTTCGGCGCGGAGGGTTCTCACCTCCGTTATCGCTACTTATGCCGGCAGGGTCTCTTCTCTACTCTCGACGGATCCTCACGGTCCCGCTTCAATGTGTTGAGAATGCTCTCCTACCACGTCCGCCTTGCGGCGGACATTCGCTGCTTCGGTGTTCAGCTTGAGCCCCGTTGAATTATCGGCACCGGACCGCTTGACCAGTGAGCTATTACGCTTTCTTTAAAGGATGGCTGCTTCTAAGCCAACCTCCTGGCTGTCTGGGCGTTCCGACATCCTTTCCCACTTAGCTGAAACTTGGGGACCTTAGCAGGCGATCTGGGCTGTTTCCCTCTCGACAACGAAGCTTAGCCCCCGCTGTCTGACTCCCGTACTAGTTGTCCACGGCATTCGAAGTTTGGTTGGATTCAGTAAGCTGGAAAGCCCCCTAGTCCATTCAGATCTCTACCACCGCTGCAAATCATACGAGGCTAGCCCTAAAGCTATTTCGGAGAGAACGAGCTATCACGGAATTTGATTAGCCTTTCACCCCTACCCTCAGCTCATCCGAGCTTTTTTCAACAAACACCGGTTCGGTCCTCCAGTGGGTGTTACCCCACTTTCAACCTGGCCAAGGGTAGATCATCCCGCTTCACGTCTATTCCTGCCAACTAAACGCCCAGTTAGGACTCGCTTTCGCTACGGCTCGCTTACGCTTAACCTTGCTGACAAGAATAACTAGCCGGCTCATTATGCAATAGGCACGCGGTCAGGCATTTCCTTGCGGACATAGCCCTCCCACTGCTTGTAGGCACACGGTTTCAGGTACTATTTCACTCCCCTCGCTGGGGTTCTTTTCACCTTTCCCTCACGGTACTGGTTCACTATCGGTCAGAAGCTAGTATTTAGCCTTACGGAATGGTCTCCGTGGATTCCCGCAGGGTTTCTCGTGCCCCGCGGTACTCAGGTATCCGCTTCGAGTCCAGCTCGTTTTCGCCTACGCGGCTATCACGCTCTATGGCTTCCCTTTCCAGGGAGCTTCGACTAACGACTGGATTGGTAACTCTACTGTTGCGGACCCTACAACCCCGGTCACACCCGAAGGTGGGACTGGTTTGGGCTATTCCGATTTCGCTCGCCACTACTTTCGGAATCACTGTTGTTTTCTTTTCCTTCAGGTACTGAGATGGTTCACTTCCCTGAGTTCGCTCGAACCCGACTATGTATTTATCGGGCCGTTATACGGTTTTACCGTATAGGGTTTCCCCATTCGGTCATCCCCGGATCAATGCCTGCTTGCGGCTCCCCGAGGCTTATCGCAGCTTGCCACGACCTTCATCGCCTGCTTCTGCCAAGGCATCCACCATGCGCCCTTAGTAGCTTGACCACAAAATTTACTCAGCCCACATCCACCTTGCGGTGGATCCGTGCCGAGAGATTTTATGGCCTTAGTTTTTTCTGCTCATCGCTTCTGACGGTTATTGCGGACCGTTGAAGCCCCAGCAGATCTAAGGCACTCATAAGACTTACTCTTTCATTCGACTCTCGCCTTGTAATTACCCAATGCTATTCAGTTGTCAAAAATCATCCGCCTTACGGCGTCCCACCTGGGTGGGTTTGAGTTGTCGCCAACTCAATGTTCGGCGCCAAGCGACTTGCGCTGATTGACCGTTACAGATATATACGGTTGTCGCTGCTGACACCCAACATTTAGTTGGGAACTACCTTTGAGTCCGGTCCGGATCGATGCCGTGTTCGAT